>JASFQK010000037.1:0-72599 GCA_050115495.1 Phycisphaerae bacterium | reverse complement strand
GGACGCTGAATGGCGCGAAGCTTCTGCCGGACGTGATCGCCAGCGTCCGCTTCATCGACGGAGAAAAACCCGAGAAAGCCGCCGCCTGATCACGACGCCATCAACGACTTTTGACAATAGCTCCCTCTCCGGTATCTTCGGCTCTCTTCTTGGCTTCGCGATCGCGGCCGAGGCGATCGTACTTGGTCTGTGTGGCAGCGATAGGCTCACTATCGTGCGCAATAGCAGGCACTACTCAACACTCTGGCGGGTCTTCCGCTGGGCGATCCGGTCCCTCGCATTGGCCACCGTTGCCGCGCTCTTGGCGTTGGTCCTCGATCGAGATAAGCACCCGCTGATGCCGTTTCTGTACGCCGCTGTGTTCTTCTCGCTTCTGGCAGGTGTTCAACTTGCACGCACCATTTGGGTACTGGAACAGGTCGTGCGTGTCGTCTCAGCCCACAAGGACACTCCAGATTGCTGACCGAGAGGCGATTCTCTATAGCACTTTCGAGCGTTCGATTCTCGATGAAACGGCGAGCTGCAGAGCAGGACGGTGTGCGAGGTCTCGTTCGCACCTAGTCAGCTCTAACATGCCTGCCTGCACCTGGACCCGGTTCGCGGTGTATTCCTGGTCAACGTGTACGTCGGATCGTGACGCTGGGATGTGGGACCCAAGCAAAGCGGCTGTCCCCTCCCCCTGCTGGCCGCGTCGCTGCCGTCTCAGTCGCTGCCGCTCTCCACGCCCGACGGCAAGTCATGCACGGGTTCCAGCGGGCTGGTGGGGTTGCCGGCGGAGTCGGTGAGGTGGGAGAAGCCTGCTGCCTGCAGCATGCTGCGGCAGTCGGCGGTGTTGATTTCCGAACTCTGCCGCCAGAGGGCGGTGGTGAAGCCGCATTGTGCTTCGCGTGGATGAGGCGGCGGGTCCCAGGTCTCCGGCTCGCCGGCTTCCGGGAAGAAAGCGTTGGCGCCGCTGAAGAGGCCGGCCAGATTGGAGACGTTGACCGCGATGCTCCGGGTTTCCGTCTTCCCCATCGTGGCCAGCGCGACCACGGCGACGACCTGCCCGAGCCGCGCCAGCGAGACCTGACCGTAGCGGTACAGCGGCGAGCCCGGCACCGGGAAACGCTGCATGGCCCCGTGCTGACGGCACGGTAGATCAACGCCCATCCAGATCTGCTCGGCCAACTCCGCCGGCGTGTGCTCGGGACCGATCGGTTCGCAGAGGTTGAACCACGACAAGCCCGCCTCGATGATTCGCTCGATCGTGGCTCGCCGATCCGCGGGGTCCATTGAGGAATCGATGCCCTCTCGCAGGCGGCAGACGTGGTAGGCGCCAGTCACGCCCGCATCCTTCAGCTCGCGCAACTGGGAGCGCGTGATATCGCCGACGTTCGCTAGGATTTCGAGGCTCGCCGGTATGCGGGCCCGCAGCCCCGCGCACAGGTCCCGGAACCAGTCGAAGCCGAAGCGGTGCATGGTCATCAGAAACACGCCACGCGCTCCGCCGGCAGCGAAGCGTTCGCAACGGCCGGCAACCTCATCGACGGACAGGACGGAGGGCTGAATCGACGTGTGCGATCGGGCGAAGAAGCAGAAGGCACAGTCGCCGGCACACGGGGCCATGTCCACGCCGATCTGACCGAGCAGCAGGGCGCCGTTCCCGAACCGTTGCCTGGACACGGCGTTCGCGGTGCTGCGGAGAAGAGCCGCCTCCAGCGAGTACTCCGGCAGGCCGAGAAGAACCTCCGCTTCCGCCCTGGTAATCGGGCGGCCACCCCGGGCATCGTTGAGGATCCCCGCCACGTTCGTATCGAGTACCACTTCCAACCTCTCCGATTCTCTCACTGTTTGGCCTGTCGCAGCAGCGACAGCAGCTCGTTGATGGCGTCGCGGTAGTCACACAAGGTGGACAACCACGTTTCCAGGCACTCCCGCCCGGCGGCGGTGAGCGCGAAGACACGTTTGGCGGGGCCCGCGTCGCCCGTCTCCCAGGACGACGTGACGAGTTCCTCGTCGGTCATCTCCTTGAGCGCCCGGTAGATGCCCGCGTGATCGGGGTCCCGGCCGGCGAACATGCGCATCGCCGACAGGTGCTGGGCGATCTGATAGCCGTGGGCGTCCCCCCGCGCCAGAAACGCCATGATGCCCGGGCGAAGCAAACGCGGCAGCGATCGGCCCGTACAGGCGCAGTCCTTGGAGCTCGGCACTAGATGCCCTCCACAACTACTTGTGAAGCACATATAGTGGACAACCGACGTCCGGTCAACGAGCGTCCGACGCCACCATCTGGCCCGTCTCGATCGCGCCGCCCCTCTGTTCCGGCATCAACCAGGACCTGCTTTCAGAGACCGACCAGGGCGTCGCGCGGGACGCCAGCAGGTCGATAAACGATAGACGTGCGCGTAAAGTATACGGACGGCCTTAATCGCGAATTAATAACATGATAACAATATTCTTATAGGGCCTTGCGCTTTCATTCTGTCTTTCTGAAAGATTCATTGAAAGGACAAACGAAATACGATACGATGCAACGCATGGCACGGGCAACTGGCACCACTCCGAGTAACGCGGTTCAACCGTTCGAGGTCGAGGCGCAGCAGGTCATCGGGCGTATTCGAACTGCTTTCGCCGCGATCCTGAACAGCCTGCCCGGCCGCGTGGCCCGCGCCCACGAAGTATCGAAGGCTTTCGGCGTTCACGAGAAACTAGGCTGGCAGATCGCCAACCTGGTCTACATGCCCGATCTGTTCGCCGCCGCACACCATATACCGGGAGCCACGTCGCTCCACCGGTTCTTCACCGTCGCCGCTCGCCGCCGGGTCCCCGGCGAGTTGATCGACTCGGCCAAGGCCGCCATGGAGGAGTTCGATCGGCTGATCGACACTCACGCCGGCGATCGCGAGTCGCTCAACATGATGCTGACGGCGTGTGCGAGCGATGGAGCCGAGAAAGCACACATCGCTCAGCGGCAGGCGATGTTCATGGGGGGCAGTCACATCTGGGGCGTGCAGGTACAGGTGCACGCGGCTGCATACATCGTGCAGCCGGCCGAACAGGAAGACCGCTTCGACGCGGTGCGGCTGCGGGGGTTCAAGGATTTCCGCCGAACGCGACCCAATGTTCCGTGGGTGGTGTCCCGCTCGAAGACGGCGACGGACGGTTGGAAGGAAGTCGGTACGGACGTGCGCGAGCCGCTCGACCCGTCGACCGATGCGGCCTGCGGCGTCCCGCTGCTGCGGCAGTTCTGTTCGCAGCCGTTGCCACGGTTTCACCGGCGTCAGGGGGCCACCGGATTCCTGGAGGACGTCCTGCTCGACGGCCCGATCGGCAACACCGGGGCCATGACCTTCTACAGCGGCGAGGTAACACGCAGTGTGGCCTCTCGCTACCGCGCCCCGGACAACGAGTTCGCGGAGTATGCCGTGCAGCTCCGCACGCCGGTGGCGCTGCTGGTTTTCGATCAGTTCATCCACGAGGATCTGTTCGGCCCCGTCGCGCCGAAGCTGCACGTGTACAGCGAGCTGGCCGGTGCGGACATCCATGCCGACGGGGACCACTTGCAGGTCTTTGAGACGGTGACGCACCTGGGCAAGGGGATCCAGGTGGCGCGCACCCCTGCCCTCCCGCAATACCACGACGTCGTGCAGTACGCGTTCGACCGGCTGGGATGGGAGGCGGAGCGATTTGACGTGTACCGCGTGCAGATGCAGTACCCGGCGATACCGACCTCCGTAACGGTACGCCATCCGATGCCCGAGGCACCGGCCTGAGGCAGGAGCAACGGCGCGCCGACCAAGAGCGCGCCTGAGAAGGAAGCCTAACAGAACGTTTTGATTCGTGCTGTCGTGCCGCCGGTGGCAGCGACACTCGCGGCGTACTTGTAGTGCGCGCAGACCGGGCACGAATTCGAGTGGTTCCTTGCAGCGGTAGGAGGAGATGGTGATGCGATCCCTGAAACGGACTCTGTGGTGGGTTCTCTCCGCAACCGCGGTGCTCGCGTTGGCGGCGCCCGCACTGGCCGACGGCATTGCCGGTATCTGGGACATCCCCACTGAAGGCACCCGCAGCGGTGCGAGCGACGTGAACAACGCCGGCCAGGTCGTCGGCGGCCGACAGAACGCCAGCGACAGATGGGTCCCGTTCCTCTGGCAGAACGGCGTGATGAGCAATCCGATCGCCGGGTACTCGAACGCGGTCGGCGGCAGCGCCGAGTCTATCAACGCGTACGGCCAGATCGCCGGCACGATGAACTTCAGCAGCGGCCCGAGCCGGGCGTACGCCTGGAGCGCGGGCACGATCACCGAGTTCGCACCGCCTGCCGGCAGCACGAGCGAGTGGAGCGAGGGCATGGGCATCAACAATGCCGGCGAGGTGATCGGCAGCGCGTACGTGGAGGAAGAGGACGGCTTCTCCGCGTTCAAGTGGCAGGTCGGCCAGACCGCCCCGACGATGCGGATTCCCACGATCACGGGCGGCTCATACTGGCAGGCCGGCCATCGTATCAACAACCTGGGCCAGACGATCGGCTACTGCCAGCCGTACGGCTTCGACGGCTGGAGCCCCTACATGTACGACGGTCAGACGGCGTACGAGCTGGGCACGATCGGCGGAGCCGGGTGCTTCGGCGAGGCGTGGGGCATCAACGACCTCGGGCAGGCCGTGGGTTACTCCGACGTCGTCGCGGACGAATACGCGCATGCGACGTTGTGGGACGGCGACGACGTCATCGACCTGGGCACGCTTGGCGGCACGAGCAGTAGTGCCAACGGCATCAACAACTCGAGCGTGGTCGTCGGCTATGCCTACACCGCCGGCGGGCAGAAGCGGGCATTCATGTGGGAAGACGGCGTCATGACAGATCTGAACGATCTGCTCCCCGCCGGCTCCGGATGGGTGCTGTCAAACGCCAACGCTATCAGTGACAACGGTCGCTGGATCGTCGGTCAGGGGCTCTACAACGGCCAGATTCGCGGCTTTGTGATGGAGGTTCCCGAGCCGGGTTCGCTGCTGCTGCTGGCGATCGCCGGACTCGCCCTCTCGCGGCGACGCTCGTAACGCTCCTTGTAACGTGACGTCCTCTGGGAGGGTCGGTCCCGCGCGGATCGGCCCTTCTTTTTTGAGGCAGGCAACGGGCTACCGACACTACCCCCCTGCCGGGACCGCCGCGGCGGTTCCGGCGGTGCTCGGGCGATCTGGAAGCAAGCGGACCGGCGTTAGGCCGAGCGCCGCCGGCGGATCAAGCCGAGGGCTCCGACGATCATCAGAGAGAGCGCCCCGGGTTCGGGGATCATGCTGATCGCGTCCAGGCTGGCTTCGCCGTAGTACGCCGGGTCGCCGAGCGTGTTCGTGCGGTTGAACAGCGTCAGAACGACCTGCTCCCCGACGTAGTTGGCGGGCACGCCGGTCATGACGAGGGTCATGTGGACCTGCTCCCAATGCCCGCGTTCGAGCCCGGAGACGGTGCTGTCGTGCGTGGCGCTGGCGAACGTCTGCCAACCGGACGGACCGTCCACCTCGAGGATCGCCTCGATCACGGGGGCGTAGATACCCGCGCCGCCACCGTCGTGCCGGCCGAGCCAGAAGGTCAGCTCGAACGTCGCACCTTCGGCCGCCGGCACCGGGTTCGCTTCCGTGTCTTCCAGCGCCTGCGAGATCCATGGGTTGAGCGCCGGTTCGCTGCCCCCATTGAAGAAGGCGATCATTTCGCCGTCGATCGCCTCGGGGTTGATCCCCGGCGATTGGGCGTTCATGTATCCGCCTTCGTAACTGCTGCCGTTGTGGCGGACATCCCAGTCGGCCGGTGGTGCGTAGGCCCAGTCACCATCCTCGAGCTGGTCCACCTCGAATGACCCATTGCGGATGACGACCGGCGCTGCCGTCGCCGCACCGGCGAACAGAATCGCCAGCAGGCAGGTCAGCGCGACCGCACGTCCGCGGTGAGACATGTGATACATCTCCTCTCCTCAGCTTGCGTTTGACGTGAGTCCTGCAGAAAGCGTTCGACGCCGGCTGCCGCGTCGACCCTCCCCCGCAGAGGGCAACCACAGCCAGACCCCATGGTAGCCACAGCCGCCCCCCGATTCCACCTATATATGACGATTCTCGTGCCGAACTGGGGGAAGACTGGCTGGGGCCAGGTCTGCCGCGTCCGCCGTCAGGACGCGACGTGGGCATTTGATATGGAAATGAGCGGGGCGGATGTCGGGCAAGCACGCTACGCTGCGCACCCACACGCCATCCGCCCCAGGAAGGTACCGAGCGGTTTGGAGACTACCGCCGGCGAAGCGCGGCCACCGCGGCACCGGTGGCCAGCAGCAGCAGGCTCGTCGGCTCCGGGATGGTCACGGCGTACACCGCCTTGCTGCCGTCCTCGAACCCCACGCTGACCACCGCCGTCTGGCCGGAGAGGCTCGCATTGAGCAGGTCCTCGATGACCTTGCCGTCAACCGTCTGCGCCTCTTCGATCACCAGATGCACGCTGCCATCCGGCGCGACGTAGTAAACGCCATCTTCGTCGCCGGTGTCCGTACGGTCATGCTCGCCGGTGAACAGCACGTAGCCGTCCTCATACGCCTTCAGCGCGTCGATCTTCCTGAAGTTGCCGCCGCCGGGATTGGGCGTATACAGGTCAACCAGGCTGACGAGTTCGTCGCCGAGGTCGGCATAAATGCCCTGCATCCGGAAGTCATCGTGCTCTCCGTCCTTGGCGCTCTGGGCCCGCCAAACGACGATGCCGTTGTCGGTGCAGGGATCGGACATGGCGTCGAACGTCCAGGCGGTGTAGTTCGGCATCGATGTGAGCGTGTCGGCGTGAACTTCGAGCGTCTGGCCATCATCGATCGTGGAGAATATGCCCGTGTATTCGAACTCGTCGCCGCCCTCGAAGCAGAAGCGGGTGCCGTCGCAGTTGCAGTCGCTCTTGGTGGAGAGGAGCGTCCCGGTGGTCGGGATGATCGTCGAGTTGTTGGCGATGGCCGTGAACTGACCATTCGAAGCGTGGTAGTAGCCATCCTGCCCGGACGTGAGGCTCGTGGCGCGGAAGTACACATCGCCATCCACGAGGACCGGCCCCGAGAAGGAACCGAAGTTAGACTCGAAGTCGGGCATGGGCGTGTTGCGATCGACGATAACCGAGAGGTTGCCGCTCGGATCGCACATGTACAGGCCGTGTTCCGAGTTGCCTGAGGTCTTGTTGTGGAACGCCACGTAGCCGTTGGAGACGCTGGGGGCGAAGCTGGTCATGTTGTAGAAGGTCCCGGTGCCACCCGGGATGGTCATCGAGTTGTCCGCGAGGACCGTCGGATCCCCGTCGACGGGCTGTGTGATAAGGCTGTAGCGGGCGCTCGAGCTGGGACGCCCAAAGAAATACAGCGTGTCATTCTCGATGCCGAAGCGTGAACTCATGCTGTAGTACGTACCGCCGCCCGGAAACTCGTCCCCGACACCGACGATGCGCTGATAGGACAACTCGGCCTGAGCGCCAGCCGTGACACAGATAAGTGCCAGCAGGCCGGCCGTGCGCGCGCACATGGATCGTACTGAACTCACGATTCTCCTCCTTCTGCAGTATTGAGACTTGGTGCGGCCGTGAGAATTGCGGCCTGTAGCACGCACACACCCCTACGGCCTTGGACCACGGACGCCCCACTAGCGACCGCCTCCAAACGTGGCGAACCACGCCTGCGCGGAAAGCTAACGGCCAACATTGTTGGTTTCACAAACGTCAGCGCAATTCTGCGCAAGCCGGCGACACATTGGGTCGGGGATCGTGCACGCTCTCGCCGGTCGCGCGAGTGCGCCCTATGGCAGCACAGCGGCGGAAGTGCCTGGGGACACAGACTCGGCGCGATCAGGGCGACGAGCGACCGGCGGCGACCTTCGCCGGCTGCGCCAGCGTCTGGATGTCGCCGAGCGAGTACGCACACACCTGCTGATCGTCATTGACAGCAAAAAAGGCCCCCTGCGGAAAGCCGCGGAAAGCCTGTGGGTAAACGCAGATGCCGTCGGTGTTTGCGATCGTCGGCATGCCGGTGAAGGACGCCACGTGCCGGTAGGACTCGCCGTGGCGGGTGAAGACCAGCCAGGTCGTCAGCTTCTTCTCCTGGTGCGTGAGGACCACCAGCCGATCGGTGGGCGTGTCGATGAGGGTGATGCCCTCGGGATCACCCTGGATGAGCCCGTCCGCAAACGTGCTGACGAAGGTGGCGCGGGCAGGCTCGACCAGGCGGAACACCTTCACATTCTTGGCGACCTCATCGCACAGGTAGATCAACCGCTCCCGGTCATCCACGACGATGGATTCCGCTTCCTGCACGACGCCGCGTGATTCGGCCGCCCCGAAGCTGCCGGCGTATTCGCCACGCACCTGGTCGTCGAGCCCCCGGATACGAAACACGTGGCACGTCTTCTCCGCCGGGACCTCCGTGTCGGTCACGAAGGCAACCTGCTCGCCCGCCAACATCGTCACGGCGATGCCATACGGCCGATGCAGCACCTCGTCGCCGAAACAGCCGAGCGGCTGCCCATCGTCGGCGCGAAAGGCCTGCACGCGGTGGTTGTCGCGTTCGACGACCAGGATCGCGGCGGTCTTCTCCTCACCGAGACTGCACACCGCGATGCCATTGGGATACTTGAGCTGCCCAGGGTCCTTCCCCGGCGTGCCGATCGACCGCAGCCAGGTCCCCGTGGAGCCGTCGAACACGTCGACGCGGTCCCCATCCTTGGCGGTGGCGAAGACCCTCACCTTGTCCAAGCCGACCTGGCACGCCGCCAGCGAATCGGTGTTCGCGTACGTCGTGCCGGTGGAGACCCACACCTGTCGAATCGTGGCGACTTCCGGCGGGGTCGAGGGAGCGGACTGGGCCAACACCGCGGCAACGCCGCCAAGCGCGATCAGCAGACAGCAAGTGCGTGACATGGGAGTTCCTGAGCAGGGGTTCGCGTCGGCTGCGCCGGCAGCCGGTCGGGTCGGCATTGTGCTCGCCGCGCCGTCATGCTGCAAGATGCAGCGCTTACGGATCGGCGGGTTTTTCGTCTCCAGCGACGCCGGCTCATCCGGTCTTTGCCAGGCGTTCATCATTCGCTCACACATACCGGTTACAAGCTGGCTCCATCCAAGCCTTACCGATGTCGGCCCCCTGGGGCAGTTATGAATTAACCGAAGGAGAAAGGAGATCTGGAATGAGGAACACCCTGATCACAGTGCTCGGGATCATCGTACTGGCGGCGCCTGTGGCGGCGTCCATGCAGATCACGGAGTGGATGTACAAGGGCGACGATGGCGAGTTCATTGAGTTCACCAACACGGGCATCGACCCCGTCGACATGACCGGCTGGAGCTTCTCTGACGATGCTCGCTATCCGGGCGATGTCATGTTGAGCGACTTCGGCACCGTGCAGCCCGGCGAATCGGTCATCCTGTGCGAAGACCCCGCCGAGACTTTCCGGGCCAACTGGGGCTTGGTCGAAACGGTCAAGGTGATCGGTGGAAATCAGGCCAATATCGGCCGCAACGACGAGATCAACCTCTACGACGCCGGCAGCCTGCAAATCGACCGGCTGACCTACGGCGACGAGGACTTCGACGACTCGATTCGCACGAATGGCGTGAGCGGAAACCCGGCTACGCCGGCCACTCTCGGCGCGAACGACGTGTACCAGTGGGTCGAAGCTGAGCTCGGCGACGCGTTTGGCTCGTACACCGGCGCGCACGGCGACGTGGCCAACCCGGGCACGTACGTGCCGGAGCCGACGTCGCTCGTGCTGATGGCGGTGGCCGGCCTCGGGCTGGCTCGGCGTCGCTAGAGCACCGGCTCGCTGAGGGAGCGACGCGTCGACGCGTGTCGCCCTGACTGACACCACGCCACAGCCGCCCGCGGAAGCCGACCGGCCCCGCGGGTGGCTGCGTGCGGATGGCTGACCGACGCGATCGAGCTTGAGCGGAAGCGAGGGGTCAGCGCGAGCCGCCGCGGTGTGACGATCGTCCGGACTCAGGAGGCGTGGCGAGCTGAGGCAAACGAAAGGACTGGCATGCACGACAGCCGCAGGCAACCGACGGGCTTCACGTTAATCGAGCTCCTTGTGGTGATCGCCATCATCGCCGTTCTTCTGTCGATCCTCCTGCCGGCGCTGAGCAGCGCCCGGGAACAGGCCAAGGAAGTGAAGTGTGGCGCGAGCCTGCGAACGATCGGCATCGCCATCCATGCCTACGCCGGCGACAACGAGGACCGCACGTGCAGCGGGTCCTTCGATCCTGAAGTTTCCAATGGTCGCGACGGCCCGGTCGACAAGGTCGGCTGGGTGGCGGACCTGGTCAACTCGCGGCTGGCCTTCCCGGCGACGCAGCTTTGTCCGAGCAACCCGGCGCGCTACAACCAGAAGCTGGGCGCGACGGCCGCCGGCGTGGATTCGTACGCGCCGAACGAAGCACAGCAATTGATCGATCGCGGGTACAACACCAACTACACGCAGTCGTACTACATGGCCCGGACCGAGTGGAACCCGATCCACGGCGACCCGAACACCAAGCGGGTCAAGAATGGCTACGGGGGCCTGCGGCTGGGCGGCGCGACGCTGGTCACGGAGTCGCGGATCCCGCTCATCGGCGACGGCCGCACCGACCTGGACAACCTGGTGCTGGGCAAGCGGTCGGTGAAGACGATGATCGACGGACCGTACGACGGTCCCTACGGCATTCAGAACTACGCGGACTTCGGCCCGGCCCACGGCACGGGATCGTGGGTGCTCAAGAAGGACCTCCAGGGACATCGCGCCAACGTGCTGTTCGCCGACGGCCATGTCCGGGTGTTCATCGACCAGGATCGCGATGGCGAATTCGCGCTCAACACCGACGTGTATCCGCCGGAGCAGCGGGATCTCAATCCTGCGGTCGTGTTCGACGGGATCCTCAGCATCGCACGCCGCTCTGAGGATGCCTGGGTGTTGCGCTGAGCGGCGATTCCGAGAACGACGTGGTCGACTCGCCCATTTGGAGACGGGTCTCATCTGGAGATACTACTATGCGTAAGATCGTCGCAGGCTGTCTGGGTCTGTTGCTGGTGGCCAGCCCGGCTGTAGCCGCCATAGTCCTCAACGAGGTCTACATCAACCCGCCTGGCAGCAGTGCCGACGCAACCCGCGAGTTCATCGAGCTCTACGGCACGCCGGGCATGAAGCTCGACGGCTACGCGGTCGCGTTCGTCAACGGGGCACGGGGCAAGTACTACGCGCTCGGCAGCATTCCCCCCCGGCCAGACGTTGATCCCCTGCAGGAGGTCGACGAGTTCTTCAGCCTGGATGGATTGCAGCTTGGCGCCAACGGTCTGCTGGTCATCGGGATCGGCAGTAGCGAGTACTACCCCGCGCTGCTGGCGGACACCAGCTTCCAGCGCTGGAACACCATCTGGAACGGCGGGCTGGACACGCCCAACAAGCTGAACAACGACGGCAGCACGACCATCCTGTTGATCCGCAACCGTCCCGGCCGCACCGAGGCCGATCCCTCCAACCCCGGCGGGCTCCGCTGGGGTAAGGACATCTGCCCGGATGACGAGCTCATCACGCCGGTGATCGACCCGCAGACCGGTGAGCCGATGGACCAGTACGGCGACGGCGACCTGGACAAGGGGCAGCCGAACAACATCGACGGCTACACGCTGGATCTCAAGGGCGCCAGCACGCTCGAGGATATCAGCGACGACCTCGAAATCGTCGACGAGCTCAGCTTCGAGCACGATCGCGGCTGGGAGTATGACCAGGACGGTCGGCACGTGGATGACGGCAGCACGCACGACGGCCTGCCGTATCGGCACGTGCACGCCCTCGACGATCCGCAGGGGTTCAATCCGGACTGCGTGTCGCGCGTTGACTGCCGCGTGACCGGCGACGGCTGGACGCCGGCGCCCGGTGGCCTGGGCGAACTCCTCAACGGCAACAACTGGCAGGACACCGCCACCGAGCAGTGGATTCGCGGCGAGGCAGTGACGGGGACCGGCGGACAGGGCCCCTCCCCGTGGTTCTTCTTCCGCAACGCCGTCAACACCAACGAAGACGCCATTCAGCCTTACACCACAAACGTACCCCTCTGGCTCGATGACGGCGTCGGCGTGGACTACGACTTCGGCGCCATCACGACGTACCAAGTCATGGCCGGACGCGTCAATCCGCTGGCCATCCCCTTCATCCCCGGCGACACCGATCGCGACGGCGATTGCGATGCGGCGGACATCGCCAAACTGGCCGCCGTCTTCGGCGAGCCTGACTGGATCTTCAGCAACAGCTTCAGCGAAGCCCCCGAGGGCGACGACGGCGACCCGGCCACGCAGACGCGGCCCTGGGACGTCGACGCCACCGGCGATAACGGCATCGAGGCCAGCGACCTGCAATGGACGTTGAACTTCCAGGGCAACACCGACGGTCGCGTCGTCGGGCGGCTCTACGATACCGATACGCCTTCCGCCACCGGCGTCTACCTCAACGCCAACGCCGGCGTCAACTGCACGGTCAGCACTTCGGTCTACGTGCCGAGCGGCCACGCCCTCAACAACCTGGCGGCGAACGAGACCGTCGAGATCACCGTCAGCGCCGCCGTGACCAGCGGGGCGAACGCCGCCGCCGGCCAGCAGAACGGCGTGATGCAGTTCGTGCACGACCTGTTCATCTCCGCCGGCGGTGTGGCCCGCGTCGAATCCATTACCCCGCTCGCCTCGTTTGACGTGACCCGCCCCGAGATCATCTCCTTCGAGGGCAACGATGGTGATCGTGGCGCCTGGGCAATCAACGGCTACACCACCAGCTTCACCGGCGGCCTGACCGCCCCGGTGGACCTGTACCGCGTCACGCTCCGCACGCTCGGCTCCGGCACGGTCAACGTCACCGTGGCCGCCGCCGGCGACGACGCATTCGGCCTGAGCACGCCGTACGGACTGAAGGTCGGCCATACGGACCAGAACGGTGACCCCGCCGGCGCCGCTTATCCCGCCGCGCTGACGCTGAGTGTCACGTCGGGACTGGGCGACCTGAACGGCGACGGCATCGTCGACGTCGACGATCTCCAGATCCTCGCCGGCTGCCTCAACGGCCCGGACGTGGCCCTGCCCGGCGGCTGTGCGACTTCGGATCTGGACGGCGACGCCGACGCCGACTTGGCGGACTTCGCGACGCTCCAGACCGCTGTGCAGTAGAGCGGCCTCCGCTTCGCTTTCAGCCTATCGCTGCATCACGCCAACGTGCCTGACGGCGAGCTCAAACGAGCTTGCCGTCAGGCACGAGTGTTTTGTGTCACGTCCTCGCTGGCCGTTCCGCGGCGTCGCCTCAAACAGCCGTCGGCTACACCTTCTATCCCTGCATAAGGCGTCACCCCGTCGGCCCAGCCGCACACGTCGACTGTGGCGTCGCGGAGCGATAGCGGCGCGGCTCACCGTCTGCAATCACCTCGGCTACACGCAACGCCACAAGCATCTAACCACCCATTCTGATTGTGTCTGCGCCGTTGCGCTGTTACCATCCTCGCGCATATGCACGGGGAGGCGTGGCCTGCTGGCAACACCAAGCCGTCGCCGACATATCGACCGTTGCCGTGGACACAGCGCAATCTGGCAACCCGCGGCGAATCAGGCGTCATTTCGGGGAGATGAGAGATGTGGCCGAGACTCCATCACGTCTTATGTCTCGCAGTTCTTGCGTGCGCTGTGCTGCCCGCCGCGCCAGGCTACGCCCAGCGATCCGCTTACGGCGTGGAACTGCGGATCAACGATCAGACGCTTCGGCGCGAAGGCGAGGTGTGGATCGCCACCGCCACGGTGATGCGCCGCGACGACTCGCGTTTGGTGGGGCCATTCCTCATCACGGCGAAGCCGCAGGTCCGGGGCGCTCCGGCAGGAGAGGGGGCGCTCGACGGACTGAAGACGGGAGAGTCGCGAGAGATCGAGATCCACTTCCAGGCGACATCGACGCCGAGGTTGCGAGGTGCCGACTACGCGGTGACGCTCGCCTACCAACCCCCGACACCACTCACGCACGTTTCACGCAATCCGCAGAGGCCGGTACCTCTCGACACCAGGTCCGTGCACCTGACCTTCCCACTGGAAGTCGGGCCTCCAGATCTCACGATCCTGCGCGATCCGCCACCGACGATCGAGATCATCGATGCCGAGGAACGTAACGTCAGAGTGAAACTGCAAGTGAAGAATATAGGCACGGGAAACAGCCCCCGATACATGCTGGGTGCGTCGACGAAGCCCGAGTGGCCCGGACGACGCTTTATACAATGCGAGGCCCGGTTCATCGAAGGGGATCGTTTGTTTCCGGAACTGGCGCCCGGCGAAGTCCACAACGTGTGCATCGAGTGGTTCTTCACTCCCAAGTGCCGCGGGCAGCGCTTCGTGGCGACGGTCACGGTTGACGATCCCGGGAGGATTCGGGAGGCCGACGAGAAGAACAACGAGTGGAAGGACGACTTTCACATCCCAGCACCTCCCGAGCTGAGAATCAAGTCGTGTACGCTCGACGAGCCGGACGGACGATGGGTGACGACCGCTGCCGTAATCAGTCACTCGGATTCGCCGCTGCCTGGGGAGTTCGTTGTGACGGCCACCCCGGAGGATGATGGCCGTGCCCCCACAGGCGAAGGCAGACTGCGCGACCTGAAGCCTGGGTCGACTCCTGTCGAGCTCAGCTTCAAGGTTCAGGACGAGATGCGAGGGAAGGACGTCCGCTACACCGTGACGCTTACCAGGCACATCGGCGAGCAGGAACCCACCATCGATACCAAGACCGTTCAGTTCTCCTTCCCGGGCCCGGAGAGGCGCCCAGACTTGGCGGTCGATCCCGTTCCGTCTGCGGTTGAGCGAGGTGATGTGGTCGTAGTGCAGGCTCGGTTGGAGAACGTCGGCACGGCCGACAGCCCGCCCTTCCTGCTGAACGTGCAGACCACGCCCCCCTGGCCCGGGCCGGTCCGGACGCGTCTCGACGGCGTGTCCCGCGAGCTGCCGGCGAAGCTGCCGGGCCTGGCTGCGGAGGACCACGTCCGCATGGTCGTCGAGTTCGGAATCGTGCCTCGGGCCCGCGGCAGAGACTATGAAGTCACAATAGACCTGGATACCGAGAAGGTCGTGCCGGAGCTCAGCGAATCCAACAACTCGTACGCGGTCGCCTTCTCCGTATCACCGCCGCCCGACACGGACGTGACGGAGATGTGGCCGGCTGCCATCGTCGCGGTCGTGGCGGTCGTTGCCATCGTGGGGCTTGTCGCACTTGCCCGGGCGCGTGCCGAGACGGGCGTTCGCCTGAAGTGGCAGGCGGAGGCGCGTGAGGAGGAGCCTCCGGGGCAGTGCACACCATGTACCTACTACTGCCGAAAGGTCGAACTCGAACTCGAGCCGAGCCGGCGTAAGGTCACCGATCTCACCTTGCGGATGCAGGAATCCGCGACCCACGCAGCCGTTGAATCCGCCACACCGACCAGCGAGGTCGTCGAGCGTCTGAACAGCGCGATCCTGGCACGCCGGCGAGGCAAGGCGGAGAAGCAGGTCGAAGCCCTGCTCGGGCCCGTCACGTCTGCACTGGTAGACCACGTGGTCGCGAAGATACGATTCGATGCCCCGGCCCGCGACGCGGACATCGCGGCCCAACTGGAAGGCGGCAAGCTCACGTGCAAGTTCGTCCTGTACCACTGCGAGCGCGTCAAGGGTGAGAGTGTTTGGCAGGAAGAGAAGGAATGGACGGCGACGCTGACGGACAAGTCCGAGTTCCCCATCGCCGCTCTGCGTAGCCTGACGCCAACCGAAGGTCTGCCCGACACGGTCGGTTCACGCGTGCAGGAGGGCTTACTCCGTCTCCTGACAGACCTCGCCGGCGAACCGCGATGAGATAAGCGCCAGCTCAGTCCCCCGTCGGTTGCACATTCCGGCCTTCGATCATCAGGATGGCGGTACGGTCGGGGGCGCGGGTGCGGTGGCGGACGCCGCGGGGGACGGTGAAGCCCTGGTTCGGGTGGAGCTCGACCGTGCGGTCGTCGAGGTCGATCAGCAACCGGCCGGAGACGACGTAGAAGAACTCGTCCTCCGCATCGTGGTGGTGCCAGTGGAACTCACCCTGCACGACGCCGAGTCGGACGGCACAGTCGTTGACGGTGCACAGCGTTTGGTTGAACCACTGCTCGGTCACCTCGTCCCGCAGGCGGGCCACGTCGATGAGCTCGAGCGAGCCAAACCGAACGTCGAGGTTAATGCGATAGTCCGGCGTGGACATACGGTCAGTCTCCCACAGTCGCCGGCGGCGGTGTTGCTCCGCGCGGCGAGGCGATAGCCTAGATCACCGCCCATTCCGGAGCAATCCGCGTCTCGGCCCCCTGTCGCCCTGCCAGCCCGCATTCGCCGACGCCACGTTCCGCGGGGCGAGCGGCTTTGTGATAGTCACAGGTTTGCATATACACTGATTCTGTGTATCCATTTCTCTATTGGTGTAGGATCATCAGGGGACATCTCGTCTGTCACCACATGCTACGGCCACCCCGTAACCGCACACGAAAACGCAGCACATGCTGTAAGCTACTTGTGTTGTGGAGTTTAGGCTTCATGGCGCCCGTTCGATCATCCGCGCGCCAAAGTGGCCAGCCAAACGAGCGAGCGACGTCTGGCCGGTCACAGCGTGTCCCCCGATCGTGTGTATTTGCGCGGCACATCACCCGATCGTAATATTGTTATTGACCCCGCGGTGTCGATAGGGGTACCTTGGTTTAAGAGGGGTTTCGTCGCCTGCAAGCATTTCGTGGCGGAACCGAGAGTCGAGGAAGCGCAGTCAGATCTCAGGTTGGGTACAGCTTCACATCCGGCGATCCGGCTGCGCACAAACTCAGGGCGGAGTCGTATCACAGGAGGAACGAGAATGAACCTAATTGTCAGAGTATGTGCTGTGCTAACCATTGCGGTGGTGCTGCCGGCGGTGACCTTCGCAATGGTGCCCACCGTGATCTACTCGAACATCCAGACGAGTCCGACATCGGACGTTCCCGGTCTGGCCGGCGCGAAGTTCAGCAGCTTCGACCGACCGTTCCGCAGCATGAACGGTCTGCACTGGATCATGTCGGCGGATACCGATCTGTCGACGTCCGAGGATGAGATCATCCTCACCGGACAGGGCATGGTCGGCAACGTGGTCGTCCGCGAAGGCACGCAGGCCCCGTGGGGAGCGTCGGGCGAGCTCGTCGGCCTGATCGACAGCAGGCTGAGCATCAACGACTTTGGCCACTACGCGTTCGCGACGAACCTCGGCGGCAGCGCCCCGAGCACGACCGACGAGCAAATCGTGAGCTGGACCGGCGCGTTCGCCGGCGTGTTTGTCGAAGGCAGCGCGGTCCCCGGTTTCCCGACCGAGGTCTTCGGCTCGTCGCTGGACACGGCGTCGATCACCAATGACGGCCGCGTCGCCGCGCGTGCCCCGTCGACCGTCGGCTCGCTCGGCAGCACGTTCGACGACTTCCTCGTGTTCGACAACGGAACACTGGCCCAGGAAGGAACGACCGTCCCCGGTCCGCAGACTCAAGAGGCGTGGGACAGCTTCGATATGAACGACTTCTACGTCAGCGCGGACGGCAACAACTGGGCCGCGCAGGGCTACCTCGAAGGCGACAACAACTTCGACGCCATCCTGGCGTACAACAACCAGATCGTGGTCCAGGAAGGCATGGCGCTGTCGGGCTTCACATCCCCCGTCGAATCGATCGTCGCGTCTATCATGACGCCCAACGGCGACTGGCTCGCCCGTGGCGACAACGATGATCAGCAGGACTGGGTCCTTCATAACGGCACGCTGCTGGCGGCTGTGGGCGATCTCATCCCCGGCGGCCAGCCCGGCGAGACCTTCAGCGACTCGGTCTACTCGGCGTGCTTCTTCGAGATGGTCTCGAACGGCCTGGGCGACTTCGTCTATGGCGGATGCACGAGCAACGCCGATCCGGATTTCGACGCCGTGCTGGTGTACAACAACACCTCGGTGCTGCTGCGTCAGGGTGATCCGGTCGATGTCGACGGCAACGGCCTGTTCGACGACGATGCGTACATCGATATCTTCAACAACGACGACATGTTCCTGACGGATGACGGCTACCTGTACTTCACGGCCGACCTGCGTGACGGTGCCGGCACCGGCATCGGTCAGGCCTACATGCGGGTACTGGTTCCGGAGCCGGGCATGTTCGCCCTGCTGCTGGTTGGCGGTCTGCTGTCGCTCCGTCGCCGGTAGACGCGCCGGAGGACACGGCTAGCATTGAGCCCGCCGCGTTGCCGAGATACTCGTGCAGCGCGGCGGCTCGTCCTTTCGGAGCGGACTCTCGCGCCGACGTGGGCGTGAGTGGCACCGCCGGCGGCGGCGCGGTTCCCGCCGCTGCCTGGCACAGACGATGGGATGGTGGAACAGGCTGATCACAACGGGGGCGGCGAGAAAGGGAGTGTACATGTCGCTGCATTCGTATTCGCGCGGCCTGCCGCGAGTGGTTGCCCTGACGATCGTTACGTTGCTGCTGGCCGCCGGCGCCGTGGCTCAGGAGACGCGCGATCCCGGCCCGGTCACGCTTCCCTACGCGCGGTCCATCCAGCTTCAGGATCTCCGGTCGGCGGTCGACCGGCTCGATCTCGTCAACAACGGCTTGCCGAACGTCCTGCTCACGGGCTACTGGCCGCCGACGAATGAGATGCTGCGGCAGTTCAGTCCGAATCCGGAACAGAACCCGGACGGCTGGGTCGGCGAGAACTGGGAAGGCCGCGGGTACAACGTCTACGCGTTCTTCCCCGAATTCCCGGGCGGGACCGGCGTCAACCCCAAGGGCGATGGCGACTTCGAGGTCGACTACCAGGACACGTCCGGCGATTTCTGGCCGCTGGTGGAGCAGTTGCGGCCGATCGCGATCGTGGCCTACGGCCGGTCCGGCAATGACTTCGACTGGGAGCTAGAGGGCGGTCACCGCATGTACTCGCTGAGCGCGTGGACCAACGACTACCTGACTCCCTACGACCCGACGCCGGAACTGCCGATCGCCGGCGAGATCCCCGGAACCGAGCGGTACTCCACGCTGCCGATGCAGGACGTGATCGACGCGATCATCGCCACCGTGCCCAACCTGTATCCGTACTCCACCACGATCGACACCAGCCGGTTCCTGTGCGATTTCATGGGCTACCACGTGAACTGGTACCACGACCTGCACACCCAGCCGGCCGACCCGGCGTGGAACGTAACGGCGGGCTTCATCCACCTGGGCTACGCCATGGAGCTCGACGACGCCGTCGCCGGCAATGAGGTCACGGTGCGGACCGTGATCGCTCACGTTGACGTGCGGGTTATCGAGACGTTTGACATCAACGCCGACGGCTTCCTGAACGTCGCCGACGTGGAAGCGCAAGGCGCCTGCCTCGCCGGCCCGGACGTTCTCACGCCCCCCGCCGGCGTCGACCCGACCCTGTTCGCCAAGGCCGACATCGACGAAGACGGCGACGTCGACCTCGCCGATGCGGGGATATTGCAGGTGCGGTATATGGAGCGGTAGCGACGGCGGGGGCGAAATCTCACCCGCCCGAAGCCGTCTGGAACACGGCGAAGTCCGTCAGATCGACGTCACCGCTGACGTCGAGATCGAACACCAGACATCCCGATCCCGGTGTCGCGTCCGGGCCCGTCAGGCACGGCGCGAGCACCGCCAGATCGTCCGCGTCCACGGCGCCATCGCCGTCCGCGTCCCCCGGGAGCAACTCGTAGGCGCCGAGGTCATCGACTGTGCCCCACGCCGGGCGGTCTACGCTCGCCTGGTGACGCACGTATTGCCGCAGCACGTCGTGCACGCCGACGACGGCGGGGTGCAGCACCGTTGCCGCATCAACACAGTCCGAGCTCGGCAGCAGGTGATAAGCCTGGGTCGACGGATCGACGAAACCGGGCGTGTCGCCCAGGATGGACGTCCCGTCGTCGTTCACGGCCCCGCCGAGCGGCTCGAACGCCTCGACCCATCCCGGTTTCACCCAGTTGTGGCTGAGGTCCAGGACACCGTCGGAATCGAGCATGCCGAGCGTGTTGCCGGCCGCCGTCACGTACAGGATGTTATTGCGGGCATCGCAGTGTTCGTCATTCGTGGACAGGCGGAACAGCGTCGTGCGGTCCGTGCGCGTCGAGACCAGCGTGTTGTGGTAGAAGTAGAGCGTGCCCTTGCGATACCAGTCAGTCGCGCCGCTGTCGCCGCCGTAGTGCACGATCTGGCGATTCCCCTCGCCGGCGGGCTCGATGAAGTAGTTGCCGTAGACGTGTGTCGCACGGTACGCCGGATCGGCCCGGATCTGGCTGCTGTCCTCGGCATCAACGAGGTCGAGCTGCCGGTTCCCGCCTTCGAGCCAATTGTAGCGGACCACGAGCCCCGCCGAGCGGTCCTTGAGGTTGTTCCCGCCGGCTCCCGGCTGGAGTGATCCGAAGCGATTCCATTGGTATGCGATGTCGATCGCCGCGGTGTAGACGTTGTGCTCGTAGATCCGGCCGACGTTACCGTTGTCGTGGATGTAGTTGCCCTCGATCAGAATGTCCCGGGCCACGTACTCGTCGCTGGATGAGACGAACAACCCGTTGCCGCTGTCGCGGATGATGCAGCCGCGGATCACGATGTGTTCGCCACGCTCGATGTGGATCGACGCCGCGTTCAGCGAGTAGGTCTGCACGTTGCCGGCGTCATCGGTGAACGCGTTCGGCGGCCGCGCGCCACGCACGTCGAGGTTCTCGATCACGACGCATTGCGGCATCACCTCCGGCGGCACGCTGGATCCGCCGACCTTGATGACCGACCGGTTCTCGTTCCAGTAATCCAGCGCCAGGCGCGTCGTCGCTCCGTCGCCATCGATGACTGGCAACTGCCCGTCCGGCCCCGGCACGCCGCGCACCGTGATCGGGGCTGTGTCCGTGCCCTGCCCCGCGATCACCCACTTCTCCTTGTACGGCGTGGCCCGCCAGTGAATCAGCACGGTGTCGCCGGCGCCGATCGACTCCCACGGCACGCTGCCGATCGACGCATACGGCTGCCCGTCCCCCACTTCGTACACCGCGGCCCGGGCCGAACCGCCCAGCAACAGGACAACCACCAGCCCGACAAGCCGCACGTCACACGATTGATGCGCTGTTCCCACTCCAGGCTTCATGCCAATTCTCCTCATCCTTGAGACCGTCTCCCATCCATGAATCCATCGTACCGACGGCGCGCGGATCGCCCGCCAACATGTGCAACACAATCTTGGTCCGCCGAGTCAAACAGCCATTGTAACGTAACCGGTGTGTCGCTGCTCCGAAGCCGCCCGCGGCCCGGGGCTGGTTGCCCCCGCCGGGGGTGCATATCATGCGGCGAAAGCGGGACAGAGACGAGGATGATGAGCGATACGCCGGCTGCGCAGTTGATGGTGCTCATGTTCACCGACGTGGTCGGGTCGGTTGAGCTGAAGAGCCGGCACGGGACGGCTGTTTATCGTGAGCTCATCGCCCGGCACGACGCCATTTCGCGGCAGATCATCGCCGGCAGGCGCGACGCTCGGATACTCAACGACACCGGGGACGGCTTTCTGGCGGGTTTTGCGACGGCGGAGGACGCCGTCAGCGCCGCCCTGCTCTTCCAGCACGCCCTGGCCACGGAGCCCTGGCGGCCGGTGCCGCTCCAGGTCCGGATCGGACTGCACATCGGCCAGGTCTCCCTCCTGTCGGCAGAAGCGGGGACGCAGCCGAAAGTCGTGGGTCTGGCGGCGGACATGGCGGCTCGCGTCATGGACCTGGCCCTGCCCGGACAGATCCTGCTCACACGCGGGGCGTTCGACGACGCCCGCCAGTACATCCGCCACCACCCCGCCGGCGACGAGCCCGATCTGCGGCTCGCCTGGATGGCCCATGGCCGCTACCTCTTCCAGGGCAACGACGAGGCCCTCGAAGTCTTCGAGGTCGGCGTCGCCGGACGGGCCCCGCTGGTTGCGCCGCCGGACAGCAAGAAGGCCCGGGCCGTGCGGGCGGTCACGAAGAACGAGGAAGACGTGCTCGGCTGGCGGCCGGGCCGCGGCCTCGAACTGCCGGTCCGCCCCGGCTGGGTGTTGGAGCGCAAGCTCGGCGAAGGCGGCTTCGGCGAAGTGTGGCTCGGCCGTAACCAACAGACCGGCGAGCCGCGGGCGTTCAAGTTCTGCTTCGACCCGCAGGGCCTGCGCTCGCTCAAGCGCGAACTGACGCTCTTCCGCCTGATCCGCGAACAGCTCGGCGATCGCCGGGACATCGCCAAGCTCTACGAAGTGCAGCTCAAGGAAGCACCGTACTTCCTGGAGTGCGAATACACGGCCCACGGCAGCCTGCCGGACTGGGCCGATTGCCAGGGCGGCCTGTCGACCGTGCCGCTCGCCCAGCGTCTGGAGCTGGTCGCCCTCGTCGCCGAGGCCGTCGCCGCCGCCCACTCGCTCGGCGTGCTGCACAAGGACAT
Source organism: Phycisphaerae bacterium (assembly GCA_050115495.1). Classification (GTDB taxonomy): domain Bacteria; phylum Planctomycetota; class Phycisphaerae; order UBA1845; family Fen-1342; genus JAAYXS01. The sequence goes on along the minus strand of JASFQK010000037.1, from coordinate 50,143 downwards.
CAAACCGTCGAACGTGCTGATCTACGATGCGGACGACGGCACACCGCGCCCGCGGCTGGCGGACTTCGGCATCGGCGAACTGACCGACCGCAGCAAGCTGGACAGCGCCAACATCCCGCGCGTCGGCTTCACGGCGACGCTCGTGGAGAACTACTCGCGCACGACCGCCGGCACGGGCATGTACATTCCGCCCGAGCTGCACGCCGGCAAGCCGTTCACAATCCAGGGCGACATCTACGCACTGGGCATCGTGCTGTTCCAGATGGTGGTCGGCGACCTGAAACGGCCGCTGGCCGAGGGCTGGCACCGGCAGGTCTCGGATGAGCTGCTGGTCGAGGACATCGCCGCGTGCGTGGACGGCGATCCGACGCAACGACTGGCCTCCGCCGCCCAGGTAGCCGATCGTTTGCGGCGGCTCGAAGAACGCCGGGCGGAGCGGCAACTCGCCGCCGACACAGCCCGGCGGGAGACGCGCCGGCGGCAGGTGGCCCGGTTCGGCGTGATCGCCTCTGTGGCACTGGCGCTGCTGCTCGGTCTGGCCGGCGTCTCCATCCTGCACGAGCGCAGTCTGCGCCAGCGGGCGCTCGACGCCGAGAGACTGGCGCAGAATGAAGCACAGCGTGCCCAGGCGACGTACCAGTTCCTCGAACGCCTGTTCACATCGATCAACCCCGCCGAGGCCCGTGGCCGGCAGTACACCGTACTCACGGTGCTGGAGGCGGCGGCCGGGCAGATCGACCGCAGTTTCCCCGACCAGCCCACCGTGCGGGCCGCGCTGCACGAGACGATCGGCAAGACGTTCCAACAGCTCGGCGAGTTCGACAGCGCCCTCGGCCAGCTCCGCTCGGCGTTGGGGATTCGCCGGCAGACGGACGGCGGCAGCCCCGCCGACCTGGCCGACGCCGTCGTGCTGCTCGGCGGGCTCTACCACGAGATGGGCGACTTCGCCGCCGCCGAACCGCTCTATCGCGAAGCCCTCGCGCTGGCCGAAGAGCAGGCGCCCGACAACACGGCCCTGCGCACTCGGCGGATGAGTGCGCTGACGGTCCTGCTGATCGATAAGGGGAACCTCGACGAGGCGGAGACGGTCGCCCAGGACACGCTCGACCTAGCCCGCCGTGTGTTCGGCGAGCGGCACCTGACCGTCTCGTCCTGCCTGACGAACTACGCGACGGTGCGGCAGGCCCGGGGCGATTTCGACACGGCCGAACGGCTGCTCACCAAGGCGCTCGAAATGCGGCGAGCGCTGTACGGCCCCGACAACGAGCTGGTCGTCAGCAGTCTCAACAACCTCGCCTGGATGCTGTACACCAAGGGCGACACGGAGCGGGCCGGCCGGGTGTTCGAGGAGGGACTCGACGTGGCCCGCCGCATCCTGCCACCCGGGCATCGGTTCATCGCCGACCTGGACAGCGGGCGTTCGGCCTGCCTGGTGGCGGCGGGTCGCTACGCCGAGGCCGAGCCGGTCCTCGCGCGCAGCTACGAGCGGCTGGCCATCCTGCTCGGCGAGCAGAACCACCGCACGCGGCAGACGGCCCAGTTCCTGGTCGACCTCTACGAGAAGTGGGGCAAGCCGGAACAGGCGACCGAATGGCGGGAGCGGCTGGCGGCGAGCCGGAAGACTTTCTGACCAGTCGCGTCACGTAAGCGGGGGGGATCGCGGCATGACCGGGCTTGTGTCGGCGAGCGAACGTGTTATAGTGCCCGCCACGGCGTTCCTGCACGGGACGGCCAGGGAGGTGAGTAATGGCCGGGGCTGAACCCTCAATCGTTGAATTGCGACCGATGGGGATCGGGGACATCCTGGACGCCACGTTCCGCCTGTATAAGGGGCGGTTCCTGTCGTTTCTGGTGATCGCGCTCGTCGCGTACCTGCCGTATATGTTGTATACGCTCGGGGTCAAGCTTGCCGCCGGATCGCCAGAGGTACAGTCCATCCCGCTCGACACGTATTCGCCGGAAGACCTCGAGCAGATGCCCATGCCGGAGATGCCGGTCGTACCCATGCTGCTTGGCCTCCTCGGCACGATGATCTTCACACTCATCGTGCTGCCATTGGCACAAGCGGCGTTGATGCACAGCATCTCAGGGGCGATTCTGGGCGAGCGGATGTCCGCCGGTACGGCGTTCCAGCGGGCCGCCGGCCGGCTGTTCCCCCTGTTGGGCACTCAGTTCCTGGTGGGGATTGTGCTGCTGCTTGGGTATGTGCTGTTGATCGTGCCGGGGATCATCTTCACCATGTGGTTTCTGATCGTCGCCCCGGTGGTCGTGCTGGAACGAATGAGCGGCGCGGGGGCCATGTCGCGTTCCAAGGAACTGATGAAGGGCAACCTGCGCAAGGGGTTCGCCATCGTCTTCCTGTTGTGGCTCCTGGCGATGGCTATCGTCTATGGTGGCACCTTCGCGTTCCAGGCGCTGGGACTCCCGTACTTCCTGTTGGAAGTCTGTCTGCTGCTCATGCAGGCGGTCGTGCTCCCGATCCAGATGGCGCCAATCATCCTGCTGTACTACGATCTGCGCGTGCGCAAAGAGGCGTTCGACCTGCAGCGGCTGGCCGAGTCCGTCGCAGCGCCTGCGCAGGTGATGGCGGACTGACAGCATGCGTTCGGCGACGGTCCTGGCGCTCGTGTTGATCCTCTCCAGCGCCGGGGGACGGGCGTCCGCAGCGGCGGCACCGACCGTCAAACCGCTCAGCGCTGAGCAACAGCAGCAGGTCCGAGAGACCGTAGCTGAGGTGCTGGCCCAGCCCGAATTCCGACACGTGCACGACAAGGGTCGGAAGTGGCGGGAGTGGCTCTGGGAGAAGCTGTCGGGTCTGTGCAAGTGGCTGCGCGACTGGCTGTGGGGGCTGCCGTCCTGGCTGAGCTGGCTGATCGTAATCTGGCTAGCGCTCACGCTGCTGGCGATCCTCGCGCACCTGGCGTACGTCATCATCACGCAGTTTGGCGGCGGACGAGGCCCGTGGGTGAAGCACACGCGGGCCACCGGCCGGCTCGCCACCGTGTGTGAGCTGGAGTTCGACACCCTACTCGCCGAAGCCCGCCGACACCTGGACGCCGGCGAGTGGCTGGCGGCGGTGCGCTACCTGTACGTGGCGTCGATCCTCTGGCTCGATCGGCAGGGATGGGTGCACTTCCGGGAGTCCAAGACAAACGGCGACTACATCCGTGAACTGGCCCCACACGCCGGGGCACAGCAGTGTTTCCGCAGCCTGACCCGGACGTTCGACGGCATCGTGTACGGCGGAACCGCGCCGAGCGAGGAAACCTGTCGGGCCATGGCCGCATCCTTCGAGAGCATGCGAAGTGAAGCTGGACCTGCAGACAAGGCGTGATCTGAGGCTGCTGGCGGTAGCGCTGACGGCGGCCATCGTGCTGGCGCTGCTGATCTGGCTGGTGCTGCCGCCCGCCAAAGCTGGCGGCCTGCGCGAGCAGCCCTCCACGTTCTTCAACGCCCCTTACGGCACGAAGGCGGCCTACCTCGTACTGGACAAGCTCGGCTACGACGTGCAGCGGTTGCGACGGCCAATCGACACGGACACGCTGGCGAGGATCGACGCGCTCGTGCTGTTGCGGCCAGCGCAGGGCGTCAGCGACTACGAAGCGCGCGTGCTGAGCCGGTGGGTCGCCGAGGGGCACAACCTCCTCGTGGCGCCGGAGCGCGAGGTGAGGTGCTGCGCTTGTGAAGAGGGTTGTTGCGGCCCGGGCACGTGGTTTGCCTACGCCCGCGAGACGTCGCCCGCGACCGAGGACGCGGTCCCGGACGAGGAAATCTCGCCGGCGACGTGTCACCCGCTCGGCGAAGAGTTGCTGGTCGCCCGGGATTCGCTCCGCTTTCATCCCGAGCAACCGCTGCTCTGGCCCAGTGCCGACCTACCGTTCGAGGTGTTGTGGGCCGATGAACAGGGCGTGCTGGCCTTCGAGACGCGCTGGGGATCCGGCCGCATCCTCGCCCTCGCCGACGTGCACGCCCTGACGAACCGCGGGCTCGACGAGGGTGGTCATGCTCTCTGGCTAGCCAGCTTGGCGGAGTCGCTGACCGACGGCGATCGGACCGCCGCGTTCGCGTTCGATGAATACCACGCCGGCTTCCCGCATGAGCCGGATATGTGGCAGGCCATGTTCCAGCTCCTGTGGGATGGGCGTTGGGCGTGGCCGGTGACGCAGGCCCTGATCGTGGCGCTGCTGGCCCTGGCGGCCGGCGGCGTACGTTTCGGCCGGGCGGAGCACGTTCCGCCGGCGCGGCGACGGACGCAGGGCGAATTCACGCGGGCCGCCGGGCAGTTTCTGCGGGCGGCGCGAGCCCGGGAGGTGGCGGCCGCCGCCGTATGCAGCTATTACCGCGAGCGACTGTGCGGCCTGCTGCGTCTGTCGCCGCAGGCTGGCAGCGTCGAGCTGGCTGATGCACTGCAACGTCGCGGTCAGGCCCAGGAGAGTGAGATCGCCGAGCAGTTGACCGGGCCAGCGCGGATCGTCAACGACGCCGCCCTGCTACACCTGGCTCGGCGGTTGGACACGGTTGTGGAGGCGCTTGAGCATGGCGTTGGAAAACACGATCGAACTCGCCCGGCGCTTGCGCGCCGAGCTCAATAGAGTCATCATCGGCCAGGACACCCTTCTGGACGAAGTGCTCGTCGCCCTGCTGGCCGGCGGACACGTCCTGCTGGAAGGTCCGCCCGGGACGGCGAAGACGCTGCTCGTCCGAGCGCTGGCCCTGGTGGTGGGGGGCACGTTTCGGCGGATTCAATTCACGCCGGACGTAATGCCCGCCGACCTGCTCGGCGTGAATGTCTACCGCGAGGCGCAGCGCGTATTCGAGTTCATACCGGGCCCGGTCTTCTGCGACCTGCTGCTGGCCGACGAGATCAACCGGGCGCCGGCTCGCACGCAGTCGGCCCTGCTCGAGGCGATGCAGGAGCGGCAGGTCACCATCGACGGGCAGACGCGGGCCCTCAGCCCGGTGTTCACCACATTCGCCACGCAGAACCCCATCGAGTACGAAGGGACCTATCCTCTACCCGAGGCGCAGCTCGACCGCTTCATGTTCAAGTCGCTGGCGGGTTATCCGCCGGAGGCTGACGAGCAGGAAATCCTCCACCGCTACGAGCAGGGTTTCGACGCGGCGTGCCACGACACGTTCGGAATCGAGCCCTGCACGGACGGGAAGGGCCTCGCCGACGCCCAGGCGACGATCCGCACCGTCCGCGTCGTGCCCGAGGTCATGCACTACATCACATCGATCGTGCGAGCCACGCGCGAGTCGCACGCCCTGGCCCTCGGCGCCAGTCCACGGGCGGGCGTTACGCTGTTCCAGGCATCGCGGGCGATGGCCCTGCTGCGCGAACGGGACTACGTGACGCCAGAAGACGTCCGCGACCTGGTCGTCCCATCGTTACGGCACCGCGTGCTCCTTCAGCCGGAGGCGGAGATCGAGGGCCTGCGGCCGGACGACGCGATTCGCCAGGTGGTCGAACGTATCGAGGTGCCGCGGCTGAGTGCCTGAGCCAACGAGGGCCGGCCGGTGATTCTGCCCACCCGCAAACTGCTGCTTCTGCTGGCGCTACCGGCGGCGATCCTGCTGGTGGCTCGCGGACCGGGCGGGCTGGCCATCGGGCTCGCGCTGGACGTGACGTTCGTCCTGCTGGCGCTGCTAGACTGGTTCTGGTCGCCGCGGCTGGCGTCCCTCGAGATCGAGCGGGCCATCCCGCCATTCCTGTCGCTCGACGCCTGGAACGAGGCCGGCTGGGACGTACGCAACGGCAGCGGGCGAACGCTGTCGGTGGCCCTGACCGACGATGTGCCCGACGGGATGGCGGTTGAACCACCGCTCATGGCGGCCCGCCTGCCGGCGCACACGCGGGCCACGCTGCGCTACCGCGCCCGGCCGCACGCTCGGGGGCTCTACGAGTTCGGCGACATTCACGTGCGTTGTGCGACGGTGCTGGGGCTGCTGGTACGGCAACAGCGCATCCACCTGCGCACGCCGGTGAAGGTCTACCCGAACGTGCAGAATCTGCGCCACTACGAGATGGCTCTCCAGCGGCACCGCATGCAGGCGCTCGGCTTGCGGCGGGCCACCGAGCGCGGCCAGGGCCACCAGTTCGAAAGCCTGCGTGAATACCTGCCCGGCGACGACGTCCGCGACATCGCCTGGAAAGCCACCGCCCGACGGAGCCGGCTCATCGTGCGTGAGTTCGGCGCCGAGCGAAGCCAGAACATCGTCGTCATGCTCGACTGCGGCCGGTTGATGACCACCCAGGCCGACGGCATCTCCCGGCTCGACTACGCCATCAACGCGACGATCATGCTCACCTATGCGGCGATGAAGGAAGGTGATTCGCTCGGGCTGCTGGGGTTCAGCGACGAGATCGAGGCGTACGTCCCGCCGACGCGGGGCGGCGGAGCCCTGCGGCGCATGAATGAGGCCCTGTACCGGCTGGAGGCCCGCGTGCGCGAGTCGAATTACGACCGTGCCTGCCGCTTCCTGGCGCTGCGGCACCGCAAGCGCTCGCTGATCGTGCTCCTCACGGACGTAATCGACCCGGTGGCGTCGGCGACGCTGCTGGCACACATGGGCCGTTTCGTGCGGCACCACCGGCCGCTGTGCGTGACGTTGCAGAACCGTGAACTGGAACGGCAGGTCGCCGCGGCGCCGTCCACGGTCGATGACTGCTACGTCAAGGCCGTGGCCATACAGACCCGCGACGAGCGGCGACTCGCCCTCGAACGTATGCGCAAGAGCGGCGTGGACGTGCTCGACGTCGATCCGCGCGATCTCACGCCCGCCGTCCTGTCCCGCTACCTGGCCCTGAAGCGTAGCGGCCGCTTCTGAGGCTCGGCGCGCGTCGAAAAAGGGGACAGGCACCGCGGTGAGCGTGCCGCGCCATAATGCAGAGTCTCTGGCGCGGAGCCAGTCCCCTTTTCCGACGCTTCAACAGGCCCGCCTAGCGCAGAACCGTGCGGCGTAGCGGCGTGTCGGGCCCCACCGATGATCTTCTCAGCCCCCCCACCGCCAGGTACAGCCAGTAGATGCCCATGATCGCGACGCCCAGCGCGAGCTTGACGCCCGCCGGAATGTTCTGGGCGGGCGTGACGAAGCCCTCCAGGAAACCGGCGACGATGAACGCCGGTATGAGCCCCAGCACGATGAGCGCGGCGTCCCGAGCATCCTCGCGCAGCGCCCGCATCCGCGTTCGGCGGCCCGGACACCACAGCGCAAACCCCATCAAGAGTCCCGCGCCGGCGGCTATGACAATCGCCGTCAGTTCGAGCGCCCCATGCACGAGCACCGTCTGCCAGAACTCCCACTGGGCCCCATCCTGCGCATAGGCGCCGGCGAACCCGCCGAGCATCGTACCGTTGATCATGAGTGCGTAGACGGTCCCGACGCCGGCGGTAATGCCCAGCGCGTATGCCATGAAGGCAACGCGGATGTTGTTCGTCGTGACCCAGCTCGACAGCAGCGGGGAGGACGTATTCTCGAAGCGGGCTCGGAAGTCCTCGCCGGTTTTGTCACCGCGAAACTCGTCTTCCGCCCCGCCCAGCAGGTCTGCCACGACGGACGGGTTGGTCTGCACACTCAGGTAGCCCATGCCGGAGAAGGCCAGGAAGATGGCCAGGCTCGCCGCCAGGAAGGGCCACCGCCGGCGAACCAGCCGCGGGTAGTCACTCGCGAAGAACCGCCACAACGACAGCCGTGATCGCGGCCGCCGGCCGTAGAGCTGGCCGTGGGCACGGCTAACGACGCGGTTAACGCCGCGGAGCTGGTCGGGCTCGGCCCCCAGGGCCTGCAGGCGGGCCAAGTCGGCACTGACGTCTCGATACAGGTGGATGAGCCGATGGGCTTGCTCGCCCGAAAGCGACCGCGGCCCGCGCCGCTGGGCACGGCGTACCAGTTCGTCCAGCTCGTCCCAGACCGGCCGTCGTTCGGCGATCAGCTCGTCAGGCGTCAAGGTGCCGTCCTTCCGCCAGAAGCTCGAGGTACGTCTCGGGATCGCTGGTGTCCCCGCCATGCCGGGCGTGCAGCCGTTCCGCCAGCCCCTGGGCCAGAGCCGCGCGGGCCTCGGGGAGCAGTTCGATCCGGCGTTGCAGGAAGCCGCGTACCAGACGGCTTTCCTCGGCACTGAGTGCGCCGTACGTGATGTGCGCTTCGGGGAGCTGCGGCGCGCGGCGGCGATCGGCGGCCGCGCGGTAATCCGGCTCCGACTCCTTGACCACGATCGTCCCGGCAGCCATGTCGCCCAGACGCTTGTATTGCGGGTGCAGGAGGGCGGCGATGCCACCGACAACGTAGAGACCGGGAAGAGCGTCCACGATACGAACCAGGTTGCGAATGAGGATGTCGAGTGCCGTCGCCGGCGTACCGTCGTCGCGAATGACGCGGATTTGCAGGTAGCGTTTGCCCGGCGTCTGCCCGTTCAGCAGCAGCTCGAGCAGCGTGTAGTAGCCGAACATCACCACCGACACGGCGAGGATAATGACGGCGGTGACCCAACCACCCAGCCGATCGAACGGGTCGTCCGAATCCCCGCTGAGCAGCGGCAGGCCGCCACATGCAGCGACGATGATGACCACAAACGCCACGAGCCACATGAGTATCGTGTCGATCGCCAGCGCGCAGAAGCGAGAGCCGGGACCGGCCAGCTCGAAGCTGACCTCGACGCTCTCCGGCGTCTCCACCGAGTATCTATCCGTTGTAGACATCCCGACATAGTATCACGCCGACGGCGATGAGGCAGGGGTCGACTTCGCCGCATTCCCTCCCCTACCCGGGCGCGGGCGCGTCCGGGGTCGTCCGCACCTGGTGAACGCCGGACGGGCCGGCGGTTACGCCGGGCAGGTGCGAAGGTACTTCAACAGCTCATCGAGCGGGCAGGTGGCCAGGGCGACGAAGCGGTCGGCGCCGCCGTAGTACACGTGCAGCACGCCGTCGATGACGACCTTGCCGCAGGGAAAGACGCAGCCGGCGTACATCCCGTCGACCTCGTACTCCATCTCCGGCTGCAACAGCCACTCCGGCGTCCGGTGCAGCACGCGGGTCGGCTCGTCCAGCTTCAACAGCAGCGCCCCGAGGCGGTAGCGGTTGTCCGGCCCGACGGCGTGATAGAGGGTCAGCCAGCCGAACTCGGTCCGCAGCGGCGGCGTGTTGGCCCCCATCTTCCGTTCCCAAGGCTGCCGGGCGGTGCAGAGCAGACGCGAGTCGCGCATGCTCAGCAGATCCTGGCCGTGCGCGATCCAGATGGCAGGGTGGTCGGTGCCGAAGCCGCGGCCCAGCCATTCCATCGGCCGGTGCAGCATCCAGAACTCGCCGCCGATCCGCTCGGGGAAGAGGATCACGTTGCGGTCGTCGACGAGCGGGTCGGTGACGCGCCCGGCCCGGATGAACGTCTTGAAGTCACGCGTGATGGCGAGGCCGGTAGCCGTCGCGTTGGAGCGCAGGCGCTGCGGGAACTCGGGCGGACACTTCGGCACGCGATACGGAACGTGGTTGTTCAGCCAGTACTGCCCCGGCGGAAACGGGCGGCTGGCGTAGGTGATGTAGAAGTAGTCGTTCATGCGAACGATGCGGGCATCTTCCACGCAGCCCGCGTCGAAGCCGTCGCGGCTCGGGCCGAAGACGGGCTCCGGCTCGCGCTCGAAGTTGCGTCCGTCGCGGCTGCGGGCGAGCCCGAGCCGAATGACGTGCTGCTCGTCGAAGCCGGCCGCCCGGTACAGCAGCAGCACTTCGCGCCGCTCCTCGTCATACCAGGCCCCGGGGTTGGTCGTGACCATCGACTCCCAGGAGTGCTCCGGATCCGGTTTCAGAATCGGGTTGCCTTCGTAGCGTGCGAGCTTCATGGGACGACTTTCTGAGCCTCTGCATCAGCAGGCTCGGGCCCCGAGCGCGGGGCCGAAGACGGGAGGTTGCGGTACCAGAACACGTACAGGCCCACACAGCTCAGGACGAACAATGCGGTGGACACGCCGCCCGCGGCGTACCGACCGATCATGAACTGCATCGGGGCTAGGTACATGGTGACCATCCAGACAAACGCGATCGGCAGCGAGATGAGGTCATTGCGGTGCTCGCGACGCGCCGCAATGCGCTCCTGCGGAGCGAGCCGTTGCAGGTAATTCCCCCAGAACCCGAACGGCCGCGTCAGGCGGTAGAAGCGATCGAGCACGGGCGCCGGCGTCGAGCGGCCCAGGTAGGTGCCGACGATCGCGTAGGCCGCCGAGATCGGCGTGAGGATGAGGAACTGCGTCACTTCGCTGAGGGCCTCCTTCGGATAGCAGGTGTTGTAGGCCATGACCGCGAGGGCCGCGGCCAGACCGCCGAACATGCCGGCGGCGAAGCCGGCCCCGTTGAATCGCCACCAGTAGAAGCGCAGCAGCAGTGGCATGCCGATGCCGGACGCCAGCCCCATCGTGATCCAGCCCCAGATGGAGTTGATGTCGGGCACGACGTAGGCCACGGCGAACGACAGGCCGATGAGCAGGGCGCAGAACACGTACGTGCTCATCAGCAGCTCGCGGGTCTCGGCCTGCGGCCGCATGAACGGCTTGTACAGGTCGTTCGTCCACATGGCCGCGGCCTTGTTCACGGTGACGTTGAACGTCGAGAGCGACGCCGCCATGAGGGCGACCAGGAGCAGCCCGCGAACGCCGGCCGGGATGCCGTAGATGATGACGACGGGGACGATGCGCTCGGCGTTGATCGTGCCCTTGAAGCCGAGCAACTCGATCTTGCTGGTCCAGTCCGTGCCCAGCACCCCTTGCAGGGAGGCGACGAGGTCGGCGTGCTGATCCGGGTGCAGCTTGATCTGGCTGAGAACCTCACGCCAGGCGGCGGCCGAATCGGTGGGCACGTGCTGCTGGATGAGCGCGACGGCCTGGTTGATCTCGTCGGGATTGGGGAAGAAGCTCTGCACCATGTAGATGCCGAGGATGGCGAAGGCGATCATGAACGGCCAGCGGGCCAGCATCAGCGTGGACCAAAGCCAGGCCAGCAGTCCGCACTCGCGCTCGTCGCGAGCCGCGAAGAACTGCGGCTCGTGGCCGGTGCCGAAGCCGCCGATGATCAGCTTGTTGAGCACCAGGAACACCATCGTGTACATGAAGAGAGGCTTGTACTGCTCGTAGTCGGGCGGGACGGTGGCCGTCCAGTCCGGAAACGAGTGCGTCCATTCCGCAGCGCCGGTCACCGTCTGGGCAACGTGGGCAAACGTCGCCGCGTCGTCCATGCGACCGAGCGCCAGCACACAGACAATGACGATGCCGATCACGATTAACGCGCACTGGAACAAGTCAGCAAATACGACGCCGTACAGGCCGGACATCACGGTGCTGACCGCCGCAGCGCCGATGAGCACGAGCGAGCACTGGAACGGTGTGAAGGGAACGAACTGCGACAGGAACATGCCCGTGCCCACCGCCAGGTAGGTCAGCATGCTGGCCGTGAAGACGATGAACACCACCGCCGTCGCCGCCCGCGCGAACTTCCCGCCCTGTCCTTCGCCGAAGCGGAACGTCATCCACTCGGCAACCGTCATGCACCCGGACCGGCGGTGCCACTTACCGGTCCAGATCATCTGGCAGATCATGGCCAACGACAGGCCGCCGCGGAACTCGATGAACAGCCCACGCGGCCCGAAGATGTACAGGAGCGAGATGATGAGCATCGTACCGGCGAGATCGAGCGAGTAGCCCATGCCGGAGATACCCAGCATCCACCAGGGCAGGCTCTTCTCTGCCAGGAAGTAGGAATTCATGTTCCGCGAGGCGATTCGCCGGAACCACAGGCCCAACGCCACCAGCCCAACGATGTACAGGCCGATGATCGCGTAATCCAGGCCGCTCAATATCGTCATCGTTCGTCTCGCCTCTTCAATCCGAGCCGGCCGGAGCGTCCGCCGCGGCCGTGGTCAGGACCAGCAGGGCGCCGGCCGGAACGTCCAGCGCCAATCCGTCCGCCAGGCGTACGTCCCGGCGCTGTCCCGCCGGGCGGGGGAAAATGTCACGTCCGTCGGCGTCCACGGTGACGGGCCAGCAGTCCACGCGGTCGTCGCCGTCCGCGTCGATGTACTCCCATACGTCGAGCGTCACCGCGTCCTTCGCGGCGGGCGCGTGCAGGCGCAGACGCCGCGGCCACTTGTCGTGATTCACGATCGCGATCGAGTACGCGCCGGGCGTCGCCAGCCGGGCCGCCGCCACACGCAGGCCGGGGATGCCGGTCGCTTCGACCTCCACCGGCTCGCAACCGGCGGGGAACGTCCGGGCCAGCACCGCCCAGGCAAAGAACCACGGCCGAAGTTGCTCTTCCTCCGGCTGGCCGTGCTCGGCGCCGAGGATGTTCCACATGCCCCAGATCTTTCGGCGTTCGTAGGCGTCGTCCGGGAGCTTCTCGGTCAGCGCGTTCATGCACTCCGGGCCGTCGCCGAGGAAGTACATGGCGTCGTCGAGATTCCAGGCGATCACGCCGCTGACGCCGGCGCGGAGCGTCTGAATCGCCGCGTCGGCCATGGCCAGGCCGTACCAGAAGCGGAACACGTCCGGGTTCTGGTCACGCTCGGTCTTGCCGTCCATGATGCCCAGTTCGCCGAGAATGAACGGCTTGCCCGGATCGGCGCGGTGGATCTGCCGCAACTGCTCGCGAGCGTAGAGCTCGAGCAGCCCACGGCGAATCTCATCGCGGTATACGTACCAGTGCTCGTCATAAACGCCAGTGAGATGGCGCAGGTCGGGATCCCGCAGCGAACGCGTGGTCAGGTTGCGGTCGCCATCCGGGGCGGCGATGCGGATCTGCTGATCGAGCCCGCGACGCTGGAACTCGCGTTCGAGGTTCAGCAGCGCCGCGCGCCAGTCCTCGACGGTGATGTTGCTCCACGAACCGTGCGGTTCGTTGATCAGGTTGTAGTAGCGTATGCACGTGTACTTGCGGTCTCGCAGGAAGTGCGCGACGGACTCGCCAACGAGCGTCGTCCAGCGCGGGTCGGCGCTGTGCAGGTCGAGCTCCGTGCCGGACGGCCTAGCCCACTCCCCCAGCAGTACGGTCGTCCCGTTGCGCTGGCAGAAGTCCAGGAGTTGGTGGAGCTTCCGCATGTAGGGCGTGTCCCAGTCGAATACCGGCTGGCCGTCGCCGTCGAATCCACGGCAATACCAGAACGCGTCCAGCATCACGCGGCTGAAGGGCAGCCGCAGGAACTCAACGCGACGAATGACCTTGTCCCAGTCCTCGGACGAGAGCTCGAACCACGGGTACGACGCCCACTGCACGCCGATGCCCAGGAAATCCGTCGTCACCGGCTGAGAGAGGTCGATACAGACGGTCGCGTCGACCTTCGGAGCGGCCGCGTTCTGACCCGGTTCAGGTAGCGGTGCGGCGCACCCGTAGCAGGCCACGACCGCCGTCAGCCCGATCGCGATGGTCCATGCGCTCATCAGTGGTCCTCGAATCTCCATGACTCACGGTGCCTGGGCGCGCTGTAGCAGCGCGTACTCGCCCAGGTCGACGTCGCCGTCGCCGTCCACATCCATGCACGAACATCCGGAGCCGGCTTCCACGGCGGGCCCGCCCGTGCAGCCGGCGAAGACACGCAGATCGCCCACCGCGCACCACGTGGAAGTCGTGGGTCATATCCGTCCGGAAGCTGCTACCCACCGGGCCCGGCGTGCATCGCTCACGACCGGCTGTCGCTGCGCCGCCAGGACCGCCGGCTCGGGTCGAAGCGATGCGCACCTCCCTCCTGATCGAGGTGCTCTGTCCACGATCGGTCCGGCGATCCACCCGCCGAACCAGCAGGCACTTACGGCCGGGCGCCGCCGTCGCTATAGGGTGAAACCCGCACGCGTGGCGTATAGCGCTTGGGCAGGGCCGGCACGTTCCCGCTCGGCTGGGACCACTCTCCCGTCGGCTTCGCCCAGGAACCGTGGCAGTCGGCGTACAGAATGTTGACCCTGCCGTCCGGATGCCGGTTGGTCGGAATCCGCGGCCCCATGTACTGCACGCAGTTGCCCAGGTACGGCCCTATGGCGGCGAGGTTGCCGCCGGCCTCCATCTGCCAGCTATTGAACAGATTCGCATCGTGCGCCACCCCGCCGGTCGCCCCGGGAGCGGCGCCGTTGTTCGGTCCGGCGTCGACCAGCAACGCCACCGTCGCCGGCTCGTACACCAGATCCAGGCGACCGCGCAGCCGCCTTCCTTCCTGGCGGAAGCACGGGCTGCTCGGGCCATACCAGAAGCCGCCGATGCACTCGGTGCAATCGCCAGTGTCGCTATACGTCGACCGCCAGCAGGCCGGGTAGCGCACCGGGGTATCCGTGTCTTCAATCCCGGCGATGTCTTCGTTCAACCCGTAGCTCAGCCGGCCCCAGTACGAGACGTCAGATCCCGTCAGACCGGTCGGATCGGCCCCGATCAGAGCTGAACCACGTGGAAAGAACGGCGTCGCGACCTGCACCTGGTCCGCCGGGCAGGCGGCCACCATAAACTGGTTGCTCATCTCACTGCGCTTGGACATCGCGTCGGTTCGTAGAGAGCGAACACCCCAATCCCAGTTGTTGCGGAAACCCGAGTAATTGGCCCGCGCCAGGGCGACCGGCCAGGCCAGCACCTCGCCGCCGTCGCCATACATGTATTTCTGCTTGTCGCGATCGGCCTGCAGCAGCCCGTTGGCCGACGCGGCAATCTGGAACCAGCCTTCGCGGTCGTTCGCGAACGTGTGCACCATCTGCCCCATGCTGCGGATGTTGGACAGGCACGCGGTCGCCTTCGCCTGCTCCCGGGCGAGCGACAACGACGGCAGGAGAATGGCGATAAGCAGGGCGATGATCGCCACCACCACCAATAGCTCGATCAGCGTGAACGCCCGTGCCCGGCGGCGAAACCCTGTCGATCCGGTTGAGCGAGAAGTGCGCATGTTACGTCGCTCCGTGTCCGCCCTTAAAACGGCCTGGAACCACCGTTGCCATCCCCGTCTGGCGCCGTGCTGCCGGCGTGCTGCTGCGGCACTCCGGTTGACTCGTTGATCTCGAAGAACCCGGGCAGCGAGATGCGTAGCGGGCCGGAAACCTGCCCCGCGAGGATCTTGCCTAGGGCCTGCCCTGCTTTCGCACCCACGTCGAACGCATTCTGGCACACCGCGGTCAGCGTCGGATGTACCGTGTGCCGCAGTTCCGCGTCGTCGACGCCCATGATCGAAAGGTCTGCCGGCACGCGCACGCCCATGGCATGCGCCGCCTTCAGCCCGCCGATGGCCAGCAGCCAGTCCGCGAAGTAGATGGCCGTGGGCCGGTCCTTCATGCTCATGGCCATCTTCAGCACCGTGGCTCCGCCCGGCACGTCCGCCGGGTGCCGGAACACGAGGTCCTCTTCGACGGCCAGACCGTGCTTGGCCAGCGCCTCGGCGTACCCGTCATAACGATCCAGGTGATCGTGGTCCGGGACGTTGTGCGTCGCGAAGGCGATGCGGCGGTGGCCCAGCGAGATCAGGTATTCGGTGGCCTGCATGCTGGCCGCCCGCGAGTCGGAATCAACGTAGCTGACCCGGGCATCACCCTCGAACCGCTCCGAGATCACGACGTGGGGGAAGCCGATCTCGGCCATCGCCTCGCACACGTCGCGCGACTCCGACATCGTGCGCAACACGACGCCGAGCACGTTCATGCGGCAGATGAGCTGCGCGAACTCCATGGCCGACTGCCGCCGGCGCTGCGGGTTCAGGATCACCAGGTCGTAACCGTCCGGCCGCAGACCCTTGGAGAGTCCGTCCAGCACGGCGGCATCGAAGGGGTGCGAGAGCGTCTGCTCACCGATGTAGACGAAGCCGACCAGTGAGGTGCTGCGCTGGGGGGCCTCCCGGAAATAGCCGGCGCTGTTCGCGATTGCCAATATCCGCCTCCGTGTATCGGGGCTGATACCGCGTTCGTTGTGGAGAGCACGCGAGACGGTCGCAATCGACACGCCCGCCCGATCCGCGATTTTTCTTACAGATGCCATTCGCTGCACTCACTATGTTCCGCGCGAACGGGCAGGCGGCGCGACTCGCCTGTCGCGTTACGCGTCAGCGTAACTGATACGGTATCTGTTACACTATCATAACACGCCCGTCCGCGTCAATAGGTAACGCCACGTTTTCCGCCGATGGGGCGACGCGTTCGTAAACCGCCCGCCGAGCGTCACCTGCCGCCCGCGGCCGCGCCAAGCTACGGGATCGATGCACCCTGTCTGCCCCCGGCTCACCGGTTGGGCGAGGGGCCATTCGCCCGTTTTTCCGGCATATTCCCGCGGAATCCGCCCATTCGGCCCGCGGGCCGGCCCCGCCGGCACTTCGCCCGGCTGTCGGGTCGGGCAACGGAGCGCCATCCCCCCGCCGGCGGCGGTCGGCGGCCGCAGACCGGGCGAAACGGGCAGCGAAACACGGGCCCCGGAACCGCCCCCGAAGCCATGAGCGAACAGCGTGTTTTCGGTTAACTTGGCATTGCATTGCCGACCAGAAATCGGTTATGATCCGGAACAGAAACGGTAACTGTTACCGGGTCGTCCCACGCGGGTGAGGAGGCGCGGCGGCGTCCATGGCCCTTCTTGCCGGCCCGTCACTGGGGTCGCCAGCGGCGAGCCAGCGTGCGGCGAAAACCTCTCACCCCTTTCAGGAGGAGAAGACTGACATGTACCGTGCAGCAATGAGTGTGGTGGTGATCGCGTGCCTGTTCGCGCTGGCCATGCCGGCAATGGCAGAGTCGTTGTTCTTCGATTTCGGCGACGAACCGAATCACACCCCCGGCAACTACAACAACCTCGACTGGCACCAGTACCCCATCGCCGACTGCGTCAATGACAGCGGCGCCTACACCGGGATCGGCTTGACCGTGTACGACGCCTTTTACACGACGTCGGCCAACAACAACGGAACGCAGTCGCCGACCGGCGACGCCGCGATCTTCGATCCGCAGGCCACCCGCGACAGCCTGTATGGCTGCACGCAGCCCTGGTACGAGCAGGTTCAGCCGACGGCCGGGTTCCGTCTGACGGGACTGGACCCCGCGCTGACCTACGACTTCACGATCTTCGCGTCGCGGATGGGCTCCAGCGACAACCGTGAGGCCCAGTACGACATCACCGGCATGAACGCCGGCAGCGCCGTGCTGGAATCCGTGGGCAACACGAGCAACGTCGTGGTGATCTCGGGCATCAGCCCGACGCCCACCGGCGAGATCACCGTCGACGTGCAGCCCGGCCCCAACAACAACAACAGCTACGGGTTCTACTACCTCGGCGCCATGAAGATGGACGTCGTGCCCGAACCGGCGACGCTGACCCTGCTCCTGCTTGGCGGTGTGGCGGTCCTGCGGCGGCGCTAAACGCCGCGCAGATCTCCGCGGGCTTGTCGCGCAGGAGATGTCTACCCGTCCTGCGCGCAGGCCTGCGGAGACCGCCGGTCGCGGAAGCGCTGGGAAAGTGGAGACTGTCATGTTCCGACATGCGCAGGCCTGCAGACATCCTGGCCGGGCCGCCGTTGCGCTGGTGGCGATGCTCATCCTGGTCGCTCCGGCCAGTGCCGAGAAGAAACTGCTCTTCTACGGCAACAGCTTCACCCTCGGCTCCTGGAGCACGCGAAGCGTCTCCGATCTGGTGAACGACATCGCCGTGGCGGCCGGCCAGGAAGATCCGTACGTGGTCAGCGCCGCCGTGGAAGGCTGGAGCCTGGGGGATCATCTGGCGAGCAACCTCGGGATCATTACCACCGGCATCCCCGCCGGTCAGACGTGGGATTACGTCATTCTGCAGGACTACTCCACGCAGCCGACGCACATCGGCGATCTGGCGGCCCACCGGGCCGACTTCGTCTCGATGTACCAGGCGGTCGCGGCCCACAGCCCGGACGCGCAGGTGATCGGGTTCGAGACCTGGGCCCGCGCACCGGGGCACGAGTTCTACGAAGGCAGTCCGCCGGAGTTCCCCGGCGGGCCGGCCCAGATGCAGCAGGAGCTGCGGGACGGGTACGCCCTCTCCACGGCCGATGTCAACGCCCTGACCGGCATCGAGACGTCGCGCGTGGCCCCCGTGGGCGACGCGTGGGAATACACCGGTTGGAGCAACCTGCACGCCGCCGACCGCTACCACGCGAACAACCGCGGTACGTTGCTGGCGTCGCTGGTCATCTACGGAACGATCTACGAGGACGACGTCAGCGACATCGACCTGACGGACGTGCTGGCGAGCCTGGGCATGCCGGAGCCCTACGGCGACTACCTCTCCGCCGCAGCGGATCAGTTCATCGTGCCCGAGCCGTCCAGCGGGCTTCTCCTGCTCGCCGTCGGAGCGTGCGTGCTCCGACGGCGCAGGTAGGCCTGCGAGGCTCCCCACAGGCGGAGGTGCCGCGTGAGTGACAAACGATGTACCAATCACGGGGGCGGTCTCCGCGCGGCTTGCCTCGTGGTGGCGTGTGGAGCCACTCTCCTGGCTGGTCTGCCGGGCGCTGCCCGGGCGGATGAGCCGCTGACCATCCTGTTCTACGGCAACAGCTTCACGCTGGGCTCGGGCTCTTCGGAGGCGGAAGTCCTGGGAGGCGTACCGGGGGTGGTCGGCATACTGGCCACGGCCGCGGGGCACGCGGACCCCAACATCGAGAACGCCGCGGCGAGTGGCCAAACGCTGACCTGGCACCTGACCAACAACCTGGCCGTCATCAGCACACCGCAGGATTTCGTGGCTGATCCCGGCTTCCAGTGGGATTACGTGGTCCTCCAGGGGTACTCGACGCGACCCACGCACATCGGTGCGCTCAACCAGTTCCGCACCGACCTGCTCGCCCTGTACGGCGAGGTCCGGAGCCACAGCCCCGGCGCCGGCGCGATTCTGTACGAGACCTGGGCCCGGGCACCGGGACACGAATACTACAGCGGGGCCAACCCCTCGTTCCCCGGCGGCCCCGCGCAGATGCAGGAGGAGCTCCGGGCAGGTTATCGAGAGGCGGAGCAGGACATCGACATCACGCTCGGCGCAGATCGCGCGTGGGTGGCACCGGTGGGCGATGCCTGGGAGGACACCGGCTGGGCCAACCTCCACGCCTCCGATCTCTATCACGCCAACTCGCGTGGAACGTACCTCGCCGCCCTGGTCATTTACGGAACGGTCTACTCCGAGAGCGTGGTCGGCCTGCCCAAGGTGTTCGGCAGCCTGACCGAACAGGAAGCAGCGGACCTCCAGGCGTATGCCGACGCGGTGATCCCGCACCCCTGCGGCGCCGCGGGGTCGGACTGCAACGCGAACTGCGTGCCCGACTGGCGTGAAACCGACTGCAACGGGAACACGATCCCCGACGACTGCGATATCAGTGCGGGTACGAGTGACGATTGTGACGGCAACGGCGTTCCCGACGAGTGCGAACGAATCTGGGCGACCGTATGGTCGGACGACTTCGATACGGATACCTCGGCCGCCTGGACGATCATCGCGGGCGGCAGCGGTGACTCGGCCGTATTCAACTTCGACTACGGCGCGGCGTCGATTCCGAGCGCCCCCAATTCGCAAGGCGGCACGACGCGCGGCCTGAAGATGACGGCCAACACGGCCGCCGGGCCCGCGGCCCCGTCCGGCGTCTGCGCCTTCCCCACCGGCTGGTTCTTCGACGGTGACTTCTCCCTGCGCTGGGACATGTACATAAGCTGGAATTCGCCGGAGTCCACCGAGCACGCCTGCTTCGGCATCAACCATAGCGGGTCGAGGCTCGCCGGGTCGGAAGCCGTCACGTCGGATTCGGACGGCGTCTTCTTCGCCGTGGCCGGCGACGGTGGCGATGCCGTGGGGTACTACCCCACTGGCGGCGTAATCAAGGACTACAACGCGTACTACGGGAACGAGGAGGCCGCACCGACACGGCTTCCGGTTCCGCACTGGGACGAAACCCAACCGCTGCTGCGCGACCTCTTCCCCGCCGTCAGCGGCGACCCGATCGGCGACTCCGCGGCGGGCTCGCCGGGACGCCAGTGGGTCGAGGGGGAGATCACGCAGCAGGACGGCGTGGTCACCTGGAAGCTCAACGGCACCGTCATCTACGAGGCGGCGAACGAATCCGGCTTCGACTCCGGCAATATCATGCTGGGGCTGTTCGATCACTACGTCGGGCAGAACACGACGGGCCACGCTTTCGTCATCTTCGACAACGTGCGCGTCGCCATCCCGTCGAGCGGGGCTGCGGAGCAGTCCGAGTGTCTGACGGGCCCCTGCCCCACGGCCTATTGCGATCCACCCTTGTACGACGGGCTTTGCTGCATCGTGGATGCCGACGGCGACGGCGACGTGGACCTGGTCGACTTCGCCGAGTCTCAGATCGCCTACGTGCCGCCGCCGCCCGAGCTGGCGTTCCAGCCGGACGAGCTGACGCTGAGCGTCGTCCAGGACGAGACCACGCAGGGCACGACCATCGTCGTGGCCAGCGACTCCAGCACGCCGATCGTGAAGCTGGTGGCGATCGACCAGGCGACACAAGAAGCGCCGACCTGGTTGAGCCTGCCGGCCTCGTGGGTCGCCGGCTCGCCGATCACGCTCGATGTGGACGCCCTGGGCCTGTCGCTCGGAAGCCACTGGGCCACGGTGACGGCCTTCGCCCCCGGCTATGTGGACTGCACGCTCGAGGTGTACCTCACGGTGACGCCGGCCGTCACGAATGACGTCGTGCTGGTTGACTTCGGCAGCCCCACGTTGACGACGAGCGGCGCGCCGCGCTACTGGAACAACGTGCACACCAGCAACATGGGCAGCGCCATTCCGCTCGACACGGCGGCGGGCGAATCCAGCGGTATCGTGCTGACGATCGACCCCTCCTATCGATTCAACGGGGCCAACACCAATGGCACGACCAGCCCTGCCCCGAGCAGTGACCTGGACGCGCTGCAATACCCCATCACGGCTCTCCAGGACTCGCTCTTCGGGAACAGCATCCCCTTCAGCGGCGGCACGTTCCCGGTGGCACGGATCACGCTGTCCGGTCTGGATCCCACGGCGACCTACGACCTGATCTTCTTCGCCTCGCGCATGGGCGTCGCGGATATCCGGACGACGGACTACCTCGTGATCGGCTCGTCCGTGGCGATGGAAACACTCGACGCGTCCAATAACCAATCGGAAATCGCCGGCATTCTGGACATGGGGCCGAACGCCCAGAACGCCATCACGATTACCATCGACAAGGGCGCGACGAACACGAACGAATACGGGTTCTACTATCTGGGCACGTTGGAGATACGCAAGAACACCGATTGAGACTGTATGGCACGTGGTGGACGAGACGCTCCGGCCCGGGATGTTGCCGCCGACGGCGACGCCGCCGGAGCCATAGGGACAGGAGCGACGCATCTCGGTGGCCGCATTGTGGGGCGACTGCCGGGCATCGGAAGAAGAAGGAGCCAGACCATGGCGGCTGGGCAGAAGAGAGTGAGGTTCCCTGTTGCGACCGTCGTTCTGCTGCTGGCATTCGCCACCGGCGGAGTTGCGACGGCACAGCTCGTGGATGAGGACTTCGACACGGTCACCGGTACCGGCGGCGGAGTATTCCTGGATCAACTGGGCTCCGGCTGGTTCGTCGACTGGGATGACGGCATCTTCGGCGAGTCCGCCATGGGCCAGGCGACCGGTCTGGCTCGTGTCCAGATGTCCGCCCAGGGCTTGCCCGGCGGCGGCGTGGGCGGCACGGGCGCCGGTCAGTTGGCGGTCCTCCTCGATTCCCTCAACATGGTCGAGGAGTACCTCGACAGCGTAACCGGCACCGGCGGCGGCGCCTTCCTCGTCGGAGACGGATACACGCCCAACCTCAGCGCGACAACGTCCGACTGGGACGACGGCATCGAGGATGAGTCGGCGTTCTGCTACATGCGCAGCGGCGCCGTGCTCAACGGCGACGCCTCCGCCCAGGGCCTGACCAACGGCGGCCTCGGCGGAACCGGCGGCGGCCAGATCGCTGTCACGGACGTCACCCTGAACGGCGGAAACTGGTACGCCGGATTGGCGTGGTCTATTCCGGTGTGGCCCGGTGGCTCGGGAGTTCTGCAGAATCCGGGTTTCGAGTTGGGCTTGTGGGACACCATCGCCGGCTGGGACGTTTGGTGTGATACGAGCGGCTCCTATCCGAGCGTACTCATCGTCACGACCGATCCGCAGGCAGGTTCACAGGACTTGAAGGTCTGGGGTCGCGCCTCCGGGATGAACTCCGCGGGCGTCGCTCAGGAACTGCGCGCCGAGCCGGGGCAGACCTGGCAACTCGACTGCTGGTCCTCGCATCACGCCGCCGACGGAATCGACGGCACTTCCAACTACGCGGAGATGCGGATCGAGTTCTACGACGGCATCAGCGAGGAGCCCCTGGCGACGACCGCTGCCACGGTGCTCGACGGTTCGTCGCCGCTGGACACGTGGATTGACAACACGCCGATCCAGCTCACGGCCCCGGCGGGCACGCTGACCGTGCGGGCGGCCTTGCAGTTGGTCCATCCCGGCTCTGACGGCGGCGCGGTCTTCTTCGACACGGTGTCCTTCCAGGTGATTTCCGGACCGCCGGCCTTCGACCGCAGCGAGTACAGCCTCACCGCCGACATCAAGGGCGATGCCAACACGGCGGAGGGCGAGATCTACGGCCACTACCAGCTCCGCGTCGAGGATGCCGACGGCGATCGGCTCGTCTTCGAATCACCGGTCGTTGCCGACGGCACCTGGCAAGCCATCGGCGGCACGCTGGATCAGGCCATCGAGAAGAACTCGTCGGACGTCCCTGCGACCGGCGTGTTCGACTTCGATTCGGAAACCTTCAGGGTCATGCTGCTCTTCGACCCGACTCGGGCGCCGACCTGGGGAACCGGCGGCTCTCTGATCATCGACAATCTCGTGCTGACGAACGACCGCCCCGACGGCAGCGACTTCTCGGGAGCACTGGTCTGGGATCTGCCCCCGATGAGCACGCTGGACCCGCGGTACGTGACGATGTCGGCTGACGTGCAGGGCAACGTCGTCGGTGCGAAGTACGAACTCCGCCTGCAAGGGTACGTGGCGATTCCGAACGTCGACGAGGACTTCGCGGCGATTACCACCGACACGGAAGTACAGATCGCCGCCACAGATGAGACCGATGTCACGTTCGAGGACTGGAACTCGCAGATTGACAACGAAGAGGCCTTCTTCCACGCCGTGGACGCCACGGTGACAGCCACGGGCGGCGTGTGGGTGCGCGGGCTCACGACCGGCGGCTACGGCGACAACGGTAGCTGCATGCAGATCGAAGTGCGGGACGTCTGGCCGGAGGACTACGGCTACTGGTACGCCGGCGCTGCCTGGCGCGACCAGATCCTGGCCTCCACGAACCTGGCCAACGTGACCATCTCCGCGAAGGTCAAGGGCACGTGGAACGAGTCGTGGCTCCAGGAACCGGCCCAGTACATCCTGCGGCTCGAAGACCCGGACGGCGACTGGATCGGCTTCGACCAGGTTTACGACGGCACGTATCAGTCCATCGGCGGCCCGCTGTCTGGCTACACGGTCAGCGGCTTCGCGGACGGCAGCAACGGCGTCTTCGACCTCGACACGAATCTAAGCTACGCCGTGGTCATCATGTTCATCGGCGAAGGGCCGCCCTCTTCAGCGTATGGCAACTGGGGTGGCACGTTGACGGTCGATGACGTCTACCTGTCGCCGTCCCCTGCCCCGCGGCTCAAGGAGGCCGGCCACGTCAGCTTCGCCGGCACCGCGGACGGCACGTTCCAGTCCGTCGGCGCCGTGCTGGCCGACGGCGAGTCCACCTGGCCACCGGAGGGCGGCCAGTTCTATCCCGAGTGGGGCTCCACGATTACTTCCTGGGACATCGGGATCGAAGGCGAGACGGCGTTCGCCGGCTTCGGCTGGGGCGCCTCGATCGAAACGGCGTCCGTCGAGGGCTGCACGGACTGCGGTGTCGGCGGCGGCGGCGGCGGCAAGCTCACCGTGACCGGCATCCAGTCGCCCCCCGGCTGGTACTGGGCCGGCGTGGCCTGGCCCGGCATCGAGATCAACATGAGCAATCTCAGCCAGGTGTCGTTTACGGCCGACTGCAAGGGCGTCTGGGATCCGGGCGCCGGCGAGTCGGCGGGCATGATCACCCTGCGGCTCGAAGACCAGAACGGTCGCCGGATCTCCTGGGACAGCCCCGCGGTCGACGGCACCTTCCACACGCTGGGTGGAACGCTGAACACCTTCACGGCCGAGGATGGGTTCGACACAAGCGCCCCGTCCTACATCGCGACTATCATCGTCTTCGGGTATCGCACGCCAACCTGGGGCACCGGCGCCACCGTGTACTTCGACAACGTCGCCGTTTCCGATCCGAGCGGGGCACTCCTGGCGGAGGATTTCGAGACGGTGGTCGGCCCCGTACCGGGCTCGCTGGTCGGGATGGACGCTTTCGCCGTGACGCTCTCGATGCAAAACGGCCTGTTCACCTGGGGCGACGGTGCCTCGCTGGTCGTCGACAACCTCCAGTTCGGGATGCTGCCGCACTCTTGCGACGAGGACAGCGACGTGGACCTGCTGGACTTCGCGACGTTCCAGTCCTGCTTCAGCGGCGACGGTGGCGGCGTGGGCGGCGGCTGCACCTGCGTCGACGTCGACGGTGACGGAGACATTGATCAGGACGACATGACCCTGCTCAGTGGCTTCTACACCGGCCCCGAATAGAAACGCATGGTGACTCCCCCCTGACGAACGATCGTGGGAGAGCGGCGGCAAGTCCTGACGCGTGGCGACACGCGTCAGGACCCCGGCCCGCCCGCGGCCCACGATTGGTGAACGCTAGTCGCGCATCAGCCGCCGCAGAATCGGCGTCAGCATGTGCGTCCACACCTTATAGCCCTCGGCATTGAGGTGCAGCCCGTCTTCGAGCAGCAGATCCGCCCGCGGCTGCCCATCCGACCCCAATAGCGGCGTCGCCACGTCGATGTAGGTGAGGCACTCGCCGGACTCACACAGTTCGCGAATCAGCTTGTTGGCTTGCTGCATCTGCGGCCAGTGCGACCAGCGGGCCACGCTGGGCTTGATTGGCAGGTAGATAATCAGCACCTGCGGCTGAGCCGTCCGCACCAACTGAACGAACGACTTGAAGTCGTCGCGCACCTGCTCGGGCGACTTGCCGTCCGCAATGTCGTTGTCGCCGGCGTAGAACACGATCACCCTCGCCTTGTACGGCAGGACGACACGATCGGCGAAGTGGATCACGTCCGAGATGTGCGCCCCGCCGAACCCGCGGTTGATCACCGGCAGCGTGGGGAAGGCCTCGTGCGTGGGCCACATGCGGATGCTGGAGCTGCCGGCGAACAGCACGGCGTCCGCCACCGCCGAGTTCTTTCTGTCCCACTGCTCGAACGCGCGGATCTCGTTGGCGAAGCGTTCCGGATCGGGATTCGGCTTGGCTTGCGGCGTCAGCGCCACGGCCGCCGCCGACAGCAGTAACAGCGCCAGTACCTGCAAATGAAATCGCCCAAACCACTGCCCGTGCATGCGAATCCGCGGCATTTGCGACACCTCCTTATGGCCAATCACCCCCCCCGCGGCTCCATTTTAGCCGCAAGTCGGCCGTCTGACCCCCGCCACGGCAGCCTCACTCCGCCCGCGTCCCCCAGAAAGAGGTGCAGGAAAACGCCGAGGGCAGGGCCATACAATGCTTTGGCACGAACCAGCAGCGAAACCGCGCACGACCTTCCGGGACACATCCGACGTGCGACGACGCGTGCGACCTTTCGCTCCACACGGCTGAACAGACAAGGAGAGCTACGATGAAATGGTGGATTGCTATCGCGTGCGCGGCACTGCCATTGTGCGTCACCGCCGCTGGCGTCCGCACGCAGCTTGTCGGTTTTGAGAACTACGCGCTGGGACCGATTGCGGGACAGCATGGCTGGACCAGCACAGGAGTCACGGCCCCGGAGATCTCGGACGAACACCCCTCCTGGGGGCAGAAGCACCTGCGCTTCTCCACAGATGAGAATGTGCCCAGTGGGCAGCGCGTCGAAGCGGTTAGCCCCGCCGAGTATTTCCCTTCTGACATAGACTGGGGATTCCTGTACGCCGAAGTGAGCTTCTCCGACGTATCCCCGCGAACGACGTACGACCTGCTGGGTCGCGGTCGAGACGGGCTGCCGACATCGGGCTTTCGCTTTACGCCCGATCACCAGATCCTTGTGCTGGACGACCTCGGTGAGGGCCCGGAATTCGTGCCGACGGGGTACTCATGGAGTGCTGGCTACGCGTTCTTCTGCGCGGACACGTGGCCGCACGGCCAAGGGATCGACTATTGGTGCGAGGGCGTGTTGGCCTACCATGCCGGTCCGATCGGCACGAGGATTCCCCTGAATGTCGTGCTGGCGTCCGACAACCAATGGGGAGCCCCGGGGGAGTTCATGGATGTGGATGGGCTCGCCTACGGCTGGATGCCAGAGCCGGCCATGTCCCAGTTGCTGCTCTGCGGACTGGTCGCCCTACGCCACCGCTGAAACACGGCTCCTCTCGGTTCAGGTGCGCGACAGGTGACCGGAGACAGCGTGCGTGCAGCGAGCCTGACGCGCAAAGCAGCAGGACTGCCCGGCAAGCGAGCAGCCCTGCTCTGAGAGTGGGTCAGGAGTCGCTCGTCTACCGGCGACGCAGCGCCAGCGCCGCCAGGGCCAGCAGCGCCAATGACGCCGGTTCGGGAATCTCGACATTGACGAAGCCGGTCAGGTACTGCACATCGGCGAAGCCGCCGCCGTCCAGCGCGAACCCTTCCATAAGGTCGCTCGGGTTGTCGTCCGAGCCCCAGATCTCCGTCCAGATGTCATAGCCGTCGTACGCGGTGAACGTCAGCGTGGCGAGCACGATGTCGTCGCCCCACACGGTCCCGGCGTTGGGAACCAGCGCGGCCAGCCCGTCGCCGTCCGGTGCGTACGCCGCATCGAACAGCACTTCGTTGATGGCCACGTGCGTGATGTCGGCGATCGACGGATCGTCGACGATGACGTCCATCCCCCAGCCGAGGATCGCGTCGGCCTCGGGGATGTCGGCAATGATGTCCACGTCGACCGTGTTGCCGATGCCGTAGATGTACGCGTCACACGGGTCGAAGTCGATCGTGATGGCGGCGGATGCGCTCACAGCCAGCGCCGCAACCGTGATCAGGGAACACAGCAGTCTTCTCATGTCAAAGCCTCCTCCGAATTCCTTCGGCAGTAGTCAAAACACTCCTCAGAACCGGCACAGCGCGGGAGGACCTGCCCGCCGGCACGAGGCCGACGGGCAGCCCCCCGCCCGCGTTCAGCCTACGGTCGCTCGATGTCTCCGACGGGCAACTTCCGGATCTTGCCCTTCGCGCTTGGATTGAGCATGGGGGACTTACCGCCCGGATTCGTGTCGCGGTAACACACCACCCACGATTGGTAATCGACGAGCGTGATACATCCGTCACCGTCGAAGTCCGCCTCGGCCACGTAGTTGGCCTCGCCGACGCACGTGCCGAAGGCGCCCAGGAAGATCATGTAATCGTCATGGTCAACATCGCCGTCACCATCGAGGTCACCGCAGATGTTGTTGGTGCCGGTGAGTGTAGCGACGTAGTCATTGGTCGTGCCGCACGGATTGTTGTACATCGTCTGGTGAAGGATGCACAGGTAGTAGGTGCCGCCAGCCACGACCGGGAATGATACGCTCGCGTCCTCGCAATCCGACCACGTCCATACTTTCGGAGTGACGAGACCGCTGAGGTTACTGCAACCTGGCTCGCCAGGCACTATCTGGTGGGCCACGCCGACGATGCCGTCGAAGTTCGTCCGGACCGACCACGTTATCGTGTCATCTGCCGGAGCCACGAACTCGAACCAGTCATTGTCAGCTTCCATATTGGCAGCCCAGAGCGTGCCACAGATCGGCTGGTTAAGAGCGATCGGTTCGAACACAGCCGGCTGCCCGTGGCAGCCCTTGTTGATGCTCTCACCGCACGGCTCGGATTCGCGCGTAGCGTCGGCCGGACACTCAACGTCGCAGGGGATGACCTCGTGAATGTCGAGCACGTACGTTCCGCACAGCAGTCTGTTTTCAACGGTGACGAAGTACTCGCCGGCGTCCAGGGTCACGACGAGTTCGGCAGACTCGCCGCAGGCGCCCGCGTTCCAACCGATGTCCGTTTCGCACATCGACGTACCAACCGACAGCCACGTGCTCGAAGTTGTCTCCAGGCACGTGTTGAAGCTCCAGAGGCCGTCGTTCGGAATCGTGACGAGATAAACGTGTTCCTCGTGGACAAGGGGGTTGCCTTCCGGCTGGCAACGGTCGATCCCACCACAAGTGGTTCGCTGGGGCGACGTATACGGAGCAGTGACTTCGAAATCGGGAATGTCGGGATTCTGACACGGATCAGTTTCACAGGTCAGCCCCTCGGTCCACACGCCGTCGTAGACGCTGACACAGTCCAACAGTGTCGCGTCGGCGCAATTTGGCCAGGGCTCATAGCAGCAGCGGCCGGCTTCGCAGTTGGCGCCGATGCCGCTGTGGGTGATCTCAGCGCCGTACCAGCCGCTTTCGATTGTGCTGATGAGCTCGACGCCGTCGAGACGGACGGCGTACCCACCCATCGTCCCGTGGCCGTCGCCATAGGAGTCGTAGATCGTGAAGTCGAAGCAGTCGTCCGCGCCGATGCAGCAGTGCGCGAAGTACGTCCAGAACTGCGTTTCGTAGGGACCGCCGGAGCAGATCACCGCACCGGTGTCGTGATCCGTAATCTCCCATGTCGTCTCAGACGGGTTATAATCGGTCTGAATCTCGATCTCGATCGTGCTCTCCGGGCAACCGCCACACGGCGGCATCAAGTCAGCACACAGCGTGTTCTCGGTAAAACGCATCGGTTCAGGGCAATCCTGCATGAGGACGCCGTCCCTGCAAATGCCCGTATCCTCGTCACAGCAGGCGCCGCGGATCTCCCACGGCTGGCACCTCATCGTGGCAACGTACTGATTCCGGGCGTCGCAAGACGTCCTCTGGTAACCGACAGGGCAAACGAACCACCAGTAGGTGCCTGGACGTGCGGCATAGGTGATACTGAACTCTTCACAGTCATACGCCCAATGGTCTATGAGTGTTCCCGACAACAGATCACAGTCCGGCACGCCGGGGATCTCCGTTTCCACCAGGCCGGCCCACACGCCACTCTCGAATTCGCCCGCGACCGTCCACGTCATGAAGGTTGGTTCGTCGATGGTGATCTCGTACCAATCGGTGTCACGCCCCCCCCCCTCGGCCCAGCCCGTGCCGCAGACTGTCTCGCCGCAGGTCAGTGGCTCGAACGCCGGCGTATCCATGCCACAGCCGCCGTTGGTGTCCTCGCCGCAAGCCTCGCTTTCCGCAACACTTCCTTCCGGGCAATCGACACTGCACGGGAAGGACTCCGTTACGTCGACCGTGATGCAGAAATCCTGGGCCGGGTTGATCCAGATCGGAAGCAGCACGGTCGTCGGCCCCGGCAGGTCCTCCCACCAGATCTTTGGGCTCCAACTGCCGTCGCCGCAATCCTGCCAATCAGTTTCACCGACGATGAAGGCTGAGCAGTCGTTGCAGTCTTCATAGCAGATGATTCCGAGCTCGCACGGCCACTCAAGGTCGGTCGCGCAGTAGTCGGTCACCAGAGTGTTGTACTCGTACGGCAGTTCGATCGCATACCAGACGCCTTCATAATCATCGAAGTACGCCGGGCAGTCGTCTGTGGCACCCACGTTTGTTCCGCAGATCGTGGTGGGATACGAAGTGGCGACGGGGATCGCGTTCTCGCAGGTGTCGTTGTCCGGCACGTCGCGCGAACCGCCCAACGTGAGGGTAACGTCGCTCTTCTTCACTGCGTCAGTCACGGGAGCTTCACCACCAGCCAGGACTGGATTCCTTGCGGTCTTGAAGCTGACCTTCCACGTGGTTGCAGGCATCACCGCCGCAGTCCTGGGTAACGTCGCTCTCACGGTGGAAACGGACGCCGTCGGGCTCGCGGGATCTGCGCTGTATGCAATCATGTTCGCACACAACAGCACGGCGCCCAATCCAAAAGTGAACCTCTTCCAATTCATGTGTTACGCCTCCTCTACCATATGTCCTTGAACCCTGGGAGCTCGGATACTGATGGAACTCGCGGGAGCGTGATCCGTGACTCCGCATAGCACGCGTCTTCGAAGAACTGATATATCTTCCGCAGGCACTTCCGGGCACGGGGGCCGCCGCCGTGAGCAGCCCGTCGATGACCGCGTGCTCTGCCGGCATACTCGCTGGCCACCTTCGCCCTCTCCCTCATCTTGCCACCTCCTTTACGTCGTGTTCGTCTGAGCCAAGACCCAGCCGCTCCACCTCGAGATCGCTCACGGCAACCGCTACTGTAACAGGCCGGTGAATTCGTGTCAATCTTTGTGGGAAGATTTCTGTAAATCTTCGCAGATACCACCCCATGAAGATTGACTTGAACGCGAAGATGTTTATTCTAGGCGTTATGGCTGAGCGAAAACCACAAGCCGGGGCAAGAGGATCGTTTGAGGATGAGACGGCCGCCGTCCTAGGACGCGTACGGGCTGGATTGGCCAATGTGATCGCTGCGGTTCCCGGCCCAGTCACCGATAGCGCCGATCTACATCGTGCCCTGCGCATTCAGAAGACGGCGAGCTGGAGGCTCTACAAGGTGGCCACGGCGGCCGATCCGCTCGCGGCCGCACCGCACGTACCGACGCCTGCAGTGCTCAAAAAGTTCTTCGAGGCCGCTGCCGCCAAAGGCGTGCACGCCGGGACCATCCAGGCCGCCGAGCAAGCCACGGCCGACCTCGAGCGTCTGGTCAACAAGCACGCTGGCGACCGGGCGACGTTTGACTCCATGATCGGCTCGCTCCTGAACGGCGAAGAGGCCAGGCAGATCGACCTGGCACATCGCCGCCTCGTCTTTCGAGGGCTGAAGCACATCCTGGGCATGCAGGCCAAGACGCTGCTCAAGTTCATGGCTGTCCAGCCAGCAACCAACCCAACAATGTTCGACATGGCCCGCGTCGAGGGGATCATCTCCCTGCGCCAACTGCGCGGCGACGCCCCGCTGATCGTCTCGCGGGCGTGCGCTGTTACTCCTGCCGGCTGCATACAGAAGGTCTGCCGCGAGCCGTTAGGCACGGCTGTTGGCGCTGATCGGATGTCTCTGCTGTCCGACTTCTGCAGCGAGCCTCTGCCCGAGTTTCGCGAGATCGAGGAGCCTTCGAACGAGTTCCAGGGGGAGTTCGTCAGCAGAGGTGTTGGCCGGTGTAGTGCAATTACCTGTTTCGAAGGGCATGTGATACGCGAAGTCGGCTGTCGCCACTGGAGAGAGAAGGACCCACGGTTCAATGCGTGCCAGAAGGTACGGACGCCCTGCGAAGCGGTTGTACTGGATTTGCTGGTGCACGAGGGGACTTTCGGTGCGAACTTGCCGGGCGCGGCCGTCTGTGTTGAGCACTTCTGTGAACGCCGCGGTGAGGATCCGTGGCGGCAACGCAGCCTGCCAACCACGCGCGAGACCGTCAGCTATCTCGGACGCGGGGCGTCCGTGCTCCAGACGCAGGACTTCCCCCGCTACGCCGAATTGGCCCGCCACGTGTTCGATCGCCTTGGGTGGAATGACCAGGCGTTCGACGTCTACCGCTGCCGCGTCGAGTATCCCGTCGTCCCCTCGACGGCAATGATCTACTTCGACCTGCCCCACGCCCCGACCGAAGCATAACCGCCCGCCCAATAGGCGGATACGTTGACGGTGCGGCCCTCCCGCCACCGTGCGGTTGCTGCTGCCGCTGGCGTCGGCGGGACCCAACCCGCTTCCCGAGCTCCCCGAAATTCCGTGACGCGCCCCAAAAAACGCCGGCCCTCGCGCATCCACTAGAATGAGGCTGCCAGGAGAGACAACTCCACGTGGAGTACGCGTTGATGTCGGGGCGTCAGGCTCTCGCCGAACTTAGTGCAACCCATGGGCGAGCGTTGTTCCGGGTGGCCGCCGGCATCCTGAAGGACCGGCACGCCGCGGAGGACGTCTGCCAACAGGCGTTCCTGAAGGCCTGCCAGCAGGTGACCGGCGGTTCCGCCCCCGACCATTTGAAAGCGTGGCTGACGCGTGTGGTCGTAAACGAGAGCCTCTGCCTGCTCCGCCGGCGAAAGGTTCAGGAACGGACGCTGGCGCAGACAGCACTCTCACGCGGCGTGCAAGGGCCGGCCGCACCGGGTGGCACCCACCGGGATCCGTCGCCGCCGGACACGACGGTCCACGAGGCCCTGCTCGCCGGCCTGGATACACTACCGGACGCGACCCGCGCGGTGCTCGTCCTGCGCGTCATGCACGGGCTATCGGGGAACGAAGTGAAGGAAATGCTCGGGTGCAGCGCCGCGGAAGTCTCCCGGCGGTTGTACCACGGGATGGAACAGCTACGCCGCCAGCTCACAGCCGATGCGGCGACGACCCTGGAGGTCGGCGGCCATGAATGCTGAAATCGCCAAGCAACTCATTCTGGACTACGGCTGGGACGCAGAGGAACGCCGACGTGTGGCGGTAGCCCTGCAATGGGCCGAGGAGGACGCCGAATGTGCCGCCGCCGTCCGCGACTACGACCAGATCCGAGCGTCGCTGGATCACGGGGGGGATCCGGCGGCCACCGAGATCCCCGACGAACCGGCGGACGGCTGGGCGGCCTTTGAAGCCCGTCTGACCAAGACCGCCTTACGTCGGCCAGGACGCATCTGGCAGCACCCGCTCGCCCTCGCCGCCGCCCTGCTGCTGGGTGTTCTGCTCGGCTGGCAGGCGGTGCCGCGGTCGGCGGCGCCGATGCTCTCGAACGAAGCGCCACCCACGGCCACGCTGGCGTTCAGCCCCGCCGAGATCGACAACCGTGTGGCGACGTTCCGGCAGGTCGCCGGCGTCTTCGACGATAGGGCGAGTTGGGTCGCCATCGCACCAGGGGCATCCGACCTGGGGCTGGCCGCCGAGCCGGACAAGGCACCGGACAACCTGATGCTGCTGCGTCTGGCGTTGTTGCGGGGAAACGCGGTTGTGTCCCAGACGGACATGGTCATTGTGCCGGGTCACTCGGCGGAACTGACGCTGCCGCTGGATGACGGCGAGAACGTGCGCTATCTGCTGGCCACGTCCGCCGACGACCCGGCTCACCTGAGCATCTATGCAGAATTCCTGGGGCGCCAAGACCAGGGCGAAGCCCTTGGCGCCGTCGGTTCAGACCTGTGTATTCGGCCCGGGGAGGTCTGTGCGGCGGGTCAGGTGCTTACGCGGCAGGGTGAGTATGCGTTGGCCGTCGCCAGCGCACGGAGCGAAGGAGGTGGCCGGCCATGAAGCCAGCCGTCATCGCCCTGCTCGTCGTGATGTCCAATCACGGGCACTGGTTCGGGGGACGCCCCGGCAGTATTGCCGTGGAGTGGGCGGTACAGCAGGAGAACCTGCCGCCCGCCGTGCTGAGCTGGCAGCTCAGCCTGTCGGGGATCCAACTGGCCAGCGGTGAGCTATCCCTGCCCACGGGCGGCAGCCCCGGCGAGTTGACGATTACTCCCCCCGAAGCGCGGACCCGGTCGGAGCTGCGCTGGTCATACGAGCTTCGCCGACAGGACAATGGCCAGTTGCTGGACCGCGGCGAACGGACCATCCACACGTATCCGACGGATCTCCTGGCCGGCGTGGGCGAGCGTGTCGGAGCCAGGCGGCTGCTGGTCTGCGCCGACGAAGGGCTGGCCGACCTGCTCACAGCCAACGGGATTCCCCACACGCTCGCCTCGGATTCGGGGCAACTGCGTCTGGCGAAGGCAGACGTTATTCTGCTTGGCGCGGACGCGTTGATCGGTGCGTTCGATGAGGAGCCGTTGCTTCATCAGGCGTCCGCCGGGGCGAGCGTTTTGGCCTGCGCACAGACGCGGATGGCGCGGCTGGCCGGTTACCCCGTAGCCCGGCGGCCGCGAACCGGACGGCTGCTGGCACACGGCGAGCACCTGCTGCTGAGTGACCTGCAGCCCCAAGACGTGGCCAGCCTGTACGAGCCGCCCGGGCCGGCGCTGTCGGCGGTGCAACTGCCGGCGGACGAACCGGCCCTGGAGATCGTATACTGGTCGCGCGAAGTCGGCGGACGTGACCCCGTACCGATCGACGCCCTGCTGGTCAGCAAGCAGCTCGGAGCCGGTCGGTTGGTGCTCTGTCAGCTTCCGTTCGGGGCGTGGGCGGACGATCCGCGTGCGCAGTTGTTCCTGAGGAACGCGTTGGACTACCTGCTCACCCGCCCGGAGCCGACGCCGCCGCCGAGCCGGCGGTCCGCGACGCCGGCCAGCCAGCCGGCGTCGATGCCCGTTATCAACATCCCGCCAGGAGGTGGGTCGTGAGACACTGCGCGAGCGAATCCCGGCCGCACGTCGCCGGGGAGCATCCGAAAACGACACAGGGGGTTGTGATGAGACGATGGACAGGATCGGGGGCGAGCGTTTGGTGCACGACGTTCTGCTTGTACGTGCTTGCAGCCGTCGCGGCGATTCCCACACACGGCCAGGCCGGCCCGCCGACGGCCACGCAGCCCGGGCCAACCAGCCGGCCGCAAGCCGAACTCACCGTCGCCGTGCTCGATTTTGACTCGAGCACGCCAGGCGAGCCCAATCTGGGCAAGCAGATCGGCGAGACACTGGCGATCATGCTCTCCGGCGAACGCGGCTTTCGCCTGGTCGACCGGGCCACGTTGCCACGCGCGTTGCAGGAACTGGAGCTGAACCTGAGCGGCGTGGTCGAGACCGAGCAAGCGGTGAAGGTCGGCAAGGTGGTCGGCGCGCGGCTACTGGTGGTCGGCAAGGCATTCGTCATGGGCCAGCAGACGTTCATCACCGCCAAGCTGATCGGCACTGAGACGAGCCTCGTCGACGGTGTCCTCGTGAAGAAAGAGGGTGACGCCGACATGGGCGAACTCGTCATGGAGCTCGCCGCCAAGGTGGCCCAGCGTCTGCGCGAGGTCGGGCCTCGGCTGGTCGCCGATGAGGACACCACGCGCGATCCACTGCCCGGACTCAAGGCGAGCCTAGCCGGCGTCCGCAAGCCCGTGATCGCCGTGATCATCCCGGAACAGCACGCGCGGGTACCGGCGCGACAGGTGCCTGATCCGGCGGTGGAGACCGAAATCAAGCTGTTGCTGCGGGAGTGCGGCTTCACGGTGAAAGATGTGCCGCAGAATGAGCTGGCCGACTTTGCACGTGCGCTGCGCAAGAATGGTCCGGGGAGCTGGCCGCGCACCCTGGCCGGCGTCGATTGCGTCATCGTCGGCGAGGGGTTCAGCGAGTTCGCCGCCCGCATCGGCAACCTGCTGAGCTGTGCCGCCCGCGTCGAGATCAACGTGATCGACCGGACGAGCGGCCGCATCGTCCTCGCCGACCGCACTACGGAGCGTGCTGTCGATCTGTCGGAAAACATCGCCGCCAAGAAGGCCTTGGAGAAAGCCGGCCGCGTGCTGGGCGTGCGCGTGCTGGAGCACTTCCAGCGCAGCCTGCCCCGTGAGTCGGCCAACGCGCCCTGACGCGGGCAGGATTGAAGGTGGCGGCGCAGAAAGGACCGCCCGGGGAGGATCACCCCTTCCGCGACTGGGGCCATCGTCCAACGTGCAACGTGGCCGGGAGTGCAGCATCGTGAACAAGCTGTTGGGCGTTGGTCTGGCCCTGGTCCTTGCCGCGGCGGCGGTTGGGGCAGAGACCGGTCCGTATCAGCGGTGGGCCATTATCGGCTCGCCGGAGCTGGCGCGAACCGGGTGGGTGGATCTGCTCACCGTGGCGCTGGCGGCCCAGCCAGACATCCAACTCGTCGAGCGGTCGGCGGTGGCGGAGGCGACGCGCGAACTCGCCCTCGCTACGGTGCTGGAGGCTGACGGCGCTGGACAGCGTCTCAAGCTGGGGCGGCTGCTCGGCGCGGACGCTCTGCTCCTGCTGAGCCGGGAACTGCGCGACGATGAGCGCCTGCTGCGCATCGTGGTCAGCGACGCCCGGATCGGGGCCCGCATCTGGACCGAGTGCCTGACGTACGAACCGGGCGTGCCCGAGCCAGTCGTCGCGACGCTGAGTGAGCGGGTGGCGGAGCTGCGCAATCGCTATCCAGAGGGCTTGTCACGCATCGTCGGCGTACCGGCGTTTGTGTCACGAAATCTCGTTCACGACTATGACCGCTTGCAGGACGATTTGGCCAACGTCCTCGCCGCCGGGATAGGGGCGTTCGCGGGTACGGCGGTGATTGAGACGGAGGAGGCCGAGGCCATCGCCCACGAGTTGGCCATTTCGGGCACGGAGCTGGCCGAACACGTCGTGCCGCTCTTCATCCGCGGCGATTACCGGGTCGAGGAGATGGGCGACGAGCGTGGGGCGCTAACGCTCTGGCTGCAAGTCAGCGGCGGCAGCGAGCCGGAACGGACAGTGGAGCGGCGATACGACAGCGTCGCCAGCGGCGTGGAGGCGCTACAGCGCGAGTTGTCCACCGAGCTGCTTGGGGCGGCGACCGCCGGGCCCGGCCTGTCGATCGATGAGCAGGTCTCGCTTCTGACCCGGCAAGCGGACAGCTTCGCCCGGCTCGGGGACCTGCGGCGTGCTGTCGCTTTGCACGAAGCGGCGCTGCTGCTGAAACCAGACTCCGTCAAGTTGGCCCAAGAGATCATCGACGAGTACATCAAACTCGTGCCACACGAACAACCGCCGCGGTGGCACTTGATCCCGCCGGAAACGGCCATTCAAGACTGGTACAGGCGCATCGGGCGCTGGCGGCGCAGCGTGGAGCTGCTGGAGCAGCTCATTCGACAAGGCGCCATCTCGCAGGAAGTGACTCTTCGGCTATACGAGCAACTGGACGACGGGCTTTCCAGGTTCTTCAGGACGGTTCCCGACACGCGCAACGGACGCAGCCCATTCCCTCGCTATCCCGCGGAGGTCCTGGCGCCGCTCGAACCGCTGGGGGAGGAATGCACGCGCCTGCACCGGCGGTTCGTGCAGGAGGTCTTGCCGCTTGTGCGCCAACTGCCGCTGGATGGCACGAAGACGGCGTCCCAGACGGAGACGACGTGGGCCAAAGCGTGCGTCAGCATCCCGGAGTACCATCCGTACGATGTGCCGTCCTGCTACAGCCGAGCGAAGCTCGAGCGCATACGCGAGTTCGTCATCCGTTTCGGCCCGGAGCTGTCGACGCCAGAGGTCCTGGATACACCTCTGCGAATCACCAGCGATCCAGACGTCGCGCGTGAGTTCAGCGTCGCCGAACTGCGTGCTTTCTGGGAGTCGCTCGCCGCAGAGGCCGACAACCCGCAAGTACAGTCTCGTGTCGAGGAAGGTCTGCTTCTTCTCGGAGCAACCTATGACGCCGAGGGTCTGCCACGCGACACACCAGCCGTCCTCGCGGAACTCGATGCGTGGCTGGACCGCAATCCAGAGGAGACCGCCTCGCGGTCGACGCAACAACTGCGATCGCGAATTGCGATGCACCGCTCCAAGCTCAAACCCAAGTTGCAGGAGCATCGCTGGACGCGGCGCCGCGATTCATACCCGCTCACACGTCCGCCCGCGCTAATGCGCTTCCAGCCTGTGCGCATGATGATCGCCAAACGAGACGGCACGTGGGAGCCGCTAGCCAGCCCGAGTTTGGCCGGGTACACGGGCTGGTGCGAACGGTACGGGTGGGTGTGCGGGTTCATTCCTGCCGGCGATTTCGACATCGTCTGGGCCCTGCGCGGCATCTTCGTGCAGCGGCGTCCCGGTGTGCTTGAAGAAGTGCACGTGCGCGACGACGAACACGTATACCGGGCAGTCGCGTTTGACGGCGTGAACATCTGGGCGATCTCCTGCCACTTGGGTATCGAGGTATTCGCGCTGGACGGCACGCTCGTGGCGAAGCTCTCCACCGAGGAAGGCATGCCGCCGGCCGATCGGTCTGCGTGCCTGGAGCCGTTGGGACCCGGTGAAGTGCTGGCGACCGGAGCGCTGGACAAGCCGGTGCGGTCCTGGATCGCTCGCCTGTGGCTGGACAACGGCCAGGTGGGCGCGGACGTGTTTCATGAAGCCACCGAGCCCGGCCAGGAGGAGGTCAACGGTGAGAGTGCCGACGAGCGGGACCCGAAGAAGTGGAGTCCGCAGACAGCGTTCCGGCCGGACCGTATCTACCGAGTGCCCTATCCACTCTCGCCCGGTCGCGTCGACCTGATCGTGTCGCGCGGGTCGCGTCGACGTTTCCATCTGCGCGTCCTCTTCGAGGAGCGTCGCGTCGAAATCGTGCCGGGGTTCATATCGTCCCAGGAGTCATATGGCGGTTCCTTCCATTTCCTGGAGGATGGCTCGGTTGTCTGGGCACGCGGTGCGCTACTCCGGCTTCAGAAGCACCTCAGCCTGGACAGCCTGGGGCAGTCTGTCCGTGTGCTGTACGACGCGGAAGACCGCTCCTTTGATGGCCGCGTGATCGAAGACCACGGGCTGCTGTATGTCCCGGGGCGTCCCTGGATACGCTATGAGCAGGAATCCGGACTCATCCAGGAGCTCTATCCCGCAGAGCAACGCGTGCTTCAGGCGTACGGCCGTTCAGCATTGCTCGGCGTATTGGCATGGAGCGAGGCCGGCAGAGTGTATCGACTGTGCACGGACGAGGCGGCTTCAACGCAGCCGCCGCCAATCGTGCCGACGCTGCCCGCCGCCATCGCGCCGCCAGCCCCGCCCGAGGTGATGAACCAGTTGATCACCGGCATCTACCGCTGGCGCGATGCACGAGGGTTGTGGCCGCGCTCGCTGGCCGAACTCCGACCGCAGTACTTCGACGGCGATGTCCCATCGAGCATCGACTATGCCTGGTTTCCCGAAGGGGCGAACCAGCTCACCTGCCAACGTGGACCGCAAACCTGGACGTACGTGTTCGGCGGGTGCGACGAGGGTGGCTACTTCCTCCGGGACCAGCAGCTGGTTCCCTGGCGGGGCCCGGTTCCGCCAGCACCGGACAGCACACCCCGAGAGATCCTCTTGCGCGCGCGTGAGGAGCTCGTCAGGCGCGTCGAGGCAGAACCGGGCGAAGCCCTCTATCGGCGTTGCCTCTTGTTCTATCTGTGCGAGGTCAATGAGCTGGCCGAAGCCCGGGCTGCTGCTCTCGACTGGATCAAAGCCATGCCCCGCAGCACGGCCGCGCGCTACGCGTTGTTGGCCGTCGAACATATCATACGGTTCGGGCCGGACGATCGGCCACGCGGGGAAGCACCGGGCCCGCGCTACGTAGCCGAGACGGTCGTTGACTGGGCCGTGTTGAACGGCGGCACGTTCGCCTACAGCATGGTGCAAAGCGAATACGGTCAACTGGGCGGTCGGCCGCTGGTGCGCGACAACTCTGAATGGTGCATGGTGGAGCCGGTGCTGTTCGACGCCTGCAGCTACTTACTCCGCGGGAGACAATCGACCGCGGTAATCGAGCTTTGTGATGCCTGGGAGCGACAGGCGAAACAGAGCCCCGACACGACGGACGCCAGCTACGTCTACTTTCGGGCGGCCGCCCTGCTCCAGCGGGGAAACGTGGAGCGAGCGAGAGAAGTCGCCCAAGAGCTACCTGAGCTGGTGGCGACCGACCGCACCTGGGTGAAGTGCGTACCGGACCTGCTGCACGCGCTGGCTGCTGAGGATGCCAGCTATCCGCCATTCAGCCAATCCGGGTACGTGGACGATGACTGGTGGTTCCGCCCGGACGGCGACATCTATCCTGATACGATCCTCCTTTGCGATCCGGGCTCGGGCGAAGACACGGACGACGACACCGACCGTCACGGGGTCGTGCTCGGCCCGGACGGCCAGCCGCTGCCTGATGCCTCCGTGCTGCTCATGACCGCACAAGCCCCGCCCCCGGCCGAGGAACCCGTGGAATCCCCCACCACGGCCTCCACCCAACCGGGTCGGGCCAAGCCCCCCCGCACCGCCAGCCGCATCACACTGACTGCACCTGAACCGACAGCCGCCGTACTGACCGACGCGTTGGGGCGTTTCCGGCTGCCTGACACGCAGCCACCATTCGTCCTGGCGGCGATTCACCCGGCCGGCTATGTGGAGACCGTGGTGGAAGAGGACGCTCCCCAGCTCACGTTGGTCCTGCAGCCGTGGGGACGCATCGAGGGCCACTGCCTCCTGGGCCAGGGGGAGCCCTGCCACCTGCGGCTGGAAGCGGCGGCATGGCCGGAGCCGCCGGTCGCTGGCCTGGTCCAGCACGCCTGGGCATTCAACGCCGTCTTCACGCAGTCATCCGACGAACCCATATTTGGCGAGCAGAGAGCCAGAATGCGGGAACTGCGGACGTCCAGCGGTGTGGACGGGATATTCGCGTTCGAGCAGATCCCGCCAGGAGAGTGGCAACTCACACCGATGTGGCTCGGTAACTTCCCGGCGATGAACCGCCGGATGAACATCACCGTGGAGCCCGGCCAAGTGAGTCGGATTGAGCTCCTGCCGACCGGCCGGCGTGTTACCGGTCGTCTGGTCTCGCCCACCGGTGCCGACCTTGATCTCCGCAAGCTCTCGCTGAGCCTCGCCCTCACTCCGGCTACGATGATCAATGGCGCGGACATCATTCCGCATGCTGGACCGCGTCTCCATGAGCGCGACGCATTCTGTTTCTACGACGTTGCCCCAGGTGGATACTGGCTGCAAGTCTGGTCCAAGCGTCGCGTGTTTGGTCAGCCCAGGGCCTACAAGACGTGGACCGTGCAGGTCCCGGACACCGACGACATTCCGCACGCTCCGCCCGTGGACTTGGGCGACCTCCCCATCACCGAAGAGCTGGTGCGCTGTTCGCGGCCAGAGACTCCGGACTCGCGGCGGAGTCGGCGGAACACGCCGCCGCCCGGCCAGCCGGCCTCGAAGCCCAGTCCCGAGACGCCACCAGGAGGAAGGTCGTGAGACACCTCGCAAGCCAATCGTGGTCGAACGTCACTGTGAACAAGCTGTTGGGCGTTGGTCTGGCCCTGGTCCTCACGGCGGCGGCGATCGGTGCAGAGACCGGTCCATATCAGCGGTGGGCCATCATCGGCTCGCCGGAGTTGGCGCAGACCGGGTGGGTGGATCTGCTCACCGTGGCGCTGGCGGCTCAGCCAGACATCCAACTCGTCGAGCGTTCGGCGGTGGCGGAGGCGACGCGCGAACTCGCCCTCGCTACGGTGCTGGAGGCCGATGGGGCTGGACAACGTCTCAAGCTGGGGCGGCTGCTCGGCGCGGACGCTCTGCTCCTGCTGAGCCGGGAACTGCGCGACGATGAGCGCCTGCTGCGCATCGTGGTCAGCGATGCCCGGATCGGGGCTCGCATCTGGACCGAGTGTTTGACGTACGAACCGGGCGTGCCCGAACCGATCGTCGCGACGCTGAGTGAGCGGGTGGCGGAGCTGCGCAGCCGTTATCCAGAGGGCTTGTCACGCATCGTCGGCGTGCCGGCGTTCGTGTCACGAAACCTCGTTCACGACTACGACCGCTTGCAGGACGATCTGGCCAACGTCCTCGCCGCCGGGATAGGGGCGTTCGCGGGCACGGCGGTGATTGAGACAGAGGAAGCCGAGGCCATCGCCCACGAGCTGGCCATTTCGGGCACGGAGCTGGCCGAACACGTCGTGCCGCTGTTCATCCGCGGCGATTACCGGGTAGAGGAGATGGGCGACGAACGTGGGGCGCTCACGCTCTGGCTGCAAGTCAGCGGCGGCAGCGAGCCGGAACGGACAGTGGAGCGGCGATACGACGGTGTCGCCAGCGGCGTGGAGGCCCTACGTGGCGACCTCCCCACAGAGTTGCTGGGCGCAACGTCTGCCGGGCCGGGCCTGTCGATCGACGAGCAGGTGTCGCTCCTGACCCGGCAAGCGGACAGCTTCGCCCGGCTCTGGGCCCTGCGGCGAGCGATCGGCCTGCGTGAAGCGGCACTGCTGCTCAAACCCGATTCCGTCGAGTTGGCCCGGCAGATCATCGAGGACTGCATCCACATCGTGCCGTACGAAGCGTACGTGCGCTGGGATCTCATCCCGCCAGACGAAGCCATCTCGGACTGGTACGCCCGCATCGGCTACTGGCAGCGCGGTCTGGAACTTCTGGAGCAGCTCATCCGGCGTGGCGCGCTCTCGCAGGAAGTGGCTTATCGTCTGTACCGGAATTCGGCCACATCAGTGGACCGCTTCTTCTTGGTGATGTCCGATACGTACGAACCGCTCAGCGAGCGTCCACGCTACGCACCTGATCTCCTGGCACCGCTGGAACCGCTTGGAGAAGAGTGCACGCGCCTGCATCGGCGATTCCTACGGGACGTCTTGCCGCTCGTGCGCGACCTTCCACAACGTGAGACATCACCCGCTTTCGACATAACGGGGAATTGGGCCAGGTCTTGTGTCAGTGCGCCGCTCCACCGTTCTCACAACGAGCGCTCCCCGGCCAGCCGTGCCCAACTCGAGCAAACACGTGAGTTCATCCTCCGTTACGGCGCGGAGCTGTCCGCAGAGCTGCCTCTGGACATGCCGCTGCGGGCCAGCGCCGATCCAGACTACCCGAGAGAATTCAGCAACGCGGAGCTACTCGCCTTCTGGGAGGCACTGATGGCCGAAGCCAACGCTCCGGCCGTGCAATACCAGGCCGAAAGCGGACTCATTCTCTTCCGAGCCACCTATCGTGACGATGGTCAGCCGCGTGACGTTCCCGCTCTGCTCGCCGAGTTGGAAGCGTGGCTGGCACGCATGCCGCCCGACGTTCCCTCGAAGGTTCAGGCCATCATGTGCAGACGAGTCGACCAATGGCGCTCCGGGCTGCCACTCAGTCGGTTGAACGCCGATGTGTATCGGGTACCACGCATGTACCCTTGCCAAGTCACGCGTCCACCTGTGCCATTGGGGCTTCAGCCCGTGCATATGATGATTGCCAGACGCGACGGCACCTGGGAACCGCTCGCCAGCCTGGACTGGGCCGGGTATGCGGGCTGGTGCCAGCGGCGTGGGATGCTATGCGAGTTCATCCCGGCGGGCGATTTCGACGTCGTCTGGGCCCCGCGCGGCATCTTCGTGCAACGGCAGGCCGGTGTGCTTGACGAAGTGCACATACGCGATGACGAGAACGTGTACCAGGCGGTTGCGTTCGACGGCGTGAACATCTGGGCCGTTTCCTGCCGCACCGGCGTTGACGTGTTCGCGTTGGACGGCACGCTGGTTGCAAGACTTTCCCCTGCGGACGGTATGCCACCGGCCGACAGATCTGCCTGCCTGGAGCCGCTGGGCCCAGGCGACATGCTCGCCACCGGGGCGCTGGGGAATCCACAACGAGCCTGGATAGCGCGTCTATGGCTTAACGCGGGGCGCGTGGAAGT
The DNA here is from genome assembly GCA_050115495.1 of Phycisphaerae bacterium. GTDB lineage: Bacteria > Planctomycetota > Phycisphaerae > UBA1845 > Fen-1342 > JAAYXS01. The sequence goes on along the minus strand of JASFQK010000037.1, from coordinate 6,810 downwards.
GGATGTATTCCACGAGGCCACTGAGGTCGGTCCCGTTGACACGAATCGCGACACAATCGACGTCCAGGGCTGGAGCCCACGGACGGCCTTTGTGCCGGACCAGATCTACCGTGTGCCCTATCCACTCTCGCCAGGACGGGTCGACCTGATCGTGTCGCGCGGGTCGCGCCGACGTTTCCATCTGCGCGTGCTCCTCGAGGAGCGGCGCGTCGAAGTCGTACCGGCCTTCATGAAGCCTTACTTCGGCGTGGACCCGGCCGTCCTCCATTTCCTGGAGGATGGCACGAGCCTCCTGGCTCACTCGTCGTGTTTGCAGTTGCAGAAACACTCCAGCCTGGACGCCAAAGGACACTCTCATCGCGATCTGCACCGGCTCGACAGAGGCGACTTCCGCGGCCGGATATTCGATGTGGACGGGCTATTGTATGCTCCTGGACGGCCTTGGGTGCGCTTGGATCCGACGGCAGGCGTGACCCAGGAACTCCGGCCCATCCAGAGATGCTGGCTCGGCGCCTCCACCAGCCGCTTCGGCCAGTCTGCACTGCTTGGCATCGTGGGGTACGACGAATACGGTCGGTTGTGCCGGGCACGTTTCGACGAAGCTGCCGTGACACGCTTGTCGCCGATTGTGCCGACGCTGCCGCCGGAGGTCGCACCACCGCACCCGCCTGAGCCAACAGAGCTTCTGATCACGGCCATCTGCTGCTTCCGCGACGCTCGAGGCCTGTGGCCGCGAACGTTGACCGAACTCCAACCGCAGTACTTCGACGGCGAAGTCCCATCGAGCATCGACTATACCTGGTCTCCTGAAGGGGCAAACCGGCTCACCTGCCGGCGTGGACCGCAGACCTGGACGTACGTGTTCGGCGGGTGTGACGAGGGGGGATACTTCTTCGAGAACCAGCATCCCATCCCCTGGCAGGTCCCGCTGCCTCCCGCGCCGGACAACACCCCCGAAGACACCCTTGTGCGCATACGTTCGGAGTACGCCTCACGAATCGAAGCCGAGCCTGGAGAGCCGGCCCACCACTGTGGCCTCACATCCCACTTGTATGAGGCCAACCGGTTGAGCGAGGCCCGCGCGGCAGCTCTCGAGTGGATCAAGGCCATGCCTCGCGACCCAACGGCCCGACGCGCCTTGCTGAACATCGAACGTGCCGTGCGCTACGGTCGGGATGACTGGCAGGACATCTGCCCTCCTGATCCTGAATACACGCCGGAGACGCTCGTCGACTGGGCCGTGTTGCACAAAGGGGACCTCGGCAATGACGCCGCGCACGAGGAGTTCATGCGCGTGCATGGTTTGCCGTTCGCGCGCGACGCGGTTGAGTGGTACATTGCGGAGCTGGTTCTGTTCGACATCTGCGCTCGCCTGCTCGGTTCCGACCGGCCGGCAGACCTGCTGGCGTACTGCGATGCCTGGGAGCGAAACGCAGCGCAGCATCCCGAGGCCACTGAGGCCAGCTACGTCTACTTCCGGGCGGCCGCACTTCTCCTTCGGGGAGACGTGGCGGGCGCTCGCGAAGCCGCCGCGGATCTGCCTGATTTGGTGGCAGCCGGTCGGCTCTGGGCGCAGGACGTCCCAGACCTGTTGAAGGCACTGGTTGCGGGAGACACCAGCTTCCCCCGCGCCCGCCGTTTCAGAGGGACAGGGGGCGAAGACTGGCCCATTGAAGCGGAGGGGACCATCGATCCGACCGTCGTTCGCGTCGACGATGCAACGCCAGTCGACGACGTGGACGACGTCACGGCAAACTGGGGCACCGTGTTGAGCCCGACCGGCCAGCGTCTCGCCGATGCAACCGTGCTCATGCTGACCGCAGAAGGCCAACACCCGGCCGAGCCGAAAACCTTCTATATCGGCCCGTCCCGGGACCCGTCGCGACGCGGGCACGTCGAGGTCGGCGAGCGCACGGTGCTCGCGCAGGCGAAGCCAACGCACATCGTCGTGACCGACGCACAAGGACGTTTTCGCCTGCCCGATACGCAACTACCGCTCCTTGTGGCTGCGCTTCATCCTGCCGGCTACGCGCAGACCGTCGTTGACAGGATCGCGCCCGATTTCGTGCTCACGCTGGAGCCGTGGGGGCGCATCGAGGGTCATTGCCTGCTCGGCGGAGTCCTCTCCTGCGAACTGCGGCTGGAGGCCGCCGAGTGGCCGGACTCACCAATACCGGGCGTCACACAGCACGCCTGGGCATTCAATGCCGTCTTTGCCCAGACTGAAAGGCACAGCAGGTTCCACGAGGCTGACGTGCAAGCGAAAGTGCTGATGAACTCTACGGGCGTGGACGGCGTCTTCGTTTTCGAGCGGGTTGCGCCGGGGCGGTGGCGGCTGGAGGCCAACTGGCCCCACGGCGAGAATGCCCCCCAGTATGACCAGGAACTCACCGTAGAACCCGGCGGGGTCACGCGTGTGGAGTTGGTACCGTGCGGCCGATTGGTGACGGGGCACGTGGTAACGTCGGCGGGTCCGATTCCCGCGAGCCTTGGGCTCCACGTCCGCGTCGAACTCGTTCCGGTGGATCGGACACCAGAGCAGACGCGCGGCTATCGCATATTTGGTCGCCACGCCGGCGTATTCCGCTTCCACGACGTCACCCCTGGCGAGTACCGACTGCGTGCCTGGACAGAGGCTCGCCGGCCGAACGAGCAGTTCGAGTCAGAAGAGCGAACGGTGCACATTCCCCCGGCAGACGATCTCGCGCACGCGCCTCCTGTATACGTCGGGGAAGTCGTCATGACTGAGAAGACGCCCAGCCTCCTCGCACCGCGGCCCGCGCAGAACCGACGCAGCTGCCCCGCCCCGTAGGGCTGCACCCGCCACCCTTCGCGCAGCCGGTCGACCATCCGTCAGCAACGCTATGAACCGGCTGATGTCGAAGTTGTTCACGATGCCGTCGCGGTTGACATCCACCATCCGCGTCGGATACCTCCTGCAACATGCATCGCTCCCCCCTGCCGCTCGACGGGCGTGGCCCACACCGTTCACCTGCCGCCCGCGCACCGGCGGTCGCTGTCGTGCTATAATCCCGACTCACAGGTTCTTCAGCGAGTGCCGGCATGCGACTGCTCGTTATCGAAGACGACCCGACCATCGCGGGCTTCCTGCGGCAGGGGCTCGAAGAGCTGGGCTACACGATCGACGTGGTCGGGGACGGCAAGACGGGCGAGATCCAGGCGGCGTCGGGCGAGTACGACGTGCTCATCCTCGACGTTCTCCTGCCCGGGCAAAGCGGGATCGACGTGTGCCGCCGACTGCGCCAGCGCGGCGTCTCGACACCGATTCTGATGCTCACCGCCCTCTCCTCCACCGGCAACAAGGTCGAGGGCCTCCAGTCCGGGGCGGACGACTACCTGGTCAAGCCGTTCGATTTCGAGGAGCTGGCCGCCCGGATTCAGGCCCTGCTGCGGCGGGGCCAGGCCGGTGAAGGGTCGGTGCTACGCTTCGCCGACCTGGAAATGGATCTGCTCAAACGGAGCGTCACGCGGGCCGGTCAGAAGATCCATCTCACCGCCAAGGAATTCGCGCTGCTGGAGTACTTTCTGCGGCGGCCCAACCGGGTGCTGACGCGAACGAACATCGGCCAGCAGGTGTGGGACATGAACTTCGAGTACAGCGGCAACGTGATCGAGGTCTACGTATCGACGCTGCGCCGCAAGATCGACAAGGGCTTTGACAAGCCCCTCATCCACACCGTGATCGGGGCCGGCTACATGCTGAGCGACGAGCCGCCGGGAGCATAGGACCCAGGAGCGGCGTGCATGCCAAACCCATTTCGTACACTCCGTTTCCGACTGGTCCTGTTGAACCTGGCGATGTTTGGCGCGGTCCTGGTGCTGCTCGCGATCGTGTTCATGTTCGTGGCCGAGCGCTTCCTACGGCGTGAACTGGATCAGCGCCTGATGGCCGGCGCGCGCGTGATCGCCGAAGCCGTCGAGATCGCGACCGAAGAAGCCCCCGCCAGCACACGGGAAAGCCGGATTCGACCGCACGTCAACCCGTTCCACTTCCTCGAGTACTACTTCCAGATCCGCCTGCACGACGGCCGCGTCGTCGAGCAGTCGGCCAATCTGCGCCGCACGGAACTGCCGCTCTCGGACCACGCCCGCCGCGAGGGTGCCGCCGGCACGCTCGTGTTCGAGACACTTGACGGGGACGCCGCGGTTGAGCTGCTCGGCGTCGGTCACCGGTTCCGCATGATCACGTTCCGTCACGAGCGTGCCGGGATGTCGCCGTTCTACCTGCAGGTCGCCGTCAGCCTGACCTCGGTGGAACATGCGATCACCGTATTGTGGCAGACGATGCTGGTGCTGATCCCGCTGGGGCTGATTCTCGCCGCGATCGCGTCCGAACAACTGGTACGCCGTGGACTGGCCCCCATCGGCCGCGTCGCCCGCGAGGCCCAGCATTTGACCGCGGCGCATCTCGACCGCCGACTGCCCGTTCCATCCGGCCGCGATGAGGTCGTGGAGATGGTTCGCACACTCAACGACATGCTGGATCGCCTGCAGGCGGCCTTCGCGGCTCAGGAGCGGTTCATCGCCAATGCGGCTCACGAGTTGAAAACGCCGGTGACCCACCTGCTCGGACAGGCCCAGGTGCTCGCCCGTCAGGCCCGGCAACCCGAGGAGTACGATCGTTTCGTATCCGGCGTCCAGGAGGAAATGCGACGCCTGGCGACGATCGTGGAGAGCCTGTTGCTCCTGGCGCGGGCCGACGCCGGGCTACCACTCCATTCGCAGGCGCGCGCCTCGATCAATGAAGTCGTGACCGACGCCGTGGAGCGTTGCCACCCGTACGCAGCGCAGCGTGAGATCCGCCTGGAGCCCTCACTGTGCGCGCCGACCGAAGCGCTGGATGAGCCCGAGGTCGCAGGGGACGCCGAGCTGCTGGTGTCGATGGTCAGCAACCTCGTGCGAAACGCGATTCGCTTTTCGCCGCCGGGGGAGACGGTGGAAGTGGCGGTCGAGGGAGGCGAGTCGCAAGTCCGAGTCACCGTTCGCGATCGCGGTCCCGGCATCCCTGATGATCAGCTTCCGCACCTGTTCGAACGCTTCTACCAAGCGCCAGACACCGGGCGGCCGGCGGGCAGCGGGTTAGGTTTGTCGATCGCCCAAGGCGTCGCGAAGCTGCACGGCGGGCAGATCGACGTGGCCAACCGCTCCGACGGCCGGTGCGAGTTCCAGATAACACTGCCACGCGCTTAGCCCGTCGTCGTACCCGGCTGCCGGGCTGTAGCGGCCGGTTATCGGGCTTATCCACACATCGCCGGACCGTTTGCACACCGCGGCCATGCCTTCCGCATCCCTGACCGGCGGGGTTAAGGAAACCCTTAGGCCCATTTCATCCCGCCCCAAGCCGCGCAGCGGATACTTCTAGTGGAACTCTTAGTGATGGGAGCACAACAATGTGGCCCAGTCGAGTCCGGCCAACACATATCAATCACGTGGCCTTACGCGTTAGTGACCTGGAGCGCAGCGCGAGGTTCTATTGCGAGCTGTTCGGGCTCGAGGTGCGACCGGCGGTACCGCCCGGCGATAGCGTCTGCATCTGTGCCGTACCCTCCGCGTCCTCGCCACTCAGCTTCGGGATCGCACTGATTCAGGGGTTACCCAGAGGCGGCGAGCCAATCGGCATGGACCACGTCAGCCTGGAAGTGACCAAGGCCGAGGACCTCGAGTACATCTACATCGCCGCAACCGCACGAGGGAGTCAGGCGACCGCACCGAGGATCTACGGCGGATATTATCAGACGTTCGTCTTCGACCCAGACGGCTACAAAATCGAAATCGTCTCCACGGATGTTCCCGAAAGCCCGCTCGACGGGCGGCGTCGCGAACTGGTTCGGCACGCCGCCCGCCTGAGGACCCCGACATCCGGGGCGACGGCGACCCGGTCCACAACCGAAGCCAGCCCCCACGACGCAAACTAGGGCGTCGTTACCCGGCGGACCGTGGTGTCCGCGGGAACCCGACGCCACAAGGAGACACGATATGCTACAGCACGGTAACCGCATCCGGCACGAACGGGGAAACGACTACGTGTCCGAACTCGAGGAGATCGAATCGCCGCAGTTCGTGCCGATGCGGCAGCGCTCGGCGCGAAACAGGTCGGAGCGAACCGGCCAGCGGCGCGGCGGCCAGGCACACAGGGGGAGGAAGCATGATTGACCTCGATGATGATTCGAGCACAACACCATCACGCGACGTCCAAAGCACCGGAGTCGCCGCAGTTCGCCGGACGCAGCCGCGGTTCACGGGGCGGGTGCTGCTCGCCTCCGCCCGACGCACGCTGGTGGCCTGGTTCCAGGTCGCGCTGGCCTCGGCGGGTCTGAGCCTCGCCGTGTCGCCGGATGGCCTGCATGCCCTGCTGAGCGCCGTGCGCAGCCCGCCGGAGCTGGTCATCCTGGACGATGACTTGGCCGGCGTCGATGCAAACCGTGTCGAAGAGCTGCTGGGCCGTGACGCGCGGACGGCAACGGCACGCGTCGTGCGCGTCAGGTCGCTTCTGGATACACCGGCTGTTGGCGACGACGATGCTCTGGATCACACGTCGCATCGGCTGCCGGCGGCTCATGCGTGACAGTCTGTCATCGGCAACCGCCGCCCCCTCCTATTCCGCCTTCACGTTCGCGCCCGTACTGAGTGCAGTAATCGGTACGGGCGCGATCGGCGCGCATCTGAGCTATTGTCAAAAGTCGTTGATGGCGTCGTGATCAGGCGGCGGCTTTCTCGGGTTTTTCTCCGTCGATGAAGCGGACGCTGGCGATCACGTCCGGCAGAAGCTTCGCGCCATTCAGCGTCCGC
>JASFQK010000036.1:0-75215 GCA_050115495.1 Phycisphaerae bacterium | reverse complement strand
TCGACACGCACAATGACGACCCCAAGCCATTCGTCTGGACTGCCGACCTCCAGGATATCTTGCCGAAAATCACGCGCACGCACGCAGCGTTCGATAAGTCATCGAACTAATGAGGCACTACACTAGGCAGCAACTACGATCTTGCCTATCCCGGTCTGCGCGGCTGCGCGTTTTACCACGCGGACATGAATTGCGATGGCTACGTCAACAACTTCGACATCGCCCCGTTTACACAGAAGGTCTCGGACCCGGCGGCTTGGTACACCGCGCACCCGAACTGCGAGAATACGGATTGCGCGCCGCCGGGCGAATCGGAGGAGCGCGCCGGCGGTGGAGCCACCACGCCGGCGGCCGTCGCCGCCATGTTCGAAGCGTCCCTCTTCGGCGACGAACTGAGCTTCATCACCGAAGCGGCGGCGGAACTCGCGGAATACTACGGCGACAGCGAGGAAGGCGCGTTCTGGGCAGCCGTCGCGGCGGCCCTGGCCGACTGAACCCCGTCTATCCTGGCACACTGAACCAAAGGCGGCGCGGCGTCCCGGTCTGAATCTGGGCCCCGCGCCGCCGCCTTGCAGCCACAGCCACGTCGGGCGAGACGCCCGACCCACCCAGTGTTCGGGGGACCGGACCTACCCAGCGCTGCGGGACGCCCGACCCACACAGGATCGGGTATTGCCTCACAAGCTCAGGCGCCAGGCTCGATGTCGAACAGATCCCGCCGGTGCCAGTTCTCCCAGATGTCGAGCCCCAGCACGCGGACGCCGTCCCAGTATTCCTTGTCCTCGAGTGTGTGCTCTTTGAGCAGACCTTGGATCACCTCGCGGACGCGCTTGCGGTACTCGGGCTTCAGCACAAGCGTCAGTTCACCATCGTTATAGGAGAAGGTCACCGCGACGCGGCCGTCCTCGCCCGGCTCGTGCCGGAACAGGCACCGCCCCGGCGTGCAGCCCGTCGCCATGATCACGCCGTCGTTGAGGCAACTCACCGGCGGACCGGGAGGCGTGTGCGCAACGACCATCATCCCGTGCTGCGGCGCGTTGAGCAGCTCCGCCGCCCGCAACCCCATTTTCACGCCGACGACCGAATAGGCGCCCATATGCTCGTGCAGCTCGTTCATGAGAAGCTGGGCGAACCACTCGTTCTCGCCGTTCTTCTCGATGATCGCCGCCTGACGTGCGCGGACGTCCGGCGCGAACATGCTGGCCGGCAGCGGGCCCTCGGCGAAGACGACGCGGTCCTTGTGCTGGCGGCCATTGTCGAGCAGCTCCATGAGCAGCTTCAGCACCGCCTCGCGCGACCGCGGCCGACAGACATGCAGCTCGCCCTCGCTGGCGCGCTCCCTCGTCACCTCCGAGAAGACCTGCGGGCCGACGCAGTGCAGGAAGGCCAGTTCGTCGTAGAACGTGTCGTACTCGCGCACGTAGTGGTTGCGAACGTCGGCGTTGACGAAAAGGCGTTGCAGGAAGGTCTCGGCGATCGAAGTCCCCTGGCCGATGCGTCGATTGGGCTCGGCCCAAGCGGCCGGCTTGCCCGCCTGGCCGGCGGACTCGACGAACGCCAGCGGTACGCCCGACTTCAACACTGCCGCAAACGCCGCCGGGTCGAATCGGGCGTTCCCGCTAGCCTCTGCCGAGGGCGGGCCCGGGATGATAATCTCCTCGATCCGCTCGGCGATCTCGGGACGCTCGCGCAGTGCCGCCGCCAGATTGGTCAGCGGGCCGAGGGCCAGCACGGTCGTGTGGTGGTCCACATCGATATCAACGTATACGTCGGGCGAGAAGGGCTTGTGCCACGGAGTGACCGACGCGGGCAGCGCCTGACGCAGAGCCTTCTCTGCATAACCGCGATAGGGCGGTGCCGGCCGATCGGACGACGGCGCCGGCTCGTGTACGGCAACGTCTCGGCGATTGAATAGGTCGAGCATGCGCTCGATGCACTCGATACCGCCCGCCGGCGACGACGCCCCCGCACAAGCCACGACGGCATGGAGATCAACGTCGGGATTCTGCAACACCAGGGCCAGCGTGACGATGTCGTCCAGGCCCATGTCCGTGTCCACCACGAGGCAATGCTCGGCATGCCCCTCGTCAGCCAGCGCCGGCCCGGCGAGCCAGGTACCACACGCCAGCAACCACACGACCCCAAGGCGTCTGTACACCATGTCATTTCCCTCCGCTGCTCATCTCTTCTTCGGGCGTCCGGGCGCGCACGGCGCGGGCCCAGGCGCCATCCAGCCGCGGCACGCCCGCCAGATAGCGATCCCGCGGCGCATCCGTGCCCAGCAGGGCCAGCACCGTCGGCACAATATCCACCGTCTGCGCGTATGGAATCACGCTGCCCGGCTCGATGCCCGGACCGGCGAACAATAGCGGTACGCGAACCTCCGCCCGCCGCACGCCGCCGTGCCCGCCCGCTTCACGCGTGAAGCTATAGCCGGGAGCGGCACACACGATGACTTGCCCGGCCCGCGGCTCGTGCAGCAGCGGCACGACCTGCGGCACCAGGTTGGGGAACTCCGCGCTCGCGGTCGCCGCCAGCCACGCCGGCGCATGGTGGAAGCCGGCGGCCACGAACGCCGCCAGATCGGCATCTTCGGTGTAGCCCAGCACGTCGGCGGTCATGGGTTCGTAGCGATACTCGGGCCCGTCCGCCCTGTCGCGCATGGTGATGCGGGCCGTGCCGCGCGCGCTGCGCAGGCACGCCTCGTTCTCGCCGGTCAGGTACATCACCAGGTCAACGCCGGGAAGGCTCCAGAGTTGCTGCTCCACCGGCGGGTTGGTCAGCACGTGCTCAACCACGGCCGGCTCGGGCACGGTGTCCCAGCCGCCGGTGCCGGCGAAGTAGAGGCTCGCCTTGCGGCCGTCCTGGTGGGCGACGACGCTGTCGAACCGGTCGTAGAACCGGCACCGCTGCTCGAACGAACCGTCCTGCACGATCGCGTCCGTCGCCTCGCGCCCCCACCCGTCACGCAGCAGGGCCAGCAGATCCACGAACTCCGAGACGTCCAGCATCCCATGGTCGGCGACGAGCACCATGTACGTCGTCTCCAGCAGCCCTTCACGATCGAGCCAATCGCAGACGCGGCCGACCTGGTGGTCCATGTGCTCGGCGGCCCGGCGATACTCCGGACTGCTCACGCCGTGCGCGTGCCCGACCGAGTCGAGCCCGGGGAAATAGCACATCAACGCCGTCGGCCACAGCCCGCGAGCATTCGCCCGTCCGGCCACGCGTTCCACCGTCGTCGCCGTCAGCTTGTCCACGCCCGTGTAGATGCCGAAGAACCAGCGCACACCCGACTCGGCCCAGTTGGCAATGTTGTCGGTCACGCCGCGCATGTGGGCGGCCTGGATGCTGGTCGAGGCCGCCGGATCGAGACGCTCGTACAGCGTCGGCACGGCGAAATCCTCGTTCACCGCCCGGTAGTAGCGGATCGTGACGTAATCACGGAACAGCCGCTCCTCGGGATCGAACCAGCGGTTGCCGGTGATGCGGTGGTCCGGCGGCAACGCCCCGGTCACGATCGACGCGATCGCCGCATAGGTGATCGGCGGGATGATGGTGACGGCGTTCTCCACGCGCATCCCCCCCTCGACGAACCGCTTCTGAATGTTGGGCAGCCAGCCTTCGCGGCAACCCTGCTCCAGCAGGTCCGGTTGAAATCCGTCGCAGAGGAAGAGGACCACGCCCGGCTCGGGGCGAACCACCGTCTCCCGCAGCCGCGTGGACAAGGGCCCGCCCGGGCCGCAGCCCGCCAGCAGGACCATCGCCAAGGCGACCCCCGCCAGCATTGCGGGCCGCCACCTGAACCTACCCCTCCGCTCCTCCCACTGCCACCGCTGTGCTTCCCGCACGGCAAACTCCCTCATGATCCGTGCCCCGGCCGGCTCACAACGCCGCGCCGACGAAGTGTGGCACCATACCCGAAAGACAACCGGATGGCGCCGTCGTGAGGCCGATTCATCGCTCCTTCTCACCGACACGAGCAAACCGCCGCGGCCAGCGCCTTTCCTCCTGAGGGGGCCAGCGCTTATCATCCCGGCGCGAAAGGGAGAATGATGCTGCGCGTTCTATCGGCAATGCTGGTCCTGACGGTTCTGGTCGGCTGTGCGGCTCCGACCCGCGCGACGCGTGAGCTGCCGGCGCCGATGATGCAGACGCGGGCGCGGCAGCGGCGAGCGACGCCCCCGCCGCCCCCCCCAGTACAACACGAGGTGAAGCGGACGCCGGCCCGGCGCCTGCTCGGGGCCGTCACCATCATGGTGGACCCCGGCCACGGCGGAAAAGATCCCGGCGCCCTCGGCGTGGGACCGGTGCCCGAGAAGACGGTGAATCTGGGGATTGCCACCCAACTGGCTCGCAAGCTCGAATCGTACGGGGCGACCGTACTGATGACACGCCGGGGCGACCGGTTCCCCGAACTCGACGAACGTGCCGCCATGGCGGAGCGCGCCAAGGTCGATCTGTTCGTGTCCATCCATGCGGATTCGGCCCGTCGCGCCTCAGCCACCGGGGCGGCCGTCTACATCGCCCGCAGCGCAAGCAAGCGCAGTTCGTCCGCCGCGCAAAGCGTCGTCGCCGCTTTGCGCAAAGCGGGCATCAAGTGCAACGGAATCCGAAAGGCCGGCTTCAGGGTGCTCGTCGGCCACTCGCGGCCGTCCATGCTCGTCGAGTGCGGCTACCTGACCAACCCCACCGAGGCCGCGCGCCTCGCCACCAGCAGCTACCAGACCCAGATTGCCGACGCCATCGCCGCCGGCATTCTGAACGAATTCGGCGGTTGACCGGCAAGCCGGGGGATCAGCCGACGATCAGGGCGACAAACGCGCTGATATCGAAGTTGTCCACCTCGCCATCGTCGTTGACATCCGCGCAGTCGTAGCAGCCGCCCGGATACGTGGCCTCGAACTCCGCCGGCGTGTGCGTCAGGGCGAAAACGAACGGGCCGATGTCGAAGTTGTTCACCTCACCGTCGCCGTTGACGTCACCCGGCAAAAGGCTGGGCTCCGGCAGAATGAAGTCGGCGATGACCGGGCGGTGATCGGAGGCCAGCCCGCTGGCCAGGGCGGGAACCGGGAAGCCGGTGAACTCGGGCGGGAACCAGCTCGGCGTGCTCGACAGGGTCGAGCTGTAGAAGATGAACGCCCGCCGTAACGTGGCGATGCTGTCCTGCCAGGCGACGTAGTCGAGCTTGCTCGATGAATGGGTCGCCCGATCATTGTTCTTGGGGTTACGGGCGTCGTCGTAGGTCATGTCGGTGCGGTCGCGGTCGGTCCCGTCGGTGCCACCCAACACGGCGGCCTGCGTCAGCCAGGCGGCAGGCCCCTTCTCGCCGTACTGCGACATGCTGTACTGCTCGTCCTCGTTCCAGTCGCCAGCGATGATTACCGGGGTGTCGTCGTCGAGGATCGTCTGGGCGGCCGGGTTATCCACGATCTTATTGTTCGGATCGGGAAGCCCGGTGCCGGCCCCATTGAACATGTAGTCAATGTAATAGGCGACGTTGCGGGCAGCAGCGACGCGATCCGAGTGCCCGTCGTACCCGGCCTTGAGGTGCGCGCCGCCGAAGACGAGGTCGCCGGCGTAGTCTGCGTCCGGGAGGTCGATCTCGGTGAACATGAAGCCGCGGATGCCACCGGTGCCACCAGGGGCGTAGGCGTCCGGCAGGACCATGCCGATGTCGGACAACTGGCTCCGCGTGTCGCCGTTGAGGTCCGCGAAGGGATAGCGCGACAGGATGGCGTTGCGGTTGTAGCCGTCATTGCGCGTGCTGACGAAAATGTACGGGAGGTCGTAATCAGGGGCGTACTTCTGGACGTAAGCCCCGACCGCGCCGCCGAGGAACGGGTCGGTTCCGCCGTGCATGAAGAGCTCCAGAACGGTGGTGAGCTCAGCGACGGAATCGACGCACTGGTAGCAATTGTTGTCGCCAGCCTCCTGGAGGATGAGGACATCCGGGCGCATGGCGGCGACGATGCGCGTCAGGGCGTGCCAGGCGTTGAGCTCTTCTGTCTTGGGCTCCTCCGTGCGGATGTTGTCCAGGATGTTGTAGGTCATCACCCGCAGGTCATGCGCGTCATCCTTGCCCCATTGGCCGTTGGCGGGGTCCCATTGGGCCCAGGCCGGCACGACCACCAGCAACATGACAACGGGCAAAAACCACCCTGTACTCCTCGAAAGCGTCATGATCCTCTCCTGCGGCTGACCTGGTCCCCCGGTCCCAGCGCTCATGCCAATATACGTCAAACGGCCGATCCCTCATTATGCCGACGCCGGGGCCCGATGCAATGCGAAGTGACGGCCAGCCGCCAAGATCGGCCCCGTGGCTCCGGGCGAGGCGGCCCGCAAACGCTCCCGGCGCGCCATCCGCCAGCGGCCGGCCCCGACTCCGACAGTCAAAAACCCCCGGTCCACATTTACACCGGGTTGCCCAGGTGGCCGATTCTATGGACGGGCTGACGCGCGGTCGCCGCAGCCCGTGGTGATGGTGAGGGCGAGCCATGCGCTCGATCGTGGTCATCGGCGGTGTGCTGTTCATCGCCGCCGTGCTGTTTTCCTCCGGGATCCTGCCGAAGCGCGCCGGCGCGACCGTAGGGGGCACCGATTCCGATAAACCCCTGTCCGAGGTGAAATTAGCGTACGCCCGCTTCGAGGACGAGCAGGACCTGCTCGCAGCGGACCGGGCCCGCGCCTCCAGCGCCAAGACGCCAACCGAGCAGACCGAAACGCCGGAACCGGGCACGGAGACCGCGACCGAACCGCAGCCCGACAACCTCATCAGCGCCGAACCGGCTGAACCGCACGACCCGCTGGCGGAGGAAGACCGGGACTACCTCGACTTCGGGGAGGGACCGGAACCGGTTGCGGCCGCCGGCCGGGACCAGGTCGTCTGGCTTGGGCGGAACGAACTCACGCTGGATGCGGCAGGGAGCACCGGCGAGGACCTGACCTACTTCTGGGAGCAGGTTTCCGGACCACGGCCGCTCAAAATCGCAGACGCGACCAAGGCCACGACCACTGTCACCGGGCTCACGCCGGAAGGCGAGGCTGATTGGCGAGACGCGAAGTACGAGTTCGTGCTGACCGTGCTGGACGTGTACGGTCGGGAATCGAGCGACCGCGTGCGCTATGAGGTCCGGACGACGCCGACGCTGTCGGTACGGCCCCGGGCCCAGCAGCGCCTGGCGCTGCGGGACGGGTACCTGCTGGCACACATGGAATCATGGCAGACCAACACGACCGGCGAGACGGAGACCTTCCAGTTGCGCTCGCCGGGCGAATTGTTCATCCAGCAGATCGGGGGGCAGACGGACTTCGAGTTGACGCTGCTGGACTCGACGGACGGCTACCTGTACCAGGTGACCGTGTTCTACCGCGAGGGTCAGGCGACGACCTACGTGGAATTTTTCGTGGATACGAGCGAGCGGATCCCGGCCATCGTACAACTGGGCGTGAGCTGGGAGTGATCCCCCGCCGGCACTCGTGAGCAGTCCCCGCCGGCGGTCCCTGTCAATAACTTTCTCGGGCGTACCCAAGCCGCGCCGTCTTCGGAGATTGCGCGGACCAGCGCGCCAACAGCGAGGCGGTCCGAGGGCCGAAGGACCGCAACTGGCTTGCACTTGCCATATATTGACGCTATCTTGGCAACACACTAACAAAGTGGCCGCATAATGCGGCGCTGCATAGCGGCGCTGCACGAGCGCACGTGGCGACTGGCGCGCGTCGACGAGAAACGGCAGAAACACCACCAAACGCAGCGGTCCGCGGGATTCGGCTCCCCCGGACGGGAAGAGCGTCCATGATCCGTAGCCTGCTATCCAGCCAGAAGGCGAAGTTCATTCTGGCCGTGGTGCTCCTGGTGGTGGCCACGGGGGCCATCTACTTCCAAGTGGCCGGCAATTCGCCGATTCACGATAACATCAACTTCGTGTGTGTTGCCACGGGCGAGCGCTTCAACCTGGATCGCTCGACGGTCACGCACATCCCCGCGCGGAACCCCAAGACCGGCGAGGACACCCTGATGCCCTGTTCGAACGTGGACGGGGTTCTCAAGGTGAGCGCCAGGTATCGCGACGCCCTCGACCAACTCGCGGAGAAGAACCTCTATGTCGACGTCAACACGCTCCAAGTGCGCGGCGGCCAGTAAGCCGCGCCCACAGCGGCGATCGGGCTTCACTCTCATCGAGCTCCTGGTCGTGGTGGCCATCATCGCGTTGTTGATCTCGATCCTGCTGCCGAGCCTGCGCAGCGCCCAGGAACAGGCCCGGATGGTGGTCTGCGGCAACCATATGCGCCTGTTCGGCAACGGGCTCGCCGTGTACGTCAACGACAACGAGGACTATCTACCCGGCTGCAACACGTCGGGCGTGGCCCTCCGCTCGCTGAAGCTGATGTGGGGCTCGCGCCCGGACTCGCTGTACCGGCCGGACATGCCGGTGCAGTCGTTTGACTGGATGACGCCTATCGTCTGCGGAGAGATGGAGTTGCCGGCCATACGGGCCGAGCGTTTCAAGTTCCTGATGAGCGAGTTCCGCTGCCCGTCGCAGCGCTACACCGCGACGTTCTATCCGGGCGGCTACGCTGATTCGCCCGACAAGCCCGAGCTGGACGAGGAAGTCCCGTTCCCCGCGGTGAGCTATCTGATGCCGGTGCACTTCCAATACGTGGGGCAGCATCAGAAGGGCACGGTCCTGGGGTACATGAAGCAGGAAGACGTCAGTCTGCTTCCGGTGCGAGCCCTGGCGGCCCCCCTCTCCTGGGAAACGTGCACGGACGATTTCCTGCCGCGGATTGACCGGGTGGGCCAGCCGTCGCGGAAGATCTTCGTGGCGGATGGGACGCGCTATCTGGACTCAGACAGCGAGTTGCTCGACATCGACCCGGCCCCCGAACCGAGTTGGTTCGGCAGTTTCACGACGTCCGGAGGCTGGTGGTCCGGTTCGACCGCCTACGGCGTCAGCGGCGATTCGACGAATTGGGACGGCGCCGGCGTGGACCGGGGTTCGCCCGGCGGTGGGAAGAACCTGGCCCTGTCCTACCGCCATGGGGCTTTCGACGGTGTGTCGGACACCTTCTCCGGCGATGCGCATGACAACAAGGGCAGGATCGAGTCCCTGTTCTTCGACGGGCACGTGCAGGCACTGACCGACCGCAAGTCGCGGGAGGTTCACTACTGGTATCCGACCGGGACGATTGTGCGGAACCCCGGCGAGGGCATGACCAACGTCCCGAGAGACTTCGTGATACCGTAGCACTGAGGGTGCCGCGGGGCGGGACATGCCCCGCGGGCGGCGAGTGGGATGAAGCGGGCTGGGGCATGAGCTAACGCCCGCCGCGCGTACCCTCGTGGGCAGCGTGCGGCGAGCGGTGCACGTTCGTGGCTCCGGCGACACTGAGATTTCTCTGATCGCTAACCGGCTCGACATCGCGGCGTAATCCGCCGGGGCTACGCTGAACAGCACCGGCGGTGTAACGGCAATCGGCGACCTGCAGCACGAGTTTCGCGACAGCGAGCAATCACGAGCCCCGGCGGCGGGAACCCGCACCGGGCGAACGGACGTTGGCTGTTGCAGGAGGGTAAAGGCAACGAACCGGACCACGGCCGCCAGCGGTCACCCGGTCCGGCGGGAGTGCCCCGTGATATCCGGTCCTGGCCTGGTAGGAGCCGGGACTCAGCGTCAGCTATCTGAAGGAACGGCTCTTGTTCTCAAATGGAGGAAGCAGCATGAAGAACGCGTGGCAAGTGGCCCTGATCGCGGTGGTCTGCCTGACCATCCCCGCGTTCGGGCAGGACAGCGTCTCGATCAACACCAATGGCGGGAACGGCCTGCCCGGCGACGCCCTGTCGCTGTGGAACACCGACCACCAGTGCGCGGAGTACGTGGTGGACCTCGTGCCCCTGACGACGTCCTGGGGCAACACGTTCGCCGTCGCCCCCCTCATCAAGTCCAGCAAGGGAAGCAGCGACTATTTCAACAACTTCCTGTCGGCCCAGTCGCTGAGCCGTGTCCAGGCCCTGGGCGTGGCCTACCCGGTGGCCAGCTATGACCTGTGGACCGCGACGCCCGGCGCCGGCGTCCACCCCACCGAGAACAGCATGCCGGGGACCATCACCCCCACCGGTATGGGCAACCAGTTCGGCGTCGTGCTGTCCGAGTTCGGCACGTCCGATGCCGGCGTGACCTGCAACGGCATTATCGGCGGCGTCGTCAACTACTCGCCGACCAACCCCAACCGGCTCTACGTCAAGCGCATCCTGGCCGCGGTCAACGGATCCTCCGGATCGCAGAACCTCTCGGCCTACGGCGTGGGCGCCGCCGACGAGCAGGGCAACATCATGTTCCGGGCCGACACCGGCTCGTACACGCCGACCAACGTCTACCACGTGGACCTGCTGGCCCGCAACTGCGCCGCCCTGAACGTCGTGGGCAACGCCGGCGGCTCCGACGCCGCAGCCACCAACTGGATCGTCCACAACCAGAGTTCCGTGCACAACACGCCCAACATCGGGCCCGCGTCCATCTTCGGCGTGCCCTATCTCCTGGCCAGCAACTTCTCCACGCAGTACGCGTACGGCCCCGTGACCACGACGCCCCCGAGCTACACGACCAGCCATCTGGCGGCGGGCGTCACCGACCACCGTGGCGGCCTCTCCTACATGACCAAGAACCACCCCTGCATTCCCGGCAGCACGCACGGCGTGGCGGCCATCCTCGGCAAGGATGAGAACGATCTGGCCACCATCATGGACCTCTTCGGCGTGGGCGCCAGCGGCGCTCCGGTCGCCGGCAGCCCCGTGGCCCTCAGCCTCCCGGCCCTTGTCACCGACAACATCACGGGCATGACCAACATCCAGGGCGACAACGAATTCGATCACTACCACAGCCAGGTCGCCTTCAACGGCGGCAACGGCCAGATCGCCCTGAACGTCGATCAGGCCGGCCGGCTGCTGGCCGCGGCGGTGGTCTATCACCCCTCAACGTTCGACTACAACCCGCTCAACTACATCGCCGTCGCCCGGCTCGACCCGGCCACCTGCGACGTCGAGTGGACGATGGCCGCCTACAGTTCCGACACCGCCGTCACTCAGGACAGCGGCAAGCCGATCCTCGGGCCCGGCGGCATGCAGATCGGCACCATGACCACCATGGACGTGGTCACTGGTGGCGACCCCTACGGCCCGTCCGTGTCCGCCCCGATGATCGACTCGGTCGGCAACATCTGGTTCATTGCCGCCGTCGCCCTCACCCACTACAAGGACGGCACGCAGCGCGTGAACCAGTACGGCGACCCCATCATCGATTACGATTCCGCCCTGATCCGCGGCGTCTATGACCCGGCGGCCTTCGGCTACCGCCTCGAGCTCATCCTCGAGCTCGGCGACACGTTCGAGGGTGCCAACTCCGGCCGCGAGTGGACGATCAGCTTCATGGGCATCGCCGACAGCAACTCCGTCTCCTCGGGCACCTGCTGGTCCTCCAACATCAGCGAGACCGGCCACCTCGGTCTGCCGCCGGCAGCCGACCTGCCCACCGAGGATCCGCGTTCGCTCGGCGGTCTCATCCTCAACGTCGACATCGTCTACGACGTCGATGCGGACGGGGACTTCGACGACCCGACCTCCTCCTACGGCGACCCCACGAGCGCCGACGAGTCCTATCAGGTCGCGCTCTACATCGGCGCAAACGCCGCGGCCGTGCTGTTCGGTGACGTCAACGGCGACGGCAACGTGAACAACTTTGACATCGCCCCGTTCGTCTTCGCCGTCACGCACACGCAGGAAGAGTTCGAAGACGCCTACCCGAACGGCTGCTACGACTGCGCGGACGTCAACGGCGACGGCACTGTGAACAACTTCGACATCTCCCCGTTCGTGTCCCTCCTGGTTTAAACCCTGAAGGGCAGCCCGGAGCGAGGGTCTTGAGCCCGCTCCGGTGGAGATAGAAGCAGAGCCGGCCGGTGATCCTCGGATCGCCGGCCGGCTCGTTTATGCACGCTCATCCCCCCGCCCCGGAAGAACGCCCTACGGCGTCGGAGCCTCTTCCACCTCCTGCGGCGCCTCCGCCGGCTCGACCGGCGCCGGCGGTGCCGGCGGCGGCACGGGCGCCGCGGTCACCACGAACGTCCGCTCCGGCGTGTAGTACTTCGCGAACGCCGCCCGCACCTGCTCCGCCGTGTAGCCGGCGAAGTCGGCCCGGATCGTCTTCAGCGGCGCCAGCTCCATCTTGTGCTGCTCGAGACCCTGGAGCACGCCCCACCAGTATTCCGGCTCCTTCATATCCGTGTCGAGATCGGTCTCCACCTGCTTGCGGGCGTTGGCCAGTTCCTCGTCGGTGGGCCCCTTCTCGGCGAACTCGCGGTAGACGCGCTCGGTCTCGGCCACGACCTCGTCGATCTTCGCCGGGTCGCACGGGGAGTAGGAGAAGAACAGCCCGTTGTCGAGGTAGGCCATGCTGGGCTCGCTCTGCGCCTGGATCGTGTAGACCAGGCTGAGCTCCTCCCGAACCCGCTTGATCAGCCGGCTGGTGACGATGTTGGCGGCGAGGTGGAACAGGCGGGACTCCTCCACCGCAACGGCGTCGCAGCTCATGAAGCCGTAGAGGAAGAAGGCCTTGTCGGTGACCGTCGGCACCTCGACGCGGCGCTTCAGCGGGCCGGCCTGCCGGTGCAGCTTGCGCAGCGGGTCGAGGTTGGCGGCGGTGCGCTCGCGGGGCGCGAGCGAGCCGAGGTACTTCTCGATCAGCGACTGGGCCCGGTCCAGCTTGATGTCCCCGACGATGGCCACCTCGATCGGCGCCTGCTTGCACAGACGCTCGATCCAGGCCTGCCCGCCGGCGACGGTCTGACGTTCGACGCGCTCCGCCGTCGGCATGGCCAGACGGGGATCGCCGCCGCCCATCAGTTCACGCATGGCCTCGAAGCCCTTGAAATCCGGCCGCTGCTGGGCCATGGCCAGCCGCTGGAGCAGCGACTGCTTCCACGTCGTGAACGCCGCCTCTTCCAGCTTGGCGTCCTGCAACAGGGCATAGACCAGCCGCAGACCATCCTCCAGGTCCGCCGGCGATCCCTGGATGCGAATGACGACGGCATCCTCGGCGGGAACGGCGCGCACCTCGACGTTCTTGCCGGTCATGATGTCGATGACGTCGTTGGAGCTGAGGCGGCTGGTCGCCGGCTGGTTGATGGCCAGTAGTGAGACGGCCGTGACGCCGATGTTGTCCGGCGTCTCCTCGATCTGCCCGCCGGCGAGGCTGATGCTCATCAGCACGGTGTCCTTGCGGTAGTCCATGTAGCGGTGATGGAAGCGGACACCGTTCTCAAGCCAGGCGCTCGTGATGCCCAGGTCCTCGTCGACGGTGGACTCGACCACGTGGCCGGCCTCCGGCTCCGCCGCCAGCAGGTCACCCGGCCCCTTCTTCTCGACCGGGGGCTCAACACGTTCCGACAAAGCCGCCCGCGCCACGGCGAGGACCTCATCCTCGGTGGGCACCTTGACGTCAGGCTTGTCGGGGAACTCCAGCACGTAGGCAAACGTGCCCGGGCGGAAGTAGTCGGCGAACACCTGGTTGAGCTCGGCCAGCGTAATCGTGGGCAGCAGCCGGTCGACCAGCTCGAGCTCCTGGGCGGCGGTCATGATGGGCTGCTGCTCGTGCCACAGGCGGGAGAGCTCGAAGAGAATGGCCTGGCCGTCCCGCGTATTCTCGGTATCCACGGCTCGCTGGGCGGCGGCGCGGAGTTCCGACCGGGCCAGCTCCAGCTCACGCTCGTTGAAGCCGAACTGCCGGGCCCGGCTGATTTCGATCACGACCTCGCGGGCCGCCGCCTCCCAATCCCGCGGTTCCCCGGAAGCCTGGGCGCTCACCAGGACGGCCTCGTCGAAGAAGCTGCCCGCCCACAAGCCGGCTTCCTGGAAGCTCGCCTCACCCTGCCGCACGCGCTCCTCGAGCCGACGCGTGACCATCCGGCAGGCCAGATGCTCCACCAATTCGCCGCGCCACTCATCCACGGTCGTGGGCGGCTGGCGGCCGGGGCGGAGGTTGATGGCGGCGAAATCACCGCGGGCATACTCCGGATCGGTCACGATGATCGCCCGCTGCTCGGTGAACGGCTTGAACTCCGGCCCGTGGGCCTTCTCGGCGGGCCCCTCCGGCTTGTACTCGCCGAACCACTTCTGCACGACGGACATCAGCGGGTCGAGCTCGACGTCGCCAACGAGGAACACCGTGACGTTCTCGGGTCGGTACCACGTCCGGTAATACCGCTCCAGCTCATCCCGTCCGGCGCCGCGGATGACTTCCTCCGTCCCGATGACCATGCGCTGGCCGAAGCGCGAGCCGGCGAACAGCTTGGGCCAAAGCTCGTCACGCATGCGCTGCTCGGCCCGCTGCCCACCGCGCAGCTCCTCGAGAATGACGCCGCGTTCCTTGTCGATCTCGGCTTCGAGCAGCAGGTCGCGGAACACGTAGTCGCTCAGCACCATGAGACCCTTGTCGATCTCCTCCATGCTGGTGTCCGGCAGGAAGACCATGTAGCAGGTCTGGTCGAAGCTGGTGTAGGCGTTGACGTCCGCCCCGAACTCCATGCCGATGCTCTCGAAGTAGGGAATCAGCTCGCCGGGGGCGAAGTGCTCCGTGCCGTTGAAGCCCATGTGCTCGATGAAATGGGCCAGGCCGCGCTGGGCCTCGGTCTCATTCAGCGAGCCGGTGCGAACATGGACCAGCAGAAAGACGCGGCCGGGCGGCGTGGCGTGCTGGCGATAGACCCAGCTCACGCCGTTGTCCAGCCGACCGGTTTGTACACGGGAATCGGTCGGAAGCTTCTCTTGCGCCAGGCACTGGGCGGCGAAGAGGAGAACGGACAGGCGAACAACGTTCGTAAGTGTGCTGCGTAGCATGCTCTCTGCACTCCTCGGAGGGTTCAGTGAGGCAACGGCTCCGTTCCACAGGCCGGAGTATAGCCGGCCCGAGCCACGCCGGAAACGAACGGGCCGCCGACGAGAACCGTCCCGCTGGCGCGCCACTTGCAATAGCGGGCAATCCGGGGACGATATGCACCTGTGCCCCCATCTTGGCGGCGGACGTCCTCACGACCCGGAGACACTCGGAGCATTCATCCATGAACAACTGCCATAGCGAAGCTGACTGGAAAGCCAAGAAGATGCGGGTGTCCTGCATCGGTCGACCGCTGCTGTGCGATCCGCTGCTGAACAAGGGCCTGGCCTATGGCGCCGATGAGCGCAAGGCCTTGCGGCTGCGGGGGCTGCTGCCGCCGCATCAGTTCACCATCGAGCAGCAGGTGGCTCTCGAAATGGAGCACGTCCGGGCCAAGCCGTCCGACCTGGAGAAGTTCATCGGCCTCGCCGCCCTCCAGGACCGCAACGAGACGCTGTTCTACCGCGTCCTGGTCGAGAACACCGCCGAGTTGATGCCGATCGTCTACACGCCCGTCGTCGGCCAGGCCTGCCAGCAGTTCAGCCACATCTTCCGCCAGGCTCGCGGCCTGTGGCTGACCCCGCCCGACCAGAACGATATGGCCGACATCCTGCGGAATTTCCCCAACCAGGACATCCGCCTCATCGTCGTCACCGACAACGAGCGCATCCTCGGCCTGGGTGACCAGGGTGCCGGCGGCATGGGCATTCCCATCGGCAAGATCGCCCTCTACTGCGCCGGGGCGGGCATTCACCCCTCGCAGTGCCTGCCCATCAGCCTCGACGTCGGCACCGACAACACCGGCCTGCTGGACGACCCGTACTACATCGGCTGGCGGCATCGCCGGCTGCGGGGCGAGGCCTACGAGCAGTTCATCGAGGCTTTCGTCGGCGGCGTGAAGGAGGTCTTCCCCCGCGCCCTCGTCCAGTGGGAGGACTTCCACAAGAACATCGCCTTCATGGTCCTCGACCGCTACCGCAAGCGGGTCCCCTGCTTCAACGACGACATCCAGGGCACGTCGGGCGTGGCCCTGGCCGGCATGTACGGCGCCCTGCGCATTACCAAGCAGAAGCTCTCCGACCAGCGCATCGTCTACGCCGGCGCCGGCGCCGCGGGTGTGGGTATCGGCCGGCTGGTCGCCTCGGCTATGGCGCACGAGACGGACGACGCGGCCAAGATCCACAAGGCTCAGGCCTTCCTCGACTCCGCCGGCCTGGTGCACGAGGGCACGCAGATCCGCGACCCGCACAAGCGTCCCTTCGCCATGACGCGCGAAGATATGAAGGCCTACGGCTTCCAGGGCGATGGCCCGCACGACCTGCTCGAAGTGATCAAGCGCGTCAAGCCGACGATCCTGCTGGGCACAACCGCTCGCCCCGGCACCTTCACACAGGAAATCGTCAGCGAGATGGCCAAGCACGTCGAACGGCCGCTCGTCTTCGCCTTCAGCAACCCGAACTCCAAGGCCGAATGCACGCCGCAGGAGGCCATCACCTGGACCGACGGCCGGGCGCTCGTCGCCACCGGCAGCCCATTCGACCCGGTCACGCACAACGGCAAGACCCACGTCATCGGCCAGGGCAACAACGTCTTCATCTTCCCCGGCGTCGGCCTAGGCGCCATCCTCGCCGAGGCCCACGAGGTCCCGGACTCGTTCTTCATGGTGGCCGCCAAGACGCTCGCCGACTGCATCACGCCGGACCGTCTCGACGCCCACGCCTTGTACCCGGATCAGGGGAAGCTGCGTGAGATCAGCGCCCGCATCGCGGCGAACGTCATCCGCGAGGCACGCCGGCTGAACATCGGCCGCCTGATCCCCGACGACCAGATCGACGACTTCGTTCGGGCGAACATGTGGTTCCCGGATTATCGGCCCTACGAATTCACCCCCGCCTAATCCAACAACAACCCGGCCGGTCCACAGCGCCCCACGGGCGCGCGGACCGGCCGGTTTCTTTCTACCGCCAGCCAGCGCCGGCGGCCATGAGATTCGCTCGGGGGATCCGCTCAGACAGACATCACGTCGCGGCGATCTCACCCTCAGAGACACCGAGCAGCCGGGCCAGTCGGGCCAGCTCGAACGGCTTCTCCAATTGCAGACAGGGTGGCTCGGGAGCGGGAGTCTCGGTCGCCGCCGTCACCAGCCGCACGGCGGTGGCCACGGGGTTGCGCTGCCGCACGAGTTCGTGGATCGCGCTGGCCCGCTCGCTGGGCAGGGCGTCGGACGTGAGGACCGCGGTAAACGCATGGGCGGTGGCGAGTTGCTCGGCGGCCTCGCCGGAAGCGGCCGCGTCCACCGTGAACCAGCGTTGGAAATAGCG
Organism: Phycisphaerae bacterium; assembly: GCA_050115495.1. GTDB lineage: Bacteria > Planctomycetota > Phycisphaerae > UBA1845 > Fen-1342 > JAAYXS01. Next base: position 57,967 of record JASFQK010000036.1, on the reverse strand, counting down.
GGTGAGCGACCAGGTCATGAGCTGATCCTGCTCGACGAGAAGAAGACGCCCGTGTGTGGCCGGCGCGCCGTCTCGTGATGTCTGGTCTTTGGCAGGCTGCATCTCGGCCGCTCCCGGGCCGCGCATTGCACGCCACGTACCACGCTGAGGGAGCCGGTCCGCCCCGCACGGGCGGCTGGCAGGGCCGGCGCGGGCGCGCGCCGCTGCGCCGGATGCCCCAACGGCCTGCGCCAGGCCGGTCGGGGCACATCGCGTGGGCGAAAAACCGCCGGCCGTGAGGGATCTCCCCCATTCTCGGGCATGAGTCATCCGAACCGTCGTGCCGCCGGGCCGGTCGGGTGCGGTTCCCGGACCGGGCGCGGTCGCGTAAGTGGCTTCTGCAGTGTGGGATGCGCCGCCCGGCCGCGCGCCTCGCCGTCCGTAAGATGCGCGTTACAATGGGGTGCTATGGCCGATCTGGGCATCAGCGAGCTCATGCGCTGCGTCGAGTTCGACGAACAGGACGCGGCGAACCTCCGTGTTCTGGGCACGCATGCGCCGGAGCTGCTGCCGCCGACATTGGAGCGGTTCTACTGCGAGTTTCTCCAGAAGCATGGCGCCGGCAGCGTGGTGGCCGGCGGGACGCCGCAGGCCAACCTGCTGCGACAGACGCTCGAGGAATGGCTCGCCGGCTTGTTCGGGGGCACGTACGACGCGGCGTACTGGGCCGGCCGAGCCGACAGCGGCCGGGCCCACGCCCGGGCCGGACTCGCCCAACACCACATGGTCGCCGCCATGCAGGTCGTCTGGGCCGAGCTCGAGCGCGGGGTGCACCGCCTGCAACTGCCCGACGCCACGGCCAAGCTGGTCTCACTGCACAAGCTGCTGATGCTCGAGCTGGCCATGATGCTCGAGAGCTACCAGGAGAGCTACGCCGAGCAGATCCGCCACGGCGAACGTGAGGCCGTCCAGGCCCGCTTGAGCGAGGCGCAGCACCTGGCCCAGATCGGGCAGTTGGCCGCCTCACTGGCTCATGAGATCAAGAACCCGCTGGCCGGCATCAGCGGTGCCATCCAGGTCATCCGCGACAGCCTCAAGCGCGACGACGCCCACCGCCCGGTGCTCGACGAAGTGCTGCGGCAGGTGAGCCGGCTCGACGGCACGGTCAAGGACCTGCTCGTCTACGCCCGCCCGAAGCCGCCGCGCTTCCGGCAATGCGACCTGGGGCAACTGCTGTCGCGCGTGCTGCCCATCCTGCGCGAGCAGCCCGAGATGCAGCGGGTCCGCTTTGAGTATGAGAACAGCCAACGGCTGCCGACCATCCAGGCCGACGAGCATCAGTTGGACCAGTTGCTCACCAACCTGCTGCTCAACGCGGCCCAGGCCTCCCCGACCGACGGCCTGGTGCGGCTGGTCACGACGACGAGTGAGGACGGTGTGCGGCTGACCGTACAGGATCACGGCCACGGCATGGACGAGGAGGTCCGCCGCCGGGCGCTCGAACCCTTCTTCACGACCAAGGCGAAGGGCACGGGCCTGGGGCTGCCGATCTGCTGCAAGATAGTCGAGATGCACGGCGGGCGGATCGCCATCCGCAGCGCCGTCGCCGAGGGAACCGAGGTCACGGTGGATCTGCCGCGGCAGCAGCCGGCCTCGGGAGGGAGTGCCGATGACGATTCGCGTGCTGATCGTTGAAGACGAGAGCCTCATCCGCTGGTCGATGCGGCAGAAGTTCGAGGAGCGCGGCTACCGCGTCACCGAGGCGGAGACCGGCGCCGCCGGCCTGCAGGCGGTGGAAGACGGCGTCTTCGACCTGATCATCCTCGACTACCGGCTGCCGGACATGACCGGCCTGGAGGTCCTCCAGCGGCTGCGCAAGGTCGAGACCGACGCGGTGGTCATCATGATGACCGCATACAGCACGATCGAGAGCGCCGTCGAGGCCATTAAGCTCGGCGCCTTCGACTACATCGCCAAGCCCTTCCAGATGGACCACCTGCTACTCGTCGTCGAGAAGGCCCTGGCCACGACGCAGTTGCGGCGCGAGGTGCGCGAGCTGCGCCGCCATCTTCAGCACGAGTACGGCGTCGACGCCATCATCGGCCAGCATCAGTCCATGACGCGCCTGTTCGACATGATCCACCAGGTCGCCCGGGCCGGCCCGTCGACCGTCTTCCTCCGCGGCGAGACGGGCACGGGCAAAGACCTCGTGGCCCGCGTCATTCATCACTCGTCCGACCGGGCCGCCGCCCCGTTCGTCAATATCACGTGCACGGCCCTCTCCGAATCACTGCTGGAGAGCGAGCTCTTCGGCCACGAGCGCGGGGCCTTCACCGACGCCAAGACGCAGAAGAAGGGGCTCTTCGAGCTCGCCGACGGCGGCACCGTCTTCCTGGACGAGGTGGGCGACATGCCGGCCGCCCTCCAGGCCAAGCTGCTGCGCTTCCTCGAAGAGCGCCGTTTCCGCCGGGTGGGCGGCACGAAGGAGACCAGCGTCGACGTGCGGGTGATCGGGGCGACGAACCGCGACCTGGAGAAGGCCATCGAGGACGGCTTGTTCCGCCGCGACCTGATGTACCGGCTGAACGTGGTGACCATCTTCCTACCGCCGCTGCGGGCCCGCGGCGACGACATCAAGCTCCTGACGCAGCACTTCGTGACGCGCTTCGCCAAGGAATTCAAGAAGCCGGTGACCACGGTCGCCGACGACGCCTACCGCCTGCTCTACGAGTACAGTTGGCCCGGCAACGTGCGCGAGCTGCGCAACGTGATCGAGCGGGCCGTGCTGCTGTGCAAGAACGAGTCGGTCGGCGCCGACGATATCGTCCTCGGCCGGGTCGAGCCTCACTCGTGGGAGTGGGACATCGACAACTTCACGCTCCCGCCCGAGGGCTTCGACTTCGACAAGCTGCGCAAGCTGGAGTGCCACCTGCTCAAGCAGGCCTTGGCTCGCACGAGCAATAACCAGACACAGGCTGCCCGCCTGCTGAACCTCTCCCGCGACCGCCTCCGCTACCGCCTGCAGAAGCACGGTCTGCTGTAGTGGTCTGACGGATCCACCATCGCCGAATTGTGGAGATTCCGCGCGCCCTGTCGGCGCTGCGCCCCCCGCGCACTCACGGCTCAGCGACGCCATTATCGGCGGATCGCCCACAATGTCGCGAGAACCCGCGCCCGGGTGTGGACTATCGCCGCGGCGCGCTCCTACAACCTGGTGTACAAACGTCTTCGGGGCACTTCAGTCGCCCCCGCCGGCAGCGGCCCCTCCCCGCTAGCCCATTCGGCCTGGCCGGTGATGAACGGACGCCATGACGCAATCTCCAAACGGCTCTCCAGCAGGAGCCGGCGGAACAGAGTGAGGAGGGAGTCAGTCAAGGCCGAGCCCGCCGTGCTCCTGCTGAACCTTTTCCCCTGCACGACATACCGCACCGTAGGGCGGGCTCTGCCCGCCGATCCTCTTGCGCGCACCTGACAAGCCTCCGCCAACGAAACGAATTCCCCGCCAACGGAACAAACGGCGGGTGAAACCCGCCCTACCAATCGGGCCCGCGCCCGACTGGCCGCCGCCGGGGGCTTGCATCCACCCATCCCCCTGTACAATCTCATGAGCCGCCGCCCGAGAGGAAACTGTGCCATCTCAGCCCGACGCCATCCTGCGCCGCCGACTCGACCTGCGGGGGCAGGTGCAGGGTGTCGGCTTCCGCCCGTTCGTCTACCGGCTGGCCGTTGAGCACGCCCTCGCCGGGCACGTCGCCAACAACACGAACGGCGCGGTGATCGAGATCGAAGGACCCGCCGACCGCGTGGCCGCCTTCGAGCATGACCTCGTCCACCGGCTGCCGCCGCTCGCCCGCATCGCCGAGATGCAGACCGCCGACCTGGCCGCCTCGGGCGAGCAGGGCTTCCACATCCGCCATTCGCAGGCCGACGCCGACCGCCGGCCGGACGTCACGCCCGACGCCGCCACGTGTGCCGACTGCCTCGCCGAGCTGCTCGACCCGCGCGACCGCCGGGCCGGTTACCCATTCATCAACTGCACGAACTGCGGGCCGCGCTACTCCATCATCCGCACCGTCCCCTACGATCGGCCGGCGACGACCATGGCCGTGTTCGAGATGTGCGGCCCCTGTGCCCGCGAGTACGGCGATCCGCTCGACCGGCGGTTTCACGCCCAGCCCAACGCCTGCGCCGTCTGCGGCCCGCGATTGCGCCTCTGCCGGCTCGTCGGCACCGAAACCCAGCCCATTCCCGGCGACGCCGTCGCCCGCACCGCCGCCCTGCTCCGCGACGGCAGCATCGTCGCCATCAAGGGCATCGGCGGCTATCACCTCGTCTGCCGCGCTGACCGGCAGGAAGTGGTCGAGCGGCTGCGCGAGCGGAAGCTGCGCGACGGCAAGCCGCTGGCGGTGATGGTGCCCAACGTCGACGCCGCTCGCCGCATGTGCCGGCTCAGCCCCGCCGACGTCACCGCTCTCGCGTCGCCTGCCGCCCCGATCGTCCTCGCCCCGCAGGCCGCCGAACACGGCCTCGCGCCGGCGGTCGCCCCGGGCTGTGCGACGTTCGGCGTGATGCTGCCGTACGCCCCGCTGCATCACCTGCTCTTCGCCGCCGGCCTCGGACCGCTGGTGATGACCTCGGCCAACCTCGCCGGCCAGCCGCTGACCTACCGCGACGAAGACGCCCTTGCCGAGTTGGGCACCGTCGCCGACGCCTTCCTCATGCACGATCGCGAGATCTTCCGGCCGATCGACGATTCAGTCGTGTTCACCTTCGCCGAGCGGACGATTCCCGTGCGTCGTGCCCGCGGCTACGCCCCGCAGCCGCTACGACCAGCCGCCTTCGCCGCCGGCGGAGCACTGGCCACCGTGCGCGACCGCCGGATTCTCGCCGTCGGCGCCGAGCTGAAGTCCACCGTCTGCCTCCTCGGCGAAGGGCAGGCGATTCTCAGCGAGCATCTCGGCGATCTGACGCACCCGGAGACGTACCGCCATTTCGTCCGCGCCATCGACCGCCTGCGCGAACTGTTCGATTTCACGCCCGACGTCGTCGTACATGACGAGCATCCGGCGTACCTGTCAACGCACTACGCGCAGGGTATGAACGTCCCCGCCATCGCCGTGCAGCACCATCACGCCCACATCGCCGCCGTCATGGCCGAGCACGACACGCCGGGCCCGGTTATCGGCCTATCCTGCGACGGCACCGGCTACGGCACCGACGGCGCCGTCTGGGGCGGCGAGGTGCTCTACTGCCACCGCGGCGCGTTCGAACGCGTCGACCACCTCGAATACTTCCCCCTGCTCGGCGGTGACGCCGCCGCCATCGAAACCTGGCGGCCAGCGGCAGCCCTGCTCGTGCAGGCGTTTGGCGACGCTTGGCTCCAACACTGGCCGGCCGACGCGGATCCGCCGCCGACGCCGCACCTGATCGAACAACAACTGCGGGCCGGCCTGAACGCCCCGCCGACCTCGAGCCTCGGCCGCGTCTTCGACGCCGCCAGCTTCCTGCTCGGCCTGTGCCAGCGCAACCGACACGAAGCCGAAGCCGCCATGACGCTCGAAGCAGCCGCCGACGAGCACATCGGCCCCGCCGCACCGTACCCCTGCGCGACGCCGTCCGCCGACGGACAGACTCGCCTTTCCCCCAGCGCCATCATCCGCGCCCTCGTCCTCGCCCGCGAAGCCGGCGAATCCGCCACGCTCAACGCCGCCCGCTTCCACGAGACCATCGCCCGCCTCTTCGCCGACGCCGCCCAACGCGCCGCCCGCCAGCGCCACGTACGAACCTTCGCCCTCTCCGGCGGCTGCTTCGCCAATCGCCGACTGCTCGCCCGGATCGTGGAAATCCTCGCGGCGAACGGCGGCGACGTCCTGTATCATCAACAAGTCCCCAGCGGTGACGGCGGCCTGGCCCTCGGGCAGGCCTGGATCGCCGCCTGGAAACTGGCCGACCGATCGGCGAGTCCGGCGGCCACCGAGAGTTAGTCGAAAAAGGGGACTGGCTCCGAGCCGTAGCGCTCGGACAGCCCCGGACACCGCACCCCGCGAGGTGCCTGTCCCCTTTCCTGACTGACTGCTAACGTCAATTTCGGAGCGCAACCCGATGTGCCTGGCTGTACCCGCGAAGATCATCGAACAGCAGGATGACCTGGCCACCGTCGATCTCCAGGGAAATCGGCTCCAGATCAGCACCGTCCTCACGCCCGAAGCCGGCGTCGGCGACTGGGTCCTGATCCACGCCGGCTTCGCCATCTCGCAGCTCGACGAAGCCGAGGCCCGCGAAACCTGGGACTACCTCCAGCAGATCCTCACCGATCCAGCGGCCGAGGCCGGCGGCGAATCCGCCCCACCTGGGGAGCAACCATGAGCGACACCGCCGAGCTGCGCGACGAGCTCGCCGCCCTGTGCCGGCAGTTGTCCCGCCGGGTGCAGGTCATGGAAGTCTGCGGCACGCACACCGTGTCGATCTTCCGCAGCGGCATCCGCAGCCTCCTGCCTGAGAATCTGCGGCTCGTCAGTGGCCCCGGCTGCCCCGTTTGCGTCACGGCTCAGCGGCACATCGACGCCGCCATCGACCTCGCCGGCCGGCCTGACCTGATCGTCACGACGTACGGCGACATGATCCGCGTCCCCGGCCGCCAGGGCAGTCTCGAACGCCAGCGTGCCCGCGGCGCCGACGTCCGCGTCGTTAACTCAGCCCGCACCGCCCTGCAAATCGCCCACGCCAACCCCGATCGTCCGGTCGTCTTCCTCGCCGTCGGTTTCGAGACAACCGCGCCGGCAACCGCTGCCACCATCCTCGAAGCCGCCCGCGACGACGTCGCGAACTTCAGCGTCCTCATGTGCCACAAGCTCGTCGTGCCGGCGATGCTCGCCCTGCTCGAAGCCGAGGACGTTCCGCTCGACGGCTTCCTCTGCCCCGGCCACGTCAGCGTGATCATCGGCACCGCCGCGTACCAGCCGATCGTCGACCAACACCGCCGACCGTGCGTCGTCGCCGGCTTCGAGCCGCGTCCGATCCTCCTCGGCCTCGTGCAGCTCGTCCGGCAAATCGCCGAAGGCCGGGCCGCGGTTGAGAACGCCTACCCGGCGGTCGTTCGCGATGAGGGCAACCCCGCCGCCCGGGCGATGATCGATCGCGTCTTCTCCGTCGCCGACGCCCCGTGGCGCGAACTCGGCGTGATCCCCGGCAGCGGCCTCGAGCTGGCACCCCTCTACCGCCGATTCGATGCCATCGAGCGTTTCGGGCTGACACTCGGCGAGGATGAGGACCACCCCGCGTGCCTGTGCGGTCAGGTGATCCAGGGCAAGGCCGAGCCCGCCGACTGCCCCCTCTTCGCCACGCGCTGCACACCCACCGACCCCGTCGGCCCCTGCATGGTCAGCAGCGAAGGCACCTGCGCCGCCTGGTACAAATACCACCGCGCCGCCGCCGCACGCTGAAAATGGGGACTGGCTCCGACGCAACCGACCCACACATTCTCAACACGCCCCCGCCGAGGTGCCTGTCCCCTTTTTCAGCGCCAGCAACCACACGCCACGCAAACCGCCCCGCACCCGTCTTCTGACACCCACAAAAACCGGTTACATTCCCATCCATGACCACTTCCACCAATCGCCGACAAACCCACGACCACGTCGTTCTGGCCCACGGCGGCGGGGGCGAACTCATGTCGCGCCTCATCCGCGACCATCTCGTCGGCCCACTCGCCAACGACACGCTGACCGCCCTCACCGACGGCGCCGTCCTGCCCTGGCCCGCCGGCGACCTCGTCCTCACCACCGATTCCTACGTCGTCACCCCGCTCGAATTCCCCGGCGGCGACATCGGCCGCCTGGCCGTCGCCGGCACGGTCAACGATCTCGCCGTCATGGGCGCTGAACCGGTCGCCCTGAGCCTCGGCCTGATCATCGAAGAGGGCCTGCCGCTCGCTACGCTCGACCGCATCGTGGCCACGATCGCCGCCACCGCCCGCGAGGCCGGCGTCTCCATCGTCACCGGCGACACGAAAGTCATCGACCGCCGCCGATCCGGCCAAACCGGCGAAGCCACCCTGGAATCGGGGCTCTTCATCAACACCGCCGGCGTCGGCCGGCGCCGCCCCGACGCCCGCCTGGCCATCGACCGCGTCGGCCCGGGCGACGTCATCCTGGTCAATGGCAACCTCGCCGACCACGGCTTGACCGTCATGTCCGTCCGCGCCGGAATCGCGTTTGAATCAGACCTGCGCACCGACGCCGCCCCGCTCAACGGCCTCATCGCCGCCCTCCTCGACAGCGGCGCCGATGTTCGCTTCCTGCGGGACGCCACGCGCGGCGGTCTGGCCGGCGTGCTGGCCGACATCAGCGAGGGTACCGGCCACAGTGTCGAGATCGATGAAGAGCGCATCCCCGTTTCACCGACCGCCCGCCACGCCGCCGAGATGCTCGGCCTCGACCCGCTGACCGTGGCGAACGAGGGCAAGGTGATCGGCGTGGTAGCCGCCAATGACGCCGACCGGGCCCTGGCCGCCTGGCGCGGTCATCCGCTCGGGCGTCAGGCCGCCGTCATCGGCCGCGTCTGCCAGTCCCAGCCGCCCCTGGTCGAACTCCTCACCCGGGCCGGCGGTCGCCGAATCGTGCAGCGACCTTACGGTGAGGAATTGCCCCGCATCTGTTAAGCTAGGGGAGCGAGGCGCACCTTCAGTTCGTTCTGGCCCCGCGGCTCAGACCCAGTCCGCGTTCTGGTCTCAGTTCTGCCGAAACGCGAGCCGCACCGTCGGAGTACTGCCCGATGCCGGAGGATACCGGGAGAACCCTGACCGACGCGGGCGCTGGTCCGGGCAAGCCCTACGCCCTGGTCGTGCTGCTGCAACTGCACTGGTTCGTACGCTTGCGCTGGATCTTCGCCGCCGGCGGCTTCGTCGTGCTGGTGTGCGAGCGGATCTTCAACCCGGCCAGCGCCGTCCAACGCCCCTGGGCGCTGTGGATCGCCGTGCTCTGCGTGGCCGGCGTAAACTGCGTCTGGGTCGTCGTTTCCCGGCTGTTCCGACACCAGTTGGAGAACCCGGAGAAAGACCTGCGGGCCACGATCCGTAGCGGGCAGACGTACGCCAGCGCCCAGATCGCGACGGACCTCCTGTTGCTGACGTGCATTCTCGCCCTCACCGGCGGCGTCGAGAACCCGATGTCGCTGTTCTACCTCTTCCACGTGGCTATCACCGGCCTGCTGCTGCGCACCTGGCAGGCGGCGCTGCAAAGCGCGTGGGCCGTCGTGCTGTACACGACGATGTGCGTCGGACAGGCGCAGGGCTGGATTCCCTACTACCCCTTCCTGCCGCACCTCGGCGCGGACACGCAGCACATGGTCCCGCAGCACGTCGCGCTCGTCGTGCTGATCGTGGCCTTCGCCGTTTTCGGCACGCTGTACTTCATGGACCGCATCGGCAAGCTGCTGGACCGCCGGCAGAGCCAATTGGCCGCCATCAACGCCGCCCTGCACAAATCGCAAGTGGCCATTCAGGATCTTCAGCGCCGTCGTTCGCGCTTCATGCAGACCGCCGCCCACCAGCTCAAGAGCCCGCTGGCAATGGTGCAGACGCTGGCCAACCTGATCCGCGACGGCATCCTCACCAGTGACGAGGACGTCAAGAGCACCTGCGACAAGATCGTCCGCCGCTCGCGCGAAGGGATCGTGCAGGTCACCGAGTTGTTGACACTGGCGCGGGTGCAGGACGCCGACCCACGTCGCCACCGCGCCGCCCGCGTGGACATGGGGAGCGTCGTCACCAAGCTATGCCGCCAGGATGCACCGGTCGCAGAGGAAAAGGGTCTCGAATTCACCTGGCAGGTCCCGGAGGGCATCGACCTGTCCGTGCGCGTGCACGAGGCGGATCTTAACGATTGCGTCGGCAACCTGATCGAAAACGCGATCAAGTACACCCCCGCCGGCGGGACCGTCCGCGTGATGGTGTTCGTCGGCAAGGCCCCCGCTCTGGCGCCGTCCGGTCGCCGCGACGACCGGGAGTACGTGTACGTCATCGTGCGGGATACCGGGATCGGTATCGACGCCAAGGGGCTGCCAAGCAAGGACGACGCGGGCGGCGCGTCGATCTTCGACGCGTTTCGTCGGGGAAGCAACGCCCTGGCGGCGGGTATCCCCGGAACGGGCATGGGTCTGTCCATCGTCCGCGAGGTCGTGGAGCAGTCGGGCGGGCGGATGATCGTTTACTCACGCCCCGGGCGCGGTTCCAGTTTCACAGTGCTCTTCCCCACCTTCGTCGCCGAACTGGATGACACCGGGGTCCGCGACACGCGCGCCAGCGGGATCGTCATCGAGGCGGAAAACCACTCCGCGCACGCCGATAATGGCGCAGCCGACGGGCAGCCCGCCGGCGGCTGACCGCCCCTCTCTCTCAGCAGCTAACTCAAGCAGCGAAACGCGGTTGAATGCACCGGCCCGCGGAGCTACACTGGACGTTGTGGAGAGCGGCTGGGGCGAGCCCGCGCTGTTGGCTTGCTGGCGAGCCCACGACTCCGGTCCCCAGGGGACACGCGTGACGGGGGACCGCTGCGCGGTGCGGGCGCTTTGCGGCAAGGATGCCTGACGACGGCACGGGTCTGGGTGCGGTGGCAGCACCGCCCCGGCGAGTAGTGAAGCCGTCTGCGGGCGGCAGGCGACGACCAGCCCCGAACAAACGCGAAAGAGGTGTATCCATGCGGCGTGTGCTCGTACTCGGTGTCTTCTTCCTGCTCGTGGTCAGCGTGGCGTGGGGGCAGGAGCCCGTCGCCACCGGCCAGTCGGTGACCATCCTCGATCGCGCGCAAGCCCAGACGTACGCCCGCGACAACGGCTGGCAGGTCCGACACGTCGGCCACAACGGCCGCACCTACGAGCTCCAGGCCATCGTACGCGGCATTCCCCGCTATTTCGTCACGCACAACCTGAACGCCGCCGACTCCGTCAGTTCCGACGAGCTCTGGCCCGGCTACTCCAGCGGCCTGAACCTCACCGGCAGCGGCATCACGCTGGGCGTCTGGGACGGCGACGCCGTCGAGACCACGCATCCCGAATTCAGCAGCCCCGGCGCAGCGCGGGCGGTCCAGATGGACAACCCTGCAGGCACCGGGGATCACGCCACGCACGTCGCCGGCACGATGATCGGTGGCGGGGCCTGGACGGGTAACCCGTACTACGCCACGCGCGGCATGTGTCCGGGCGCGCAGCTCCACTGCTATGACTGGGACAACGACACGACCGAGGCCTCCTCGGCGGCGGGCAGCGGCCTGCGCGTCTCCAACCACTCCTACGGCCTCGTCGCCGGTTTCGAGTGGGGAAATTTCCTCGACCCGCAGCAGGAAGAGTGGTACTGGTTCGGAGACGTGACCAAGAGCGAATTGGAGGACTACCGTTTCGGCCACTACGACAGTGACGCCCGCACCTGGGATATGCTCGCCAACGTGCGCCCGTACTACCTGGTCGTACGCTCCGCCGGCAACGACCGTAGCGACGTCGGCCCCGGACCGGGCGAGTCGCACATCTGGTACGAGCCCGGCCAAGGCTGGGTCCGTGGGTACGCGACGCGCGATCCGGACGGCGACTACGACTGCATCGAAGGCGCCGCGCTGGCCAAGAACATCCTGACCGTCGGCGCCACGCGCGACGTGATCGGCGGGTATTCCTCGCCCAGCCAGGTGCAGATGACCACGTTCTCCTCGTGGGGACCGGCCGACGACGGCCGCATCAAGCCCGACATCACCGGCAACGGCTACGAGCTGCTCTCGTCCGTGACCGGCGGCACGTGGGACTACGGCTCCGGCACGTCGATGTCCTCGCCCAACGTGGCCGGCTCGCTCGGCCTGCTCATCCAGCACTGGCGCCAGACGCACACCGGCGACGCCGACATGCGCTCCTGCACGCTCAAGGGCCTGGTCATCCACACCGCCGACGAGTGCGGCAGTGCTCCCGGCCCTGATTACTCGTACGGCTGGGGCCTGCTGAACACGCTCAAGGCCGCCCAGACCATCAGTGCCGACGTGTCCCAGCCGCTGACCATACACGAGTGGAAGCTCACCTACGGTCAGAGTGTCTTCCTCCGCATTACACCGGCCACGGGCGTTTCGCAGCTTCGCGCGACGATTTGCTGGACCGACGCCGCCGGCAACCCGCCGCCCGAGGAACTCGACAACCCGACGAAGGTGCTCGTCTACGATCTCGACCTGCGTCTCGAAGCCGAAGACGGCTCCGCCACTTACTTCCCGTGGGTCCTCAACCTCGCCAATCCCTCGGCCGCTGCCACGACCGGCGACAACAATACGGACAACGTCGAGCAGGTCGTCATCAACAACCCAACAGTCGACACGTACCGCCTCTCCGTCTCGCACAAGGGCACGCTGCCCGGCGGCGGGCTCAACTTCGCCCTCATCATCACCGGCGCCGAAGCCATCGTGCAGGAGGGCGACTGCAACGGTAACGGCATCCCGGACAGCGTCGACATCGCCAACGGCACCAGCGACGACTGCAACAACAACACGATCCCCGACGAGTGCGACATCGCCACCGATCCCTCGCTGGACTGCGACCACAACGGTGTGATCGACCAGTGCGAGCTCGAACGTGACTCGGACGGCGACGGCGTGATCGACCCCTGCGATCTCTGCCCCGACGATCCCTACAAGTCCGACCCCGGCTTCTGCGGCTGCGGTGAGCCCGACACCGACTCCGACGGCGACGGCACCCCCGACTGCGTCGACCAGTGCCCCGGTGAGGCCGACATCGACAGCGACGGCGACGGCGTCGTCGACTGCCTGGACAACTGCCCCAACGATTACAACAAGACCGAACCCGGCGTCTGCGGCTGCGGCGTCTCCGACATCGACAGCGACGGCGACGGCGCCCCCGACTGCCAGGATGAATGCCCCAACGATCCTTACCACATCGACGCCGGCATCTGCGGTTGCGGCGTCCCGGAGATCGACACCGACGGCGACGGTACGCCGGACTGCGTCGACTACTGCCCCGACGACCCCTACAAGACCTCGCCCGGCCGTTGCGGCTGCGGGGCCGTCGACTACGACTCCGACCTCGACACCGTCTTCGACTGTGACGACAACTGCCCGTTCGTCGCCAACCCCGACCAGATCGACTCCGATCACGACGGCATCGGCGACCCCTGCGACAACTGCCGCGACGTCTGGAACCCCGATCAGACCGACCGCGACCGCGACGGCATCGGCGACGCCTGCGACAGCGCGATCCACCGGGCCAAGGTCTCGGTCACCGACGACGGCAACGATGACGGCAACGACGACAACAACGACGACGGATCCCAGGATGATGACGAGACTCAGGCGAGCCAGGACCAGCCCGACGACGGCAGCCAGACGGACGACACCGGCACCCCGGCCGACTCCGCCCAGCCGGCTGTCCTCCCCGTGGGCTGTGGCGCCGGCGCCCTGAGCTGTCTCCCGCTTACCCTCCTCGGCCTGTGCTGCCTCCGGCGGCCGGGTCGGCGGGGGCGATAATACCCCTAGGCGCGCGGACGCGCGCACCGATCAGCACATCGTCGCTACTCGGTCACGGCAGCGGCGGTGTGCCTTTTTTTTGCGCGGCATAGATCCGCGACGCCTCCCCTGCCGATATGCGTGACACGGCCGACCTTCGCAAAGCGCCTTGGGCCGTGAGCGTTCCCGGCCACATGACCGCCCGTCGGCGAGCTACGCGTTCAACAGAAACTAACCCACGGATACCGGACGCCGAGCCGTGATCGTGGTACAGTACCCCTTTTCGACGGACCCTGCGGGTTCGTGCGAACGACCCTCACGAGTTGGAGTATCGCATCCATGAGCAATCGCAATATGGTCACGATCGACGGCAACCAGGCCGCCGCTCACGTCGCCCACAAGGTCAGCGAAGTTATCGCGATCTATCCCATCACACCCTCCTCGACGATGGGCGAATGGGCAGACGAATGGTCCGCTAAGGGCCAGTCGAACATCTGGGGTACCATCCCCCACGTCGTGGAGATGCAGAGTGAGGGTGGGGCCGTCGCCGCCGTCCACGGCGCTGCCTCCACCGGCGCGCTGACCACGACGTTCACCGCGTCGCAGGGCCTGCTGCTGATGATCCCGACCATGTTCAAGATGGCCGGCGAGCTGCTGCCCACCGTCTTCCACGTATCGGCCCGCACGGTCGCCACACACGCCTTGTCGATCTTCGGCGACCATAGTGACGTCATGGCCTGCCGCTCCACCGGCTTCGGCATGCTCGCCGCGGGCTCGATCCAGGAAGTCATGGATATGGCCCTGATCACCCACGCCGTAGCGCTCGAATCGCAGTTGCCTTTCATCCACTTCTTCGACGGCTTCCGCAGCTCGCACGAGGTCTCGAAGATCGAGGAGCTCTCCCTCGACGATATGCGGGCCATGATCGACGAGCAGGCCGTGGCCACCCATCGAGCCCGGGCCCTCACGCCCGACCGGCCCTGCCTCCGTGGCTCGGCCCAGAACCCGGACGTCTTCTTCCAGGCCCGCGAGACCGTCAACCCGTTCTACAACCGCTGCCCGGAGATCGTGCAGCGCGTCATGGATCGCTTCGCCAAGGTCGTCGGCCGCCACTACCACCTGTTCGACTACGTCGGCGCCTCGGACGCCGATCGCGTCATCATCATGATGGGTTCCGGCGCCGAAGCCGCCCACGAAGCCGTCGATTACCTCACGGCCAAGGGCGACAAGGTCGGCCTGCTGAAAGTGCGGCTGTACCGCCCGTTCTTCCCCGAGGCGCTGTTCAAGGCGCTGCCGAGCACGACGAAGAGCATCGCCGTCCTCGACCGCACCAAAGAACCAGGGGCCGAAGGCGAGCCGCTCTACAAGGACCTCGTCACCGCCTACGGCGAAGCCTGTGCCGCCGGCCAGCGCCCGCCCGCCTTGCAGCGCATCATCGGCGGACGCTACGGCCTGTCGAGCAAGGAGTTCACGCCGGCGATGGTCAAGGCCGTCTTCGACAACCTCGCCGCCGCCAACCCCAAGAACCACTTCACGGTCGGCATCACCGAAGACGTGACGCACACGAGCCTCGACGTCGACCCCACCTTTGTCACCGAAGATCCGAGCGTCGTGCGGGCCCTCTTCTACGGCCTCGGCGCCGACGGCACGGTCGGGGCCAACAAGAACTCGATCAAGATCATCGGCGGCGACACGGACAACTACGCCCAGGGCTACTTCGTCTACGACTCGAAGAAGGCCGGCTCGATGACCGTCTCGCATCTGCGCTTCGGTCCCAAGCCGATCCACTCGACCTACCAGATCTCCACCGCCAACTTCGTCGCCTGCCACAACTGGGCGTTCCTCGAAAAATACGACATGCTGGGCACCGCCGTCGAAGGGGCAACGTTCCTGATCAACAGCCCCTTCCCGAAGGAGGAAACCTGGAACCGCCTCCCCCGCCAGGTCCAGCAGCAGATCATCGACAAGAAGATCAAGCTCTACGCCATCAACGGCTTCCAGGTCGCCAAGGACACGGGCATGGGCGCCCGCGTCAACACCATCATGCAGACCTGCTTCTTCGCCATCTCCGGCGTGCTGCCCAAGGACGAGGCCATCGAGGCCATCAAGCGGGCGATCAAGAAAGAGTACGGCCGCAAGGGCGAGGAAATCGTCAAGAAGAACTGGAACGCGGTGGACCAGTCGCTCGCCGCGATGTACGAGATCCCCGTCCCGGCCCAGGCCACCAGCGACGTGCCCATGCGGCCGGCCGTGCCCGACGAGGCCCCGCAGTTCGTCAAGGACGTCCTCGGGCCGATGATTGTCTTCCAGGGCGACACGCTGCCGACCAGCCGCCTGCCGGTGGACGGCACCTTCCCCACCTACACCACGCAGTGGGAGAAGCGCAACATCGCCCTCGAAATCCCCGTGTGGGATCCCGACGTCTGCATCCAGTGCGGCAAGTGCGCCATCGTCTGCCCGCACGCCGCCATCCGCCTGAAGGCTTACGACCCGAAGCACCTCGACGGCGCCCCGCCGACCTTCAAGCACCACAAGGCCATCGGCAAGGAGCTGACCGGCCTGGTCACCACCGTGCAGGTCGCCCCCGAGGACTGCACCGGCTGCGGTGTGTGCATCGAGGTCTGCCCGGCCAAGAACAAGCAGGAGGCCCGCCTCAAAGCGATCAACATGGCCTTCCAGCCGCCGCTGCGTGAGCCCGAACGCGACAACTACAACTTCTTCCTCAACCTGCCGGAGACCGACCGCAGCATCCTGAACATCAAGTCGGTCAAGGGCTCGCAGTTCCTCCAGCCGCTCTTCGAGTATTCCGGCGCCTGTGCCGGCTGCGGCGAGACGCCCTACGTCAAGCTGCTCACGCAGCTCTTCGGCGATCGGGCCATCATGTCCAACGCCACCGGCTGCTCCTCGATCTACGGCGGCAACCTGCCCACCGCCCCGTGGGTGATCAACCGCCAGGGCCGCGGCCCGGCGTGGTGCAACTCGCTGTTTGAGGACAACGCCGAGTTCGGCTTCGGCTACCGCCTGACGATCGACAAGCAGGCCGAGTACGCCGCCGAGCTCGTCGCGAAGATGCGTGACCAGATCGGTGCCGACCTGGCCGACGGGCTGCTCAACGCCTCGCAGCGGACCGACGCCGAGATCGACGCCCAGCGGGCCCGCATCGCGCAGTTGAAGGAGAAGATCGCGGGCATCAACACCACCGAGGCTAAGCGCCTGCTCGACGTGGCCGACATGCTGGCCCGCAAGAGTGTGTGGATCGTCGGTGGCGACGGCTGGGCCTACGACATCGGCTACGGCGGTCTGGACCACGTCCTGGCCAGCGGCCGGAACGTGAACGTGCTGGTGCTCGACACCGAGGTCTACTCGAACACGGGTGGCCAGTGCTCGAAGTCCACGCCGCGCGGAGCGGTGGCCAAGTTCGCCGCCGGCGGCAAGCCCACCGGCAAGAAGGACATGGCCCTGATGGCGATGACCTACGGGAACGTCTTCGTCGCCCAGGTCGCCCTGGGATCCAACGACGGGCAGGCGGTGCGGGCCTTCGTCGAGGCCGAGGCCTACGACGGTCCCTCGCTGATCATCGCCTACAGCCACTGCATCGCCCACGGCATCAACATGCGGCTCGGGCTGGACACGCAGAAGCGCGCCGTCGACACCGGCCACTTCCCGCTGTTCCGCTACAACCCCGACCTGCTCAAGGACGGCAAGAACCCGCTGCAGCTCGACTCGAAGAAGCCGAGCATGCCCTTCGAGGACTACGCCTACCAGCAGACGCGCTTCAAGATGCTCACCAAGAGCAAGCCGGAAGAGGCCAAGCGCCTGCTGGCCCTCGGGCAGCAGGATGCCCTCGCCCGCTGGAACCGGTACGAGCAGTTCGCCGCCATGCACGTGCTGCCCGCGGCCGGCGGTAACGGCGGAAACGCCTAGTGGTGCGTGGGCGCTGCCCGCCGGGCGGCGCCCGCCTGGACGATCAGAAACCTGGTACACCCCAGTCGAAGGAAAGACGCTGCCATGGACCTTTCGACCACCTACATGGGTCTCAAGCTGAAGAACCCCCTCGTACCCGGAGCCAGCCCCCTGTCGGCCAAGCTCGACGCCATCCGCCAGATGGAGGACGCCGGCGCCGCCGCCATCGTGCTGCACTCGCTGTTCGAGGAGCAGATCCGGCATGATGCCGGCGAACTGGACCATCACCTCGCCGCCGGCACCGAGAGCTACGCCGAAGCCCTGAGCTTCTTCCCCGAAGTGGATGAATACCGCCTCGGCCCCGAGCAGTACCTCGAACACATCGCCAACGTGAAGAAGGCGGTGAGCATTCCCGTCATCGCCAGCCTGAACGGGGCGACGGTCGGCGGCTGGACCGAGTACGCCCGCAAGATGCAGGACGCCGGCGCCGATGGCCTCGAGCTCAACGTGTACTTCCTGGCCACGCAGCCGGACCAGACGGGCGAGAAGATCGAGCGCCTCTACGAAGACGTGCTCAAGGCCGTCAAGAAATCCGTCACGATCCCCGTCGCCCTGAAGCTGAGCCCGTTCTTCAGCGCCATGGCGGCGATGGCCCGGCGGCTGGAGACGGCCGGCGCCAACGGCCTCGTGCTCTTCAACCGCTTCTACCAGCCGGACATCGACCTCGAGCAGCTCGAGGTGCAGCCCAACCTGCAACTGAGCACCCCCTACGAGATGCGCCTGCCGCTCCGCTGGATCGCCGTCCTGCGCAGCCACGTGCAGGTCAGCCTGGCGGCCACCACGGGCATCGCCTCCGGCCTGGACGCCATCAAGATGATCATGGCCGGGGCCGACGTGACCCAGCTCTGCTCCGTCCTGCTCCGCAACGGCCCGAAGGCCGTCGGCACCATCCTCAAGGAAATGCAGGACTGGATGACCGAGCACGAGTACACGTCCGTCGAGCAGATGAAGGGCAGCATGAGCCAGAAGTCCTGCCCGGACCCGGCGGCCTTCGAGCGGGCCAACTACATGAAGGCCCTCACCAACTACGCCTGATCCACGGGCGGGCTCAGCCGCCCCTCACCGGATCCCTCCCGGGGGCCGGCCTGCCGCCTGGCAGCGCCGGCCCCCGTTCTTTGCGCCCCCGCCCGCCGGGCTGGTGCCCCTCGCCCCCTGCACCCTATAATGCCCGCCGAGGTGTCCGATGGCAGGGAAACCCAGCAGCGGTAGGACCGACGTGGCGAAGGCCGTCGAGCGGCAGATGCGCTATTGGGAGCTGGCCCGCTCCCAACAGCACGAGCCGCGGGCGGCGACCGCCGATCACGAAGTTCAAGATTTCGTGTCGATTTCGCGCATGGTCGGTGCAGGTGGCGGAGCCTTGAC
This sequence comes from Phycisphaerae bacterium, assembly GCA_050115495.1. Classification (GTDB taxonomy): domain Bacteria; phylum Planctomycetota; class Phycisphaerae; order UBA1845; family Fen-1342; genus JAAYXS01. The sequence goes on along the minus strand of JASFQK010000036.1, from coordinate 39,182 downwards.
CGAGAAGCTCAGCCAGCGCCTGAGCTGGCCCGTGTTCGACCGCGAGATCCTCCAGGCGATGGCCGGCGACGACCGCGTGCGCGCCCGCCTCTACGAGGACCTCGACGAGCGCGACCTCGGCTGGATCGAATCGACGCTCCGCTGGCTGATGGGCGGCGAGTTCCGCCGGGAGGAATACTTCCCCCGACTCAGCGAGACGGTGCTGGCCCTGGCTCGCCAGGGGAACGCTGTTTTTCTCGGACGTGGGGCGGACATGATGCTGCCCCGCGAGCGCGGCCTGCGCGTGTACCTCGTGGCCCCGCCCGAGGTTCGGGCCCGGCGTTTTGCAGAACGGACGGGCGTCAGCACCGCCCTGGCCATGGCCGAGGTAGAGCGCATCCAGCAGGAACGCACCGATTTCCTGCGGCACCACTTCGGCAAGCGGGCCGGCGAGCTCACCCGCCACGATGTCGTGGTCAACACCGATCGCTTCCCCATCGCCGAGACGATGGAGCTGGTCTGTCAGGCCCTGCGGGCCCGCGGAATACTGAAGTGAGTTCGTAAACGGCGCGACCGGCGGCGCCGCTCCGGCGGCGCGGCGGATGTGTCCTGGGAGTACGCAGCATGGATCCGAAAACCCTCGCCGACTGGATGAAGCACGAAGGTGCCAAGGTCAACGATCTGGCCCACCGCCTCCGCGAGCACATCGTCTCGATCCCCCCGGGCAGCCTGAAGGACTGGCTCAGGGAGCTGGGCCAGCGCTACGACCATTTCGCGGCGCACCTGCGGCGGATGATGCACATCGAGGAGGAGGATGGCTACCTCGAGCCGGTCGTCGAGCAACGACCCACGCTCTCGCAACAGGTCGAATTGCTGCGTCACCAGCACGCGGAGCTGCACACGCTCATGGACTCACTCGAGCAGACCGTGCACCAGCTCAAGCCCGAGGACCAGTTGCTGATCCGCGACTGCTGCACGCGATTGCAGGTCTTCCTCGGCCACGTGTCGCGTCACGAGGAGCACGAGAACCACATCGTCCTGTACTCGTTCACGCAGGACATCGGCGCCGACCACTAACCCGTAGCGTCGCCCCCCTGCGACCGACGTCTTCGTAGCGCCGGCCCCCCGTGGCCGACGTCCCGTAGCGTCCGACCTCCGTGTCGAACGTCGAACGCGGCAAACGCCCCGCACGCAATCCGTCCGAGACCGGCAGGGAGCGGTTGACGCAACCGGCGAACGTTTGCGCGAACGACCCGCTCGCTACCGCTCGGGGCTCGGACAGCCAGCGCGCCCCGCACGTAGCGCCGGCCCCCCGTAGCCAACGTCTTCGTAGGGCGAGCCTTGTCCCCCTCTTCAACGCCGGTCCTACTTCCGCTGCCGGTAGAGCTGCGGCTCGACGGTCTTGAGCATGGCCGCCGTGTCCAGGTTGCCGTCGAGGAAGTTGTTCAGCGCCTCGACGGTCGGGGCCGGGTTGCTCAGCGTCTCGTTGTAGTCCGCGTAGAGCAGCTTGAAGTGCGGTTGCTGCCGGATCCACTGGTCCGCCTTCTCCAGCTCCGCGTTGAACAGGCCGTGGAGCTTCTCCGGCGGCAGGTCGCCGGTGGCTTTGCCCTGCCGGTCGAGCATCACGTTCTGCGAGGCGAGCACCTCTTCGAGCTTGCGCCGCATGAAGACGACGCGGTACTCGTGGCCCGCCGGCAGGTCGTACAGCAGGCGATAGACCATCTTGACGACCTTGCCGCCGGCGGTGGCGAGCCAGGAGGCGTCTTCCTTCGTCTTCTTGACCGGCTCAAACTCGTAGTAGCCGCGCGGGTTGTCCTCGTCGGCGACGCGGAGGTTGTCGGTCAGCGGCGGGATGCCTCCCGCAGCCAGCATGCGCATCATCATGGAGGTGCCGGAACGCGGCAGGCCGGAGACAATCGTCACATAATCGCGGGCGGCGGTCATCGGTCGTTCCCATCTCCCCGATCCGGTGCCTGCCCCACCGCCGATCCAACACGGGCGGCCGGGCCGCGGGCACGATGTTTGCGGGAACGAGCAGGCTAGCAGGGCGACGGGCGCCCTGCAACCGCGGCAGGCGCAGGAAAACGGCCGCCGGTAAGGGCGGCCGCTCGTGCGTTTCAGGGGTGTCGCGCGGGGGCTACTTGCGCGCCAGCTCGTACAGCTCGGCCACCTTGTCCCAGTTAACGACGTTCCACCACGCCGTGATGTAGTCCGGCCGCCGGTTCTGGTACTTCAGGTAGTACGAGTGCTCCCACACGTCCAGGGCGAGCAGCGGGGTGTGGCCCGTGCTGATCGGCGAGTCCTGGTTGGACGTGGCGCCGACGTGCAGGCGACCGTTCTGGTCGAGGCCCAGCCAGGCCCAGCCGCTGCCGAACTGCGTGGCGGCCGCCTTGGTGAACTGCTCCTTGAAGTTGGCGAAGTTGCCGAAGGTCTCGCCGATGGCGATGGCCAGCTTGCCCTTGGGCTCGCCGCCCTTCTTCGGCCCCATGATCTGCCAGAAGAAGTTGTGGTTGTACACGCCGCCGCCGTGATTAATCACGGCCTGCCGGATGTCCGCCGGGATCTTGTCGAGGTGCCGCAGGACCTCATCGATGGGCTTGGCGGCGAGGTCGGGATGCCCCTCGAGGGCCTTGTTGGCGTTGTTGACGTACGCCTGGTGGTGCTTGGAGTGGTGGATCTCCATGGTCTTCGCATCAATATGCGGTTCCAGGGCATCGTACGCATAGGGAAGCGGGGCCAGCTCATAAGCCATTTTGAATCTCCTTGATCCGAATCTCGGTTCGCTTTTTTGTCGTGGTGCACCGGGCAACCGGCGAACAGGGCCCGAACATATCGCCGGGGGTTTCTCTGATTATCTGCACCACCCCTCGTCCGGTCAACAAAACGCGGCTTATCCCGCCGGTACGCGGCAGTTGACGAACGCGAGGGCGGTCGGGACAATCCCGGCGTCGTTCGTCGGCAGACCTTATCGGACAGGTAACATGCGGGGGACCGGATGTTGCAGGGGTGCCCCGTGGAATCGTGGGAAGTACTCAGGAACGCGATTGAGGAAGTCGGGGTCAAGGCGGTTGCTGGCAAGCTGAAGCTCAGTTCTGCTCTCGTCTACAAATGGTGCCAGGAGCCGCCAACCGCCACCGATCCCCGCAGTTCCGGCGCCCGTAACCCGCTCGACCGCCTCCGCCACATCGTCGAGGCCACCGGCGACCCCCGCGTGGTGAACTGGCTCTGCAACCACGCCGGCGGCTTCTTCGTCCCCCACCCGGAGGTCGAGCCCGGCGACGCCGAGGAACAGCTCCTCGGCTCTACGCAACGGGTCGTGCAGGACTTCGGCGACCTGCTCACCAACATCAGCACCAGCATCGAGAACGACGGCCAGATCACCCCCGACGAGGCCGACCGCATCCGCCAATCCTGGGAGCGGTTGAAGTCGCAGGGCGAATCCTTCGTGGTCGCCTGCGAGAGGGGAATGTACGCCTTTCGGCGAAAGGGCTAGCGGAAAAAGGGGACTGGCTCCGAGCACGGAAACGCCCATTCCGTCTCTGGAACCAGTCGAGGCGAGGTGCCTGTTCCCTTTTTCAGCGCAACGTGCGTTCGACCTCCGGGCCACCGTTACGTAGATGTTGCGCGTGGCGTAAACCCGCCAGCAGCCAGGGTTTCGGGCTGTCCGCGTCTGCACATGACGGTTTACCGCCCGGAATTTCGCCGACGACGATTGACGTCGCGCTCGTCGCCGATACTCTTACAGGTGAGGACGCAATGATGGCGCCCCAGGCTTCACGCGGTTGACCGCAGGAGGTGCGACCGACGGAACAGCGACAAACCGGCTAAGCGAGCCGCCTGTGGGGTGGCCGCCTGACAAGCTCGACGATCTCGGCAACACCGGCATCATTCATACCATACCCCTCCGAGCGAGCTGTCGTGGTAGTCCCATGGCAGACACCGTGGCTTCACGCCGCGGGTGCTCACACCTGAAAACGTAGCGGACAGACCTGGGCCGTCGTCATGCGCCCAGTGTGAACACGTATCCACGTTGGCCGTGCCGACGTCCATCCGGACGTCTGCGGTTGGCGCGAGAGGAGTGTGTCATGGCAGCCGGAAATGCGGTATGGGGTATCGACGTTGGGCAGTGCTCGTTGAAGGCCCTGAAGCTCCGGAACGTGGGCGACGGGAAGGTCGAGGCTGTGGCCTTCGACGTGATCGAGCACCCCAAGATCCTCTCTCAGCCCGACGCGGATCCCGAAGAGCTGATCCGGGGGGCACTCGAGAAGTTCGCCTCACGCAACGACTGGCAGGGTGACCAGTTCGTCATCGGGGTGCCGGGCCAGCAGACCTTCGCCCGGTTCTGCAAGATGCCGCCGGTGGACCAGAAGAAGGTCCCCGACCTGGTGCGGTTCGAGGCGAGCCAGCAGATCCCGTTCGACATGGACGACGTGATCTGGGATTACCAGACGTTCGCGACCGAGGACTCCCCGGACCTCGAGGTCGGCATCTTCGCGATGCGCAAGGACCTGATCCGCAAGCACCTCGAGGCCTTCGGTAACGTGGGCATCTCGGCCTCGATCGTCCAGACGGTCCCCTCGGCCCTCTACAACTTCTGCCGGTTCGAGCGGGCGGGCGAGGACGACGGGGCCCTCGTGCTGATCAACGTAGGGGCCCAGAACACCGACCTGGTGATCGTCGAGCCGAACAGCGCCTGGACGCGAAACATCCCGCTGGGCGGCAACAGCTTCACCGAGGCCCTGGTGCGGGCCTTCAAGCTGTCGTTCGCCAAAGCGGAGAGCCTCAAGCGAACGGCCGCCACGAGCAAATACGCCCGGCAGATCTTCCAGGCCATGCGCCCGGTCTTCGCCGAGCTGGTGGCCGAGATCCAGCGGAGCATCGGCTTCTACAGCTCGACGCACCGCGACGTGGAGTTAAAGCGGGTGCTCGCCCTGGGCAACGCCTTCCGCCTGCCCGGCCTCCAGAAGTACCTCGAAAACAACCTGACTATCCCCGGCGGTGTCGTGCGGCTCGAGAAGTTCGCCGGCATCGTCCCGTCGGCCACGGTGAACGCCCCGCAGTTCACGGAGAACATCCTGACCTTCCCGGCGTCGTACGGCCTGGCGTTGCAAGGGCTCGGACTGGCGCAGATCAACGCGAACCTGCTGCCCGGTGAGCTCGCCCGCATCGCGGTCTGGAAGAAGAAACGCCTGTTCTTCGTGGCGACGGCGGCGTGCCTGGGCCTGGCGGCGTTCATGCCCTGGACGCGGACGATGCTCGACAAGCAGGCTTTGGCCAGCCCGCAAGCCAGCGAGGCCCAGGCCGCGACGCAGCAGATCATCCAGCGTGCCCAGAAGCTCAAGAGCGAATTCGCCCAGGTCCAGACGAACACCTCCGAGAAGGAGCAGGAAATCAAGAAGCTCCTCGAACTCCAGGACAAGAACGCCCTGGTCGCCCGGGTCATGTCCCTGGTGTACGAGGCGATGCCGCCGCAGAACCCCCTGCTGGCGAACGTGCACACTGCGGACGATCTCAAGGCCCTGGTGAAGTCGGGGCAGTTACTGCGAACGCAGCGGCGGCAGTTGCTGATCGACCAGTTGTCGATCGAGTTCAAGGAAGACGTGGAAAAGGCGGATATGCTGGCCTCCGCCGCGGGCGGGGGCGGCACCACGGGGACGAGCGCCGGGCCCATAACCCCCATGGGCATACAGGTAGCGGGTGTCGGCGGACGACGATCGTCACCGGTGAATCGCGAGCAGCAGCAAATGCAGGCGATGCAAGCGGGCCAGTCACTCGCCACGAGCGGGTTCGTCGTCTACATCGACGCCCGCCTGCTGTTCGGCGAGACGCAGGGTGCGGCTGCCGACTTCCTGACCGCCGAGTACTTCCCCAACCTGCGCGAGCTGTCGGCGCGGGAAGGACTGGGGTTCTACATTCCGGACGATGATCCGGCCGCGAAGATCGAGAACATCTACGTACCGCTGCCGCGACAACTGCGGGCCGCCCAGGGGGCGGGCGGCGCAGCGGCCCTGGGCACCGGGAGCCCCGCCGGGCCGGCGATGCCCGATCCGGTGACGGGAGAAGACATGGGCGGAGACTGGAGCATCCGTTTCGGCTTCCGCGTCAAGCTCGGCGAGAAGCCCCAGAAGCCCGGGGCAGCGCCCCAGCCGGGGGAGTAGGCCGTAATGCGCAGTCGTCCTGAACGTAAAGGAGACCGCTGATGATGACGTTCATCAAGAATCACCTGATCTCACTGGCCAGCGGCCTGGCGGCCCTGGTCTTCATCGCCATCGGCGTGCTGGGGATGATGCAAACGAACGTGATCGAAGAGATGGAGCAGCGCGTCAGACGCGCCGGCCAGATCGGTTCGCTGCGCAGCTCGGCAAAGAATGACGCGTGCATCAACGCCGAAGCCGAGCGCGGACAGCTCTTCCAGCGCGAATACGCGGCGACGGTGGCGGAAGCGGAGCGGATCAACGCCCGCCAGCCCCTGATGGAAAACGTCTTCCCGAAGATCGAGCGGGAAGCCGTGGCCTTCGAGTTCCGCGACGCGTATGCCCGGGCCATGGACGAGCTGCCTTTGTCGCTCAAGGGCGGCGACCTGCCCGACGACCGGGAAATCGCCGATGCCCAGTTCGACATCGACGAACTGCTGGCCCAGATCGCCGAGGAAGAGGGAGAGGGTGGCCCGACGGCGCCGGCGATCGCAACTGGCATGCAGCCTTCGCCAGCCATCGCCCCGATAAGCGTCGCTCCAGTGACCGTGGCCGGTACGGGGCGCTCACGCACGGGGGGAACCATCCAGGTGGGCGGTTCGAATACTCCGATGCGGCCGGGCGGATCGGCCCAGGGTGACCCGAGAACCGACCCCGTGGCCCGCGCCAACATCACCAAGGCCCGCAGCATCCGCTGCTACATCAACACCGATCCGGCAGCGAACTCGCTGCACCTGAGCCCGATTCTGGACCGCAGCGCGCGGCCCACGCCGGACCAGATGTGGTACGCCCAGGTCGCCTACTGGGTGCAGCAGGATGTCATCAAGGCCATCGCCTCGCTGAACGAGGATGCCACCCGACAGCTCGATCCGGACGAGGCCTACGTCGAGCATATGCCGGTCAAGCGGCTACAGAACGTCCGCGTGCTGGGCTACGTCACGGAGGGCCGGCAGAACGTGATGTTCCCGACCTACGCGGCTGGCAGCCTGGGCGGCGCCGACGCCGGCGCGATCAAGAAGTCGTTCACCGGGCGGAAGAGCGATGCGAAGTTCGACGTGATCCAGTTCTCCGTCGTGGTGGTCGTCGATCAGCGGGAGCTGCCGAAGCTCATCGACCGCATCACGACGCAGAACTTCTACCAGCTCATCGAGATGAACTACAGCGCCGTGAGCGCCGGCGACGCCGACCTTCAGGCCGGCTACCTGTACGGCGCCGGGCCGGTCGTGCGGGCGACGCTGTACTTCGAGGGCTACATGGCCCGCAGCGTATACGAGGCGATGTTCCCCGCTGAGGTGCGCGAGGCGCTGGGAATCAAGAGCGGTAACTAAGCCGCGGCGGCACGCCGAAAGGCGGCCGGCCGCGCGGAGGATGAGCGATGGCCAAGAAAGGACCCGTGAGCATCGTAGAGATGCATGTCGAGAAGGCCGCGCTGGGCCTGGGCGTGCTCGCCCTGGCCGCCATGGCTTTCCTGTACCTCGTGCGCTCGCCGAACGTGATCGAATACAACGGCACTGAAGTCGGCGCCGACGACATCGACCAGGCAATCCGGCAGGCGGCGGAGGGGCTGGACGCGGCGGTGCGCAACGCGAAGCCGCCGGCGGTGGAGGTTCCGAAGTACGCGGAGATACTGCGCGAGCAGCACGACGCCGGCATCCTGGGCACGGAAGGCGCGACGCCCGCCGTGGCGGCAGCCCTGCCACTGGCGGTGGACTTCGGCCTGCCCGTGAAAGAGCTGCAGGACGAGGAGGCGGCGGGCGACATCGCCCTGGTGACACCGTTGAAGCCGTCGCCGCCGGTGCTGCGTACCGGACGTAGCGAAGTCGTCGAGCGGCCGGTGGTGCTGGGGACGGCCCTGGCCGGCGGCCCGGACACGCCCGCGCTGGAGGGCGGCGACAACCAGCCGAAGCCGGTCGAGCTGCCCTGGGTGACGGTGGCCGCCTACTTCCCGCGGAAGACCCAGCAGCAGGAAATGACCAAGGCCAACTACGCGTCGTACCGCACGCGCGTGTACCTCGCCGGCACCGACGTCCAGCGGCAGGAGATGCTCGCCAGCGGCGAGTGGTCGAACTGGCAGGACGTAAACGGCAGCAAGGCCATGCCGAAGCTCGATATCCCCGATCCGCAGTTCGACGAAGTAACCGGCGAAATCACCAACGGTCAGGAACTCAAGGACGCCTTCACGCTCGTCAAGAACGTGCAGAAAACGCTGATCCAGCCGGAGTTCCCCGAGGTCGAATCGGGTGACTTCTGGGAAATCCCGGCGCTGGCCGGCTACGAAGAGGAAGAAGAGGAAGAGGAACCCGAGCTGGCGAGCACGCCGCCGAAGTCCGAGCGCACGCGGAACGTCGTAGCGCCACCGCCGCGACGCGGCGGCGGAGCGATCGGCATCGGTGGTGGCGGTGGCGCGATCAGCGTCGGCGGTGGCGGAGGCGGCCGGAGCAGCGGCGGCGCCGGAGCTGCGCGGGCAGCCCGGGAGGCGCGCAAGGAAGGCGAACAGAAGGGCCGGGAAGACCTGGCCGCCGCGAACACCGCCGCGCGGCAGAAGAACTACAACGAGGCCCAGGCAGCGGCCCAGCGCGTCATAGACAACGAACACGCCCGCTCCTCGGACAAGACGCGGGCCAAGAAGATCCTGCGCATCGCCGAGAAGAAGCTGGCCCAGATGCAGAAGGCGTCGGGCGCGGGCGGTGGTGGCGTAACCGTGGCCGGCGGACCGGTGACGGTCGCCGGTGGGCCTTCGGGGATAACCGTGGCCGGTGCCGGCCGCGGTCGCAATCCGGCGCTCGGCAACCCGGCGGCGCCAACGGGACAGAGGACGGATGTCAACATGGTCACGCATCCGAAGGACCCCGAGCAGGTGGCCGTCTGGTTCCACGACGACACCGTCGAGGCCGGCAAGACCTACCGCTATCGGATGCGCGTGCGGCTCTGGAACCGCTACGTCGGACAACTCGCCGCGCTGAAGGACCCGTCGCAAGCCAAGCAGAGCGAATTGGTCGGTGAGTGGTCGCTGCCGAGCCAGTCGATCCAGGTCACGCCCAGCAGCTATTTCTTCGCCAAGGGCCCCACGCTCGAGAAGGACGGCGCCCGCGTCGAAGTCTTCAAGTGGCACAAGGGCAACTGGCTGAGCGAGACGTTCGACGTGCGCGTCGGCGACGTCATCGGCGGCGTGAAGAAGACCGAGACCGGCGAGTACGACGAAAACTTCGACGAGATCCGCGAAGACGTCGACTTCACCACCGGAGCGATCGTGCTCGACCTGCAATTCGAGGAGCCGGCCCAGATCCGCGTCTCGGCGGGCAAGGAGGGCCAGTTCCGCCTCCGTGACGATGATTCGCTCGTCGTCGTGTACCTCGATCCGGCGGACGGTCAGGTCAAGCGGCGTCTCCAGGCCGCCGACCGCTACGACCCGATCTACACGCGGCTGAAGGACGAGCTGTAGGCCCCCCAGGCCCCTACGAAGCCAACCGGGCCCCCGGCCGGCGCGTTCGCCGACCGGGGGCCCGCTGCTTGGGGCCATGCCGGCGGCCACCAGTTTCGCTTGTGATCGCCCTGCCCCCGGCCTAATATGGTGAAAGGGGGCTCAGATTGCCATGGAGGCGGAGGCAAGTTCACCCATACACAAGGAGCAGGACATGAGGCGGTCGAACTACTTCGGCGTGTTGTTGGCGGTGCTTGCGGTGACGGCAGCGGTGGCGGGGATAGGCGGCTTCGACGACGAGTTGACAATTGTGCCGGACACCGCCGTGTGGACGGCATGCGCGGCGATGCACGGTGACGCCCAGGCCGCAGTACCGGGTGCCGGCGGTGTCAGCCAACTGGGTGACCGTGGCGGATATCCGCTCGGCACGCTGATCTGGGAATACACGATCGACACTTCGTGGGACAACAGCCCCAAGGCGATCGGATCGATTCCGGACGTCACCGGCGACGGCATCGCCGAAGTGATCGTCTGCTCCGAGGATGACTACGTACGCTGCTTCGACGGGGCGGCACTGGGTACCGGCGTCGTGGTCTGGGAGCACGAGATCTACGCCGGCTCCGTGTACTCGCAAAAGGGCCTGACCTACATGGACGACGTGGACGGCGACGACTGCGGCGAGGTCGTCGTGGCCTCGGCGTGGGGCGGCCGATTGATCCGCGTTATCTCGGGCCGGACGGGCCGCGAGATCTGGACGCACGACACGCACGAATATGGCGACGGCGGCTGGGTCTACCAAGTCGATTGCCGCTACGACTACAACGGCGACGGACGGCCGGACGTGCTGGCCTGCACGGGCGACGATTCCAGCGACACCGGTCCGCGGCGCGTCTACTGCCTGAACGCCCTGAACGGCGTGTCGATCTGGGAGCGCTACCTGGCAGGTCCCGTCTTCGCCGTCATCGGCGTGGAGGACTTCACCGGCGACGGTCAGCCGGACGTGGTGACCGGCGCGTCCAACGCCTACGAGACACAGGGCAAGGTCTACGGCCTCGACGGAGCCGACGGCGCCATCGAGTGGACGATGAACCCCGACAGCAGCTCGGTCTGGGGACTGGCCCAGATCGCCGACATCACCGGCGACAGCATTCCCGACGTCATGGTCGGCGACTTCTCCGGCAACGTGTACGGACTGGACGTGGCGCACGGCACCATCGAGTTCACCAATCCCGGTTTCGGCCTGATCAACCGCATGGAGCCGCTGGGCGACCTGAACGACGATGGTCACCCCGACGTCATGCCCTGCCACAGCCAGGCTGTCGCCGTCGCCCTGAGCGGCCTGGACGGCAGCGCCGTGTGGACGCGGCCGACGGCGGACAAGGCGTGGAACGTGGCCCGCAGCGACGACATCACCGGCGACAGCGTGAACGACGTGTACGTCGGCACGCTGTTCTCGACCAACCGCTGCTACTTCCTAAGCGGCATCGACGGCGCCGTGCTCCACGAGATCGTGTACTCCCAGGCGGTGGACGCGATCGCCGCTATCCCCGACGTCACCGGCGACTACTCGATGGAGATGGTAGCCGGCGGTCGGGACGGGCTGGTCCGCTGCTTCTCGGGCGGGCTGGACGCCAACCCGTGCGCGGGACAGATCCGCGGCGACGCCAACTGCGACGCGGAAATCAACAACTTCGATATCTCGCCGTTCGTGCGGGCCCTGGTCGACCTGCCGACGTGGGAGGCCGCGCATCCGGACTTCGACTGGGCGTGCGTGCTCGACATCAACGGCGACGGCCTGTTCAACAACTTCGACATCGCACCGTTCGTGGATCTGCTCGGGAAGTAAAACCGGTCCGAGTGCACTGGTAATCAGGCGTGCGCGCGGGGCGGGCCCGTCCTGCGCTGCGCCGATCGCGGGGGGTGCCTGGGCGAGTTGCGGGTTATGATACGCCCCGGCGGAGCGAACTCTCCGCCGGCGCGAAGTCGAATGCAGGGAGGCAGGTGCGCGTGTCGGTGCGGCTGACGATTCTGGGTTCGGGCACGTCACACGGCATCCCCATGATCGGGTGCGACTGCCCGGTGTGCACGTCCGACGATCCGCGCGATCGGCGGACGCGGCCGAGCGCCTACGTGAGTTGTGACGGCGGCCACTTCCTCATCGACACGAGCCCGGAGCTGCGCCTGCAATGCCTGGCCTGCGGCGTGACCCACGTGGACGCCATTCTGTTCACGCACGCCCACGCCGACCACGTCGTCGGGCTGGACGATGTGCGGCGGTTCAACTGGATGCAGGGGGCGGCGATTCCTGTCTATGCCGACGCCAGCACGCTGACCCGCGTGCGGACCATGTTCCGCTACGCGTTCGCCGACGATCCGGACTATCCCAGCGCCAAGCCGCGGCTGCGGGCCGTGGAGGTGACCGGTCCGTGGACGATCGGTGGGTGCGAGATCGTACCGATCCCCTACTGGCACGGGCGCGAGCAGATTCTCGGCTTCCGCATCGGCGGCGTGGCCTATTGCCCGGATTGCAGCGGCGTGCCGGATTCGTCGCGGGCGCTCCTGGCCGGGCTGGAGGTGCTGGTACTGGACGGCCTGCGCCGCCGGCCGCACCCCACGCACTTCAATCTGGAACAGGCGGTGGCCGAAGCGCAGCGGATCGGCGCCCGGCGGACGTACTTCACGCACATCGCCCACGAGCTCAAGCACGCCGAGACGAACGCCGAACTGCCGGCGGGCATGGAGCTCGCCTACGACGGCCTCGTTGTGGAAGTGGGGTAACGGTCGGCGAAGCGGCTACGGCTTCACCGGCTCGACGATGATGCAATCCACGCCGAAGAAGTAGCCGGGGGAGCGCTCGCTCTTGCCGACGACCTCGACCCGCAGACGCAGCGGACCGGCGGGCAGATCGAACTCGCCGAGCGGCTGACGCAGGTCGGGCTCGATATTCGGCGCGTACGTATCGAGCGGCTCGCCCGCTTTCTCGCCGTTCACGTAGGTCTGCACGATCCCGTAGTCGAACGAGCGCGTGTAGACGGCGGTGAGGCGGTAGCGGCCGGCCTTGGCCACCGGAACCTGGAACTCGATCGCCGCTCCGGGGGCGGTCGCCCGGCACCACATGTGGGCGTCGGCGCTGGCTCCGCGGATATCCTGGCGCGTCTCGTTCGTATCGGTGGCGCTGGCGACGGGCAGGTCTTCGCATTCCTGGGCGTACGGGCTGCACACGCCGGGGAGCTCGACGACGTCGAGGCCGAGTCGCCGACCGGTGGCCGCCCCGTCGGGCTGCTCGGCGCGGAAGGCGAGCGTGTGCTCCTTGCCCTTCAGCATCACGACGCCGAGTGGTACACGCGTGATGGCCGGCGTCTCCGCTCTGCAACTGAACGGCCGGCCAAGCGGCTGGCCGTCCAGCAGCGTCTGAAAGCGGCCGCCGTCCGGCGTTTGCGTGACGACCAGCACAACGGCGCGGGTCGCGTCGGCGTAGGACTCCGGCAGCTTGAACGTGGCCGTCGCGCCGACGCGGTCAAACGTGAAGCTGCGCTGCGCGCCGCCGGACCACGGCAACGTGGCGTACTCGACGGTGTCGGCGACGCCGTCCGCGCCGGCGACCTCCAGGTTTTCGCCTTCGGGTCCGCGATCGCTGCTGCGCACATCTTCCAGAATCCAGCAGTCGAGAATGGCCCGCGGCGTGCACTGCACGGTGAGCAGGTTGTCGCCCTTGGCCAGCCGCACGACGCCGATGGCGTACTCCCCGCCGGACTCGCGGTTGTAGAGGGCGGTGCCGATGACGCGGCCGTCGGCCTCGCGCACCTCAATCGACTCGAACGAGCGCCGCGCATGGACGCGCAGCGTCAGGTTCACGGTGCGATCCCGGTCGGACGGCAGGTTGATCGTCACCGGGTCGGAACCCGAGATGCTGGTGGCGTTACCGCCGGAGAACTCGACCCCGCCGGCGTGCTTCTCGCGCATGGGATAGCCCCAGCCCTCGCCGCGGATGTGGTCCTCGATCTCGACCGAATCCGGGATGCGCAGGCCGGGCGGTGTGAGCTCCTTGAGCGTCAGCGGCGGGAAGTACTCGGCCGGCGCCGGGTCGCCGTACCAGTAGGCGACGGAGCTGTAGTACGTGTCGTGCACCTTGCCGTGCTGCCAGTTCTCGATGGTGAAGCGGACGCCGGTGTGAAAGTCGATGGAATCGCTGAGCATCCAGCGATAGGCGGAGTTCTTGCCGTACGGGCCGGTGCGGGTGGCGCCCTGGAGCGGGTACTTGTGCTCGTGCAGGCCCCAGGCGTCGCCGAGGAAATCCTCCGAGCCCGTGCCAAAATAGGAGGGGAAGGCCTCGCCGTCGATCCAGACCTTGTCGTCACCCTCGCCCCACCACGCGCGGCGCGGGCAATCGACGTTGAGCACGCAGCCGACGATGCGGCCCCGGCCCGTCGTCTGAAGGATGAGGTAATCGAGCACCTTGCACGGATCTTCCTTACGGAAGCCGGCCCGAAAGCGCAGGGTGTTGGCCGGCGGACGCGTGCGGTCCACGCGCGCCCACAGCGTCAGGCCGATCTTCTTGCCGCTGAGGTTCAGAATCTCGACGCGGGCGACGTCGTCGAAAGGCATGGGGAAGTAGCAGTACATGAAGCGGGTTTCACTGCTGGCCACAGCCTGGATGGGCAGCCATTGATCGGTGCCGACGACCAGGCTGTCGAAGAACCGCGGCTCGAACCCGGAGCCGAAGAAGTCGATGAGCGGCACCTCGACGGCCGGCCGGTCCTCGCGATCCAGGTGAATGCGCAGGATGCAGCGGTGCAGGGCATACGGCTCGGGCGGCAGGCGGCGGTCGGCCAGGCCGACGTACAGGGCGCGGATGATGCCGCCGCCGTGGCTGGTCTCAACGTCGAACGACTCTTCCGGAGCAAGCTCGGTGAAGTTACCGATCGTGTACGTGGGGTAATCATGGAAGATAAGCCGGTCGGGCAGGCCCGTTGTGAAGACTTCGGCGACCTCGTCGCAAGCCGCGCGGGCCTCGTCGGACAGATCGAGGCGGAAGGGCTCGACCACCGTCCCCGTGGGAAACGCGACGTAGTTGATCTGGTAGTACGACGTGCTCTCGCGCAGGCCGACGCGGCACGAGTGGCTGTAGCCGATGGGGAAATAGCAGTTGTGGCCGCCACCGGGCGTGACGTAGCACAGCGGCTCGGCGAAGGGCGGCAGCTTGCCGTTGAACAGCTCGGCGAAGTCGGCCTCGATGACCGTCTCGCCGTCGAGGATGAAGCGGATGCGTCCGTGCGGGTTGGCCGACCAGATGCGGGTGATGGCTCCGGGGCCTTCCATCTCGGCCATGACCATCCAGCCGTCGGCCTCGGCACGGATGAACTGCCCGCGGTCGCCGTTGGCGTCCCAATCGACGTACTGGCCGTGCTCGTCGATGCGCGAGGCACGGTCATAGCTGGAGAACATCCCGGTGCGCACGCCGACCGGCGGGCCCATCAGCCGTTCCAGGTCCATGACACGATGCAGCAAGTCGGCCTGGGTGACGGGCGATTGGGCGGCGGCGCCGACGACGATGACGAGAATCGCGACGAGGACAGCAGCGCGCACGGGCATCCTCCCAGGGCGAGCCGCGCCGGCGGCTCTAGACGTTGAACTTGAAGGTGATGACGTCACCGTCCTGAACGATGTACTGCTTGTGCTCCTGGCGCAGCTTGCCCGCGGCCTTGGCGTCGCGCATGTTGCCCGCCGCCCGCAGGTCGTCGAAGGCGATGGTCTCGGCGCGGATGAAGCCGCGGGCGATGTCGCTGTGGATCTTCCCCGCGGCCTCCACGGCCGTTGCTCCCTGCGGGATGATCCAGGCCCGCACCTCGTCCGGCCCGCCGCCGGTGAGGAAGAAGATCATGCCCAGGGCGTCGAAGCAGGCGCGGACCAGGCGGTCGCGAGCCAGGGCCTGGATGCCGTAGTCGGCCATGAACGGGGCCCGCTCGCCGGGTTCCATCTGTAGCAGCTCGCCCTCAAGTGGCGCGCAGACGGCGAACGTCGCGGCGGCCAGCTCATCCTTGAACGCGGGCGGCTCGCCGATGTGATCCTCACCGACGTTGAGCACGGTGACCGCGGGCTTGAGCGTCAGGAAGCCGAAGCCGCGCACCAGGCGTTCGTCCTGGGGCTGGATGATCTCGCGGAGCGGCCGCTCGTTTTCGAGAGCCTCGTTGATCTTCTTGAGCAGGGCCAGTTCCTGCTTGCGCTGGTCCTGATCGGGACTGGGCTTGTGGATGGTCTTCTCGAGCTTCTCGATCCGGCCGGCGCAGATGGTCAGGTCGGCCAGCAGCATCTCGTCCCGCAGCATGCGCAGATCCCGCCGGGGGTCGATGCGGCCCTCGTGAGCCGGGACCGACTCCGACTCAAACGCCCGGACGATGATCAGCAAAGCGTCACACTGGCGCAAGGTCGGCAGATGTTTGGTAAGACCGGCGTGCTGGCTGTCGCCCTCGGCACTTCCGGGCAGGTCGACGAAATCGACGGTTGCCTCGGTTTTGCGCTTGGGTTTGAACAGCTCGAAGAGGAAATCCAGCCGCGGCTCGGGAACGTGCACGGCAGCCAGGTTCTCCTCGGCGGCCTTCAAATGGTCGCGGGAAAGCCCCGTGACCGCCGTGAACAGCGACGTTTTGCCAGAAAAAGGGAACCCGACAATGGCGACACGCATGAATCACTCCCCGGCCAGCGGGCCGATGGCTGTTTCGAGCCGTCTCGCACAGCGCTGCCGTTCAGTCCGGGGGAGGACTGAGTGTTGAGCCGGCCTTTGTCCGATATGTATGATACCGGGACAGGTGGTGGGCGCGTAGGCTGGGAACGGCCCGGCCCGAGCGCCCCGGAGACGATTTGCCCCTAGATTGAGTGGATAGTATGCGAACCATCTGCCTGATAGCCGTCCTGCTGGTGATCGCCACCGGGTGCGAGACACCCCTGCTGGAGAACATCGGCGTCGGCCCCCGGCTCGACGAAATCGACGCCATCCGCAACGACACCGGCCTCACCGCCCAGGAAAAGCGCACGGCCCTGGCCGACCTCGGCCTCTCGCCCATCGCCATCAACACCGTCCTGGATTCGATCCGCGAGGCGAACCAGTACGGCGGCGATCTGCGCACGGCGTACGACAAGGTCGTCGCCGGCCAGTTCAACCAGATGACGCCGGACGAGGTCCAGGTCTTCGGCGACGCGGCGACCGAGGTGGGCGATGACCTGGATTACGAGCTGACCGACGCGGAAGCGCAGGCCGTCGTCACGTTCTTCCAGGACAACGACATCGCCACGGAGGACGATCTGCTGGACTTCCTGGACGTGCCGGCGAATCTGCTGCTGATACCGAGCACCATCCCCGAAGGAACACTGAACGACCTCTTCGTGGACTTCGATCCGGCCTTGCTGATTCCGGAGCTGCCGTAGAGGGCGCAGCGCCGGCGGCGGCCCGAGTCTGACAAGTTTGTTATCAATTCTTCGTTTCGCTTGCGCGGGACGGGGTAGCGCGTGGCAAGGACGTCACGCACCGCGGTCTTTCGAGCTTCAAGGAGATGAGCATGCGAAAGCAAGTGAGCAGAGTGGCCGTGTCCGTTGTTCTGGCCGGACTCCTGCTGAGCGTGAGCGGCTGTTTCGTCAGCTCGGCGCTGAGCGGACTGGAGAAGATTCAGAGCGGGCAGTGGTCGCAGTTGACGGGCGACGAAATCCTGGCCCTGGTCCAGGGCGGCAGCCTGCTGGGCGTGGAGCTGCCGTTTGAGCTCACCGCCGCCCAGGCCGACGCAATCGCCACCTTCCTGCACGACAACGACATCAACAATGAGGACGACCTCGAGGCCATCCTCGATCAGCTCTTCTCCGATCCCAGCTCCATCGTCGTCCCGGACGGGTTGCTGGAGATCTTCCTGGCCGATGTGCCCAGTTCGGCCGGCACCGAGCGTACGACCAATCAGGGCGGCGGCACGCTGATCACCGCCGTGGAGAAGGTCCTCGACGGCGAGGCGTCCACGCTGACGCCCGATGAGATCCAGGTCGTCGTCGACAAGCGGACCGAAGGCGACGCGCACCCACAGGAGCTGACCGACGCCCAGGCGCAGGCCATCTCCGACTTCCTCGTGCTCAATGAGATCGACACCGTGGACGAGTGGAACGCGGTCCACGATGCGGGTACGGCGACAATTCCGGACGGCGCCGAGGAGCTCTTCGACTAAGGCCGCACCTCCGGAATCGTCGCGGGGCGGTCAGCCGCCCCCCTGCTGCGAGCAGAGCCCGAGTGCCGGCGAGTGAGCCGTGCGGCGACGCACGACGCCTCTTCGCCGGCGCCCGGGCTCCGCTGCCATGGGCGTGCGGGTCGGCGGGCCGCCGCCCCGATTTGCGGCCCGCGCTTGCCGGCGCTGGTGCGGGCGCTATCTAATACGGGCAAGCCACGCCGCCTGGCCGCAACACCGGCCGCCGGCGGGGCTGAGGAACGGAGCATGTTTGCGGGCATCGTCGAGACCTTGGGCAAGGTCGTGACCGCCGCCGAGTCGCCGCAACGCGACGCCAGCGGAGCATGGGCGCACCGCCTCGTCGTGTCGCTGGGCGACCTGCTGACCGGTCTGCGCCCCGGGGCCAGCGTCGCGATCAACGGCGCCTGCCTGACGCTGGTCGAAGCCCGCGACGGCACCGGCCTCTTCGATGTCGTGCCCGAAACCTGGCAGAACACGAACCTCCGCCGCCTGCGCCCGGGCGACCTCGTCAACGCCGAGCGCTCCCTCCGTGTCGGCGACCGCATCGACGGCCACTTCGTCCAGGGACACATCGACGGCATCGGCCGCGTCGAGCGCATCGAGCGCACCACCGGACAGTGGAAGCTCTGGGTGACTGCACCGCCGGAGACGATGCCCTTCATCGTGCGCAAGGGCTCGATCGCTCTGGACGGCACCAGCCTGACCGTCGTCGACGTCGGGCCGGCGAACCTCTCCGTCGCCCTGATCCCGACCACGCTCGAACAGACCGTCCTCCGCCAGCGTCAGCCCGGCGACGAAGTGAACATCGAAACGGACATTCTCGCCCGGATCGTGCTGAGCCGAACGGCCGCCGATCACGCCGGGGCCCTGACCTTCGACAGCCTGCGGGAGGGCGGTTTCCTGTGAACCACCACGCCGCCGGCAACGAGATCTATCGCCCGCTGATCGGCATCAGCATGGGTGATCCGCTCGGCATCGGCCCGGAAGTGATCGTCAAGGCGCTGGCCGACCAGGAGCTGCGCCGGCAGGCCCGCTTCGTCATCTTCGGCCTGCACGACGTGTTCAGCGCCGTGGCCGACCAGGCCGAGATCAACGCCTACTGGTGGCGCGAGCCGTACGAGTTCGGCCCGCGGATCGCCACCGGCGTCCTGCTCGCCGACTTCGACGACATCCGCTTCCTGCGCGTCAACGGGCGGCGCGAGCCCGACGCCCTCGCCGGCGAAGCCTCTATGCGCTTCGTCGAGGAGGGCATCCGCAACCTGAAGGAAGGCACGATCGACGCCCTGGTCACCGCCCCGATCTGCAAGGAAAGCTGGCAACTGGCCGGCTATCGCGTCCTCGGCCATACCGAGCTGCTGGCCGAGCGCTTCTCCACCCGGCGACTGACCATGGCCTTCGTCGCCGACGAGCTGCGCGTCGCCCTGGCCAGCGCCCACGTACCGCTGTTCGAGTTGCGCAACCGCTTCACGATCGGGCTCGTGCATCAGCCGATCGACCTGCTCGACCGCGCCCTGCGGGAGTGGTTCAACATCGAGCGTCCGCACATCGGCGTGCTCGGCCTGAACCCGCACGCCGGCGAGGGTGGCCTGCTGGGCGACGAGGAGCAGCGGATCATCGAGCCGGCCCTGGCCATGGCCCGCAACGCCGGCCTCCGCGTCAGCGGCCCCCTGCCGCCGGACACGGCGTTCGCGCCGCGCGTCCGCCGGACGTTCGACGGGCTGGTGGCGATGTACCACGACCAGGCGCTGATCCCGGTGAAGATGCACGCGTTCGACCGAGCCGTGCAGGTGACGCTCGGTCTGCCGAGCATACGCACCAGCCCCGATCACGGCACGGCGTTCGACATCGCGGGGAAGAACCGGGCGGAACCGTCGAGCATGTCCGCGGCCATTCGTCTGGCCATCCGCCTCGCCGGCGCGCGGCGCCGGCAACGGAACGAAGTCGCGGAAGTGCTCTGAGTACGGATGGGGCGGGGGACTAATCAGCTCTGCTGGTGGCGGTGTCGGCCGGTCCGCCGGCCAGCTCGATGCGGTTCTTTCCCGTCTGCTTGGCGGCGAGCAACGCCTCGTCGGCGGCACGCAGTAGCTCGGTGCGCGAGCGCCCGTCCCACGGGAAACAGGCCATCCCGCCGCTGATCGTCACCGGCCCGGGAGCGTGCGGACCCAGGCAGCGGAACGTGTGCGTGCCGATCATCTGGCGATAGCGCTCGGCCAGGGCAACGAGCTCCGTCGGATGCCGCGACCCGGGCACGCGGGGCCCCTCGGCGTCCCACAGAACGACGGCGAATTCATCACCGCCATGGCGGGCCACGAGATCCGACTCGCGCGAGCAGCGGGTCAGCAGACAGGCCACTTCGCGAATGACGGCATCGCCCGTCTGGTGGCCGTACTCGTCGTTGTAGCGCTTGAAGTCGTCGATGTCGAAGAGCAGAACGGTGAGGTGCGCCCGTTGCCGCCGGCACTGCCCCACCAGCTCGTCGAGCCGGCGTTCGAAGTAGCGGCGGTTGCGCAGGCGGCTCAGGTCGTCTGTCCACGCCAGATCCTGCCAATGGGCACGCTCGTCCGCCACGGCGACGACCACTTCGACCAGCCGGGCGTAATCGCCCAGCCGGACGGCGGCCGACGCCGGGAAGGGACCATGGCGATGCTGCCCCAGGCTGACGGCCCCTACCGCGGCCCCCTGCCGCAGGACGGGCTCTTCGAGAACCGTGGGCTCGGTGTCGCCGGCGGTCGCCACGAGGCCGTCGATACGAATGGCCGCGTACTGAACCTGGAAGGTGCGCTGCAGCAGCTCGACCAGCCGGGCGAGCGTCGCCTGCGGTCCCTGGCTGAGGTTGCGCAGCACGTCGACGAACTGAGCCTTCTCCTCCCACGAGGGCTCGATGACCGGCGCATGCGGCTGAATCCGCCCCCCCGAGGGAATCCGCAGGGCGGTCTCGAGATCCTCACGCGTGACCGGCTCGATGATGTACTCGTCAGCGCCGGCGTGCAGCGCGCGGCGGGCTCCCGGCTCATCCGCCGCCGGACAGCTCACCACGATGCGCGCCTGGGGGCAGACGCGGCGAAGGCTGCGGATCGCCTTGTGGGTGTTTCGACTGACGGACAGGGAGATGAGCACCGCGTCGAACTCGCCATGGCCGACCTGCCAGAGTCCGTCGAGCGCGTTGTTGGTGTCGACTCGGCGGCAGCGCGGCAACGCCGTACCGACCGCCTGGCGATAGGAATCCGAACCGACCACTAGTAATCGAGCGTCGCTGCGCATCTGCTGCTTTCCCCGGCCATCTGCGGGCGCGCGTTATTGATCTTTGTCGTCGAGCAAGGCGGAGCGTTCCTCGCTGGTCAGGAAGCTGCGCGGCGGCGGTGCGCCGGGAGCCAGGTACTCGGCGGTCGGGTCGCCCTCCAGCGGACCCAGGTCGTCTTCCAGCGGCATGGACTTTACAGGGGACGGCGCGGACGGTGCGTGGACCGGCGACGGTCGCCCCGGGCCGGGGCCGAATCCTTCGCGGGCACGGCGCAGCACGCGGTCGGGGGGATCAGTCAGGAGCTGTTGCAGGGCCTCCGTCGAACGACAGAAGTGCACCGGAACGACGCCCTCGTACGGCGGCGCGTTCCCGTTGTGTCGATAGACAATCAGCACCGTGCCCGGCCACGTCTCGCCGATGTAGCGAACGATGCCGAGCTCCTCGGGCGCGAGCCAGTCGAGGCCGACGAAGGCCACGTCCGGAATGCGCTCGCTCTCCTCGAGCAGATGGACGCAAGCCTCGTACGCGTCGGCGAAGTCCACGCCGACGATCTGGTGCTGGCGCAACCAAGCGTCCACCACCTCGGCCGTATCCGCTTCGCCGGTGCGAACGTGGATCGCACTGCGTACCAAGGGCACTGCCTTCCTCCCACACCTGATCCCCTGGCCCCAAGAGAACCAGAGTCATTGTACCGCCGCCCGCGGCGCGATGTCAAAGATCGCTTCGGCGATGCGGCTGGACTGATAACCTCGGGAGCGACCGAGCCGCCGGCGCCCCCTAGAACGGCGTGGGGTCTTCGTAGGGCGGCGCGTAGTCGGGATCCATGCCGCGGGGATCGTGGTCATCGAACCGCGTGTAGCGGCTGTTCCAGTGCAGCTTGATCGTGCCCACCGGCCCGTTGCGCTGCTTGGCGATGATGAGCTCGGCCACGTTCTCGTCGCCGCCGGGGGCGGCCTCGTTGCCGACCTGCTCGGGATCGGTATCGGCCGGGCCGGACCGGTAATACGCCTCGCGATGAAGCAGCATGATCACATCGGCGTCCTGCTCGATCGCGCCGGATTCGCGCAAATCGCTCATGCGCGGCCGGTTGCCGCGACGGCCGGTGTCCTCCGGCTTACGGTTGAGCTGCGCCATGGCCACGACCGGCACCTCCAGGTCCTTGGCCAGCGCCTTCAGCCCGCGGGAGATGCTGGCTACCTCCTGCTGCCGGCTCTCGCTCTTCGGCAGGTGCATGAGTTGGAGGTAATCGACGAAGATCGCCCGAATGCCATGCCGGCGGTGGGCCATGCGGGCCCGAGCCCGCAGCTCCAGGATGGTCAGATCGCCCGTATCGTCCACCAGCAGCGGGGCCGAGCTGAGCTGATCCGCCGTGTGCTTGAGCTGTTCGAGTTCGGCGTCGGAAACGCGCCCGCGGCGGATGCGGTGCGAATCGACCCGGGCCCGGCTGCACAGCACACGCTGGGCCACCTGCTGCCGGCTCATCTCCAGCGAGAAGAACAGCACCGGCCGGTGCTCCACGATGGCCATGTGCTCGGCGATGTTCAGGCCGAATGCGGTTTTGCCCATCGACGGGCGGCCGGCCACGATGGCCAGCTCGGAGCGCTGCAGGCCCGACGTGTACTCGTTGAGCACCGTGAAGCCGGTCGGCTCGCCGGTGAGGATGTCGTCCCCGCGCTTCTCGATGGTGTGGAAGGCCTCCTGGACGAGCACGGCCAGCGGTGTGGCCTCGCCGGAGACGCGGCGCTCGGTGACTTCGAAGATCTTCTTCTCGGCCAGGTCGAGCGTATCCTGGGCGGAGAGCTGGCCGTCGTAGGCGGCCTCCATCACCGTGTGCGTAGCTCCGATAAGCTGCCGCAACAGGTGCTTGTCGCGAACGATGTCAGCGTAGTTCCGGGCCCGCAGGGCCGAAGGGACCGCGTTAACCAGGCCGGCGAGGAACTCGTAGCCGCCGAGCTGCTCCCACAGGCCCCGGCGGGTCAGCTCGTCACGCAGGGGCACCCCGTCGATCGGCAGGTTCTGCGTATAGAAATGCACCAGCACCTCGTAGAGATGCTGGTGCCGCGGATTGTCGAAGGCGGCCGCGCCGGCGTCACGCAGAACCGTGATCACGTCGGCGATGACCTCCTTCTGGAGGATCATCGAGCCGAGGACGGCCCGCTCGGCGTCGTCATCGTGCGGCAGCACGCGGCCGAGCGGCGACGGTTCAGTCGTCCGCGTCGTCGTCGTAGTCGTCGTCGACTCCGTCGTCCTCGGGCTGCTCGTGTTCTGCGGATTCGCCATGCTCGCCGGCTCCCTGCCGGACGACCCAGACCTTCACTTCGGCGGTCAGGTCGTCGGCAAACTGGAGGGTGACCACCCGATTATCCAGCGTGCGAAGCGGCGGATCAAGAAGAACGTGATCCGGCAGCACGGCGAAGCCCTGGGCGTGCAGGGCGTCGGCGATTTCCTTCGGTCCGACCGACCCGTACAGCGTGCCTTCCGGGTTGGCGGCGGCCTCGATGGTGACGCTCACGTCGGCCAGCTTGTCGATGAGGTCCGTGAAGACCTTCAGACGCTTGGCCCGTTCGGCGGCGGCGCGCTTGCGCTCTTCCTCGATGGCCCGGATGTTCTCTTCGGTGGGCTCGGTGGCCAGCCGCATCGGCAACAGGTGGTTGCGGGCGTAGCCGGGCTTGACCTCGACGACGTCGCCGAGGTGACCGAGCTTGGGGACGTCTTTCAGCAACAGCAAACGCATGCTGTGTTCTCCTTTCGGAACGGCCGTGGCGTGCGCGCGGCCCGTGACGGATCAGGTGACAAAGGGCATCAGGGCGATGAAGCGCGCCCGCTTCAGCGCCAGCGCGGCGCGCCGCTGCATCTCGGCGGGCAGGCCGGTGCGCTTCCGTGAGAACAGCTTGCCCTGGGCGCTGGTCAGGCGCTGCAACAGGGCGACGTTCTTGTAGTTGATCTCTTCCATCTTCACGCCGGCGCCGCGGAAACGCATGGCGTCCTGCGAGCGGCTGGACCGCTTGCGCTTGGGCCGACCGCGCATCTTGCCTCGTGCTCTGCTTTTCGAACCGTTCATAGTGTGTTTCTCAGCAGCAGGGGTTCACAATTGGTTCCTGAAGGTCAGAACGGAATATCGTCGGGGGACGGCTCGCCGGACGGGCCGCCGCGATCCACCGCATCGCCCGGGCCCTGGGCGGAGCGGTCGTACCCGCCGCCGCCACCGCCGGAGCCGCCCTCCCGGCTGCCGACGAACTGGAAGTTCTCGGCAACGACGGTGAGCTTCGAGCGTTTCTGCCCGTCCTGGCCGGTCCACTGGTCAAACCGCAGGCGCCCCTCGATGAGGATCGGGCGGCCCTTGGTCATGTACTGGTTAATGGTCTCTGCCGTGCGGCCGAAGGCGGAGATATCGACGAAGCAGGTCTCCTCCTTCTGGTTGCCCTCCCGGTCTCGGAAGCGGCGGTTGACGGCCAGGCCGAACTCACAGACGGCCATGTTGCTGGG
Source organism: Phycisphaerae bacterium (assembly GCA_050115495.1). Lineage (GTDB taxonomy): Bacteria > Planctomycetota > Phycisphaerae > UBA1845 > Fen-1342 > JAAYXS01. The sequence goes on along the minus strand of JASFQK010000036.1, from coordinate 14,642 downwards.
CAGATAGCGGAGCTGGGGATCACGCGTCAGGTTGCCCATCAGGATGACTTTGTTGAAGTTGGCCATGTCTCACTCCTGCCGGGTTGGCGTTGGGACGCTGGCTCAGGAATCCGAGTTGTCGCTCGGCCCGTCATTGCTGGACGCGCCATCGCTGGAGGCGTTATCGCTGGGGCTGTTATCGCCGGCACGATCGGGCGAACCACCGCGATCACGATCACGCTCACGATCGCGGTCGCGGTCGCGCGGACCACGCGGACTACGGTGGTCGTGGTCGTCGTGCCGCCGCTCGCTGGACGCGGGCTGGAGCGGCGTGTCCGCCGGCCACGTCTTCAGTTCGGCGATGCGCTCCTCGGGAACGTCGTCCGCCTGCAGGACGAGCAGACGCAGGATGAGCTCGCTCAGGCGGGCGTCACGCTCGAGGTCGACGATGCGCTCGGGAGAAGCCTCGAGGTAGGTCAGCACGTACGTGCCCCGCTTGCGCCGCTTGATCTCGTAGGCCAGCTTGCGCTCGTCGTACTTCACGCAGACCAGCAGCTCCGCCCCGATGCGGTTGCACAGGCGGTGCACTTCCTGCTCGATCGCCTCCCAGTCGCGGGCGACCGAGCTGTCAAACAGGAACATGGCTTCGTAGCGTCTCAAGGTTCGTCTCCTTTGGGCGGGTCGGCCGTCGGCGCCCCGCCGGGTTTGCGATTGAAGTCGTTCATCGCGGCGGCGATACCCCGGGCGAGCCAGGCCTCCACGGCGTCGGCAGCCGTCACGATCGCGGTCTCGATCACCTCACGCTCCTGGGGGGCAAAGCCGGTCAGCACGTATTCGACCGTCGCCGAACGATCCACCTTGCCGATGCCGATCCGCAGCCGGGCGAATCCTTCGTCGCCCACGCAGCGAATCACGTCGTCCAGGCCCTTGTGCCCGCCCGACGAGCCGCCCGCCCGCAGCCGAATCCGCCCCACCGGCAGATCCAACTCGTCGTTGATCACCAGCAAATCGGCCAGCGACAGGCGGTAGTAGCGCCAGACCGCAGCCACACTGCGGCCGCTGAGGTTCATGTACGTCTGCGGTTGCAGGAGCAGGACCCGCTGGCCGGCATGCTGTGCCTCGGCCAGCAGCCCCTCGAAGCGGCGCTCGAAGCGCGGCGCGGGCGCCTGCCAGCGCTGGGCGAGCTCGGCCACCAACCGGAAACCCATGTTGTGGCGCGAGTGCTCGTAGCGCGGGCCGGGATTGCCGAGGCCGGCGATGAGCTTCACCGCTACGCTCCACCCTCGTCCTCCGACTCCTTCGGTCCGCGGCCGATCACCTCGGGCTCATTGCTGGCCTCTTCGGCGGGCACCGCGCCCTCTTCCTCAGTGACGCTCACCCCACGCTTCGGCCGCACGATCGCGATGATGTCGTCGGGGGCGTGCAGCGGCTTGAGGTGCGACGGCAGCTTGAGGTCCTTCACGTGCAGCGCCTCGGCCAGACCGAGGTGCTTGACGTTCTCGGTGAGCATCTCGGGGATCTCGTTGAGCGGGCACTCAAGATCGAGGTCGGTGATGAGCTGCACCAATTCACCGCCCTCGTGCGTGCCGTGCGGCTCGCCCTTGAGCTCCAGGCCCACCTTCACGTGGACGCGCTCGTCGCGAGCGGCCCGCATGAAGTCGACGTGCACGGCATCCTTGTGCAGGTGGTCGTACTGCACGTCCTTGACCAGGTACTGGGCGGCCTGCCCTTCGGCGTCGAGCTGCACCACGTGCTTCGAATGCTCGAGGGCCAGCTCCAGGTCGTGCCGGGAGACGGCGATCATCACGGGCGCCTGCTGATGCCCGTAGATGACGGCCGGCACCAGGCCGCGCCGGCGCAAGCGATCGTTGGCTCCGTGGCCGCCGTGCTCGCGCTTCTCGCTACGAATCGCGGGGATCTCCATGTTGCGGACTCCTTTGCGCGGGCCGCCCGCCGGCGTCGTCGCCGGCGCCGACGGCATCTATTTCATGAACAGGCTACTGACGGACTCATTGCGGTGGATCCGGCGGATCGCCTCGCCGAGCAGTTCGCTGACGGTCAAAATGGCGATGTTCTTCAGCCGGGCCCGCACCGCCTCGGGCACGGGAATCGTATCGGTCACGACCACGTGATCGACCGGGGCCTCCGCCAGCCGGTCGACGGCCGGGCCGCACAGCACGCCGTGCGTGGCCGCCACGATGATCCGCTTGGCCCCATGCTGGCGGACCAGCCGGCAGGCCTGCAAGACCGTGCCGGCCGTGGCGATGATGTCGTCGATCATCAGCACGTTGCGGTCCTTCACGTCGCCGATGATGGCCATCGACGACGTCTCCGTCCCGCTGATGCGGCGCTTGTCGATGATGGCCAGCGAGGCGTTCATGCGGTCGGCGTACACGCGCGACTGCTTGGCATTGCCCACGTCCGGGCTGACCAGCGTCAACGGCTCCAGATTGAGCGACTCGAAGTGCGCCGACAGCACCGGCTGTGCCGACAGGTTGTCCACCGGAATATCGAAGAAGCCCTGGATCTGGGCGGCGTGCAGCTCCAGCGTCAGCACGCGGTCCGCCCCCGCCTTGGTCAGCAGGTCGGCGACCAGCTTCGCCGTGATCGGTACGCGTCCCTCATCCTTGCGATCCTGCCGGGCATAGCCGAAGTACGGAATCACCGCCGTGATGCGCTGCGCCGACGCCCGCTTCAGGCAGTCGATGAAGATCAGCAGCTCCATCAGGTTGGTGTTCGCCGGCGGGCAGGTCGACTGCACCACGAAAGCGTCGCGGCCGCGCACATCCTCGAACAACTTCAGCGAGATCTCGCCGTCGGGAAACTCGTCCAAGAGCACTCGCCCCAGCGGCAAACCGAGATACTCGGCGATGTGGTCGGCCAGCGCCGGGTTGCCCCGGCCGGAGAAAACGCGGATGTCGGTCATGCCCTGCCTCCGCTGAAGGGGGGAACCACGCTGCGCTCCGCCAGCGTGACCGGACCGCGGACCACCGCAAACGGCCCCACCACGCAACCCGGACCGATGCACGCCGGCCCCTCGACGCAGACGTGCGGGTGAATCACCGTGTCCGCGCCGACCGTCGCCCGCCCGTCGATCCACGTGCTGGCCGGGTCGACGATGGTCACGCCGTCGCTCATCAGGCGGTCGAGGATGCGGTCGCGCATGACGCGATTCACCAGCGCCAGATGCTGTCGCGAGTTGATGCCGAACACGTCCTCCGGCGCCACCGACGTCACCGCCATGGCCTTGTGCCCCGCCGCCAGCAGGTGCGCGATCGTATCCGTGATGTAATACTCGTTCTTGGCGTTGTTCGGCGTAAGCTGGTCGAGCGCCCCGAGGAACTCCGGCAGCTTGAACGCGTAATAGCCGGGATTGATCTCGCGAATCTCGAGCTGCGCCGGCGTGCAGTCGCGGTGCTCGACGATGCCCAGCAGCTTACCGTCGGCGTCGCGCCAGATCCGCCCATAGCCGGCCGGATCGTCGAAGATCGCCGTGGCCAACGTCGCCGCCGCCCCTTCCGCCAGGTGCACGTCCAGCATGGCCCGGATCGTCTCGGTCCGCACCAGCGGGGCATCGCCGCAGAGAACGACCAGATGGTCAAACCGGCCGGCGATCTCCTGGCGGCAGACCATGACCGCGTGACCGGTACCGCGTTGCGGGTTCTGCTCGACCCACCGAATGTGGCCGTCGTCGGCAAACGCCGCGACGACCTCTTCCTTGCGGTGGCCGACGACCACGATGCACTCGGTGATGCCCGCCGCCCGACAGGCATCCAGCACGTACGCCAGCATCGGCCGCCCACACACCTCGTGCAGGACCTTGGGATGCTGCGACTTCAGTCGCGTGCCCTGGCCGGCGGCGAGGATGACGGCGCCAATGCGTGGGCTACTCATACAGAACGGCTCCGCAGCACCTTCCGGTTCTCAGGCGGCCGGCGAAGAAGCTACCCGGCCAGGACTCGAACCTGGAATACCAGGACCAAAACCTGGTGTGTTACCATTACACCACCGGGTACTCGAGATCGCCGGAGACGGGGATTTCGCCCGCGATCCGCTGCCCGAGTCGCCACGAGTTCAGTTCATGCATGCGCGGTTGCAGACCCGCTCTGAGGCCTGAGCCGGCTGCCGCGTGCCAGCCGTCCCATTGTGGGCTCCGGGCCCACGTGCCCCGCTCGCGGGTGTAAATCTCCGGCTCGTGGCGAGACCGGAGCACAGTAATCTAGCGGAACCGCCCACCGGGGTCAACAGCCCGTCCGCCTCGTCTGGCCGCAATCCCGCGGCGACATTTCCGGACGTTTGCCGCTCCCCTGCCGCCGCCAGGGTGGCCGCCGCCCCGCGTAATCGGTACACTTATCGCGCTATTTACATTCGCGCAGGAGGCTGGCTCGTTGCTGCGGCGCATCCGTACATGAATATCGAGCCCAACCGCCCCGGTTCGGGGCGCACCGCTCACGGACGACACGGATGCCGGGGACTCTGCCCTCGGCCCGCACATGAGCTGCGCCAGGTAGCTCCGGACGCCTCCTTCCCCTCAAACAGGCAACCAAACGTGCTGGTGGCAGGCTCCGGCCGTGCGCACGATCGACGCGCGCCACGCCGGAGCAGTCCGGCTGACCGGGCCGCTGCGACCCGGCGCCGCAGAAAGGAGTGTACCGCATGAAACGGGTGGGTGGCTTCTTCGCCACTCCGGCCGGCGTCATCGTGGTCGGCCTGGTGATCGGGTGTCTGGCAGCGACGCTGTCTCTACAGAAGGTGCCCTCCGGCTGGGAAAAGAACCCCTTTGGTAACCCGAAGAACATGGGGATCTGCGTCGCCTGCTTCACACGGGACATCGCCGGCGCACTTGGCCTGCACCGGGCCGCGATCGTCCAGTACCTCCGGCCCGAAATCCCGGCATTCTGCCTCGGAGCGTTCATCGCCGCCCTCATCTTCGGCGAGTTCCGCCCGCGGACCGGATCTTCACCCGTCGTCCGCTTCGTCCTCGGCATGTTCGCCATGTGCGGGGCACTTGTGTTCCTCGGCTGCCCGTGGCGGGCACTGTTACGGCTGGCAGGGGGTGACTGGAACGCCATTCTCGGCCTCGCCGGCCTCGTGGTGGGCATCGCCGCCGGCGTGCAGTTCCTGAAGATGGGCTTCAGCCTGGGGCGTTCGTATCCGTCACGGATGGTCGCCGGTCTGGCCATGCCCTTCGTGATGCTCGTGCTGCTCGTGCTGTGCTTCCTGTACCCGACGTTCGGCAAGGAAGGCTCCGCGGCGCTGTTCCGCAGCACGACCGTGCCGGGGTCCCAGCACGCCCTCGTCTGGGTCTCGACGGCGGCCGGCCTGCTCATCGGCTTCCTCGCCCAGCGTACACGCTTCTGCACGGTCGGCGGTCTGCGCGACGTCATCCTCATGCGCGACTTCCACCTCGTCAGTGGCGTCCTGGCCTTCCTCGTCGCCGCCCTTGTGCTGAACCTGCTCTACGGCCAGTTCGAGCCGGGGTTCACGCTCGGCGTCGGCGAAGACGGCAAGCCCATCATGCAGCCCGCGGCCCACACCGTGCACTGGCTCAACTTCATGGGCATGGTGCTGGCCGGATTGTCGTTCACGCTGGCCGGCGGCTGTCCGGGCCGGCAGGTGTTCCTGTCGGGCGAGGGTGACGGCGACGCCGCCATCTTCGTGCTCGGCATGCTGACCGGGGCGGCGATCGCCCACAATTTCTCGATGGTCGGGGCCGCCACCTACGCCCCGCACATCGTCATCATCGGATTGGTTGTAGTCATCATCATCGGCATCATGGGACGCGAGAGACTCGTCCTGGCGAGGTGAATGCAATGAGTGCAAACGTGGATGCACGCGGGCTGTCCTGCCCGCAGCCGGTGATCCTGACCCGTAAGGCCCTCCAGGACGCCGGCGAGGGCCAGGTAACGGTCTGGGTCGATACGATGACGCAGGTGTTTAACTGCACGCGGGCCGCCGAGAAGCTCGGCTGGGAAGGCGTCTGCGAAGAGAAGGACGACGTGTTCGAGCTGACGTTCAAGAAATGAACCCGCGCCCCTCGGACTCGTCGCCGGCGAATGAAACCGCCGTGCTGTACCTCGACAACGCCGCCACGGCGTGGCCGAAGCCGGCCACCGTGCTGGAGGCGATGGCGCGGTACATGCGCGACGTCGGCGCGAGTCCGGGGCGTAGCGGCCACCGCCTGGCCAACGACGCGGAGCGCATCCGCTTCGACGCCCGTGAGGCGGTCGCGGCTCTGCTCGGCGTCACCGATCCGACGCGGATCGTGTTCACGCTGAACGGCACAATGGCCCTGAACATCGCTCTGCACGGCCTGCTCGGCCCGGGCGACCACGTGGTCACGACCGGTATGGAGCACAACGCGGTCATGCGTCCGCTGACCGCGCTCGCCGGCCGCGGCGTATCCATGAGCGTCGCCGAGTGCGCCGCCGACGGCACGCTCGAACCCGACGCCGTGGCGGCGGTGCTGCAACCGCAGACGCGAGTGATCGTCGCCAACCACGCCTCGAACGTCTGCGGCACTGTGCTGCCCATTCGCGAGATCGGCAAGCTCGCCCGCGAGCGCGGCGTCGTCTTCCTGGTGGACGCCGCACAGACCGCCGGCTGCTGGCCGATCGACCTGGCGGCGGATCACATCGACTTGCTGGCCTTCACCGGCCACAAATCGCTGATGGGTCCGAGCGGCACAGGCGGGCTGGCGATCGCCGACGGTTTCGACGTCGACCGCTTGCCCCCCCTGCTGCAAGGCGGCACCGGCAGCCGCTCCGAGCGCGAGGAGCAGCCAACCTTTCTCCCCGACAAGTATGAAGCGGGCACACCCAACACGGTCGGCCTGGCGGGGCTCGTGGCGGGCGTGCGCTGGGTGCAGGAACGCGGCTTGCTAGCAATCCGGCAGCAGGCTCAAGTGCTGGCCCAGCGGCTGATCGACGGCTTGCGTGTGCTCGCCGGCGTGCAGGTCCAGGGCACGCTCGATGCCGCCCGGCAGACGGCGGTCGTCTCGTTCACCGTCGCCGGTCAGAGCCCGGGTGTGCTGGCCCAGAAGCTGGACGAACGGTACGGAATCATGGTGCGGCCGGGCCTGCATTGTGCCCCGCGTGCTCATCGAACGCTGGGCACATCGCCCGACGGCACGGTGCGTCTGGCCCCCGGACCGGCGAATACGCCGGCGGAGATGGACCGAGCCGTCGCCGCGGTCGCTGAGTTAGTGCGCGAAGGGACGCAGTGAGTGAGTACGTCGTGATTCTGGTGCACAGCACGAGCCACGCCATTCAGGCGGAGCGCGTGTTGCAGCGGGCCGGGCTAACCGTGAAGCTCATCCCGACCCCGCGGCACCTGAGCAGTGATTGTGGCTCCGCGGTCCGCGTGGCCGCCACCGACGCCACCGCCGCCGAACAAGCTCTAGCCGCGGCCGGCGTTCCCCTGGACCGCCTGGAGCAGTTGTGACGTCCGGACGAACGTCTCTCGGCGTGGCGCGTATAGCGCCCGGGCGCTGCACCGGACGTCTTCTCTGTGGCACCGGTTTGTAACCGGTGTGTTAACGGCCGCACGTTGCGTCGGCCGTCCAGTAGCGCCGGCCCCCCGTGGCCGACGTCGTATGCGACGAAACGCTCGCGTCGCGTCCGTAGCGGCCGACCTCCGTGTCGGCCGTCGACTGCAAACGACGCCCGTCCCGCCAAAGCGCGTTTGACGGGCGCCTATACTGATGTATGCCGACCGCGTTGCGGCGGCTGTGTGCGTATCGGAGTGTTCGCGTGGACAAGCGAGAGGCAATACGCCTGACGCAGATGACCAAAGCCGCCGGCTGAGCCGCCAAAATGGCGCCTGACGCGCTGGCGCAGGTACTGCGTCCCCTGGCCGACATGTTCCAACCCGAGCAGTTTCCGCAATTGCTGGTCGGGCTGGGGGACCTGCGCGACGACGCCGCCGTGTACCGCGTTTCGGACGACCAGGCGGTCATCGCCACCGTCGACTTCTTCACGCCGATCGTCGACGACCCGTACACATACGGGGCAATCGCGGCCACGAATGCCCTTAGCGACGTCTACGCCATGGGCGGCCGCGTCATCATGGCCCTGAACATCTGCTGCCTCTCCGAGTGCCTCCCGCCGGAGGTCATCACCGAGATCCTCCGCGGCGGCGCGGAGAAAGTGGCCGAGGCCGGCGCTGTGCTCGTCGGCGGCCACTCGGTCGACGACCGCGAGCCGAAATACGGCCTCGTCGCCCTCGGCTTCGTCCACCCCCAGCGCATCTGGACCAAGGGCGGGGCCCACGTCGGCGACGCCCTCGTCCTGACCAAGTGCCTCGGCGTCGGCATCATCACCACCGTCCTTAAGGCCGGCGCCGCCGAGGTCGAGCACGTGAACGGCGCGGTCGCCTCGATGCTCAAGCTCAACCGCCGCGCGGCCGAGCTGCTCGCCACCGTGGACGTGCACGCCTGCACCGACGTCACCGGCTTCGCCCTGCTGGGCCACGGATCGGAAATGGCCGGCCAGAGCAACGCCTGCCTGCGATTCAACGCTAGCGCCCTGCCCTTCCTCCCCGGCGCGCAGGAATACGCCGACATGTGGCTCTTCCCCGGCGGCACCGCCCGCAACCAGCAGGTCTACGCCCCGCGCGTCTCGTTCGCCGACGGCGTCGCTGAAGAGCTTCAGCAGCTTCTGTTCACGCCGGAGACCTCGGGCGGTCTGCTGGCGGCGATTCCCGCCGCGCAGGTCCCCGACTTGCAGGCCCGGTTCCAGGCGGCTGGCGAGCCGCTATGGGTCATCGGTGAGGTCGTGCCGCAGACTGGCGACCACCTGATCGAGGTCGTGCCCTGACGACCCGCCGCCGTTGACCGGAACAGTGGGGGGCGTATCCTGATGCGATCTGCGGGGCCTTCGTCCCGGTTGAACGTGTCGCACGTTCCCGGACCGGGCCCGACCTGGGGAGGAGCCCATTGACGCCGGAAGAGCACGACGTTGACGCGGCGACGAACAGCGACGCCGGCGCGACCGCGCTGTTGCAGGCGGTCGTGGCCCCGTACGCCTGCCTGCTGTCACCGAGCCGGGCGGCGGAGCGGCTGCTGGCGGTGGGCAGCGGCACGTACGCCATCGCCTACTTCATCTGGACGTTCGTACTGGCGAGCGTGCTGTTCGGGCTGGAGGCGGTCGGTACGTACTCCCGCGCTGTGCCGTTTGGCGTACCACCCGAATTGAGCGCCCTGGCCGGCTGGATGCTGGGCCTGACACTGCTGGCCGCGACGCTCACCGTGCTGGTGCTGGCATGGCTGTGGTGGCCGTGGGTGCACCGCGAGGGCTCGCTGGCGGAATCATACTGGCGGACGGCGCGCGTGGTCGGCGCATCGCTGGGACCCGCCACAGCGTGCACGGCTGTGCTTCGTCTCGGCCTCCTGGCAGAATGGCAGGACGGCGTGCAGTGGATAGCGCCGTGGGTCGACCCGGAAGTGACTGTGATTTGGGTGACGCTGGCCGGCGGGGTCGCGACGCTGATCTGGATGCGTGAGGCCGTGATGTCGATGGCCGAGGGCATCCCGGGCCCGCTGGTCCCGCCGCGCTGCGAGGGCTGCGGCTACGACCTGACGTACCGCCCCGAGCACGGCCGCTGCCCGGAGTGCGGGCTGGCGCTGGCCGAGTCGCTGACGCAGGGCCGGCGACGCCCGGGGAGCCCCTGGGCGCGCAAACACAGCCTGGCCGGCTGGCTGCGAACCACGCTGTTCGTTCTATTCCGGCCATCGCGCTTCTACGCCGCGTTGCAGCTGCGTACCGGGCGAGCCGCCGAACGGGGCTTTACCACGTGGACCTTCCCGGCCATCTGGTGCGGAGCGGTCGTCTGGGCCAGCGGCATCCTGCTCGCGGACATGCTGACCTCCCGCTGGCGGCCGCCCCTGGGTTACGTGGTTAGCGAGATCCTGCATGCCTCGACGGTGATCGCGATCGGCACGCTCTGCTGCTGGGCGGGGCACCGCGTCGGGGCGGCGGTGATGGCCACCTGGTGTTTCGCTCGCGGGTCCCTGCCGGACGGACGGTGGATGGCCAGGATCTGCACCTATGAGGTCGCGTTCCTTTGGGCGTACTGCATCCTGTGGGGCTTGCTCTTCACGGCGATCGTCATCCTGGTGTCGCTCGCCGGACCCTCGCGATTCCTCTTCTCGGGGTGGTTCTGGGGCATACCGCTGCCGTTTTGGGCGTGGCTCGGCATCACGGCTGCGCTGTCATTCGTGTGGCTCTGGCGCTACTGGATCGCCTGCCGAGCCGTCCGCTGGAACAACTTCTGACCACCTGCCGGCCCTTGAGTAGGCGGCCGGCACATAGAGGCTGGTGACCGTCGCGGGGAGCAAACCATTGACGCCGGGAGAGCACGAAACCGACACCACACCGAACGACGGCACCGCGGCACCCACACCGCTGGCCACGTTCCTCGCGCCGTACACCTGCCTGCTGGCCCCCGCACGGGCGGCGGAGCTTCTGGCAACCGCACGGAAAGGCACCTACGCCGTAGCGTTCTCCATCTGGATTCTCGCCCTGGTTAGCGTGCTGCTCGGCCTGGAGGCCTGCGAGGTCTACATCCGCGACAAAGCGCCCGCCGTGCCGCCGGAATGGGGAACCACGGCCTGTTGGATGTTCTCCTTGACGGCGCTGTACGTGATGCTGGCTGTGCTCGTGCTCGCGTGGCTGTGGTGGCCGTGGGTGCACCGCGAGGGCCCGCTGGCGGCGTCGTACTGGCGAACGGTACGCGTCGTCGGCGGAACGTTAGGCCCGGCCTCCCTGTGTGTCGCAGTCCTGCGACTCCACTTCGTGCTGGAGGCCGCCGGCTTCTCGCTCGACGACACGCTCGGCTGGTACGCCGCGTTCGTCCCACCCTGGTGCATATTCGGTATGCTGATCTGCACGCTGTGGTGGGTGGATCGAGCCGTGCTGGCCATGGCCGACGCCGTGCCGGGGCCGCTCCTTCCGCCACGGTGTGAGGGCTGCGGCTACGACCTCACGTACCGCCCCGAGTCCGGCCGCTGCCCCGAGTGCGGGCTGGTCTTCGTCGAGTCGCTGGTGGAGAGCCTCCACCGGCCGGGCAGCGCCTGGTCACAAGAGCGCAGCGTCCGCGGCTGGCTGCGAACGACGTTAGACGTCCTCCTCCGACCGACGGCCTTCTATGGCAAGCTGCGCCTCCGAACCAGGAGCACGGCCGAGCGGGGCTTCGTCACCTGGACCCTGCTGGCCATGTGGCTCGCGCTGTTTGTTTGGTCGCTGGGCATGCTGCTCCTGTGGGCCTACCTCAACGAGTACGATCTGTGGATGTGGTTCGACCCCCTTTCCATCGCCGCCATGGTGACGAACGCATTGGGTTCTGTTTTGCGCTTCTGGTTGCTGCACCGCGTGACGGCGGCCGCAGTGGCCACCTGGTGCTTCGTGCGCAAATCACTGCCGGACGGGCGCTGGCTGGCGAAGATATGCACCTACGAAACGGCGTTCATCTGGGCAATCGTCGCGGCGTGGTGCCTGTTCTCCGGCGCAGTCCAGTTGCTCCGGACACTGGGTGCCGGTACGCAGTTCCCCGGTTCGCAATGGTATCTGGGTATGCCGCTGTACGCCTGGCTGTGGCTCGGAGTAACCGTCGCCCCGGTGCCCGTGTGGCTCTGGCGCTACTGGATCGCCTGCCGGGCCGTTCGGTGGAACAACTTCTGACCGCCCGCCGGCCGTGATATGATCCGCAACATGAACGAGCAGAACGAACCCAAGTCGGCGAAACTGGGCCCCTACACCGTGGGCGACGGCCAGCCGCTGGTGCTGATCGCCGGCCCCTGCGTGATCGAATCGCTCGATCACTCGCTCCGGCTGGCGGAGAAGATCGCGGCGATCGCCAAGCACGTCGGCCTGCCCTACGTCTTCAAAGCCAGCTACGACAAGGCCAACCGCTCCAGCGTGCATTCCTACCGTGGCCCCGGCCTCGAAGACGGTCTGCGCATCCTCCAGCGCGTCCGCCAGGAGATCGGCGTGCCCGTCCTCTCCGACGTGCACGAGCCCGCCCAGGCCGCCGCCGCCGGCGAAGTGCTCGATTGCCTCCAGGTGCCGGCGTTCCTCTGCCGGCAGACCGACCTGCTGCTGGCCTGCGGCCGCACGCGCCGTTGCGTGAACATCAAGAAGGGGCAGTTCCTCGCTCCCGAGAAGATGGCCCTCGCCGTCGAGAAGGTCCGCGAGACCGGCAACGACAACGTCCTCGTCACCGACCGCGGCACGTTCTTCGGCTACGAACGCCTCGTCAACGACATGCCCGGCCTGCAAACCATGCGGGCCTTCGCCCCCGTTGTCTTCGACGCCACGCACTCGGTCCAGTACCCCGGCGGCGGCGGGCAGGTCACCGGCGGCCGACGCGAGTTCATCCCCCTGCTCGCCCGAGCGGCCGTCGCCGCCGGCGTCGACGCCGTCTTCATGGAAGTGCACGACGACCCGCCGCACGCCCGCAGCGACGCCGCGACCGTCTGGCCCCTCGACGACCTTGCCCCCCTACTGGAGACCCTGGCCCGCATCCGCGCGGCGTTGTAACACCCGGGTCTCGCATCGCCCCTCCTGTAGCGGCCGGTCTCCGTGCCGGCCGTCTTCGGGGAGCCGTCAGCCGTCAGCCGTCAGCCGTCAGCCGTCAGCCGTCAGCCAAAGTGTGGCATGCTGAAGCCGAAGGCGCCGGCATGTCTTTTCCGCGTAAACGACCCGCTCGCTACCGCTCGGGGCTCGGACAGGCAGCGCCGGGGGCCACTGGTGGCTTGCCCACCAGTGCTTCGCGAACGCTGCACTCGACGTCGGCCACAGGGGGCCGACGCTACGGGCCGTCAGCCGTTCTCGGGAACCGCCGTCGCCCAGTGAGCCGCCAGCGCCACCGCCGCCGTCTCGACGCGGAGGATGTGGGCCCCCAGCCGTACGAAGTGAGCCCCGGCCTTGCGCAGCAGGTCGCATTCGTCGCTCGTAAGGCCACCTTCGGGGCCGACGACGGTCGCCAGCCGCTCGGTCCGCCGGGCGTGATGCACGAGCCACGGCCCGAGTGGGTCCGCCGTCGGGTCGGGGTGAGCGACGAGCAGCAGGTCGCCGGCGGCGGGCTTGAGGGCGGCGGCCAGGTCCGCGGCGAGTTCGAATCGCGGCAGCCACGGCCGGCCGGCCTGCTTGCACGCTTCGACCGCCGTCCGCGTCAGCTTGGCCAGGTGGCGATCGTCGAGATGCACGACGGAGCGGGCGAACTCGGCGAAGATGAGTGTGGTCACGCCGAGCTCGGTGCATTTCTCGACGAGCCAGTCGAGCCGCGGCCCCTTGCAGGCGGCGGTGATGAGCGTCAGTGCCGCCGTCGAGGCCGGAACATGCTCGATGAGTTCGACGAGGGCACACGTCTGCGGAGCCCGCTTGGACCTCCGACTGCCGGCGGCGGCCGACTTGTCGACCAGTCGGGCCGGAGCGAGCCGGCCGCGGCCGTCGAAGAGCGTGACGGCGTCGCCGGGCCGCAAACGCCGACTGCGTTCGGCGTGTCGTCCCTCGGCGTCGTCGAGCGCCATCTCGCCCGGGGCAAGCTGCGGGCAATAGAGCCACGGCGGGTCCATGGGGGGAATTATAGGGGGGAACCAAGGCAACTAGGCAACCAGGCAACGAGGCAGAAGACCGGCCGCCGGCCGGTTTGGCTACCTGTGCTCCTTTGCCCCTTTGCCCCTCTGCCCCTTTGCCCCTGCATCGCAGCTTGCTCGTGGGCCGAGGACGCGTATTCGGTTGTCAAAGATCCGCTCCGGTGCTGCGCTGAGTGACCGCGAGGGTGCGGTTCCGTGCAGGCAGCCGTGTCCTGGCGTTCGCCGATGCGAGCGACGTCCTCTGAGCACCATCGCCGTGTTCACCGAGGTGAACGGTCGTCGCCGGTCGACGTCGGCCACGGGGGGCCGACGCTACGGACGGCCGGCACGGAGACCGGCCGCTACGGGGCGACACTCGGCAAGGTGCTCCGCCGACGCACGGGTCACGAGACGATCCGTCTTCGGGGTTTGGTCGCCGACCACACGGGGTTAGCCGTGCTACAACGTTTCGATCGACGTCCTGGCTCCGAAGACCGAGGGTCCGTCAAGGCGGGCCCGGGAACTGCGTGAGCACGTGAAAGATAGACGCGCTTCGAGGCTGAGGCAAAGGGGAATCCTAGGAATGCTAGGTTCTGGCGGATTTTGGCGGATTCTGTCGCGTATTGGCGGGTGGCCGGGGCACGGGCAAGGCAACACGGCGTGGCGTAGCGGCCGGTCTCCGTGCTGGCCGTCTTTGGAGAGCCATCAGCCATCAGCCATCAGCCGTCAGCTATCGGCTATCAGCCTTGAGCCGGAGTGTGGCATGCTGAAGCTTTAGGCGCCGGCATGTCTTTCGTCGTTCCGTAGCAGCCGGCCTCGGTGCCGGCCGTCCCGTAGCGTCGGCCCCCCGTGGCCGACGTCGACCGCCGCGCGGCGCCCTACGTGTGTGCGTTCGCACGTTTGCGGCGGGTTGATCTCCTGGTGGAAGAAGTGGGCGGTGGGGGTGGTTGTCGCCGGAGTAAGAGGTTGGCGAGGAGGCGGGGGAGCCAGGAGCGTGACGCCGGCTGGGGGTGGTTGGCGGGAGGTGACGCCGGCTGGCGGCCGTTTTGCTTCCAGATGGTGTAACGTTGGGTGAAGTACTGGCCAGCGG
>JASFQK010000035.1:0-76513 GCA_050115495.1 Phycisphaerae bacterium | reverse complement strand
CGGACGCTGAATGGCGCGAAGCTTCTGCCGGACGTGATCGCCAGCGTCCGCTTCATCGACGGAGAAAAACCCGAGAAAGCCGCCGCCTGATCACGACGCCATCAACGACTTTTGACAATAGCTCGTCCTGGAGGGCCTCGTATGCTCTGGACGGGAGCAAGGAGTGGCCACGGAGCCACAACTTGATCGGTCTGTGGCAGTCGGTTGCCAGCCAGACGAAGAGGTTGCTCGGCGCAGACTTTCCGCTCACAGCTCAGCAGGCAGTCGACATCACGGGGTTCTTTGACCAGATCAAGGAGCACGACCCAGACTCTCAGTCCTTCCGATATCCATGCAACGCGAGTGGTGACAGGACTCTGTCCTCTCTGACTCATGTGAACGTGCGTGTCTTGCACGATGTCGTCCATCGCGTTGACGACCATCTTCGCGAGCTACTTGGCGTGGTGGCGTGGTGCTACGATGAAAGGGCCGACGCGGAGAGGGCCGCACGGAGTGAGTGCTCCGACTTCGTGTAGCGTGCTCTCTGTAACGTCGTCCCTCGCAGACCGACGGCCGACACGGAGGTCGGCCGCTACGGGTTGGTAAGCGGGCGCTTGCTGGCGGGTTCTGGGGCTTGCTGGAAACGCCGACTGCACTGCTCAAGAGCAGTGGCACGCTATGGCGTTGTTCGCGGTTCGCGGCGGCCTGATGTTCGACGTCGGCCACGGGGGGCCGACGCCACCAAGACGTCCGGTACGGAGCCCGGACGCTACGGAGCGGATCGCGCGGGGGACGGGGCATGCGCGATCGAGGTGTTGTCGAGCAAAGACGTTGCCCACGGGGGGGCGACGCTACACTGGTTGCCGCGCTGCGGCGCGGCGCACTGGTGGGCAAGCCACCAGTGGCACCCGAGGGGCGCGCCGCGCGTCCTGTGCGCACGGAGCTTCCGCTTGGATGCTCAGTTCGCCGAAATCCGCCGGGGTGATGCGCTAGTTCAGCAGCCCCTCGGCCAGCAGGCTTTTCGCCCGGCCGACCAGGTGCACCGAACCGGTGATGCAGATTAGGTCGTCGCGCGTCACGCAGCTCTGGGCGATGCGGTAGGCTTCCTCCAGCGAGTCGGTCACCTGCGCCATCTTCTGCGTCTTCTCCAGGAAACGAGCGTGCAGCTCGTGCGGGTCGGCGGCCCGCGGGTTGCCGATCGTGGTGAAGATCACCTTGTCGGCGCCCAACTGGATCTGCGACAGCATGCCGTCGATGTCCTTGTCCTGCGAGCAGCCGAAGATCACGACCATCGAGTCGTACCCGATGTTCTGCCCGATGCCGCGCATCAGGGCCGCGATGCTGGCCGCATTGTGCGCCGCGTCCACCACCGTTCGCGGATGCTCGCGAATCGTTTCCAGCCGCCCCTCGATCCGGACCTTGGCCAGCCCGTCGATCGCCGCCTGCTCCGGCAGGTCGTATCCCTTCTGCCGCAGCACGTCGATCACGCCGAGCGCCACGCCGCAGTTCTCCGCCTGGTGCTCACCCAGCAGCGGTACCTGGAGATGATCGAACCGGCTCGTCGGCGTCGCCATGCACACGCGAATGTGCGGCCCCGTCGTCCGCGACGACTCGAACCGATAACTAAACTCGACGTCGTCGCCCAGGAAGCGAATCGGTGCCTTCACCGCCTCCGCCACCCGCCGCAACACCCGCTTCACGTTCTCCGGCTGCGGGGCGGCGATGATCGGCGTGCCCGACTTGAAGATGCCCGCCTTCTCCTCGGCGATCTTCTCGAGCGTGTTGCCCAGTTGGGCCACGTGGTCGTAGCTGATGTTGGTGATGACGCAGACTTCGGGCGAGATCACGTTCGTTGAGTCGAGCCGCCCGCCGAGCCCCGTCTCGATCACCGCGATGTCCACGTTCTTGTTCACGAAGTAGATGAACGCGGCGGCGGTCATGATCTCGAAGAAGGTCGGGTTATCGCGCTCGAGGCTGGCGACCACCGGGGCGATGCGGGCGATGAGCTTAACAAACTCGCCCTCGGAGACCATCTTGCCGTCGATGGCGATCCGCTCGCGAATGTCGATGAAGTGGGGCGAGGTGTAGAGGCCAGTCCGATAACCGGCGTTCTGCAACATCGCTGCCACCATGTGGCCCGTGGAGCCTTTGCCCTTGGTGCCGGCGATGTGGACGGTGCGGAGCTTCTTGTGCGGGTTGCCGAGCTGGGCCAGGATGCGCAACATCCTGGAGAGGTTGAAGTTGCTGTGATTATAACCGACCCGCACCATCTTCTCGTAGTCGGTGCGTGTGTTCAGAAAGTCCATCGCCGCCCGCAGGGTGCGGATTGCCGGCTTTCGCTTGCTCCCGGTTCCCGGACGTGACCGGGTGGGAGATCGGCGAACCGACTTGGTGCGAGCGGGTGCTTGCTTGGTTGATGTGCGGGCCATAGAGGGTAAGGATAACGTTGCGTCGGATTTCCGTCAACTCGGCGGGTCGTCGCGGACGCTTCTGGGTGGCTGTTAGTCCTATAATAGCTTCACAGGCAATTCCGGAAAGCGGCGAAACCGCTCACGGTTGTGCAGTAGCCCTACAAGGTCCTACCTGCCCACGCCTGTACCTTGATCTTATACGTTACAATCAAGCTTCCAGTGCGGTTTTTCTCGGGATCTACTATGAGCACCATTTCAGTGCAACTTGGCCCGCGGAGCTACGTGATCACTATCGGACCACGCGCCCGTGAGTCACTGCCGGCGGTCCTGAAGCAGTGTGGCGAGCCGCAGCAGGTCGTGATCATCGCCGACCAGCGCGTGGCGGACCTGCATCTCGACGCACTCCGCGCCGCGCTGCCGGTTCAGCCGATCGTCCTGATGGTCCCGCCGGGCGAAGCGACCAAGTCGCTCGAACACCTGTCCGGGCTGTACGACGCACTCGCCGAGGCGCACGTAGAGCGCGGCGACGTGATTCTGGCGTTCGGTGGCGGCGTCGTGGGCGATCTGGCGGGCTTCGCCGCCGCGACGTGGCTCCGTGGTATCCCCGTCGTGCAGGTGCCGACCACGCTGCTCGCCGCCGTGGACGCGAGTGTTGGTGGCAAAACGGGCATTAATCATCCCACTGGCAAGAATCTCATCGGCGCGTTCCACCAGCCGGCGGCGGTCGTAATCGATACCGAGTTCCTGTCCACGTTGCCGGCGCGAGATTTCGCCGCGGGGTTGGCGGAAAGCGTGAAGCACTCGCTGATACGTGATTCACAGAGTTTCTTGTGGCACGAGGAGCACGTCGACGCGATTGTCGCTCGTGACGATGCCATGGTGACGGATCTCATTGCGCGAAACTGCACAGTCAAGTCTGGGGTCGTCGCCGAGGACGAGCGCGAGCATGGGTTGCGGGCGATACTGAACTTCGGGCACACGATCGGCCACGCGCTGGAGCATCTGCTCGACTATGAGCTGCGGCATGGCGAGTGCGTCGGGCTGGGCATGATCGCCGCCAACGAGGTGGCTTGGGCGCGGGGTCTGCTGGACGGGGCGACGGCGGAGCGTTGTGTGGCGCTACTGGGCCGGCTGGGCTTGCCGGTGCGGCTGCCGAGACCGCTCGCCGCCGGCGACGTCGTGCGCGTGTGCCGGCACGACAAGAAGGTGCGTGGCGGGGCGATTCACTTCATTCTGCTGACGGGGCTCGGGCAGACGGTGCGGGTCGGCGACGTGACGGATGCGGAGATCGCCGGCGCGGTGGAGGTGTTGCAGCCGTGATGAGCGGCTGGCGCCGGCTGCGCGTTGTTGGCGTCGAATGGCGCGTTTAGAATCCCGCCGAATGAGTGAGGGTGTTTCAGACCGATCGGTTTCGGACGCGCGCCTGCCCGAAGCGGGAGGCGGGTGGAGGCGATGGGGGTGGTGGCTGGCGGCGGGTTTGCTGCTGGTCGCGGTGTGGGCGCTGTGTTTCAATCGGGCGGTACGGGAGCGGTTCGACTTTCATCATTTCCATCTGGACGCCCGGTATGTCTGGGAGCACGGACAGCTCAACCCTGATCTGGACAATGCGAAGCCGTTGAAACGCCGGCAGTTGCCGTTCTACCTGCCGGCGGTGTCGCTGCTGCTGGCGCCGGTGGCGTTCGGCGGGCTGAAGGTGGCGGCGGGTTTGTGGGCGACGATGGAGACGCTCAGCCTGGGGGTGGGGCTGTGGCTGCTGAGCCGGTGGGTGGGTGAGCTGCGGCCGGGTCGGCGGGCGGGGGGGATGCTGGGCGTTGCGGTGGCGGTCTCGTTATACGCTGTTTACGAGGCGGCGCGGTTCAACCAGCTCACGTTGCCGGTGTTCGCGATGCTGCTGCTGGGGTATGCAGCGCTCGAGCGCGGGCGGGACGTGCGGGCGGGATTCTGGCTCGGGTTGGCGGCGCTGGTGAAGCTGCTGCCGGCGTTGCTGCTGGTCTGGCTGGTGCTCAAGCGGCGATGGTGGGCGGCGGGGGCGATGGTCGCGACGGTGGCGGCGGTGGCGATCGTGCCATGCCTGATTGTGTTCGGGCCGCGACAGACGCTGGTGTATCACGAGCAGTGGTGGGTCCACAACGTGGAGGGGCCGCCGGCGCAGTCCATGGCCGAGGATGAAGTCGAGGGCGAGGAGCAACTCGCGGAGCACTTCGTCGATCGGCATAACCAGTCGCTGCCGGTGGTGCTGAGTCGGCTGCTGTCGCCGACGCACCCGAGCCGGCTGAGTTGGCAGCCGGTGAAGCTGGAGACGGCGACGTGCGTGTGGATCGCCCGCGGCGTGCTGGCGGCGCTGGTGGCGGGGCTGCTCTGGCGGACGCGGCGGGCGTGGGGACGGCTCGGGCCGGCGGAGCGACGCGTTGAGTTCGCGGTGTACCTGCTGGCGATGATGGTCTTCGCGCCGCTGCTGCGCCAGTACTACCTGGCGTGGGCGCTGCCGGCGGTGCTGCTGTTTGTGATGATGGCACGCGGGGTTGTACTGACGGGCCGGCGGCGACTGGGTGTGGCGGGTGTCACCGTATGGCTCGCGGGCATGGCGCTGTGGGCGTGGGAGCCGGCGCGGGTCTGCGGGGCGCACTGGCTGACGCTGACGGTGATGGGCGTGCTGCTGCTGTGGGCGGTGGCCGGACGTCGGGCGGACGATGCGGTCACCGAGCCGGTCAGGCGCGCGGGACCAGCGTGAATTCGGTGATTTCGGGGCGGCAGTTGAAGCGCACGCGGCGGATGTAGCCGAGGCCGCGGTTCACGTACAGGCACTTGTCCCCTTCGCGGAACAGGCCGGCGTCGTAGCGCCGGTTGAAGATCGGCAGCACGGGCGCGCCGAAGAGCGGTATGCGCACCTGGCCACCGTGCGTGTGGCCGGAGAGGACGAAGTCGCCGGGGTACTGCTTCAATTCGACGAACGTGTCGGGGTTATGGCTGAGAACGAGGCAGGGGAGATCGGGCTCGACGTCGGCCATGGCCATTTCCGGGTTGCAGAGGCCGGCCCAGTAGTCGTCGAGGCCGACGAGTTGCAGGCGGCCGCCGCCCACTTCGAGCACGTGCCGTTCGTTGCGCAGCGCGGTTACGCCAAAGTCGGCCAGCATGGCCGCCATGTCCCTGCCGCGCCGCATTCTGCCCGGGCTGGCGGGGCGTTTCTGGTAGCTGTAGACGCTGTAGTCGTGGTTGCCGAAGACGGCGAAGACGCCGAGGCGGGGGTGCAGGCCGGCGAGGATCTGGCCGAGGTCGGCGAGCTGGTCGCTGTGGCCGTGCGAGACGTGCAGGTCGGAGAGCTGCACGAGGCGCAGGCCGTGCAGGTCCGGGTGCAGGCGGGGCAGGTCGAGGGGCAGCCGGTTGAGGCAGGCCCAGTGCGGCTCGATCTTGAAGGCGTACGCGGCGCCGGACGCACCGGCACCGACGGCGCCCAGGCCGCCCAGCAGGAGCGCCCGGCGTGTCAGGCGCCGCCGGCGGCGTGGGGTCGGGGGATCGGCGGTAGGCAAACGGAGACCTCCTCTCGACGGATGGTTCGTCTGAGGAATAGTACGTTTTGTTGGGGGGGTGGGTGCGGGGGAAGTGGGGAAATGATGGGTGGTGGGGCGCTGGTGGGCCCGCCGCCAGTGGCACCCGGCACCCGGCGGGGGCGTCCGGGCGCGTGCGCGGGCGGCTCTGGCTGCCGGCTCGCGCAGGTGATGGCATCATCGCGTAGTCAGCTCCTTGAGCAGCCACTCCATTTGAGTCCGAGCTTCTGCAATCACCGACGTGTACGCACGAAAAGCAATATCGCTGGTCGCGTAGGCCGCCGACATCGATCGATCGACCGATCCACCAAGGACGAGAACGTCCATCGCGCCGTGGCTCGGTGTCAGGTCGTCTCGGTATTTCTTGACCTGCGCCTCAGCATCCCGCCCGACCTTGCCACTGGGGCGTTTGAATTCGATGAGCAGCTTTCGTTGACTGGCGGACTGGCCAAGGAAGAGATCGGGACGCTTCTTCGCACGCGCCCCTGTGAATTTCTTGTCGCAGTAGTCCGCAATGATATTCTCGAGCGTCTTGTTCGAGGCAATGAGGGCATACTGCGGCCCGAGGATCCAGAGGTTGTGTTCGAATGCCGTGTGAACCTCGCTCTCAAGCGTGTCCTCATTGCGAACGAGAGCTTCGATCTGGTTCAGAACGTCGGTACGGTGGCGGGCCTGGTGCGCTGTGACGGCTATATCGACCAACCCGAATTCGGCCAGACACTCGGCGATGGTGGCAACGTCTGAACCCCTGGCATTCGCGAGATTCTCACAGACCCTGTAATACTCGTCCTTCTCCAACGCATCGAGAACGAGCCCAACGAGCAGCCTGACTTTCTCATCGCCTTCCGGAAAGAACTTCTGGATCACCCGCTCGACGGCTTCCGTGGCGTACTGGCGTCGATGCTCTGGCAAGGTCTCTATTCGACGCTTGCACTCCAGCGCCAGTCGGGCTCGAGCCATGTTTACTTCAGTCTTGCAGACCTCCCTTACGTGCTCCGACGCCCTTCGACAGACTTCTCGCTTGATAGCTTGGAGCGGCAGGCTATTCTCGATGATCTCGCCCCAATCGGCGGTGACGTGCTTGTCCAAGCCGTCGGCTTCAATCTCCCCGTAAACACGGTTGCGGACCTTCTCAGGGATGTCTTCCTCTTCTTCCAGCCCGCAGAAGGTGGGGCGACCGATGACTTTGCCGCCGACACGGTACACAAAACCCGCCTCCGACTTCGGTAACGGCTTGTCTGTGATGGTCCATCGTACAACGACAGGGCCCACGTCGGCATGGGAGAAGCGGGTCTCCTTGACCTGGCCACCAAGGTCCGTAACGCTCAGGCTTTCACCATTGACGAATACGTTGAATCCCTCCTCCCGGCCGTATTCTCTGGTAAGGAGCCGCTTGAGCGTCTCAGGCAACGGAAAGCTCTTTGACTGGTCGAGTTCTGTTAGCGTGACCGTTGTGCCATGTTCGTTCGAACTGGCTTTCTCATCCGTCAACGGGAGATCGACCATCTCCAAGTCCCGTCGGCCACGAGCGTCGAGCAAACGGTCCTTATGAATAGTGAGGCGTGTAAGGGTGCCGCGAGCCACGGTATCGAGCTGCATGATCTTGGCAGCCGCCAGCCCCGCAAACTTGCCAATACCTTTTCGTCCTTTGATCAGCCGTTTCTTCGCGTGGGTGCGATCATCGGCGGATCGAGACAGCCGATCGTTGGCGATCTTGAGGTAGATGTCTCTCACCTCGGCATTCGTCATGCCTGTGCCGTCATCCACCACGATGATGGGATCATCGGTCATCGGTTCGGGCAGCGTTACCCACACGTTCTCGGCGTCAGCATCCCACGAGTTGTCCACGAGCTCGCAGAGTGCCCGCTCCGTGGAGGTGTAGGTCTCTCCCAAAATCGCCGTGAGCTTGGGGTCAACACCGAAGTTTGCCTTACCGCTCATTGACCGTACCTCCGTTTGGGTTTCGAGCTGCTGCCGCAATGGGGCGGACGCCTCGGCAGGTGGGGAACTGTGGGCATCCCCAGAAGGCGGAACCGGCGTTCGCGCCACGCTTGGCAGTTCGTTGCACCATAGGCGATCCGCACTGCGGACAAGCAGGGGCCGGCTGGCATGATGGCGAGCCTGGCTGAGGAGCATGTGCACGCATGATGGGGACTGTGTCAGGAGCCGCTGTTGTTGCTGGGCGCTCTTTCTGCACGGCGCGCACCAGTTCGGCCAACTCACTCCCGCCGATGAGCGTGATTCGGTTCGCCTGCGCGAAGTCGATCGCTTCGGCTGTGAACGTCCCGCAGCTCACGATCACGCCACTGTGGGCTCGCTGGCTTGCCATTACGCCCCGCAGCTCACGGGCGACCTTCACTCCGACCTTCCGGGTTCGCCATTGCTTGCACTGCACGAGCGTCGTCTGCCCGTCTCGTCGCAGAGCCACGTCCACTCCGCCATCACCAGCCGCATCGCCCGTTCGCTCGACCGCGTATCCCTGGCGGCGATACGCCTCTGCAACCAACTCCTCAAACTCGACCCACGAAAGCGCGCTGATGCTGGTCAGTCCCGTTTGACTGTCGAGTCGCCGCCGGTCCAAGAGCTTCTTCAGGGCGGCGAGGCCCCCGAGCACACAGACAAACAGGGCGGCGAAGGGGGCCAGGGAGACAGATATTGGTGTAAGGACCGTCGCGATAGTCCTTCCGGCCGCATCGCCAGGACTGTATGTACGCCAGAGGATGGCGGGCACGATGAAGCGCAAGAAGATGAAGACAGAAACTGCGCAGAGCAAAGAGAACCACCACGGCGTTTTCGTCATCGTGTGAAAAAGTGCTTCGACTCCCGTTCTGCTTCGTCGACGTGCCATGTTCGCCCCATGTTGTCGAAAGTCGTTCAGTAGTATACACAGTGTGGGCGTAAGGGCGGCGCCACCATGGCAGCAGTCTCGAACGGAGTACTCAGTTCCGGCGTGCGCGGCTCTCCGCGGACCGCCGGCATCGGCGGTGATTTGGCACGACGAACCGGCTTCTGTGTCATCGCGGTGCCTAACAGAACCCGTCATTATTAGGGCGCTGGGCAGGCGGGGGCGTGTTTGCAGGTGGTCCGATGGCTGCTCCGGCGGGCGGTGGGGATCTCAGATTTCAGATTTGCGAGTTGAGAGTTGAGATGGGAGCGACGGGGGAGGACCCGCTCGCTGCCGCTCGGGGCTCGGATTGACGGGGGCGGGGTTCGGACGGGTGTTGGGGAACCGGCACTGGTGGGCAAGCCACCAGTGGCACCCCGCGAGGCACCGGTGGCACCCAGTGGCGGGCGACGGGGATGCGTATAACGGCTATGCTGGGCGCTATGGATCGTGCTGAAGTTTGCGAGAAGTTCCTAGAGACGCTGCCGTTCGAGCCGTACCCGTTTCAGGAAGAAGCCCTGCTGACGTGGTTCGCGACCGAGACGGGGGCCATGATCTGCGCGCCGACGGGGATGGGCAAAACGCTCATCGCCGAGGCCGCCGTGTTCGAGGCGCTGCATACCGGCCAGCGGCTCTATTACACGACGCCGCTCATCGCCCTGACCGACCAGAAATACCGCGACTTCCAGGAGCTCGCCGAGCGTTGGGGCTTCGGGCGCGACCAGGTCGGGTTGATCACCGGCAATCGCCGGGAGAACCCCGATGCGCCCGTCCGCATCGTCGTCGCTGAGATTCTGCTCAACCATCTGATCGCCGACGATCCGGCGGTGGCCGACCTCAGCACGCTCGGCGCCGTGGTCATGGACGAATTCCACAGCTTCAACGACTTCACACGCGGCGTCGTGTGGGAGCTGTCGCTGGTGCTGCTGCCGGCGACCGTGCGGGTGATGTTGCTCTCGGCGACGGTGGGCAATCCGTGGGATTTCGCCCACTGGCTGAACACGAAGCATGGGCGGAAGATCGACGTCGTGCTCACCGACGAACGCCGCGTGCCGCTGACGTACGAGTGGGTCGAGGACAAGCTACTGACCGAGCATCTCGTGCAGATGGTCTCGGCCAACGACGAGGAGAACCGCACGCCGGCGCTCGTCTTCGCCTTCAACCGTGATGAATGCTGGGAGTTGGCGGAGAAGCTCAAGGGGCTGCCGCTCGTTTCGAACAAGCAGAAGCAGGAGCTCGACGCGCACCTCGCCGAGTACGCCGAGGATCTGACCGAAGGGGTCGGGCCCAAGCTGCGGCAGATGCTGCTGCGCGGCGTCGGCGTGCACCACGCCGGCGTGCTGCCACGGCACAAGCAGGTCGTCGAGGCGTTGTTCGAGAAGAAGCTCGTGCCGCTGGTCTGCTGCACCGAGACGCTCGCCGCCGGCATCAACCTGCCGGCGCGGTCGGTTGTGCTGGGCACGCTGCTCAAGGGCAAGCGCGGCGACAAGAAGCTCATTCCTCCGTCGAGTGCCCACCAGATGTTCGGGCGGGCGGGCCGGCCGCAGTTCGACAGCCAGGGGTACGTCTTCGCCGTCGCCCACGACGATGACGTGAAGATCAACAAGTGGCGCAAGAAGTACGAGCAGATCGATCCGCACTCGAAGGACCCCGGCCTGATGCGGGCCCGCAAGGAGCTCGAACGCAAGCGTCCCACCCGCCGAAAGACCGAGCAGTATTGGAGCGAGGGGCAGTTCAAGTCGCTCATCGCCGCCGGTCCGGCGAAGCTGACCAGCCGGGCGATGATCCCCTACCAGGTGCTGATCTATCTGCTCACGCGGAAGGGGCGGCTGCACGAGGTGCGCGATTTCCTCGACAAGCGCTTCACCGGCGCCGATCGCGTCGAGGGCTTCCACCGCCAGCTCGACGTGATGCTCGACAACATGCAGGCCCTGGGCTACCTGACGCGGGCCGAGGACGGCGATCACATCACGCTACACGATTCGATTCAGAAGCTGCTCAACTTCCGCAGCGTCGATCCGCTCTTCGGGGCGTTCGTCGCCGAGCAGCTTCCGCAGAGCGATTTCAATGAGAAGGTGCTCGCCCTCGAAGCTGTGCTCGAAGTGCCGCCGGTGATTTTGCGGAAGGTGCGCATACCCGAGGATCTGCCGAAGGGGCCGCTTCAGGAGCAGGTGCTCGAGCCGCTGATGGTGCAGATGGGCATTGTGCTGGCTCGGCCGGAGCCGACGCCCGAGGAACGCCGGTTTGCCGAGGATTGGTGGGACGATGAAGAGGAGGAGCGGCCGCCGACGTTTCCGGAGATGTTGAAGCTGGCGTTCGAGGCGAAGTTGGCGGCGCCGGAGCCGGCGCTCGTGCAGCCGAAGTGGATCGCCGGCGAGGCGTTCGGTCTGGACGGCGAGTTCTTCAAGCTGGTGAAGAAGCTGGACTTGGTGAAGCAGGAGGGGCTGGTCCTACGGCACCTGCTTCGGCTGGTCATTCTGGCGGGCGAGTTCTTCGTGCTGAGCGAGGACCCGGACTATCAGCGGCTGGGCGAGTTGGCGACGAACACGTGCCGCCGGGTGGATGAACGGTACACGGATCGGTTCCTGGCAGATGCGGAGGGGATGAAGAAGGTGATGGGGGGATAGGGGGGGGAGAAGAAGGCAACTAGGCAACGAGGCGTTGCGTTCGGGAGGTTGTCGGCGAATTGGGTGAGTCAGTGGGGCGCGTTTTGTCCGCCATTTCGTGGTGCGCGCGGTTCGTGTCGTGTTCGCGGTGTCCGCGCCATGGGCGATCAGCGGGCGAAGCTCGTGGAAGCTGATGGCTGAAGGCTGACGGCTCGCCTCAGACGTCGGCCACGGGGGGCCGGCGCTACCGAAGACGTTCGGTGCAGAGCCCGGACGCTACGTGCCGGGTGCTACGTGGTTTGCTGCGTGGGGGTCGTGCTGTGCTGGCAGTGGGGGACGCCTAGGGCGGCGAGGATGTTCTCCATCAGGCACCACTTGGTCAGCGCAGACTGGAAGAGGTTCAGCCCGACAAACACGGTGATTAACAGCCAGTACGGGCTGTGGAAGTAGCCGAGGGCGACGCTGACCGTGACGAACGTGCCGGCGAACAACCGGATCCAACGCTCCATGCACATCGGGGGCCTCCTGTGCAAGCCTGTGTTTGCCCCGATTGTAGGCGCGCCGCCGGCGGCCGGCTGGGTTATTGCACCGCCAGCAGTCCGTGCCGCTCCAGGTAGTCGAGGACGACCTGGGCGGCCTGCTGCGGCGTGAGCTGGTTCGAGTCGAGCACGATCTCGGCCTTCAGCGGCTCTTCGTACGGGGCGGAGATGCCGGTGAATTCGGGGATCTTGCCCTGGCGGGCCTTCTCGTACAGGCCCTTCGGGTCGCGCTTCTCGCAGACTTCGACCGATGCCTGCACGAACACCTCGACGAACGGCAGCCCCGCCTCCTCGTGAATCTGCCGGGCCCGGTCGCGGTCCGCCCGGTAGGGACTGATGAAGCTGGTCATCGTCAGCAGGCCGGCGTCGGCGAAGAGCTTGGCCACCTCGCCGATCCGGCGGATGTTCTCCTCGCGGTCCTCGGGCGAGAAGCCGAGGTTCTTGTTGAGCCCGTGGCGGACGTTGTCGCCATCGAGGACGTACGCCAGGTGGCCGCGCTCGACGAGGGCGTGCTCGACGGTGAAGGCGATGGTGCTCTTGCCGGAGGCGCTCAGCCCGGTGAACCAGATGGTGCCGCCGCGCTGCTTGAGCAGCTTCTGACGATCGTTGCGGTCGACGTGTCCCTCATGCCAGGTGATGTTGGTGGCGACTTGCTTGGCCATAGCGCTTGGTGAACCTCCAGCACAAAACGATACCGATGCCGCGAAACCCCGTCAGTGGGGAAGAGGCTAGCTTAGCACCTTGTCAGCCGTTCTGAAACAGCGGCGTGGAGAGATAGCGCTCGCCGGCCGAGGCCAGCACGGTGACGATCGTCCTGCCGCAGAGGGCGGGACGCTGGGCGATGCGGCTGACGGCGCAAAGGGCCGCACCGGAACTGATGCCGCAGAGGAGGCCCTCCTGCCGGGCGGCCCGACGGGCCCAGTCGAACGCCTCGTCGTTCGTCACGGTAACCACGTCGTCGATGACGTCGACGTTGAGAACGTCCGGTATGAAGCCGGCGCCGATGCCCTGAATCTTGTGCGGGCCGGGTTTGAGCGGCTGGCCGGCGCGGTGCTGGGTGATCACGGGCGAATCCGCCGGCTCGACCGCGATGCACTGGAAACCAGGCCGGCGGGCCTTCAGCGCCTCGCCGACGCCGGTGATCGTGCCGCCTGTGCCCACGCCGGCGACGAGCACGTCCACCTCGCCGCCGGTGTCGTTCCAGATCTCCTCGGCCGTCGTCCGGCGGTGGATCTCGGGGTTGGCGGGGTTCTTGAACTGCTGCGGCATGAACGCCCCCGGCATGTCGGCGACGATCTGCTCGGCGCGGGCGATGGCGCCCTTCATGCCCTCCGCCGCCGGCGTGAGGACGAGCTTGGCGCCGAGGGCGCGGAGCACGGCCTGGCGCTCGACGCTCATGCTCTCGGGCATGGTCAGCGTCAGGCTGAGGTTGCGGGCGGCGCAGACGAAGGCGAGGCCGATGCCGGTGTTACCGGACGTTGGCTCGACGATGGTGGTGTCCGGCTTGATGAGGCCCTTCTCCATCCCGTCCGTGATCATGGCGACGGCGATGCGATCTTTGACGCTCTTGAGCGGGTTGCCGTATTCGAGCTTGGCGTACACGGTGGCGCCGCCGGGAATGATGCGATTCAGGCGGACCAGCGGTGTGTTTCCGACGGCCTGCGTGGCGTCGGCGAAGAGGCGTCGCATGTGTATCTCCTCCAGGACGTGCGCCGGCGACGATGATGACGGCCCGCAGCCAGCCGCCGGCGGCGAGGTTCATCCAGGTCCCTGAGCTTAGGTCTGTGTGCGGCGGAAGTCACGCCCGGTGCGGCGCAGACGGTGGGCGCATTGCTACAACCTGGGGGGGTGGTTTCGGTTGGCCGGAACGTCAGACGGCCGTGAGCAACGTGGGTGCGACAGGTTCGGTGCCGGAAGATGCTCCCGGCGGCGGTGGAGGCGGGAGTTGCGGTTCACTGCGGGTAACAACGAAACGACCGGTCTTTCGGGTGTCGAGGGGCACGGACTTGTCGGCTTCGAACTGCACGGCCACGCGGCGCGTCACGCCTTCGGTTCCTTCCACGCGAAGGACGCGGGCGAACGGCGGCAGGCGTGTGCCGCCCTCGCGCACGACGCGGTCGGTGGAAAACATCTCGGTCAGTCGCAGACGTTGTCCGACGGTGGGGGCGTCTTCGGCGGGGGCCAGGAAGGCGGCGCCACGGCGGGAGACGTTCAGCATCCACGCGCTGGCCCGGCGGTGCACGGGGGCCGGCTCATACCAGAAAGCGAACGCAGCCGGTTCACGTACCTCACTGCGCCGCTCCGTAGCGGGGGCGGATGCTTGCGACATAGGTCGGCTTCCTTTACAAACGCCTCAGTTGGCCGCGAAAGCCCGAAACGCGGAGTCTTCGTCAGTTTCATCGGTCCGGCCGGGGGGCGCCTTCACGCGTACGTGCCGGTTCCGCGAGGTCCGATATCCGAATGAGCCCGCCGGTAGTGGCAGTGGAGTTGACGGAGTTGGAGGGGTTGGCGTGGCCGCGCCTGTTCGGGCGGGTGGCGCCGGTGGAGCTGGAGATCGGGACGGGGAAGGCGGGGTTCCTGCTGCGGCGGGCGCGGGAGCATTCGGAGCGCGACTTCTTCGGTATCGAGTGGGCCAACGAGTTCTACAAGTACGCGGTCGATCGCATGCAGCGCTGGGGCGTGCCGAACGTGCGCCTCACGCGAACCGATGCCGCACACTTCATCCGCGTGCAATGCCCGCGGGAGTCGCTCACGGCGCTGCATGTCTACCACCCCGATCCGTGGCCCAAAAAGCGGCACCACAAGCGACGGCTCTTTCAGTTGCCGTTCGTCAACGCGGCGGTGCAATGCCTCGTGCCCGGCGGACACTGGGCGGTGCAGACCGATCACGCTGAGTATTTCGCGGCGATTCGGCCACTGCTGCTCGGACATCCGGAGCTGGTCGAGGTGCCGTTCGACGACCCGGCGTTCGGCGTGTCGGCTGCCCAGGTCGAGACGAACTTCGAGATCAAGTATCGGCGGGAGGGGCGGGCGATCTATCAGATTGCGGTGCGGCGGCGTTGAAAAAGGGGACAGGCACCGCGCTTCGTGCGACATCTGACGGCCCAGGCGTGCCTGGGCGCGGAGCCAGTCCCCTCTCTCAGCGCGGCTCCCGACGGAGCAGGATGTGCATGCCGCCGACGATGCCCTGGTCGACGTAGTGCTGGTCGAGCCAGTCGGCCATGCTCCGGTCGTCGTCCTGATGCATGCCGGTAAGGTCGCCGACGGAGATGACGAAGACGCGCGGCGGCTCGCGCTGCACGTCGGCGACGGCGCCGTCGAGGATGAAGCGGGCGTGCTGGCCGACCTGGCCGAGCTTCTCCAGTGTCGCGAAGCGGGACGCCGGCCGCCGATAACCATAGCGATACGTTCCCGGACTCCAGCCCCAGACGTAGACGGTGTCGTCGGGTGTGGTCAGTCGGCGGATTTCGGCGGCCTGTTGCATGTAGTCGGGCGTCTTGGCGTAGTCGGCCGACCACCACGCTTGTTTGACTTTCCAGCAGCGCTGCATCTCGACAACACTGCCGTCGCCGAACTGGCCGAGCATCCAGCCATATAGGACGAAGATCGCGACCGCCGTCGGCCGGCGGGTGAGGCGGACCCATAACCCGTCGGGCCAGGCCAGCCGGTGCAGCGGGTAGAGCGCCAGCAGGCCGAGTGCCGGCAGGACGGGCAGGAAGTGGTGTCCGCGTCGCCCGGGTCCGACGCACGCCAGATACGCTGCCAGCAGGAACCACAGCCACAGCAGCATGACGCCGCTTGTAGATGGGTCCGGCGGCGAAGTGGATTGCCGGCGTCGCCAGTGTCTCGCGATGTACCAGATGAGTCCGGCGCCGGCGGCGGCGAAGAGCCAGCGGAGTGGGAGGAGCGTTTCCCAGTAGATGCTGATCGCGCGATCCATACGCAACCACGTGGCGTCGTCGATCGCAAAGTAGGCGCGGTTGAATGCGCCGACCGCCCGCCAGGCTTCGCCGAGTGCGCCGACGTGCCAGAGGGCGACCGCTGCCAATGCGGGGGCGATTGCGAACGTGGCGCCAGCGATCAACCAGGGGGCTAGTGCCGATCGACGCGGCACTGGTGGGCAAGCCACCAGTGGCACCCGCTGGCCGGCCACCAGTGGCATCCGCGAGCGCAGGAGCTGTGAGCCGGCCAGGTGCAGGGCGCAGGCGGCGCCGGCGGCCAGGCCGGATTGCTTGAACAGCGGGGCCGCGCCCGCCGCCAAGCCGGCCAGTATCAGCCAATGCCAGCGCCCGCCGCGGTACCAACGCGCGTAGCCGAGCACGGCCAGCGACTCGGCGGCGATGACAAACGTCTCCGTCCGGTTGGCGCCGCCCTCGTAGAGCGGGTGCGTGAGCAACAATCCGCCGCAGACCGCAGCAGGCAGCAACAGATCACGCTGATAGACGGTGCCAGCCAAGCCGACGAACGCCAGCAGCGCGAGGCTGATCGCGACCGTACAGATGAGCACTTCGGCGGCCGTGCCTTTGCCACAGAGGGCGAACCCCGCCGCGTTGACCCACCAGATGCCGGGCGGCTTGTTGTCCCAGACGTTGAGGTACGGCCGGGCGCCGTCGGCCACGCACCAGCCGTAGTACGCGAAGAGGTGCGAATCGACGACGTTCTCACGCCAGTGGATGGCAGACTGATTGAGGACGACCGCGGCGGCCAGCAGCGCCGCGCACGCTCCGTACCGCCAGACCCAATGGCCGGCGGCCGGCGTTCGCGATGGATTCAGGTCGGCCATTGACCCAGGGCGCGGAGGACCTCTTCGATCTGCGGCAGCATGGCCCGTAGGGCCTGCCCACGATGGCTGAGCGCGTGTTTCTCGTCGCCGGGAAGCTCGGCGACAGTGCGCTGTCGAGCCGGAATCAGGAACAGCGGATCGTAACCGAAGCCGTTGTCGCCGCGCGGCTCGGCGATGATGCGGCCCTCGACGGCGCCCTGGCTCTCGCGCAGGACCTCGCCGGGACGGGCGAAGGCCATGGCGCAGCGGAACCGGGCCGTTCGCCGCTCGGGTGGGACGTCGGCCAGGGCCGCCAGCAGCTTGCGGTTGTTGGCCTGGTCGTTGCTCGGCTCGCCGGCGTAGCGGGCCGAGTGCACGCCCGGCGCTCCGCCGAGAGCGTCCACCTCGAGCCCGGAATCGTCCGCCAGTGTGAACAGTCCGGTCGCCGCCGCGTAGTGCAGGGCCTTCAGCCGGGCATTGCCGGCGAAGCTGGCTTCGGTTTCTTCAGCGTCGGGAACATCGGGGAAGTCGGCGAGGCCGCGCCAGTGCAGCGGGCTGCCGGCGGCGATCTCTCGCAGCTCACGCAGCTTGCCGAGGTTGCGCGTGGCCAGCAGGACTTCGGGCATGGCTCTACCCGCCGTTGTCCCCGGCCGCCGCGGCTCCGGGGACCTTCACCAGGAATGACTCACGCGGCACGCGCTCTCTGATCTCGCCGGTCTTCGGGTCGCGCACGATGTCGAGCAGCCGCCGGCCGTTGTGCAGGTTGTCGGGGAAGCGCTTCTGCAAGGCGACGGCCCGCTCGTCGACGACGCGGTTGACCGCGGTCAGATACCCGGTCCACGGGTCCTTCTGCGTGATCGTTTGCACCGCCGCCTTCGGGAACAGCCCGACCGTCGTGATGCTGTTCACCGCGCCGTGGTGGTAGTACGCCTCCTCGCCCTGCTCGCGCAGAACGCGGCAATACTCTTCGGCGAGCTGCCGGCGGTTGGTGATGTCCTCGTCGTTGAAGAAGACCGCCACCTGCAGCGACCAGTAGCCGTCGGCGTTGTTGAGGTCCCACGCCGCCGGCGCCGACCGTTCCGTCGGCAGCTCCTCCATCGTCGCGTACAGGAACGGGAACGTGACCCGACCGTCCGTGTTGAAGCTCAGGCTACGGATCAGCTCGATGTCCCGCAGGTGATCCGGCCGATAGCGGTGCTCTCCGCTGCGGGCATCGTAGTCCCGGCGGTAGCGGCCGTAGTAAACGATGCTCTCGCGGCCGTTGTCGACGACCAGCACGCCGTCGGCGCGGAGGCCGGCGACACCGCCCAGCGACTTGGCACAATCCTCCGCCTGCCGCTGGCGCTCGGGCCCACGCAGGGCCGTGCAACGGATGGCCCACACGCCTTCCTGCCCCGGTCCCGGACGCGGGGCGAACTCGCCGCTCGCACAGCCCGCCACCCACAAGAGCAGGGCCGGCAGACTCACCCGCCACGCGATCCGCCCGGTGTGTCGCCTGCTGGTCACGGTCTACCCTCCTCCCGCCGGCGCGGCGGCCAGCGCCTGCTGCTGCAACTGCAGCATCCGGCGAATCCCCTGGCGGCCGAGCGTGAGCATGCCGGTCAGTTGGTCGTCATGGAAGGGTGCACGTTCCGCCGTGCTCTGCACTTCGACCCACTCGTCGCGATCGGTCATGATGAGGTTGCAGTCGACGTCGGCCGAGGAGTCCTCGACGTAGTTCAGGTCGAGCAGGATCTGTCCGTCGACGATGCCGACGCTCACCGCGGCCACACCCGCCCGCAGGACGTCGTCGCCCCACCAACCGCGTCGCCGGCCT
Organism: Phycisphaerae bacterium; assembly: GCA_050115495.1. GTDB lineage: Bacteria > Planctomycetota > Phycisphaerae > UBA1845 > Fen-1342 > JAAYXS01. Next base: position 57,971 of record JASFQK010000035.1, on the reverse strand, counting down.
TCGGCCAGGGCATCGACCAAGGCGACGTACGCACCGTTGACGGCCGCCGTGCGTGTGCCACCGTCGGCCTGGAGGACGTCGCAGTCGAGGTAGATCGTCCGCTGGCCGAGCTTGGGCATATCCACCACGGCCCGCAGGGCGCGGCCGATCAGCCGTTGGATCTCCGTGGCCCGGCCGTCGACCTTGGTGCGGTTGCGCCGCCGGCGTTCGGGGGTCGATCCGGGGAGCATGTCGTACTCGGCGGTGACCCAGCCGGCGCCGCTGGCCTCGCGCCAGGCATCCACACCGTCCACAATGCTCGCTGTGCAGAGCACGTGCGTGCGGCCGGCGCGCACCAGGACGGAGCCCGGGGCGACCTGGGTGAACGCGCGGAGGAACTCAACGGGGCGCAACTCGTCGGGCTGGCGGCCATCGTGTCGCATGTGGGGAGTGGTATCACGGCTGGGGGCGATTGGCAATGCTCGCCGGCGGGGGCGCGGGCTCAGGGCTGGGCCAAGGCGGCGAGGAGATCGCCGCCGATGATCGCCGGCTTTCCGGCCCGCACGCGGACGATCAGGTACGTCCGCCGGGAGACCCAGCCGGTCTGCCCTTCGATCGGCCGGATGATGACGGCCCAATCCTGCGGGAGCATCCATGTACCCGCCGCCGGGAATTCCTTCAGCAGTGTTTTCTGATCCATGGTGTCGAGGCAGGTGGGGGGCAGGAGATCGAGCGGAGCCCGCGGCCGCTGGGCGAAGCGGGTGGCGATCTCGTCGCGGGGGATCGGGCGGGGTGGATCGAGTGGCAGGGGGCCCCACATCGGTAGCGGTTCGTAGCCGACGGCGTCGATCAACTCAGCCGCCCGCGGGCCGTCCGCAGCCCCGAGAGCGACGACCAGGTCGAGCGCGGCGACGAGGGCGGCCTCACGATCGGAGAGCTTGGTGGCTTTCAGGCGGGCTCGTGTCTCGGCGATGGTCTCGGGTTTGGCAGGTTGCGTGGTGACGGGCTGGGTGGCGGGCTGTGTGGTGGGCGGCTGTTGACCGAAAAGCGGGCCGGTCAGCAGGCCCAATAGAACGGCGGCGGCACAGCCAGCGCTGCGCCGCCGCCGGTTGATAGCCGTCAGGTTGTCAGGCATTGATCGCGCTGATCTCGACCTTGAGCGCCTTCTGGCGGTGGCCCCAGCGGACCATGGAGCCCTTCCGCCGGCGGAACTTGACGCCGGTGACCTTGAGGAGCTTGAGCTCCTGGACGATCTTGGCGGAGATGGTGGCGCCTTCGACCCAGGGGGTGCCGACGCGGGACTCCGCGCCTTCGCCGACCATGAGGACTTTGTCGAGCGTCAGTTCGGTCTGACCCTCTTGCAGGTCGCGCCGTTCGAGCAGGACCTTGTCGCCCGTACTTACCTTATATTGCTTCCCGCCATCTTCGAATATCGCGTACACGGTAGCTCCTCGCGACCAGCGTTCCTGCCGTTCCAACCTCGAACCGCGCATCATACCGCAGGGGACGGCGGGCTGCAACGGGTTGGCCGCGGGCTGTCCGGGCCGGGGTCCGAGAACTGATTGTAAGGTACCCGGAGCCAACGGGTTACGGGTGGAGCGGCCACGGCGGTGCCCATCATGTCTCGGGCGGTGGCGTTGGGGCCTCCCGGCGGAAGACGAAGCGCTGATACAGAAACGCCAGCAGCAGCAGGCTCACCCCCAGCCCGAGCAGCGAGAAGACGCGATACAGGTCGCGCAGGTGAGCCGTGTCGAAGAGGAACACTTTGCCGACCGAGAGCAGCATGACGATCAGCGACCCCCAGCGCAAGACGAGTCCGCGGGTCGCAATGCCCCCGGCCAGCAGCGTAATGCCCAGGGCGATCCACGCGGCGGAGTAGGCGTACGACTCGGCCAACGTGGCTCCGGAGCCGTCCAGGAACTCGCCGCGGAACCACTGCCGCACCTCCAGTGTCACCAGCAGGAAGATGAGGCCGAGCGCCAGACCGCCGGCGACGCGCGCCGCGTCCCGCTCGCCGCGGCGGGCGAAGAGAAAGGCGGGCGGGAGCATCAGCAGCGCCGGCAGGCCGTAGATCAGGAGCAGGTCGTTGATGATGTGCCGCGCACCGATCGAGTCGTGGTTCCACGTAGGGTTGTTGGCGAGGGCGAGCACGCCGAGAACGAGGAGCGCGGCGCCGGCGAAGACGATGTTGCCGGCCAGCGGCAGCCAGTATTGCCCGGCCCGCCGCGCCCAAAACGCCGCCCCGGCGGCCAGCAGCAGCCAGGCGCTCGTGTACGCCGCACATTCCCGAAGCGAGTATTCCAGCTCGTGCAGCGCCTCTGGATGGAAGTATCGCCGGACTTTCAGCGTCAACAGGGCGAGCACCATCAGCACGACGCCCGCCCGCAATGCGTCGGCCAGGACCAGAACGCCTTGCCGCTGATAGCTCCACGCGGCAACGGCGAAGGCGACGGCCGAGACGATGTAGGCGTAGACGATCCAGTCGAAGACCGGGTTCGTCCCCAGCGGATACCAGAGCACGCCGGGCTGACACAGCCAGCCGGTTGCCAGGATCGCCAGGCCGCCGGCGAGCGTCCGCAGTGCGGGCACGCGCAGCCATCCACCCATCAGGGCCAGGGCGGGCACTTCGAGCGCCCAGGCCACGCCGATCCAGTGCTTCTCGAGCTCGATCGGCATGGCCAGGCTCACGAAGCAGGTGACGCCCGTCAGCAGGGCAGCCAGCGTCATCTCGCTGCCCGCCACACGGGCACGGCGGAGGAAGATCGGCACCGAACCGACGGCGTAGATCGCCGCCAGGATGAGGCAGATCGCGCCCCAGCGCAGGCCCGCCGGTCGTGCGGGCAGATACTCAAGACAACCATAACTAATCAGTAGATAGGCCAGCGCCAACGCGACGGAGACGCTGGCCCAGGCGGCGGCGAGACGCGCCCCCCACGAGGCGGCGTAGGCGCCCCCGGCGTAGAGGACGCCCAGGGCGAGGGCGGTTTGGCCGAACCGGACCGTATCCGCCGGGGGCAGCTTCAGGCCCCAGGCGATCAGCAGGGCGGCGCTGGCCGCAGGCGCGATCCACGCCAGCGGCTCGTACCGGGCGTCCAGTCGGGCCAGGACCATGGCGCCCGCGCCGAGCAGGCCCAGGAACACCCAGTCCATGGTGGCGAAGCCGCCGGCCCCGACGAGCACGGCGAGCATCACCAGTCCGGCGATCGCCCCGAGGATGGCGATGGTTTCGTTGTTCTGTGTACCGGCACGGTTTGGCGACGGGCGCTGGAAGGTGGCCGCCACGAATACCACCACGCCGGCGATCAGGAACGGTCCGATCCAGACGCTGTCGGCCGGCACGTAATTCGTGAACAGCCACAACGCCACCCAGCCCAGGGCGGCCACCTGCGTCAGCCAGCCCAGCGGCCACCATTGCCGGCGGCGCGTGACAGTCAGCAGACCGGCTTGCAGCAGGAACAGGTAGGTGAAGAGCACGCCCGGTTGAGGTTCTTCCGAGCCGATCAGAGCCGGTGTCGCGAATCCGCCGATGAGGCCGAGCAGGGCGACGAACGGACCCTGTCGCAGGGACAGGCCGACGGCCAGCGCTGTGTTCGCCGCCAGCAGGGCGAAGCCGACCTCGCGGGGAATGAGGTGCCACGGGTTCACGGCGGCGAGGAACGCGGCGAACAGGCAGGCCACGCCGGCGGCAGTGACGCCCTGGGCGATTCGCGCGTAACGCACGCGCCACCACTCGCCCAGCACCAGCAGCACCGCACCCAGGGCGGTCAGAAGGACGACGCGGACGGTCGGCGTGAGCATGCCGAGGTCGATGGCGAATTTCACGAAGAGCGCGCCGGCCAGGAAGATCGCCAACGCGCCGATCCACACGAACAGCCGCGTGCCCAGCAGCTCCTCTAACCGCGGGCGTGCCGGCGCGGGTTCGGGTTTGCTGGTCTCGGGGCTGACGTCCGCCACGCTGATCGGTGGCGCTGGCTCCGCCACGCCGGTCGGTACCTCCGGCTGTTCCGCTTTCTTCCTCAGATCGAGCAGGTGGCTCGAAAGTGGCGCTTCGACCGACGGCGGTGGGGGTTCCGCGGCAGATGGCGGCTCGGGTTCGGCCGCTGGTGGAACGTGGGGTGTCGGCGGCGCTGGGTGGACCGGCGTTTGGTCCCGCTGGCGCAGGTGCCCCTCCAGCCGCTCCAGCTTGCGCTGGAGTTCGCCCAGCCGCGACAGGGCCCATATGGCCAGAACGAGGGCGATGACCGGTACAGCAAGCAACGCCAGCACCAGGATGACCAGCGTTTCCACGGATTACGCCTCCCAAAAGGCGGGTACAGGCATGATTACCCCGCCGGCGGGAAGTGTAGCGGTCGGCATAGGCCGGAGCAATATCGCGATGCCGGCCGGTCCATGGCCGGGGCGGCGACTATAATAACTAGCGCGGTTGTGTGCGTGGCCGAAGGCACCGCTCCATCCAGGCAATGAAGGTACGCAAGACAGGGGCAATACCATGTCGCCGATGAACCACCAGGATTCCGATCCGCTGGAGACCGCCGAGTGGATCGCCTCCGCCGAGTCGGCCACGCGCCAGTCCGGGACGCAGCGCATCGAGTTTCTGCTCGAACAGCTCTGCCGCTGGGCCCGTCGGCGGCAGATCGTCTTCCCGTTCGCGCCGAATACGCCCTACATGAACACCATCCGCGCCGCCGAGCAGCCGCCGTTTCCCGGCGACCGGGAGATCGAGCGGCGGATCAAGAGCTTCGTCCGCTGGAACGCCATGGCGATGGTTGTGCGGGCGAACCGGGCGGCCGACGGCATCGGCGGGCATATCTCGTCGTATGCCTCGGCAGCCACGTTGTACGAGATCGGCTTCAACCACTTCTTCCGGGCCCGCACCGACGACGAGCCCGGCGACCAGATCTACATCCAGGGGCATACTGCTCCCGGTGTGTACGCCCGGGCGTTTCTCGAAGGGCGGCTCGACGAGCAGAAGCTGCACAACTTCCGGCGGGAGCTGGCCCCCGGCGGTGGTCTGTCGTCGTATCCGCATCCGTGGCTGATGCCCGACTTCTGGGAGTTCCCGACCGTCTCGATGGGACTGGCGCCGATCAGCTCGATCTACCAGGCGCGCTTCAACGCCTATCTGACGGACCGCGGTCTGCTGGATACGTCGCGGTCACGTGTGTGGTGCTTCCTTGGCGACGGCGAGACGGACGAGCCAGAAAGCCTGGGGGCGATCACGCTCGCCGGCCGCGAGCAGCTCGACAACCTCACGTGGGTCGTGAACTGCAATCTGCAGCGGCTCGACGGGCCGGTTCGCGGCAACGGCAACATCATTCAGGAATTGGAGGCGGCCTTCCGCGGTGCCGGCTGGCACGTGATCAAGGTTATCTGGGGCAGTGACTGGGACCCGTTGTTCGCGGCCGATGCGGATGGGGCGCTCATCGAACACATGCACGAGATCGTCGACGGCGAGTGGCAGCGGTACACGGTCGAGTCCGGGGCGTACGCCCGCGAGCACTTCTTCGGTCGCGATCTGCGCCTGGCCAAGCTGGTCGACCATCTGACGGATGAGCAGATCCGCAACCTGCGCTACGGCGGTCACGATCCGGAGAAGGTCTACGCCGCTTATGCTGCCGCGACGGCGCACCGCGGACAGCCGACGGTCGTGCTGGCCCGCACAATCAAGGGGTACGGCCTGGGCGAGGCGGGCGAGGGGAAGAACATCACCCATCAACAGAAGAAGCTTAGCGAGGAGGAGCTGCGCAAGTTCCGCGATCGTTTCGATATTCCGGTCAGCGATCAGCAGATCGACGAGGCGCCGTTCTGCCGCTTCCCCGAATCGAGCCAGGAATACGAGTACCTGATGGCCCGGCGGGAGGCGCTCGGCGGCTCGCTGCCGCACCGGCGGGCCACTAGTCCCGTGCTGCCCGCACCGTCGCCGGAGGTCTTCGCCGAGTTCTACAAGGGCGGTGGCGCGACGCCGGCGGCGACGACGATGGCCTTCATGCGCATGCTGGCCCGGCTGCTGGCCGATCCGGAGCTCGGGCGGTTGATCGTGCCGATCGTGCCGGACGAGGCCCGTACGTTTGGCATGGACGCCCTGTTCCGCCGGTATGGCATCTACGCCCGCACCGGCCAGCTTTACGAGCCGGTCGACGCCCACCTGCTGATGCGCTACGAGGAGCGGAAGAACGGGCAGATTCTCGAAGAGGGTATCACCGAGGCCGGCTCGATGGCCTCGTTCACCGCCGCCGGCAGCGCTTATGCCACGCACGGCGTGAACACGATTCCGTTCTTCATCTTCTACTCGATGTTCGGCTTCCAGCGCGTGGCCGACAGCATCTGGGCGGCGGCCGACCTGCGCACGCGTGGCTTCCTCGTGGGTGGCACCGCCGGCCGGACGACGCTCACCGGTGAGGGGCTCCAGCACCAGGACGGGCAGAGCCAGCTCGTGGCCAGCACCGTGCCGAACTGCGTCTCGTACGACCCGGCGTACGCGTACGAATTGGCGGTGATCCTGCACGACGGCATCCGCCGGATGTACGAGAAGCAGGAATCCATCTTCTATTACCTGACGGTGTACAACGAGCTGTACGAACAGCCGCCGCTGCCGGAGGACGTGAACGAGGGCATCTTGCGCGGGATGTACAAGGTGCGGCCCGCGCCCGATGCGACCGGCATTCCGCGCGTGCACCTGCTGGGCAGCGGTCCGCTGTTGCGCGAGGCGCTGCGGGCCCAGGAGATCCTGCAATCGCGGTTCATCGTGGGGTCGGCAGTCTGGAGCGTCACCAGCTACAACGAGCTCTACCGCGACGCGATGGCCACGCAGCGCTGGAACCGCCTGCATCCGGGCGAGCCGCAGCGCACGCCGTACATCCGGCAGCAGTTCGACCCCGAGCCATGGCCGGCGATCGCCACGAGCGACTACGTGAACGCCCTGGCCGAGCGGCTGTGCCCGTGGACGCCGGCGGGCATCTGTTCGCTGGGCACCGAGGGCTTCGGCCGCAGTGACACGCGGGCGGCCCTGCGGCGGCACTTCGAGACCGACGCCGAGCATATCGCCTACGCCGCGCTGTACGAATTGGCGCGACGCGGGGCCTATCCGGCGGAGCGCCTGGGGGCGGCGCTCGGCGAGTTGGGCCTGGACCCCGAGGCGGTCGACCCGGCGCGAGCCTGAACGGCGCGGGTCATTCGCACGCGGCGGCTTGCGGCGAATAGCCTCTCGCGGGTAAATAGCGAGACACGCAGCGCGCGGCGCAGTCGAGACAGGGCCTTCCTCCGCGGGAGCGTGAATGAGCTCCACGACCGATACGCACGTGACCGGCCGGCTGGTCGCGCCGGAAATCGCCGACCTGCTGGACGGTGGGGCCATTAAGCAGGCGCGTGAAGCGTTGCTGTCCCTGCTCGAGCCGGAGATTGCCGACGTTCTCGAGGAGCTCGAGCCGCGGCTGCGGGGCGTGGCGTTTCGCCTGTTGCCGCAGGCCCTGGCCGCCGAGGTCTTTGCCTACCTACCGCTCGAACCGCAGGAGGAGCTGCTGCACAGTCTGAGCAGCCAGCAGCTCTCCCAGCTCTTCCAGGACATGGATCCCGACGACCGGGCCGAGCTGTTTGACGAAATGCCCGGCGACCTGGTCAACCGGCTCTTCGCCCTGCTGGGTCCGGAGGAGCGGCGCGAGACGCAGCTCATCCTCGGCTATCCGGCGGAGAGCATCGGCCGCATTATGACGCCCAACTACGTTCGGGTGCGGCCGGAGTGGACGGTGGCCCGGGCGTTGGAGCACATCCGCCAGCGCGGCGCGCACGCCGAAACGCTGGACACCCTCTACGTGATTGACCACACCAGCCGCTTGGTGGCGGAGGTGCGTTTGCACGATCTCCTGCTGGCGGCTCCGGAAGCGACGATCGAATCGCTGATGAACACCAACGTGCCGTCGCTGCCGGCCCGCGAGGACCAGGAGCTGGCGGTCAGCGAGTTCGAGCGTTACGACCGCCCCGTTCTGCCGGTGGTGGATTCGCAGGGCGTGCTGGTGGGCGTGGTCACCTTCGACGATGTGGCCGATGTCGCCGAGGAGGAAGTGACCGAGGACATCCACAAGATGGCGGCGGTCGAGGCCCTGGCCGAGCCCTACCTCAACGTGTCGGTGCCGACGCTGGTGCGCAAGCGCGCGGTGTGGCTGGGCGTGCTGTTCCTGGGGCAGATGCTCACGATCAGCGCCATGGAGTCCTTCGAGGACGAATTGGGCCGGGCGGCCGTGCTGATGCTGTTCATCCCCTTGCTCATCAGCAGCGGCGGCAACACCGGCTCGCAGGCCGCGTCGCTGATCATCCGGGCCATGGCCATCGGCGAGATCACGCTGCGGGACTGGTGGCGCATCCTGGTGCGCGAGTTCGCTTGCGGCTGTATGCTCGGCCTGCTGCTGGGGCTCATCGGCACGGCCCGCGTGCTGGTGTGGCAGCAACTCGGCTGGGCGAACTACACCGAGTACTGGCTGCTGCTGAGTCTTACGATCGGTGGGGCGCTGGTCGGCATCGTGCTGTGGGGCACGCTCATCGGTAGCATGCTGCCGCTGCTGTTCCGACGACTGGGGGTCGATCCGGCGACGAGCTCCGCCCCCTTCGTGACGACGATCGTCGACATCAGCGGCATCATCATCTACTTCTACACGGCGCTGACCATCCTGCGTGGCACGCTGCTGTAAGCGCTGCGCCGCTCCCTCTCCGCTACCCCGCTTCCGCCTCCGCGGTCACCACGCTCACCGATACTTCCGTCGTCCCGACACCGTCGGTGAAGCTGATCGTCGCGCGGTACGGACCGGCACCCAGCATGAGCGTCCCATCGCTGCTCGGCACGCCGTAGCCGTCGAACGTTAGCGTGGTGCTGCCGCCGAAGGTGACGTTGTGCAGGCTGACTTCGTAGGGCGACTCTCCCAGCTTCACCGTGTAGACCTGGCCGGGGTGATCGAGATCGTCGAGCTCGTTGAGCGCGTAGCTGTCGGTGGCGGCCGTGAAGGTCACGGTGACTGCGGCGCTGGTAAGGCGGGCGTGCCGCTGGGCTAGCTCGAGGTCATGCAGGACGCGGGCGGCGGCCACCTCGACCCGCTGCCGGGTGGCGGCGTTGGCGAAACGCGGGACGGCGATCGCCGCCACGATCGCCAGGATGGCCAGCACGAACACCAGCTCCACCAGGGTGAAACCGCGCAATTTCCGCCTGTCGGGCATCGGGTCGTTCCTCGTGGGGTTCGGCGACGCCGGCCGCTGGTCGGGGCCGGTCACCCCGCGCCGGCCACCCGTCGCGTGACCGGGTAGCTCATATGGTTCATCGACCACGCCGCCGCCGGCCTTTGCTCGCCTCCGCCGCTCGGGGCCGGACGAGCAGTTTTGTTGAACCCACCGATAACCGACCTCCGATCTAGGGTTATGAGTCCTTGGCCCGGCGACCCTGGGGCGCCGGGACCGCTCCAATCCTGTTCGGAAGGTGAGCCGTGTTCACCATGAGTAATCATGACTTCTCTCTCCCGGCGGGTGTTCGGCTGGCGGTTGTCGTTGCCCTTGGGCTGGTCATACCGTTGACCGCCGCGCAAGGCACGTCGCCCGCCCAGCAGTCCCCGCCGAACGTCTTCAACATGTTGTCCTCGCTCGTGGGCGGGCCGCCGCAGCCGGCGACACCGGCCTATGACGAGGAGGACGTTTCGCTCGTGGAGCCCGGCGGGGAGGTCGGCCTGACCGACACCGGCCTGCTGGATGTGCACGTGCGCGACATGGCCCTGCCGACGCTGCTTGAGATGCTCAGCTACGAGGCGCGGGCGAACATCGTCAGCAGCACGAGCGTGACCGGCAGCGTGTCCGCCAACCTGTACGCGGTGACGCTGGAACAGGCCCTCTCCGCCATCCTTACGCCGAACCAGTACGACTTCCGCGCGGTGGACGGCACGATCTTCGTCGGCACGGCCGCGGAGATCACCGCCCTGTCGCCGCCGGTGACGCGTGTCTTCGAGCTGAAGTACCTGCCGCCCGAAGAGGCGGTGGGCGTGGTGAAGGCCGTGCTCGGCGACGACGCCCGCGTCAGCGAGGGGGGGAAGATATCGGAGACGACCGCCGAGGGCTCGTTCAGCGAGGCCGGCGGCTTCTACCTGATCGTCACCTGTCCGGAGGAGGACATGGGTCGCGTGGCGGAGCTGCTCGCCCAGGTGGATCGCCGGCCGCAGCAGGTGCTCATCGAGGCCACCATCCTGCGGGCCACGCTGAACGAGTCCAACCAGTTCGGCATCGACTTCGCCCTGCTCGGCGGCGTGGACTTCCAGAACGTGGGCGGCGCGAGCAACGCCACCGCCGATCTGACCCTCGGCGCGTTGCCCAGCCGCAAGCTCCAGAACACGACGTTCAACGTGAACACGCAGTTCACGAGCAACGTCACCGGCGACGGCTTCTCTTTCGGCCTGATCAAGGACAACGTGGCCAGCTTCATCCGCGCCCTCGAAGAGGTCACGGACGTGGTCGTCGTGGCCAACCCCAAGATCGTCTCGCTCAACAAGCAGGAAGGGCAGGTCATCGTCGGGCGACGCGACGGCTACCTGACGACGACCGTGACCGAGACGGCCGCGGTGCAGACGGTCGAGTACCTGGAGACGGGCACGCAGCTCAAGTTCCGCCCGGTCATCAGTGACGACGGCACCGTTCGCCTGATCGTGCACCCGAAGGACAGCAACGGCGGTCTGACCGCGGCGAACCTGCCCTTCGAGGAAACGACCGAGGCACACGCCGACATCCTGCTCAAGGATGGCAACACGATCCTGATCGGCGGGTTGTTCCGCGAGCGGACGGTTGGCTCGCGCAGCCAGCTCCCGGTGCTGGGCAACATTCCGATCGCCGGCCTGCTCTTCCAAAGCCGCAACGACCAGACCGTCCGTGAAGAGGTCATCATCCTGCTGACGGTGCACGTGCTGAAGGATACGCCGCAGGAAGCGGAGGAATTCCGCGAGCTGCTCCAGGACGTGGAGCGCGTCCGCGTCGGTAACCGCATGGGCCTGCTAGGCACGGGTCGTGAGCGGCTGGCTCAGGCCTTCTATCACGAGGCCCTGCGGCAGCTCGAAGCCGGCGACTCCGAACGCGCCCTGCTGAACGTACGCATGACGCTCAACAACCAGCCGAAGCACATGCCGGCGATGCACCTGAAGGAACGTCTGCTCGGCGAGCGCCTGTGGGACGACGACGGCACGCGGATGCGCACGTTCCTGTGGCGTCTGATTCACGATACGCCGTCGCCGGAGGCACCGACGGCGGGACCCTTCGGGCGGCCCGATCTCGACGACGCCTGGCCCGACGCCGTCACCGAGGACAGTGGAGAACCGCAGCCATGACCGATCGACCCTGCCGCCGCGCTGTAGCGGCCGACGTCCGTGTCGGCCGTTGCCCGTCGTCACGCTCTCGGATGTCCGGATACGTCGTCGGTCTGTCCATTTTTCTCGCGCTGGCCGGCTGCGAAAGCATGCCGCAGCGGGCGAAGGAGGAGGCGACGGCCCGTTGGAATCGGGCGCGGGCGCAGGTGAAGGCCAGCCTGGCTGCGGACCACTTTGCGGCGGGCAACGTATCCGCCGCCGCCGAGGAGCTGAACGAGGCCTGCCGGCTGGATCCGACGGAGCCGGGGCTGCTGCCGCTGCGTGTGCGTATCTGCCTGGCGGAGGATCGGCTGAGCGAGGCGGAAGCGCTCGTCGAGGCGGGTCTGCGCAACGGGCCGCCGAGCGCCGAGCTGGAATACCTGCTGGGCGTGATTCGGCAGCAGGAGCAGCGCTGGGACGAGGCGCTGGCGGCGTTCAAACGGGCGGCGGAGCTGGATGCGGAAGAGGTGGCCTACGTGGTGGCGACGGCGCAGGTCTGGCTGCAACTGGGTCAGCCCGACGCGGCCCAGGGCTACCTGGAGAGCGGCGCGGAGCGTTTCCGCTGGACCAACGCTTACCAGGCGGCGCTCGCCGAGTGCCACGAGCAGATGGGGGCGTGGTCGGCGGCGGCCTCGGCCTGGCAGCGCGTTATCGGCAGCGAGGCTGCGGGGGCGGCGCTCCAGGAGCGATTGGCCATCGCGTTGTTCCGGGCCGGCCGATATGCGGAAGCGGCACCCGTCCTGGATCAGCTCACCAGCGGTCCCGAAGCCTCAACCGCCGCCGCGCTGCATCTGATGCTCGCGGAGAGCTACCTGGAGCTGGGTCGCGACACGGCGGCCCGCACGGCGCTGCAGGCTGTGCTGCGCGCCGACCGGGATGATCCGCGGGCGCTGCGGCTGCTGGCTCGGGCGCTGGTCGTGGCCGGCGAGGACGAGGCGGCCCTGGCGACTGCCCAGCGCGTTCTGCTTCGCCAGCCGGAGGACGTGGCGACGCTGGAGCTGGTGGCGACGCTGGCCTGGCGGGCGGGGAATGAGAACGTGCTGGTCGGTGCCCTGGCGACGCTGGCGCGTTGCGAGCCGCAGAGCCCCGTGGCTCGCGTGCTCCGCGGCGAGGCATCGTCCGACGTGCGGTAGGGGTTTCGAGGTCTGCGCGCGGCGACGCGAAGCCGAACGTTCAACGTTCGACTTCGCGTGCCGCCTTACCGATTGACGTTGGGTACCGGGCTGGGTGGTCAAGACCCAGGCTCGGATTCCGGGGCTGGCTCCGTCTCAACGCCCTCCACTTCCGCCCCGGGCGTTAGTACCCCTTGAAAGGGTTCCCGACGTCGTCGTTCTGGTTGGTGTTGGCCGCGATCTCACCCGTGTGGGGCTTGTAGACCCAGCCTTCGCCTCCCGAGGTGTCCGGGGCCGGCGGGTCCGCCGTCACCGTGGCGTCGATCAGGACGGTCGCGCTGCCGGCGTTCTCGCCGACGGGGCAGGGCGGAACCGCCGCCAGGTACGGTCCGAATTTGTACGTGCTGCTCCGCGTGGCGTCCGTCGTTCCCGTGAGACTCGAGTACGTCGTCAACTGGTCGACGATCGTCGCTGTTGGGAACTTGCTGTTGTGCTCGGCGGCGTACATGTTGATGGCGTTCCGCACAATCGACAGGTTCGCCGAGAGGGCTCCAGAGCTGGCGCCGGCCGAGCCGCGGCTCAGGCGCGGGATAGCGATCGCGGCCAGGATCCCGATGATCACGATGACCACCACCAACTCGACGAGGGTAAAGCCGGACTTCCTGTTCTTGCCCAACGTCATGTCCTTTACTCCTTCCCGCACGCTCGTGCGCGAAACCAGGTAGTTCGGGTCACCTGCCGTTGCCGTGCAGGCTGCTTGCTGGCATTGCTGCTGTCACATCGTCCGGGCGCCGGCGTGGCTTTAAGACCGATGCCGGCGTGAATCGCGGGTCACAGACCTTTCACAAACCCCGCGTTTTCGCCCGTTGGCCTAAGGGTTTACCGGGCTCGACGCCACTGTGAGCCGGACCAGGAGACCGGTCTCCCGGCTCTTCAGGACCACATAATCTCGCTGGACTTCCACCAATTCGTGGCCGTCCACTACACCGCCGACGGGCACGACCAGGTCGTCAATCACCGCCAGCGGGTGCGCACCGATCATCACGCCCACCAACCGGTGCACTTCCTCGAATGATGGGGGCGGCGCCGGCGGCGGCGCTGCCGCGGCTTCCTCGGCCTCCGACAGCACCGGCTCGACCACGGGGAAGGCTTCCTCCACCACCGCGGTCGGCACGAACAGGTCACGGTCCACGCTGGCCAGCTCATCCGCCACCGACGTGTAGTGCGTGTCCGTCAGTTGCGCCACCAGGCCGGAGACGTCCTCCCACCGCGTCGCGATCGCTCCGCTGCCGCCGGCTCCGCCGCTGCCGTGGGCGGCGCCCTGGGCCTTCGCCGGCTCGCCGGTCTTCAGGTACCAGTCGCCGGCCAGGAAGCTGAGCGCGGTGAGCAGCACGCCGCCCAGCATGCGGTGTCGCTTGGACAGCCGGCTCATGACTCGTCTCCGTCGCTGCCGCGGGCTTCGGCATCGCCGCCGTCGCCATTGGCCGGCAGCAGGTACAGCCGCACGGTCCACGCGAGCTCGCCCGACGCTTCGCGGCTCAGCGGCGGCCGGGCTACGGAGCAGGCCCGCAGGCTGGCGTACGGGTTTTCCCCAGCCAGCCGGTCGAGCAGCCGGATGAAGTTGCGGCACGAGCCCCGCCCGGTGACGCGGATGTCGCTCACCCAGTACGGACCCTCGCGGCTCGGCGGTTGCGGCGTCACGCTCAACAGCTCCACGTCGCACGCCCGGGCCAGCTCCGTCATCCGCTGCAACTGCTCCGTCAGCGCACCCGCCGCCGGGACCTGGGCCAGTTCATTCGACACGACCCGCCCGAGCCCTTCGAGTTCCCCCTCGCGGCGGTCGGACTCCACGATGTCGTCCAGCACGCACTGCGACACGGCGGCTTGCTTGCGGGCCAGCTCGCGGAAGCCGTGCCACGTCTGGAGCCACGGGGCCACCGCCAGCCACCACGACGCCGCCGCCAGCACGGCCAGTCCGACCAGCCCGGCCACGTCCACGTCGTACACCGTCCACGGCTTGCGGCACACGATCACGGCCGGCCCTCCCCCGTGCGGCAGTCGAACTGGAAAGCCACGGCCACACCGCCCCGTAGCGGCTCCAGCGTGGCCCGCACCAGCTCCACCTGCCCCCACTCCGGATCGCTCTCCAACGTCTGCAACATCTGGATCAAGGCCCCATGGTCCACCGCGTAGCCGACCAGACGGACCGCCTGCGCCTGCGGCGCCTGCGGCGGGCTCGCCTGCGGCGCCTGCGGCGGGCTCAGAGAAGACGCCTGCGCCTGCGGCGAGCCGGTGGGTGTGGTGCGGCCGGTGGCGGTGCGCGCGGTGGCGGTGTGCGCGGCGGCGGCGGCGCGGCGGTGTTCGCCGGTGGCGTCTTCGGTCGGGCGGGTCGGGCCCTCGGGCGTGGTTACCACGAGTTCGGTCAGGAAGACGCCCGGCGGGGCCTGACGGGCCAGCGCGGTCAGGCGGTGGGCCCACGGCTGCGGCCGGCGGGCCGTCGCCACCACGCGCAGTTGATCGAGCAGGGCGTCGCGCTGGCCCTGGCTGGCCAGCAGACGGCGCTGCGCTTCGGCGTGCTGCACCTCCAGGCCGGCGACGTGTTCGGCCAGGCGGGCCAGGCCGGCCGCGGCGATGTGCTGCACACCCCAGCCGGCGCCGACCAGCAAGGCGCCGATCGCCCCGACGATGAGCCAGCCGATGCGCCGGCGGGCGCGAGCCTGGGCGTGCAGACGCGCGGCGGGGACCAGGTTCACCGAGCAGCTCATGGCGCCTCCAATCCGAGCATGGCGCCCCCCAGCGAGGCGGCCACCTGCGGCCCGAAACGCACGTCCGGCAAAGGATGCTCCCAGGATTCGCCGTCGCTGCTACCATTGGCGCTGCCGTTGGCGCTGCCGTTGGCGGCCAGCACGGTCACATCGATGCCCAGGTTCGCGGTCAGACCCTCTTGCAGGCCCGGGACGCTCGCCCCGCCGCCGGCCAGGAAGAGCCGCCGCAGGGTCACGTCCGGGTAGCTCTGGAAGACGTAGGACAGGCAGCGCGTCGTCTCGTGGGCCAGGGCTTCGAGCGAGTCACGCAGCACGCTGCTGACGGCGTCCTGGAGATCGCCGGCCGCCAGCGGTGTGCGCGAACGCGAGGCCGGGCCCACGCTGCGGGCCGTCGGGCGGACGCCGTGCTGACGCTTCAACTCCTCGGCGACCAGCGGCGTGACCTCGAAGGCTTCGGCCAGGCGGCGCGTCCAGTCGTGCGTCGAGATCGACAGCTCGCGGACGTAGGTCGGCACCGTGCCGACGACGACGGTGAGGATCGAATGGCGGTGGCCGAGGTCGAGCACGCCCCACAGGTCTCGTTCGTCCGGCGTCCAGGCGCGGCGGGCCAGGTGCACGAGGGCGCAGGGCGAGACGTCGATGCGTCGCAGGGCGAGGCGCGAGCGGGCGAACTCGTCGCTCCAGCGCGCGGCCGTCTCCGCGGGCATCGATACGGCCATGACGTTGGCCTGCTGACCGCGGGCGGCGGGCAGCGGCCAGAAGCGGACTTCGAGCTCGTCGCCGGTCTTGCGGCTGGCCTGGGCTACCTCCCAGCGCAGGGCCTGCTCGACCCGCTCGCGCGGCTGGCTGAGGGCCTGGGCCGGCAGTCGCAGGGGCAGGAACTGCACCTCGGGCGGTGAGAGGACCAGAGCGACGTTGCGGCCGCTGAAGGCGCCCTGGCCGATCAGGCGGTCGAGCTGGGTGGGGTCGACGATCGGCGGCGTGGGCTTGTCGGTTTCGGTGGAGGCGCGGCGTTCGACGTGCAGGCTGTCACAGACTCTCACGCCGGCGGCCCTGCGGGAGCCGGAGCGACGCGACTGCACCTGGCAGGCGCGCAGGCCGGCGGCGCCGAGATCAAACGTGATCAGCGAGCGTTTCGGATGAAGCCACGAGACCATCGTGTCGCCACTCCTTATGTCCTCAACCGGCCGCCGTCACCAGGTCGAACAGCGGCAAGAACAGCGACATGGCCACGAAACCGACGACCACGCCCATGAACGCCAGCAACAGCGGCTCGGTCAGACGCGTTATCTGCTGCACGAGGTGCGTGTTGTCCTCGTCCATCCAGTCGGAGACGAAATCCGCAGCTTCGGCCAGCCGGCCGTTTTCCTCGCCGGTGCGGATCGCCGAGACCATCACCGGATCGGCCAGGCGGGCGTCGCTGATGGCCTGGGCCATGCGTCCGCCGGCGGAGACGGTTTCCTCGATGCGGCTGAGCAGGCGCAGGAAGGCGGCGTTGGTAATCGCGTCGCGAGACTGGTGGATCGTGTCGAGCAGCGGCACGTGGCAGCGCAGCATGGCCGCCCAGACGCGCACCACACGGGCGAAGATGAGCCGCGAGGCGATATTGCCGATGACCGGCAGCCGCAGCATCGCCTCCTCGATCCACTGCCGCGTACTTCGCAGCCGCAAACAGACGACAAGGGTCGCGATCGCCGCGACCGCCCCTCCCACGAAATAGGGCCAGGTCGTCTGCAGGTTGGCCGCGGCGTCGAACAGCACTTTGGTCGTCGGCGGCAGCGGCGATTTGAGGCTGTCGAAGAGCGTGCGGAAGCGGGGCACGACGAAGAAGATGAGCACGCCCATCACGCCGACCAGCAGCAGCGTCAGGATCAGTGGGTAGAGCATGGCGCCGAGCACCATCTTGCGCGTCTGCATGCGCTGCTGGGCCAGCGTGCATAGCCGCCCGAACACGTCGGGCAGTGTGGCCGTGGCCTCGCCGGCGGCGACCATGCTGCGGAAGACCGGATCGAAGGCGTCCTGCTCGAGATCCATGGCCTCGGAGAGGCTGTCGCCCTCCTCGACGCGCTCCTGGAGGCGTTTGAGGATGTTGCGCATGGCGGGCTTTTGCGTCTGCTGGGCGGCGGCCTCGAGGGCCGGCACCAGCGGCGAGCCCGATTCGAGCAGCATCTTCAACTGCCGGGTGAACAGGACGATGTCGCGGGCGGTGATCTTGCTGCTATACAGCGACAGTCCCGGCCGGCCGCCGGTTGCGGCACCCGCCGCCGCTGCGGCGGCTTCGTTGAGCCGCAGGACCATCAGCCCCTTGGTCCGCAGGCTCTCGACGGCCTCGCCGCGGTCGGCCGCCTCAACGGCGTCGACGACCGTGCTGCCGTCCGGACGCATCGCTTCGTATGCGAACCGCATGAATCACCTCCCGCCGCCTGGGGCGGGCCACACGGGCGGGTGCCATTGGTGGCTTGTCCACCAGTGCGCTGGTCACCCGCCGGTCGACGTCGGCCACGGGGGGCCGACGCTACATGCCCGCGCTGCGCTTGGGCATGCCACACGTTCGGACGTCCGGTACGGAGCCCGGACGGGAGCCACGCCGCGGTGTGCCACTGCTCTTGAGCAGTGTCTTCCGCAGCGCGGCGTATGCTGCGATCGACGTCGGCCACGGGGGGTCGACGTTACATGCCCGCGCTGCGCTTGGGCATGCCACACGTTCGGACGTCCGGTACGGAGCCCGGACGCTACGCTATGGCAGGTTCCGGGCTGCGCTCCGCCCGGGTACGCGACTCCGTTTCCGCGTGCGTCACCCGCAGCACCTCTTCCAGCGTTGAGCGTTCTTGCTCGACGAGCACGAGCCCCTCCTCGCGTAACGTTCGCCAGCCGTGTTGCCGGGCGACCTCGCGGATCTCGCCCTCGTCCTCGGCCCGATGCAGCACGCTGCGCACGCTCTCCGTCACTTCGAGAACTTCGTAGATCCCGGCCCGCCCGCGATAGCCGCTGTCGTGGCACTGCTTGCAGCCTTCGCCCTTGTAGAACACCTGTTCGGTGCGGTCGAGCCAACCGGCGTCGGCGAGGGCACTTTCCGGCGGGTAGTACGACGTGCGGCAGTGCGGGCAGATCGTCCGCGCCAAACGCTGAGCCACGACGCCGTTGAACGCCGACGCCAGGAGGTAGCGTTCGACGCCCATATCGGCCAGACGCACGAACGCCCCCGGTGCGTTGTTCGTGTGCAGCGTCGAGAGCACCAGGTGGCCGGTCAGCGCCGCCTGAATGGCGACGCGAGCCGTGTCCGTATCGCGAATCTCGCCCACCATGACCACGTCCGGGTCCTGTCGCAGGATCGACCGCAGGGCCCGGGCGAAGGTCATGCCGATATGTTCATTCACCTGGATCTGGTTCACGCCGTCGAGCTGGTACTCGACCGGGTCCTCGATGGTGACCAGGTTCTTCTCCGGCGCGTTGAGCAGGTCGAGCACGGAATACAGTGTGGTCGTCTTGCCGCTGCCCGTCGGCCCGGTGACCAGGACGATGCCGTGTGGCCGCGAGAAGATCCGGCGGAAGGCGTCCATCTGATGCACGTTGACGCCGAGCTTGTCCAGCGAGACATTGAGGTTCGTCTTGTCCAGGATGCGGATGACGATCTTCTCGCCCAGCAGCGTGGGCATGGACGAGACACGCAGGTCGATCTCGCGGCCTTCGGCGACGACGTGCACTCGGCCTTCCTGCGGCAGCCGGCGCTCGGCGATGTCCATCTTGCCGATGACCTTGATGCGCGAGACGATTGCGGCGTGCATGCTGGTCGGGGCGGACATGAGTTCGCGCAGGTTGCCGTCGATGCGGTAGCGAATGTTCGTCGCCCGCTTGGTCGGCTCGACGTGGATGTCACTGGCCTTGTCGCGGATGGCGGTCATGATCGCCAGGTTGACGAGGTTGACGATCGGGCTGCCCTCGACCATGCGGCCGATTTCATGGGCGCTGTCCTCGTCGACCGTCTCCCGTTCGACGACCTGCACCTCGCTCTCGGTCAGGTTGACCAGGAACGAGTCGATGTCCACCTGCTCGCCGAGGTACTTCTCCTGGAACTCAGTGATGTTGTTTTCGAGGGCGAGGATGGGGTTGATCTCGCAGCCGGTCAGGGCGCTGAGCCGATCGATCGTCGGCAGGGCCTGCGGTTCGGTCATGGCGACCGTCAGCCGGTCTTCAACCTTGAACAGCGGCAGGACCTTCAGCCGCGTGGCCTCCTCGCGGTCGAGCAGGCGGGCGGCGGCTGGATCGATGAGCCCGTGGCGGAGCTGGCAGCATTTCACGCCGAGCTGCTTGGCCAGCGCGCTGAGCATGGCCTTCGGCGAGAGGATGCTCAGGTCGATGAGCAGTTCGCCGAGCCGGCGGTTATCGGTGTTCTGCGCTTCGAGGGCGCGCAGCAGGTCGGCCTCGGTGACCAGGCCTTCATCGAGCAGGAGCTGACCGAGTTTTCCGGTGCGGTGCACGCTCATCGCTGGCAGCTTCGCAAGGCGTTTTCCACGGTGTCGAACACGTCCAGCCGGGGCAGCACGTCGGTCAGGTCGAGTGCTTCCCGGCACGTTTCGGTCAGGGCGGCCAGCTTGGGCCGCTGGTGGGGCGGCAGGTGCGCCCCACACATCTCGAGCAGCATCTCGATGCCGCCGCTGTCCACGTACGGCACGTCGGCCATATCGATGACCACCCGCCGGGCCGGTCCGCCGGGCGTCGTCTCCAGCGCCCGCCGCAGGTCAGCCAGATCATCCACTACTAATGGGCCGTGCGGGTTGACCACGGTCACCTGGCCCTCGGGCTGCGTTTGTACTTTCACGTGCCTCGGTCCTACGTACTCCCCGTCGGTCTCGGCCCACGTTCCGGCGTGGCGCGTTTCTCCTCGAGATCGGTCCATATGGCTGCGCCCCCTTTGCGAGCCTGGTCGACCGCGCCGAACGCGGCGACCAGCAGTCCATCGAGCGGCAGTCGGGTAAACCCGCTGCCCACCAGGCCGATGCGGAACTGCACGCGACCGGCCACCCCTTCGAGCTGAGCCAGGCACGTTCGGGCGCTGGCCAGCGTCTTCTCAGCAATGAGCCGCCCCAGACCGCTGTCGAGGCGGCGCAGCAGCACGACGAAACGGTCGTCGGCGAAGCGGCCGACGAGGTCGTCGCTGCGCGTGCGGCGAGCGATAAGCTCGCCGAGTTGGCGGATGAGCGTATCCCGGGCCTGCCAGCAGCCGGCGTCGTCGAGTCCGCGGAGCCCTTCGAGGACGAGGACCATCATGACGACGGGCTCGTTTTCGCGGTACGAATCGGCCAGGGCATGCCCGGCGAGCGTGAAGAAGTCGTTGCGCGTCAGCACGCCCGTCGCCTTGTCCGTGCGCTGCACGACGCGCAGCCGTTCGTGGCTGGCGATGTGCTGCCACATGAGCGTCAGAAACGCGCCCACGGCTTGTCGCCGCTCGTCCGAGAGCGGTCGCTCCGCGGGCAGCCGGCCCGTGGCCACCACGCCGACGGTGACGCCGTGTTCGGTGATCGGCCACACCCAGGCCCAATCCTCGCCGCCCTGGGCGGCCAGGTCGTCCACCAGCGGGCCGTGGCTGTCGTCGCCGGCGACGTACTCGCGGCCGGTCGTGGCCACGTAGCCCAGCACGCCCTCCCGGGCGCTGGGCGTCTCCGCCGATGTGCCGGAGATCGGCTGCAGCGCCGCCTCTCCGGGCTGCACGTGGTAGCAGCGCACGCGCGTGGCCCCCACGTGCTCGGTGAGCATCTCGCGGATCAACTGGTCGAACGAGCTCCACAGGTCCGCCTGCTCATCGTTACCGGCGAGCCAGGCGAGGTACGCCGTGGTCATGCGCCGGCCGACCTCCGTCTCGGCGGAGGGGGGCGGCGGCGGCAGCGTGGCCGTCGCGCCGGCGGAGAGGTTGTCCAGCGGTTGGCTGGCCACCGGGTCTCGCCGGCGGGTGAAGCCGAACAGGGCGGCGCCCAGCGCGCCGCCCGTGACCAGAAGGACGGCGCCGGTCAGAAGCTCGGAGAGCGCCAGGCTCGGCGCTGTCGCCAGCGACGCCGCGGCCAGCCCCCGGCCGGCGATCGTGATTGCCTCAGGACTGCACACTTTCCAGCTCCCGCTCTTCGCAACCGAAGTTGCCGGCGAAATCCTCCGGGTTGCTGATGCGATAGGCCTCGAAGGCCCGGAAGAACGCCTCGGCCGCTTCGCTGTCGATCCGCCCGCCCTGCTCCTCGCGGATAATCAGGATGGCCTTGTCGATGCTGAACGCCCGGCGATACGACCGCGTCGACGTCAGGGCGTCGAACGTGTCTGCCACGTGGATGATCCGGGCCACGAGCGGAATCGCGTCGCCCGTCAGCCCGTCCGGATAGCCGCTGCCGTCCGGGTGCTCGTGGTGATGCCGCACGCCGTCCAGCACCAACTGGAACCCGGCGATCGGCTGTAGGATCTCGTGGCCCATCAGCGGATGCCGCTTGATGACCGCGAACTCCGCCGCCGTCAGCTTGCCCGGCTTGCAGAGAATCTCCTCGGGAATGCCGATTTTGCCGATGTCGTGCAGCAGCCCGGCCCACTCCATCCCCTGCAATTCCTCCGGCGACAGGTCGTACTGCTCGGCCGTCAGCCGCGTCAGCAGGCCGACCCGCTCGGAGTGACCACTGGTGTAGTGATCCTTCTTGTCGATCGCCGCCACCAGCGCCCGGATCACCTGGAGCGACATGCGGCGCAGGCGTTCCTGCAATTCGCAATTGCTGAGGATCTGGCCGCCGAAGGACAGCACCGATTCGCAGAGCATCATGTCGCCCGACGTGAAGGGCTGCTCACCCGTCGGGGCGAGGGCCAGCACGACGTCGACTTGTCGGTCGAGGTGCGGCAGCGGACCGACGATCGCCTGCCGGCCGTCGATCGTGGTTACCTGGACCTGTTGCGTGCGGCGCACCAGCTCGACGGTGCTGGTCGCGACCGGCACGCGCGACTGCGCGTCGGGGCCGCCGCGGGATCGGCCGCGGGACTGGCGCACCAGCGATTCGCCGTTGCTGTCGATCAGCCAGACGGTCTCGGCGCTGAGGAGCTGGCCGACGCGTTCGAGCAGCAGTTGCTTGATCGCTCGCGTGTCGGTGACCCGCGCCGTCTGCTGGGTGACCTCGAAGATGAGATTCAACTGCTCGTAGTTGCGCAGGACCTCTTCGGCGAAGCCGGTGTTCTCTTCGAGGAGCTGGCTTACCCGCTGGACGCACGCGCCCGCCACCTCCAGACGCTTCAGGAGATCCTGTGGGTTGCCGCCGGCGGATTCGTCGGGCAGAGCGCCGGCGACGGTCGCCAGGATGGCCGGCGCGCCGGCGACGGTCGTCCGCTGGGCGGCCACGTGGTAGCCGCGGGCACAGCGGCCGTCGTCCAGACTGCTGAGGTCGAGCTCTCCGCGCGTCGCCGCGGCGAGAAACGGGCAGGCTCCCGGCCCCTCCGACCCCAGGCACGTGTGCCGGCAGTGCTGCGGCGTCTGCGCTGTGGCCACCGCGCAGCCGAGCAGGCCCAGAGATACCGCCTGCGCCCCGCTGGGCGTGGAGAGCCCGCCCACCAGATCGTGGACGAGGCGCTCGTCCGTGCCGGGCTGAGGCGCGTTGCCGGTCGACGTTGCCGGATCGCGATTACTCATCTTTCCCGCCAGTCTCCCCGGATTCACTCGACACACTGGCGAACGGTTCACCGCTGGCCAGTGACTCCACCAGTTCCGATAGTCGGCTGGGGCTGAACGGCTTCGGCAGAACGTGGACGCCGTGAGCGGCCAGCCGCTCGCGGATATCGCTGTGGTCCCAGCGGTTGGTCAGGACAACGACCCCGCGGCGCACCTGTCCTTTGGGCAGCACGGCTTCGATCAGCTCGATGCCGTCGATGCCGGGCATGTTCACGTCGGACACGAGCACGTCGACGGGCTCGGCCTCCAGCTTCTCCCGGGCGGCCAGCCCGTTGCGGGCTTCGATCACCTCGTGACCCTGCCGCTCCAGCCACATGCAGATGAGCCGTAGGATGTGCGGGTCGTCCTCGGCCACCAGAATCCGACTGCTCACGTGGATACCTCCGTCCCCTGCGTTGCCGATTCCGTCGACGAACGCGGCAGTTCGACGGTGAAGGTCGAGCCCTGGCCGACCTCACTCTCCAGGTGGATCTCGCCACCGTGCAGCCGGGCCACCTCGTGGGCGATCGCCAGCCCGAGGCCGGTACCGGTGACCTCCTGCACGTGGTCGTCCGCCGCCCGGTAGAACTTCTCGAACACGTGGGTCTGGTCTTCGGGGGCGATGCCGATTCCCGAATCCCGGACGCCGATGCGCACGGTCTGTTCAGTGCATTCCAGCGCGACCTGCACCGTGCCGCCGGCGGGCGTGTACTTCACGGCGTTGCCGATCAGGTTGTTGAGCAGCACGGCGAGCCGTTGCTTGTCGCCGCGGATCTTGGGCACCTTCGGCGGCATGGTCAGCGTCAGGTCGATGCGCTTTTCGTCCGCGGCGCCCAGGTTGTCCTGTACGATCTGCCGCAGCAGGCGCACCAGCTCGACCTCGCCGACGTCCAAGCGGGCCGTGCCCACCTCGAGCTGCGAGATGCTGAGGATGTTCTCCACCAGGCTCGACAGCCGCCGCGTCTCGCTGACGATCACGTTGTAGCATTCCTTGCGCGTCTGCTCGTCGTCGAAGCCGGGCTTGGTCAGCGTCTCGGTGTAGGCGTTGATGTTCGTCAGCGGCGTGCGCAGCTCGTGCGTGACGTGGTAGAGGAAGTTGTCGCGGGCCCGCTGGTCCTCGCGCAACTGGCCGATGTCCTCCACGGCCACCAGGGCCCCGTCCGGAGATCCGCCCGCCCCCGTCCGTCCCGACAGCGGCAGCACGCGGAAACGCAGGCTGACTTCGTGTCCGCCCTGCTGCGAGACCTGGTCGACGGCCAGTCCGCTTCCGCCGCGGGCCAGCGCCCCGGTCACGGCTTGGCAGACCGCCGGGTCCTCGATCACTTCGGCCAGCGTCTTGCCGACCAGCTCCTCGGTCTTGCGCGCCAGCAGCCCCGCCGCCGACTCGTTCGCGTAACCGACCGTCTGGTCCGCTGCCACGCACAACACGCCGAAGGGCAGGCGGTCCACCACCTTGCGGAAGGCGGCGCTCTCGAAACGCGACAGCACCTCTTCCTGGCGGCCCGGACCGGCGGCGGCCAACTGCTGCTGCCGTTGCAGATCCGACAACTGGGCGATTAGCTGGTTCCATCCGCGGGCCACGTTGCCCAGCGAGTCGCTGAGCGTCAGCGCGGTCAGCTCCTGTTCGATCCCGGCGGCGTAGCTGTGCAGATTGCGTTCGATCGCCGCCACGGGCCGCAGGTGTCGCCGCAGGCGGTCGTACACGGCCACGAAGACGAGCAGCGTCACGCCTGCCGCGATGCCCCACGTCCACAGCAGTTGCGGCCGATAGCCGAACACCGCCGGCGCCCCGATCTCCACGCGCAACGTGCCGGCCAGGCCGCCGCTGGGCGTACGCACCGGCGTCATGGTGCTGACGCTGCGCAGCCCGCCGTCTTCCGGCTCGGGCAGCGTGGCCAGTGGTCGCAGGGAGGGCGGCCAGCTCAGCCGCACCTCGCCGCTCGGCGTCATCCAGCAGACCGAACGCACGTGCGGCAGTCGCGTGAACTGCTTGATCGCGTCTTCCGCGCGCTGTTGTTCGTCCTCCCCCAACGACCCCAGCGTCACCGCCAGTGCCTGGGCCAGCGTCTGTGCCTGCGCCTGCTGTCCAGCCACCGTCTGCCGGGCCCACGCCCGGTCCGATATCAGGTAGGCGGCCGTGAAGCCGGCGAAGATGATGGCCACGAAGCACAGACCGAGGGCTTCGGGCAGCACGCCGTTCCACAAGCAACGACGGAGCCTCTGGCCGGCCGCGGCCGCCTCAACCTGCTCACGGGCGATCGACATAGCGATACGGGTCTCCGTCGATAAGGGCAATCCCGAAGGTCGCATCGACGCCCTGCCGGGGCGACTTGAAGAGGCGGTCGGTGAGCAGACTGCGTGGCCGATAAGAGCGGAACCCGATTGGGGCGTTGATTGGCGGGCGTGACAATGGCGTTCGCCTTCGGTTCAATACGCGCATGCAGGTGACGCGGGACATACCGCGGACGCGCGCCGCCGTGCGGGCCGCCCGCGACGCCGGCCGCCGGATCGGCTTCGCGCCCACGATGGGCGCGCTGCACGCCGGCCATGTATCCCTGATTGAGGCTGCTCGCCGCGACGACACGTACCCGGTCGTCAGTATCTTCGTGAACCCGACGCAGTTTGGTCCGGGGGAGGATTATCAGAACTACCCGCGAGATACGGCCGCTGACCTCGAGTGCTGCGCCGCTGCCGGCGCCGCCCAGGTCTTCATCCCCGCCGTCGAGGACATGTACCGTCCCGACGCCGTCACCACCGTGCACGTTGTCCGGCTGACCGATACGCTCTGTGGCCCGTTTCGCCCGGGTCATTTCACGGGCGTCGCCACCGTCTGCATCAAACTGTTCAATATTATTCAGCCGAACGTGGCCTACTTTGGCCAGAAGGACTACCAGCAACTGGCTGTCCTGCGCCGGATGGTCGCCGATCTCGACCTGCCGCTGGAGATCGTCGGCTGCCCGATCGTGCGGGAAGAGAGCGGCCTGGCTCTCAGCAGCCGGAACCGATACCTGTCACCCGCCGAGCGGCAACAGGCCACGTGCCTGTACCGCGGCCTTTGCGACGTCCGAGAACGGATTCACGCCGGCGAACGCGACACCGTGGCGCTGCTGGCCGTTCTCCGCGAGACGATCGAACGCGCCGGCCCGGCCCGCATCGACTACCTCAGCATTGTGGACCCCGAGTCTCTTCAGCCGGTCGCGGAGGTCGGCGCCCCCGTGCTGATCGCCCTGGCCGTCCGCATCGGCCCGGCCCGGCTGATCGACAACATGCTGGTGGACCCCGCCGCCCCCACGGCATAGGATGCCACTGCCCCGCGAGCCGGGTGCCACTGGTGGCTTGCCCACCAGTGCCGCCGTGATTCGGCCAAGGCCAGCAATCGAGGACCTTCTCTTGCCATGATGCCCGTGATCTTCCGTATCCCGGTTCTCGACTGGTGGTTGCCCGGCTACGGCCTGGTCCTCATGCTGGGCTTCCTGCTGTCCGTCGTGTGGGCGGTGCGGCGGGCGGCCCGCTCCGGGGCCAACCCTGACGTCGTGCTCAACTGCGCCTTCATCGCCCTGCTCGGCGGCGTCGGCGGGGCCCGCTTCATGCACGTCGTGCATTACTGGGATCAGTTCCGCTACTACCCCGACCTGCCATCCCTGATCTGGGCTATCTTCGACGTCCGCAAAGGTGGGCTCGAAGTCTACGGCGGCGTGATCGGCGCTACGGTGATCGCCGCTCTCTACCTGAAGCTCTGGCGGCACTCGCTCCGCTGGTACCTCGATATCCTCGCCCCGTCCGTCGCCCTCGGCATGGGCCTCGGGCGGATTGGCTGCTTCCTCAACGGCTGCTGCTGGGGAACCACGTGCGACCTGCCGTGGGCGGTGCGGTTCCCGTTCGGCAGCAGTGCGATGGTCGAGCAGTGGTACGCCGGCGATCCCGGCATGGACATCCCGGAGCAGCTCATCTTTGTCCCGTCGACCGGTGCCGGTCCGGACGGGCGGCCGGCCTACCTGCTCGAACGCGAACTGAACTGGCTCACCGAGAAAGACATCGCCGAGGCCCAGCGGGCCGCCGACGCGCCGCTCAAGGAAATCGCCACGCTCACGGAGCAGATCTCCAGAGCCACGACGGACGCCGAGCGGGACCGGTTGCGCAAGCAGCTCACGCGGCTGCGCGGCGCGAACGCCGTGGCGCTGTCCCGCTATGCCGACATCCGGACGGCGATGCAACAGAGCGGGATGACGCTGAGCCAGTTGAAGGATCTCGCCGGGCATTACCACTCCCTGCCGGTGCACCCCACGCAGTTGTACTCGACGATCGCCCTGCTGCTGATCGCGGGCCTGCTCAGCGCTGTGTACTGGCGGCGGACGCGTGACGGGCAGGTGATCTGCGTGTTCTTGCTGGTGGAGCCCTGGACGCGGTACGCGCTGGAGCTGTTGCGGGCCGATAACCCGGTGGACACGCTCGGCTTCACCGTCTCGCAGTTCCTGGCCATCACGCTGTCGGGGGCAGGTTTGCTGGGCCTGCTGCTTCTGCGGCTGCTCCCGCCGCGCTCGCCGCGGGCCAAACTGTGGGAACCCGAAGAGGAAGAGGCCGGCGGCTCCGGCAAAGGGCCGCGGCGCAAAGCCGCTCGTAGCTGAGCGGCGCGGACGGGGAGGGCGGTACGGTTCGTTGTCGGTGGTTGCACCGCCGCGTAGAATTCACAGGCTCCAAACTGAAGGGCGGTATGGTATGAGCGATGAAGGCAAGAAACTGATCGCCGACGACGACTGGAAAGAGGAAGCCCGGCGGGAGAAGGAGAAGCTCGCCGCCCAGGAAGCCGCCGCCCGGGAGAAGCCGCCCGAGGCCTCGCTGGCCGACCTGGTCAACCTGATCGGCATCCAGGCCATGGTCGGCCTGGGCATGATGGCCGGCCCGCAGGGCGAGCGCATCCCCCCCAACCTGGAAATCGCCAAGCACTTCATCGATCTGCTCGGGGTGCTCCAGGAGAAGACCAAGAACAACCTGACCGCCGAAGAGCAATCCCTGCTCGACCAGGTGGCGTACGACCTGCGTATGCGTTTCGTTGAGCTGGCCAAGATGGCTGGAGCGGCGGTGCCGCCGAAGCCGGAAGCCCCGCCTGCCTGAGCCCCGGCCGCCGGTCGGCTCCCCCTGGAGGATCCGGACCCCCGTGGTGACCAACGAACCCGCCCTCGACCCGCCGCCCGTCGCGCCGTCCCGGCCGACGTTCGAGACCGCGCCGGATCGGGAGCGACGTAACCCGTTCTATCGCTGGCTGATGCACCTCGGGTTGCCGCTGGTGCTGAGCGTGGTCATTCACGTGGGCGTGTTCACCGGGGCGGCCCTGAAGACCTTTGCGGTGCTGACCCGCACGGAGCTCACGGTCGAGGATTACGAGGCCGGGCTGGTGGAAAGCCCCGAGGATCGGCTCGACGAGGCGTTCCAGTGGGCTGAGGACGTGACCCTGACCACGCCCGACGAGGAGAAGCTCGACCAGCTCGATCTGTCCGACTTCTCCCGCGTGAACACCTTCGATGAGTCGGCCCTCACCGCCGGCGAGGATCTGGGTGCCGGCGAGGGCGAGGGTCTCGGGCTGGGCGAGGGGCGCTTCAGCCTGCTCGGCATCGGCTCCGGCGCGTCGGAGGCCGGCGAAGGTGGCTTCGGCAGCGGCATGGGTGGCCGCGGCGGACAACTGGGCCGGGCCGGCGTGTGGGGCGTCCAGATCCAGGCCAACCGGATCGTCTACGTCGTCGACTTTTCCGGCTCGATCATCGTCGCCGTCGACGACCTCAAGCGCGAGCTCAAACGCTCGATCAGCGACCTGAAGCCCTCTCAGGCGTTCAACGTGATCATCTTCTACAGCGAGGGCACCGGCAGCGGCAACCGCTTCAAGAGCGAGAGCTTCGAATCGCAGTTGCAGCCGGCGACCACCGAGACGCGTCGCCGCTTCTACGACTGGCTCGACAAGAAGTCGCCGCGCGGCGAGACCGAGCCGCTCCAGTCGATCCAGCGGGCGCTGGCCATGCGTCCCGACGCGATCTTCTTCTTCTCCGACGGTTACTTCGACGACAGCATCGTGGATCAGGTCACGCAGGCCAACCGGGCCGCGCGGGCCCGGATCGTGTGCTTCGTCTTCGACGAGATTCTGCTGGGGGATATGAGCGGGCTGCCGCGCGAAACGGACGGTGCCCGCCGGCTGCGACGCATCGCGGAGGAGAACCGCGGCGTGGCCAAGATCGTGACGGGCAAGGACCTCGGCCGCCACTAGGCGCCGGGGTCGACCGCTGCCGGGACCGCGCCCGGCCGGCGGAAACGCGTTGTGCTGTCGTGTTTCGTTTGGCGGCCGGCCGGTGGGCCGAGGGGCCGCCCGTAGCAGGAGAGATCATGGGCACCTTTCGTACCCGCCGCGCGCTCTGGCTGGCGATACTGCTGCTGGGCGCCGTGGCCGTCCCGGCCCTGGCCGCTCCGGCCGAGAGTGGCGAGCGTCAGTCCATCCTCAAGATCATCTACGACGGCATCGAGGTGCCGACGTACTTCATCGTGGTCGGCTCGGTCGTGGCCATCGCCCTCATCGTCGAGCACTTCCTCGGCGTCCGCCGAGCGACGATCTACCCGGCGCAGCAGATGCTGCAGGCCCGCGAGCTCATCGAGAATCGCAACTTCCGCGAATGCCTCGATACGCTGCGCAAAAGCACCACCTTCTTCGCCCGCACCATGACCGCCGCCCTGCTCCACGCCCGCCACGGCTTCGACGCCATGCACGAGGCCGCCGTCGAGAAGTCCGGCGAACTCAGCGGCCGCATGTTCCGCAAGGCCGAGTTCCTCAACATCATCGGTAACCTCGGCCCGCTCCTCGGCCTGCTCGGTACCGTCTGGGGCATGATCGAAGCCTTCGGCAGCCTCGGCGCCGGCGGTGGACAGTCGGGCGCCGCCGAACTCGCCAGCGGCATCAGCAAGGCCCTGGTCAACACCCTGCTCGGCTTGGCCCTCGCCATCGTCGGCCTGGGCTTCTTCGGCGTCTGCCGTAACCGCATCGACTCGCTGACGGTCAGTGCCACCGTCGAGACCCTGAACCTGCTCGAGTACTTCCGCGTTTCGCCCACCGCCCGGCGCAGCGAACGGACGCCGCCACCCGCCGCGGCGCAGCCGGCCTCGAAGACGTAACCCCGCGGCCCCGCCCCGGGAGACTTGCCGATGTTCCGTATGCCCACCCCGGCCAGCCTGACGCTCAACCTCGCCCCGATGGTTGACGTGATGATGTGCCTAATCATCTTCTTTCTGCTGGCCAGCAGGCTGGTTGAGGCAGAGCGTTACAAGGTGGATCTGCCCTGGGCAGTCGCCGCCCAGGAGGTGCAAGGCCACGAGCTCGGCGCCCGCGTCACGATCACCGTGCGCAAGGCCGGCGCGGATGGTCACGAGGCCGAGTACGTCGTCGTTGATTGGGACGGCGAGCAGATCATCGAGCGCATCCTTCAGCCGGAAGACATCGAGGCTCTGCTCCGCGCGCGAGCCGCGCATGCCGCCGCCGACGGCCAGGAGATCCGTTGCGTGATCCAGGCCGATGAGAACGTCCAGTACCAGCACGTCGAGACGGTGCTCCGCGCCTGCGGCGTGGCCCACATCGCCAACGTGGTCTTCAGCGCGAACCAGGGCCTGCCGCCCGAGTCGGCGGGAGGTGCCTGATGCGCAAGCTGGCCCCCGTCCACGAGAGCGTCCCCAACCTCGCCCCCATGGTCGACGTGATCATGGTCCTGCTCATCTTCTTCCTGCTCGGCGCGTCGCTCGATCTCGTTCACCAGGGCATCCTGCAAACCGAGCTCGACGACAGCAGCGGTCCGGGTGGCGGGGCGGCCATCCAGGTCAACCCGCTCATCCGCATCGCGCTCCAGGACATCGACGACGGGCAAGGCGCGGAGATCTTCGTCATGGAGGAGCCGCTGGCCGACAACACGTTTGACGGCTTGCTGCGCTACCTCGAAGCCCGCCGTCGGGCCGGTGCCGACCCGAACAACATCGTCGTCATCGGCGCGGACACGACCACGCGCTGGCGCTTCGTCATTCAGGCCATGGACGCCGCCGTCCGGGCCGGCTTCCACAACGTGCAGTTCGCCGTCAGCTTCCGCAAGCCCGGCACGCCCGGGCCCTGACGGCGGGCGCCGCGGAGATTCATCATCCCATGCTCGCCCGCCTTGCCACCACCGTCGTGCTGCTGACCGCCCTCGTCGCCCCCTCGCGAGCCCAGGAAGAACCGAAGGAGCTGCCGCCGGACGTCGTCCGCGCCGTCCGCGAGGGCATGGTCGAAACGCTCGAATCGAAGTTCAACGGCGGCCGCACGGCCGATGAGATTCATCTCATCGCCCAGGCTTGCTCCAACCGCGCCCGCCGCGCCCGGCAGGCCGTCGCGCGCCAGCGGGCCCTCGACCAGGCCGATCGGCGCTACCAGCAGTGGATCAACACGTTGGAGAAGACCGCTCGTAGCGACGCCTCCGCCAAGGCCACCGTCAATCTGGCCGGCGCCCGTGTCGAGTACGCCGGCATGCTCATGGGTCTGCGCGCCGCCGGCGTTCTGGACGAGATCGAAATCAGTGCGGGGCAGCGTGGCGACCGCGACCAGTTGCGGACGGCGCTCACCGCGGCCCTCGAACAGTACGCCGCGGGCGGCGAGGTCGTGAATCGCCTCTACGACGAACTCGACACGCGCGAGGACGAGTTCCTCGCCGCCGGCGTCTACAGCACGATCATCCAGCTCAAGCTCGACGTCACCTACAACGCTGGCTGGGCCTACTACTACCTGGGGATGATCGAGGACAAGGACGAGCGGCAGCGTGGTGAGGCCCTGCGTGTGGCGGAGCGCTGCTTCCAGACGCTGCTCGATTCCGGGCAGTCCGGGCAGATGCTCTACCAGTGCTATCTCGGCCTGGCCATGGCGCAGCGCGAGATGAAGCGCTTTGACGACGCCGAGCGCAGCTTCGCCTCCGCGATGCAGGAAGGTGTGGAGGCGGTCGTCGCCGCCCAGGCCCGTTGCGAACTCGCCCGCTGCCACGTCGCCGCGAAGAAGTTCACCGAGGCCCGCACGGTGCTCGCCCCGCTCATCAGCCAGGATGAGTCGCAGGTCTCCGGCGAAGAGCGGGCCTTGCGCTTCTACCTGAACCTCGCCCGGCTGCTCGACGCCAACAGCTACCTGGCCGAGGCCGAGGCCATTCGCGCTCAGGCCACCGGCAGCACGGCAAAGACCGCCATCCTGCGCCAGGCTGAGCGCACCCGGCAGATCGGCCTCGCCCGCTTCAACCAACTCGCCGTCCAGGGCGGGCCGTGGCCGGCGGTCGTGCAGCTCTACATCGCCTCCAGCATCGACATCCTTGCCAAGCCCGAAGACCTCAGCCCCGTCGAGCTGCTCTACTCCGCCCGGCAGCTTGTCGATGCGCAGCGCTACAAGGATGCCGTGGCTCGTCTCAACGAGGCGCTCGCCCGCCCGCAGTTCCAGGTCGAGCCCGCCGAGCGCCTGCCGGACGATACCGACCTCGCCGGGCAATTGCTCATGGAACTGGGCAAGTGCTACTACCGCCTCGACGAGCCGGCCCAGGCCGCCGACGCGTTCGATCGCCTGGCCCGTGAGTTCCGCGGTCACGAGCTCGCCGAGCAGGCGGCGACCTTCGCCTACCAGCTTCGCGTCGAGATCGCCCGCAAGAGCAAGCAGCCGGCGGATCACGCCAAGCTTGCCGACACGCTGCTCAACTTGCTCCAGAGCTTCCCCGAACACCCGCAACGGGACGAGGCCGCGTGGCTGCTGCCGGTTACGCTGCAAGCTGCGCAACGTTACGCCGAGGCGGCGGACGAGTTCGCCAAGATCGCCGCCGACTCGCCGCACCACGACGAGGCCCGCCTCCGCGAGTTGCTCTGTCGCCGGCTGGCGCTCGAAGCCCGGCGGGGCGAGCTCACCGCCGAGAAGTATGCGCAAGAGGGTCAGACCGTCGCCGATGCGCTGCGCGGCTATGCCGACGAGACCGCCAAGCGTGCCGCCGAGCTGACGCCGACCGAAGCGAAGGATCTCGTCACCTTCTCAGCGGAGGCTCGTGTGAACGCCGCCGAGCTGCTCGCCAGTGAGGGGCTCGAACGCTATCAACCGGCCCTCGACCTGGTTAGCGAGTTCGAGCAGCAGCATCCGGATAGTGACTTGATCGGGCGCGTGTTGGCGGTGCGGATTCGCGCCTATCGCGGATTGCGCCAATTCGAGCAGGCTACCGAGACGCTCGCCCGCTATCTCGAAGCGGTGCCGTCCGAACGTGCCGGCGCGGTGCTCTCGTCGCTCGCCGGCGGCATGCAGCAGGAAGTGGAGCGCATGCAGCAGGACGGCCGATCCGAGGCGGCGGCGAAGCTCGCCGGCGAGTCGGTCGAGACGTTCGTCCAGCTTGAGCAATGGCTGGAGAAGCACAGTCAGTACGCCGCCCAGGTGCCGACGGTCGTCTTCGGACGGGCGCAGATGCTCTACGCCGCCGGCCGGCTCGACGAAGCGCGTCAGGCAGTCGCCGGCCTGCTCGAGAGAAACGCACAGAATGGCAACTATCAGCGTCTATTGGCGTTGATTCTCACGAAACAGCTCACCGGCGACGCCACCGCCGACCAGATCACGTCGGCGAAGGACGCCTGGGGCGAGCTGCTGAAGGATCCGTCGCTGCGCAAGCGTGCTCCGGAGCGCTTCTGGGAGGCCCGCTACCATTGGCTGGCGTTGTGTCTGCGTGAGGGGGCGGCGGAAGAAGTGGACAAGTCGATCAAGGAACTCCAGGTCTGGTATCCCGACCTCGGCGGCGCACCGTGGGCGGACCAGCTTCGAGAGCTCCGCCGAGAAGCGCGAACGAAGCTCGGTCTCCCGGCCGAAGAAGCGCCGGAGGCGGGCGCGGATGGCACCGCGCCCAAGCCGTAGCATCCTCGCGTGGCGGGATGAGGTCCTTGGCCGAGCCGAAGGTGCGTGTCGGCCGAACTGCTCGACCGGGAACCTCTGCAGGCCGGGACGTTAGCATATAATGACCCGGTCTTGGCCTTGCCGCAGGCGGTTCGGGCTGCGCTGATGGCGCCCAGGCCAATGACCAAGGAGCCGCGCTGATGCTCACGGAACTGAGCGTGACCAACTTCAAGTCATGGGAACGCATACATGGAATGCGTCTCGCTCCCATCACGGGCCTGTTCGGGTCGAATAGTTCCGGTAAGACGAGCGTCTTGCAGTTGCTCCTGATGCTCAAGCAGACGGTGGAGTCGCCGGACCGCGCGCAGGTACTGAACTTCGGCGATGACCGGAGCCCGACGAATCTGGGCAGTTTCCGTGACATCGTGCATGCGCACCGGAAGCCGGGCGTCGTCGATCTGTCGTTGTCGTGGAAACTGCCCGAGCCGCTACGCATCAACGACCCGGCGGCCAAGAAGTCCATCCTGTTCGAGGGAGACACGCTCGGCTTCGATACTCACATCATGGAGAATGGATCGGGCCGACTCGCGGTGGGTGAGATGTCATACCGGCTCGCGCAGCACCGGTTCACCATGTGCCGGAAGGACGAAGGGGAATCCAAATACGAACTTCAGGCGCATGAAGGCCAGTTTCAGTTCGGACGGACACGGGGCCGACCTTGGGACCTGCCGGCCCCCGTGAAGTTCTATGGCTTTCCGGACCAGGTGAAGGCTTACTTCCAGAATGCGGGGTTCCTGGCAGACCTTCAGCTTGCCATGGAGAACCTGTTCGGCCAGGTGTACTACCTGGGACCGTTGCGCGAGTATCCCCAGCGGCAGTACACGTGGGCCGGCGCGGACCCGGCCGACGTGGGGTGGCGGGGTGAACGAGCGGTGGATGCCCTTCTGGCGGCTCGCGAACGAGGTCTGAAGATATCGCGCGGTAAGGGCAAGCCCAGGTTGACCCTGGAAGAATACGTGGCGCACTGGCTCAAGGAACTCGGCCTGATCCACGACTTTGCCGTGGAACCGATCGCAAAAGAGAGCAATCTGTACCGTGTCTGGGTCCAGAAGACGCCCGCGACGGCGAAGGTCCTGGTCACGGATGTAGGCTTCGGTGTGTCGCAAATCCTGCCGGTGCTGGTTATCTGCTACTACGTGCCGGAGGGTGCGACGATCCTGCTGGAGCAGCCAGAGATTCACTTGCACCCCTCGGTGCAGGCGGGGCTCGCTGATGTCTTTCTGGATGCGACACGCACGCGGAATGTCCAGATCATCTTCGAGAGCCACAGCGAGCACTTGCTTAGGCGCCTGCAGCGCAGGATCGCTGAGGACGGCGCCGGCGAGATAGCGCCGTCCACCGCACTGTACTTCTGCAATGTGGCGAATGGCGCGTCGGTGCTTACGGAACTGGACGTTGATCTCCTGGGGAACATCAAGAACTGGCCCAGAGACTTCTTCGGCGACGAGTTTGGAGAAATGGCCGCCATGACGAAGGCGGCCATGACCCGCCGGGGCCAGCAGGGATGAGTGCGTTCGTCATCGACACGAACGTGCCCGTGGTCGCGAATGGTCGGGCCGAGCAGGCGGGAGCTGGTTGCGTGCTGGCGTGCCTGCAAGCGCTGGAAGAAGTGTACGCAAGCGGGATCGTCATCCTGGATGAAGGTGGGCTCGTTCTCGACGAGTACATGAACAACCTGAATATGTCCGGGCAACCCGGCGCCGGCGATTTCTTCTTCAAATGGGTCTGGCAGAACCAGGCCGTCCCGCAGCGATGCGAACGGGTGACGATCACACCGCGTCAGGACGACCCGAGTGACTTCGAGGAGTTCCCGCGTGACCCGCGGTTGGCTGGATTCGATCGCGCCGACCGCAAGTTCGTTGCTCTGGCGATTGCCAGTTCGCTTGAGCCCACTGTGCTGAACGCCGTGGACTCCGATTGGTGGGATTTCGGTGCCGCCCTTGCGGAGAATGGTGCCAGAGTCCGGAATCTCTGCCCGGAGCAGGAGAGAGCGGGGACGCGGTAGACGCTCATGGCGGGTGCCGGGCGAGAGCGTCGCGGGTTGGGACCGTATAATCTCGGGTATGAGCGACTTCCAGATCGTCAGTGAGTTCCAGCCGCGCGGGGACCAACCCGAAGCCATCGCTCGGCTCGTGCGCGGGTTTCGCGAGGGTCGGCCGCGGCAGACGCTGCTCGGCGTGACCGGCTCGGGCAAGACGTTCACGATGGCCCACGTCATCGCCCAACTGGGCCTGCCGACGCTCGTCCTGTCGCACAACAAGACGCTCGCCGCCCAGCTCTACGAAGAGTTCCGCGAGATCATGCCGCGCAACGCCGTCGAGTACTTCGTCAGCTACTACGACTACTATCAGCCCGAAGCCTACATTCCCCAGCGCGACATCTACATCGAAAAGGACGCCTCGCGCAACGACGACCTCGACCGCCTGCGCCTCTCGGCGACCAGCGCGGTTGTTTCCCGCCGGGACGTCGTCGTCGTCGCCAGCGTTTCCTGCATCTTCGGCCTCGGCTCGCCCGACGAGTACAAGGCCAGCGTGATCGACGTCCGCGTCGGTCAGGAGCTCGAACGCGACGAGTTGCTCCGCCAGCTTGTCCGCCTGCAATACGAGCGCCAGCACGTCGAGCTGAAGCGCGGCAGCTTCCGCGCCCGCGGCGACGTCATCGAGCTCGCCCCCGCACACGAGGAGTACGTCCTGCGCATCGAGCTCTTCGGCGACGTCGTCGAGCGGTTGTCGTACGTCCACCCGCTCAGCGGCGAGGTCCTCCAACGCCGGGAGCAGGCGTATATCTACCCCGCGGTACATTACG
The DNA here is from genome assembly GCA_050115495.1 of Phycisphaerae bacterium. Taxonomy (GTDB): domain Bacteria; phylum Planctomycetota; class Phycisphaerae; order UBA1845; family Fen-1342; genus JAAYXS01. Next base: position 21,345 of record JASFQK010000035.1, on the reverse strand, counting down.
TGCTGCCCGAGGAGAACTTGCAGGCTGCCGTGCAGGGCATCCAGCAGGAACTCGACCAGCGTGTCATGCAGCTCCGCCACGACGGCAAGCTGCTCGAAGCCCAGCGTCTGCTGGCCCGCACCAAGTACGACGTCGAGATGCTGCTCGAGGTCGGCTATTGCAGCGGCATCGAGAACTACACGCGCCACCTCAACCAGACGTCGCCCGGCTCGAAGCCGTACACGCTCGTCGACTACTTCCCCAAGGACTTCCTCGTCATCATCGACGAGTCGCACGTGACCCTCCCGCAGATCGGCGCGATGTACAACGGCGACCGCAACCGCAAGCAGGTCCTCGTCGAGCACGGCTTCCGCCTGCCCAGTTGCCTCGACAACCGCCCGATGCGCTTCGCCGAGTTCGAGGGCATGTGGCAGCACGTTCTGTTTGTCAGTGCCACGCCCGGCCCCTACGAGCTCGAAACCTGCGCCGGCGAAGTCGTCGAACAGATCATCCGGCCGACCGGCTTGGTCGATCCGCTCATCGAAGTGCATCCCGCCCGCGGCCAGGTGCCTGACCTGTTGCAGCGCATCCAGGAACGCTCCGCCCGCGGCGAGCGCGTCCTGGTCACCACACTCACCAAGCGGCTCGCCGAGGACCTCTCGGCGTTCATCCAGCAGGCCGGTCTGCGCGGCCGCTACCTGCACAGCGAGATCGACACGCTCGAACGCATCGACATCCTGCGCGAGCTGCGCCAAGGTCGCTTCGACGTGCTGGTCGGCGTGAACCTGCTGCGCGAGGGGCTTGACCTGCCCGAGGTCTCGCTCGTGGCGATCATGGACGCCGACAAGGAGGGCTTCCTGCGCAGCGACACGTCGCTGATCCAGACCATCGGCCGCTGCGCCCGCAACGTGAACGCCCTCGTCATCCTGTACGGCGACAAGGTGACGCCGTCGATGCAGCGGGCCATGGACGAGACGGGCCGTCGCCGGGAGATCCAGCTTCGCTACAACGAGGAGCACGGCATCACGCCGGACACGATTCGCAAGGCGATCCGCACCGGCCTGCTGACCGAGGTAAGCGCCATGCGTCGCGTGCGCGAGGTGGTGCACGCCGGCGCGGAGGAGTACGACCGCGACGAGCTGATCAACCAGCTCGAGGCGGAGATGTTGCAGGCGGCGGAGGAGCTGGACTTCGAGCGGGCGGCAGCGTTACGGGATCACATCAAGGAGCTGCGCGAATCGCCGGAGGTGAAGGTAGCCGCCGCCGACGCCCGGCCGCGGGAGGAGGGGCGCGGACGGGACGGGGACACCTGGCAGCCGAAGCGTCGCCGGGGAGCCAAGCGGCGGGGTTAGCGGCCCCGGAAGGCGTCGTGGACGGGTGGCAGTGTCAGATTTTGTGGTTTGCGGTGTTTCCGTGCGCGGTTATGCTGCGCGGCCACGTTCCTCGCGATAGACTACGCACGTAGATGGTCGTGCCACGTCGGCAACCGTTGATAAGCCCGGCCTGCGGGCTTGGGCGATTCGGTACACAAGGAGATGCAGCGATGAGACGCAAGGCAGGTTGGATGTTCGGGGTGGGGATGTTGTGGGTGGCGGTGCTCGCCCTGGCGGGGCCGGCCATCGCCGGCATCGACGACTTCAAGCTGACGAAGGCGATTCCGGCCGATGCCGCCCTGGCCGTGCACGGGCGCAGTCACGACGGCCAGGCCTTCCTGAAGGCGCAGTACGACCGCGTGTGGGCCGTCGTGCAGGAGCAGCACTTCGAGAACGACCTGCGCCTGCTGCTCAAGTCGGTCGTCGAGGAAAACGGCGACGACGTCGAGATGTTCGAAGCGCAGTGGCAGCAGTTCAGCGACCTGCTGCTGGGCGTCGAGTGGTCGACGCTGGGTGAACATGAATCTGCCTTCGCCATGAAGCTCGGCTTCCCCGTGCCGGACATGGTGGTGCTGCTGTCTGCCTCTCCCGAGAAGGCCGCCGCCAACTTCACCGGCCTGGAAGGCATTCTGAAGACCCTGATCGGCTTCGCGCCCGAGGGCGAGGTTAGCCTGGCCACCGAGGGTGCCGGCGACGCGATCGTGCACCGCGTGACTGCCGTCAACGCCCCGATCCCCATGATGCTGATGCTCGCCCGTCAGCAGGACACGATCCTCATCGGCTTCGGGCAGACCATGCCCGAGCAGTCGTTGACGCTGCTCACCGGCGGCGAGGGCAAGACCCTGGCCTCGACCGACCGCTTCCAGGCCGCCTTCAAGCAGCTCCCGGCGCCGACCGACGAACTGGTCTTCATGGATCTGTCGCTGTGGATGAGCCAGTTTCGCGTCTTCATCGACCAGGCCATGGCCATGGGCGATCCGACCGGCGAGAACATCGAGCCTGAGGTCAAGTCCCTGCCCGGCAAGTTCATCGACGCGATGGACATCTTCGACTACGTGGCCACCGTCTCCACCACCGATGGCCTGAAGACCACGATGGACGGCGTGACCGTGATGCTGCCCGACCGGCAGGATCGCGCCCTGTACCGCGTTCTCTTCAGCAACGATCCGCTCACCGATCCGCTGAAGTTCGTCCCGCAGAACGCCCAGAACATGAGTGCCTGGAACGGTATCCGCCCCCGCGTCATCTACGACGAGATCCTGCACTTCATCAAGGACAACGTTCCCGACGGCGAGGACGCTCTCGCCGACTGGGAAGAAGGCAAGCTCGAGATCAAGGAGAACGTCGGCATCGACGTCGAAGCCGACGTCATCGACTGGATCGGCGGCGGCCTCGCCAGCTTCACCATCCCCGGCAAGTCCACCTACAGCCCCGCCTCGTGGGTCATCATGCTGTCGGTCACCGATGAAGAGAAGGCCAACGGCCTGCTCAATCACGTGATCGAGATGGTCTCGCCGATGCTCGCCGAGCAGAACGGCATGATCGACGACGCCCGCCTGGAAGGCGCCGACGGCTTCAAGGTCATCGTGCACCCGATGCTGGCCATGATGCTCGGCCAGCCGACGTTCGGCATTTACGACGGCCAGCTTTTCCTCGGCTCGAGCCCGAAGGCCATCGAGATCGCCCTGGCCACCGCCGCCGGCAAGGAGCCGAACTTCTCCACCAACGAGCGCTTCCTCAAGGAAGGCCTGCCCCTCGGCAAGAAGGTCATCTCCGTCAGCTTCTCCGACCTGACGAAGCTGGGCGAAGAGCTCGGCGGCATCCTGGAGATGGTCTCCGGCTTCGGCTTCCTCGTTCCTGATCTGGCCCGGCACCCGGTCGGCCGCACTCTGCTCATGGTGGCCAACAAGGCCGGCAAGGTCTGCCGCGAGTTGAACTTCTACCAGTCCTCCTCCTCGCAGACCACCTTCGACGGCAAGGCGATGTACACCAAGGCCGTCTTCAACTACCGCGAGCCCCCCGCCGCGACACCGGCTCCCGAGCCCGAGCCCGTCGCTGAGGAAGTTCCCTAGTCAGCGCTGACACCCCGGCCCACTACGGGCCGGTGACGTTCCACGCGACGGCCGGCGAGATTCACGCCGGCCGTCGTGCTATTTGGGGTGATGCGGACCGGTCGTTGGTGACCGGCCGACGCGCTGCGGATCAGGACGTCGTCGGCGGTCCTTCGGCAGGGGGACTCATCGGTGGCAGCGCACCATCCGGCGGCCGTCCGTCCGGGTACAACTGCTTGTTGGGCACAATCGTCAGGTAGTCCGGTTTCAGGATGCCGCCGGACATGATCGTGCGGATGGCTTCCTCGACGCTCCAGTCCAGCTCGGTGATCTCGCTGCGCTTGAGGATCTGCAGGTAGCCCGTGGTCGGGTTCGGCGTGGTGGCGATGAACACCGAACATAATTCCTCGCCCGTCTCAGAGTCGCGGAACGTGTTCGTCACAAAGGCCACGCAGCGCATCCGCTCCTGCGGGAAGGGCACCAGCGCCACCCGCTGGAAACTCTGCGTCTGATCGCCGGAGAAGCTGGCCAGAATCTGCTTCAGCCCACGGTAGATCGTCTTGATCAACGGCACGCGCTCGAGAACCTGCTCGAACGTCTGAATCACGCGCCGGCCGACGAGGTTGGCGGCGAAGAGCCCCACGGCGTAGAGGAAGAAGACGGTCAGCAGGACCGAGAAGATGGCCGTCCCCCACTGCACCGTGGCCGGCAGGATCTCGAAGAACTCCTCCATATCCACCGGCCGGCCCAGCCGTTCCTCCAGCAGCTGCAGCTTCTCCGTGACGCTGATCAGCGTCGTCTGCGCGGCGGCCAGTTGCGCGGACGTGTTGCCGAGAATCTGCTCCGCGGTCGGCGATTGCGCGGTGAGCCGGGCGGGCACCTGCCAACTGTCCAGCAGCGGCTGGCCCATCCAGCTTCGCAGGTAGAGCTCCACCACCCACAGCGACGAGTCCCGCATCCACTGGAAAATCAGCCGCACGACCCACAGTGTCACCAGCAGCGGTAGAACGGTGATCACGCCAGCGCTGATCCGCGTGCGGATCAGCCTCTTGACCGTGGCCGCCACGCGGCTGGGGCGGGGACTCGACTTGCCGGTAGGGGACGGCGTGCCCATACGAGAACTTCCTTCAACTTTCGGGGACTGGCCCGCGAGGCCACTTCACATCAAACAGTATACCGCCCGGTCCACCCGGCGAGTGCTGGACCCAGATCGCCGCTGAAAAAGGGGGACTGGCGCCGAGCCGCGAACCTGGCACGTAGCGCGACCACCACGCAACGCGAGGTGCCTGTCCCCCTTTTTCGGCGAACGTCTAGTGCACGCGAGGCATCTGGCCACGATCCAGTCGCCCGAAGTAATCCCGGGCCGCGCGCACCACGTGCGGCGAGAGGAGCAGCACGGCCGGCAGGTTCCAGAAGACCATCAGGCCCGACGCGCCGTCGGAGAAGTTGTACACCCATTGGAACTTCTCCAGCACCATCCCCAGGAACACAAACAGCACGAAACCCACCTTGTACGGCAGGATCGCTCCCGACCCGAACAGGTATTCCGCTCCGCGCTCACCGTAATAGCTCCAACTGATCATCGTCGAGAAGCCGAACAGGCACACTCCCAGCGTTACGATCCACATGCCGAAGCCCGGCAACGTCGCGTCGAAGGCAAAGCGCGTCAACTCCGCCCCCTCCATGCACAGGTGCACCGTCTGCCCTGCCGCCAGCCGGGCCCGTTCCTTCTCTTCGACCCCCGACACATCGAGCGTCGCCGGCGGCAAGGTTGCCCATTGCGCCACGGTGGCATCCTCGGGCACCGCGCCGCGCGGAATGTCCGTCTTGACCTCTTCGAATTGCGCGCCTTCCTCCAGCGGCACGTAGATCGAGAACTGGCTGCCCGTCCGTTTCGGGAAGTGCAGCCGTTCCATGTACAGACCAGCGATGCGCGGGTCGACCTGGTCGGTATACTCGATCACCACCGACGTACCTTCCACCGCCGTCACGCGGCCAACCGGAGCGCGATCCCACGTGCCGCTCATCAGCAGCACCAGCGCGGTCATCGTGCAGATGAGCAGCGTGTCCACGAACGGCCCGATGCCGGCGACGACGCCCTCGCGGATCGGCTCTTCGGTCTTCGCCGCAGCGTGGGCCATGGCCGCGGAGCCCTCGCCGGCCTCGTTCGAGAAGCAGGCCCGCCGCAGCCCCTGCACGAACGCCGTCTTCATTGCCACGCCGACGAACGCTCCGGTGCCGGCGCTCGCCGTGAAGGCCGAGCTGACGATCAGGCCGAGGTAGTAGGGGACCTGGTGGATGTGCATCAGGACCACGACCAGCGCCCCGAGCACGTACACGATGCACATGAACGGCACGAGCCGTGACGCCACGTTCCCGATGCGCTGGATGCCGCCGATGATCACCAACCCCACCAGCGAGGCCACGACCGCGCCCGACAGCGCCGTCGGCACGTGGAAGTTCTTCTGTAGCATGTCGGAGATGTTCCAGCCCTGGAACATGTTCCCGCTGCCCAGCGCGTTCAGGATCGTGGAGACGGCGAACAGAACGGCGAGCACCTTGAACACCACCCAGAACGGGTTGCCGCGGGACCACAGGGGTTCGACCAGGGCCTTCTGCATGTACCACATCGGCCCGCCGCGGACCTCGTGCTGCTCCTCCCCGCTGGCTGCCGACTTCCGGATGCGCACGCCGCGGAACATCACCGCCAGCGTGCATTCCATGAACTTGAGGGCCATGCCGAACAGGCCGACGATCCACATCCAGAAGACCGCCCCCGGCCCGCCGACCGACACGGCCAGGGCCACGCCGCCGATGTTGCCCAGCCCGATCGTCGCCGACAGCGCGGCGCACAGCGCCTGGAAGTGGTTGATGTGTCCGGTGTCGTCCGGCTTGTCATAGCGCCCGCGAATGCAGGCGTAGCCGTGGGTGAGAATGCGCCACTGCACGAAGCGGGTCAGGACGGTGAACAGCAGGCCGCAGCCCAACAGCAGCAGGAACAGCGGATTCGACCAGATTGCCGTCGCCATCGCATCGGTGGCGCTGTCCAGCGTGGGGCTGAGATTGTGCCAGTTGAACATAGCGGCTCCGGGAGCTGAAGGGGCCGTGAAGATGTGCGGACCATAGCGGTGCGCCCGGCCTTCGGCAACCGTTGCCGACCCGGCCGCTCATCGTTTAGCATGTCGCCTTCACCCGCAGCCGTCGTGCCCGGCTTCGGCAACACCGTCCGACCGGCTCGGCCGCGCCAACCCGTCGGAGACGCCCGGCCCATGAGCACCTCGCCCAGCGCAGCGCCACCGAAAGAGAAATGGGGTTCCCGCCTCGGCGTAGTTCTGGCCGTGGCCGGCTCCGCCGTCGGCCTCGGCAACTTCCTCCGCTTCCCCGGCCAGGCCGTCAACAACGGCGGCGGCGCCTTCATGATCCCCTACATCATCAGCTTTCTCCTGCTGGGTATCCCCATCGCCTGGTGCGAGTGGACGCTCGGCCGGTTCGGCGGGCGCTTCGGCCAGAACAGCGCCCCGGGCGTCTTCTACGCCATCTGGCGGCGCAGCCCGGCCAAGCTGCTCGGAGCCCTCTCGCTGCTCATCCCCGTCGTCATTTACATGTACTACATCTTGCTCGAGGCCTGGTGCCTGGACTACTGCATCCAGTTCGCCCACGGCGGCTTTCGCGACCTCTTCGCCGCCGCCACCGCCGGCACCACCGACCACGAGCATGTCGTCTCCGCCGTCGTGGCGGCGACGCAGGCCCACCAGGGCGAGGTCTTCGGCACCTCGGCGCACGGCGCGCTCTTCGCCGGCAGCCGCACCATCTGGCTCGTGCTCCTGTGCTTCCTGGTCAACTTCTTCGTCATCTACCAGGGCGTGGTGCGCGGCATCGAGAAGTTCTGCAAGTACGCCATGCCGCTGCTGATCCTCTGCGCGGTCATCATCCTTTTCCGCGTGCTTACCCTGCCGGGCATCACCAGCGGCCTGGGTTTCATGTGGAACCCGGATTGGCCGGCCCTGCGCAACCCCCAGGTCTGGCTGGCCGCCGCCGGGCAGATCTTCTTCAGCCTCAGCGTGGGCTTTGGCCTGATCCTGTGCTACGCGAGCTACCTGCGCGAAGACGACGACGTCGTGCTCAGCTCACTGTCGGCTTCGAGCACTAACGAGTTCTGTGAGGTGATCCTGGCCGGCCTGATCGTCGTCCCCACCGCGTTTCTCTTCCTCGGCGCCCAGAACGCCAAGGGTTCCACCTTCGAGCTCGGCTTCGTCACCATCCCGGCGATCATGCACTTCATGCCGCTGGGGCAGTGGATCGGGGCCATGTGGTTTGGCCTGCTCTTCCTCGCCGCCGTCACCAGCTCCCTGAGCATGCTTCAGCCGGCGATCGCCTTCCTCGAAGACGGCTTCGGCCTCGGCCGGCGGGCCAGCGTCGGCGTTCTCGGCGTCGTCACCGCCATCGGCGCCGGCCTGACCATGTCCTTCAGCCGCGGGGCCATCGCCCTCGACCACACCGATTTCTGGTGCAACCTGCTCATGATCGTCGCCGCCACGGGCCTGGTGATCCTCTTCGGGTGGATCGTCGGGGCCGAGCGCGGCGTACGCGAGATGAACCGCGGCGCCGACTTACGCGTCCCCTGGTGGATCGCCATTCTGCTCCGCTACGTGACGCCGGCGTTCCTCATCGTCATCCTCCTTGCCTGGTCCTGGCAGAACCTGCCCGGCTACCTGGAGGGCATGAATCCCGCCGTTCAGGGGCCGCGCGCCGCCCTGACCACCGCCCGTGACGCCGTCAACCTCAACAACGAGCTTTCCACGAAGCTCGCCGCGAACGGCATGAGCGAGCGGCAGCTCGCCGACACGGTCGGCGTCGCGCTCGCACCATTCGCCCCTGACCTCGACCACGCCGAGCTAGCCGACTGGATCCGTCAGCTCCGCACCGACGCTGCTGCTGCCGACGCCGGCGAAACGGCGAAGGTCTACAACCAAGCTCTCGCGCAGCGGTTTGGCCTCCCGCCGCCGCTGGCCGAGGAGAATGCCGAGTCGGTGGCTCGGGGTCTCGTCGCCGAGCTCGCCCTCAGCCCCAACGAGTTGTCCGCCAAGATCTGCGGGCTGGCTGAGGCCGAGGGGGTTACGCTGACGCCGGAGGCCGTCGTGCACTTCGTGCGCGAGGTGCGCAAGGAAGCGGGTACCGCGCGAACCCGCGCCATGTTCGACGCGAACGTGGCCCGTTTCGTGTTCCTGGGCATCATCCTCTTCCTGTTGTTGCTGTACATTCTCAGTGACGTTGCCTGTCGCAACCGCATCGGCCGCACGATCGCCGACGCCGAGCGCAACGGCGTGGCCTGGGAGACCGGCTCATGAACGCGCTGTCGCTGATCCTGGCCCAGACGACGCAGCCGGCTGTGACGCTCACCACCGGCGGCGCGGTGATGATGACCGCTTGCGTCGTCCTCGTGCTGGGCCTGAATATCTTCTGCCTGTCGCGCGTCCTCCGCCCCGTCCGGCGCGCGTAGCGCCCGGACTCCGGCGGACGTTTGTGGCGCCCGGGCCCCGCACGGGCATGTAGCGTCGGCCCCCCGTGGCCGACGTCGAACGCCGAAAACGCCGCGCTCCGGAAGACACTGCTCAAGAGCAGTGGCACACCGCAGCGTGGTTCCCGTGGCGGCCGATCTCTGCACTGGCCGTCTTGTAGCGGCTGGTCTCCGTGCCAGCCGTCCTGTAGCGGCCGACCTCCGCGTCGGCCGTCGAGTGACCATGGCCGACGACGAAACACAACGCCGCTTCCCGGGTACGACGCCGCCACGTGTGTTGCACGTGGCCGACACCGACGTCTCCGCCCGCTTCGGCCGAATGTTCCGGCAGCTCGGCTTCGGCCTGGCGACGGAGGGTCTGCGCGTCTCGTTCCTCACGGACGACCCCCGGCTGGCCAGCGACCTCGATGGCACGCCCGTCGAGTGCCTCACCGTCAAAAACCTCACCGGATGGTGGTCCTGGGGTTTGATCCGACAGCTCGGCCGGCGTCTCGACCCGCCCCCGCAGCTCGTGCACCTGTGGGGCACACGCTGCCTGCGGACCATCGGCCGCTGGGCAGCCTCGCGCGAGATCCCCGTCCTCGTGCACGCCACCTCCGTGGCCGACGTCGAATGCCTGCTCCAACTCCGCCGCCCCTGGGTGCACACCTACTGGGCGGCCGCCTGCCGCGGCCTGGTCTCGCTGGCTCTCAGCCACTCCCGCGAGGCCGCCGAATGGCTCACCGTCCTGCCGCCGGTTTTGCTGATGCCCGACCCGCCGGCGGCATGCCAGACCGAAGAGCACGTGCTCGGCGTCGTGTGGACCGGGCGGCTGGATCCCCAGGCCGGACTCGAAACGCTCGTCGACGCCGTCGCCCAGTGTGCCCGCCACGAGCAGGAGCTCCAGGTCGCCCTGATCGGAACCGGTCCCGGCGTCCAGTCCGTCTGGGAGCGCATCCGTCAGACCAACGCCCAGCACTGCATCACCCTCGTGCACGAGCCCCGCTCCTGGGATCAGGCCATGGGCGGCGTCGACGTCTACGTCGTTCCCGCCCGGCAGGCCGAGCTCTCCCTCGCCCCGCTGCTCGCCATGGCCCTGGGCAAGACCGTCCTCGCCTCCCGCGACCAGGTCGCCGAGTGGTTCGTCGACGACCGCACCTGCTGGCAATTCACGCCCGGCTCGGCGGTCGAGCTCGCCTACCTGCTTTCCCGCGCCGTGGATGGTGATCGCCGCGTACAACGTCTTGGCGAGTCGGCGACAAGTTACGTCCGCGAGCATCATATGTGTAGTGCCGTCCTGCCCGACCTGCTCACGGCCTACGAGGCCCTCCTGCGGGACAGCGGCTCGGGCGGGCCGTTACGGCTGGAGTCTGCGGAGGCCCGACAGAAATGACCGCGGTGCGACAGGACAATCTGGCGTCCGTGCTGAACCTGCTCATCCCGGGTGCCGGCCTCGTGCTGCGCAGCAACCCCTGGGGCGGGCTGGTCATCGGGCTGCTCTTCGTCGCCTGCGCCAACTTCACCTTATGGGCCCTGTTGCTCGTCCCTGACGAGTTCCCGCCATGGCAACACGGCCTGGGTATCGGGCTCACCGGCGGCGTATACCTCGGCGCCCAGATCCGACTAGCGCAGACCGTGCGCGGTCGGCGCCGGTCCGAGCAAACGACCTTGCGCCGGGCGGCCCTGCACGCGGCTCGCCAACTCATCGAGGCCGGCCGCTACCCCCAGGCCCAACTCGTCCTGGCCCCCGTGCGCCGCTTCGCCGAAACCGATTTGCTTGTCGCCTATCGCATGGCGCAAGTGTATACAGGGTTGCGGGATGTGGACGCCGCCCTGGCCGCCTGGCAGACCGTCCGCCGGCTCGACCGCCACCACCTGTACAGCGACCAGCTCCGTAGCGGGCTGGCGTCGCTCGGCCGAACCGCGGATGATCGGAACAAGTCCACCGACGTGGCTCCGAGCCGTCCTTGATTAACGGCCTGAGCCGGTCGATACCAAGGCAGGACGACAGACCCGCGCTTGATGCCTCTATCAGCGCGCGCTAGAATCGCGAGCCGAGAGGGCCCGCGCACTGCCTGTTACCGGTTGTGAGTGCTGTACTTCCGGGCGACTGGCGCCTGGGCGAGGAGAAATCAAGGCATGTTTGAGCGTTTTACCGACCGGGCGCGGAAGGTGATGGCCCTGGCCAACCAGGAAGCCCAGCGCTTCAACCACGAGTACATCGGGACCGAGCATTTCCTGCTCGGCCTCGTCAAGGAGGGCTCCGGCGTCGGGGCCAACGTGCTCAAGAACCTCGGCGTCGACCTGCGCCGTGTCCGTCTCGAGGTCGAGAAGCTCGTCAAGAGCGGCCCCGAGATGGTCACCATGGGCAAGCTGCCCCAGACCCCCCGCGCCAAGCGCGTCATCGAATACGCCATTGAAGAGGCGCGCAATCTGAATCATAACTACATTGGTACTGAGCACTTGCTGCTCGGCCTCCTCCGCGAGCAGGAGGGTGTCGCCGCCCAGGTGCTCATGAACCTCGGCCTCAAGCTCGAAGACGTCCGCGAGGAGGTCCTCAACCTCCTCGGCGCCAGCGTCGAGAGCGAGGAGCCCGCGGCCATGACCGGCCCCGGCGCCCCCGAGACCGCCCGCAAGGGCAAGAGCAAGACCCCGGCCCTCGACTCCTTCGGCCGCGACCTCACCGAGCTCGCCCGCGAAGGCAAGCTCGACCCCGTCATCGGCCGCGCCTCCGAAATCGAGCGCGTCATCACCGTCCTCTGCCGCCGGATGAAGAACAACCCCGTCCTCCTGGGCGAGGCCGGCGTGGGCAAGACGGCCATCGTCGAGGGGCTGGCCCAGAAGATCATCCGCCACCAGGTGCCCGAATTGCTCTACGACCGCCGGATCGTCGTGCTCGACCTGGCCATGATGGTCGCCGGCACGAAATATCGCGGGCAGTTCGAGGAGCGGATCAAGGCGGTCATGAACGAAGTCCGCCGGGCCCGCAACGTCATCCTGTTCATTGACGAGCTGCACACCCTGGTCGGTGCCGGCGGCGCCGAAGGCGCCATCGACGCCTCAAACGTGCTGAAGCCGGCCCTCTCCCGCGGCGAGATCCAGTGCATCGGGGCGACGACGTTCGACGAGTTCCGCAAGTACATCGAGAAGGACGCCGCCCTGGCCCGCCGCTTCCAGCCCATCCACGTGGATGAGCCGACCGTCGAGCACACGCTCGAGATCCTCAAGGGCCTGCGCGACCGCTACGAGGCCCACCACCGCGTGCGCATCACCGACGAGGCCCTGCGTCAGGCCACCGAGCTGTCGCACCGTTACATCACCGGCCGCGTCCTGCCGGACAAGGCCATCGACGTGATTGACGAGGCCGGCGCCCGCGTCCGCATCAAGAGCATGACCCTCCCGCCCGACCTGGCGGAGATCGAGGGCCAGATCGAGCGCCTCGCCTCCGAAAAGGACGAGGCCGTCAAGAACGCCGACTACGAGCGGGCCGCCGAGCTGCGCGACCGCAGCGAGTCGCTCAAGAAGAAGAAGGACGAGATCCAGCGCGAATGGAAGGGCCGCACGCAGGAGGTCGAAGGGGTCGTCGATGACAACATCATCGCCGACGTCCTCAGCCGCATGACCGGCATTCCCCTGACGCGTCTGGAGAAGGAGGAGGCCGCCCGCCTGCTCGAGCTGGAGAACGAGCTGCACAAGCGCGTCATCAGCCAGCACGAGGCGATCAGCGCCATCTCCCGCAGCGTCCGCCGCAGCCGCAGCGGTTTGAAGGACCCGAATCGGCCCATGGGTTCGTTCATCTTCCTCGGCCCCTCGGGCGTCGGTAAGACGCTGCTCGCCAAATCGCTCGCCGAGTTCCTCTTCGGCGACGAGGACGCCCTGATCACGATGGACATGTCCGAGTACATGGAGAAGCACAACGTCAGCCGGCTGATCGGCGCGCCGCCGGGCTACGTCGGCTACGAGGAGGGTGGCCAGCTCACCGAGCGAATCCGCCGCCGGCCCTACGCGGTCGTGCTGCTCGACGAGGTGGAGAAGGCCCACCCGGACGTGTTCAACATGCTGCTCCAGATCATGGAGGAAGGCCGGCTGACCGACTCGTTCGGCCGCCACGTCGACTTCAAGAACGTCATCCTCATCATGACGAGCAACATCGGCGCCGACCGCATCATGAGCCAGGACCCCTTCGGCTTCATGAAGCGCGACGAGAACATCAACTACGAGAAGATGAAGGACATGCTTGTGTCCGAGCTCGAGCGGCACTTCCGCCCCGAGTTCATCAACCGCCTCGACGAGGTGGTCGTCTTCCACAAGCTCAACCACGAGGACCTGATCCAGATCCTCGACCTCGAGCTCTCCAAGATCAACGCCCGTCTCAAGGAGCGCGACCTGCGTATCGAGCTCAGCGAAGAGGCGATCGAATACCTGCTGGAGAAGGGCACCGACGAGAAGTTCGGCGCTCGTCCGCTGCGCCGCACCCTCTCGCAGATGATCGAGGACCCGCTCAGCGAGGACATCCTCCGCAACAAGCACGCCGGCTGCAACGTCATCCGCGTCAAGGTCGAGAAGACCGACGACGACGAGAAGAAGATCGTCTTCGAGGGCGCCACCGCGGAGCCCGCCAAGCAGGACGAGCCCGAGCCGGCGGCCGCCAACGCGGAAGCCACGTAAACGCGATCTCTCCCTCTCTCAAGAGAGCCACGGGCGATCGGCGATCCCGCCGGTCGCCTGTTCGTTTTCGCCCAGTACGGCGGGCTGCGCACCCAAGAGTTGACTTAACGGTAGCCCATTCTCTCGTCGCCGAAAGGACGCTGACTCAGCGCAAAAGACGTGCGGCGGACCGAGCCCGCCCTACCTCGGAGCCCGCCCTGCTTCAGCGACGTAGCGTCCGGGCTCCGGACCGGACGTGCCGCCTGCCCCCTCAATCCCCCAGCATCTGTTCCAGCACTCCTGATCCTCCTCGTCGTCGAACGCGATGTCCGTCACCGCCCGGTCGCTGAGCGACAGCGCCCAGTAGCCCCGCACCTCGATGCCCGCGTCCGCCAGCGCCGTGGCGATCCGTGCCCCCAGCCCGTGGGCGTCCGGCCCCTCGATCCGCAGCGTCTGGAGCGTACCTTCCCTCCGCAGGCCGACCGCCTCGGCCACCTCCATCTCCTTCTCCGAGCGCAGCGGCGAGACGAACATCAGCGCCCACCCGGACTGGTCGCGCCGCGAGACGATCATCTCCAGGTCCAGCCCGCCCGCGCTCAGCGCCCGCAGCGTCTCGGCCAGCGACGCCGTCGTGTCCTTGATTGCCCCGCCGCAGACGAATTCCTTCGTGATCCGGTACGCCATGTCACACACTCCTTCGCGCCGCCGCCGGATGCACACCCCGGCGGCTACCCGGCCAGAACCAGCTCCATCAGTCGATGTCCCGGGTCCACCACCAGCCCACTGGCCAGCGCCTCCGCCTCGGTGAAGATGCCCCCTTCCGTCGCCGGCACGCCGCTACCCGCAAAGCAGAACGGCGGCGGCGTGGCATCGTGGGCCATCGTCGTGCAGGGCGTGGGATGGTCCGGCGCGATCAACATCCGCCAGTCGGCCAGTGTCTGCAGCTTCCTCAGCAGCGGTCCGACCACGTGTTCGTCGATCTGCTCCAGGGCCGTGACCTTCTCCGCCACGTTGCCCAGGTGCCCCGCCTCGTCCGGTGCCTCGATGTGTGCGACGACGAGGTCGTACTGCTCCAGGGCCCGCACCGCAGCCGCGCCCTTCCCGGCGTAGTTCGTATCGATGTATCCCGTCGCTCCTGGTACCTCGAGCAACTCCATCCCCATCATCAGCGCCAGCCCGCGGATGATGTCCACGCCGGTGATCACCACGCCGGACAGCCCGAACCGCTCCTCGAACGGCGTCAGCGCCACCGGCTGACCCTGCCCCCACAGCCAGATGTCGGTGACCTCCGACCGCTTCTCCGCCCGCCGTCGGCGATTGACCTCGTGGTCGGCCAGCATCGCCCGCGCCGCCGTCATGATTCTCAGCACGCGCTCGCGCCCGGCCCCCTGTGGCAGATGGTCCGCCACCGGTCGATCGGGAATGTCGTGGGGCGGCGCGGTGCGCAGGTCGAACGCTGTCGCCCCGTCGGCGATCATCAGATTTCGGTAGGACACGCTCGTGAAGAACCGACAACCCCGCAACGCCGGTTCACCAGATGCCGCCAGCGCCCCCAGATCGGCGATCAGTTGATTCGCTTCGTCCTGGGCGATGTGGCCGGCCGTGTAGTCCGCCATCCGCCCTTTGTCGATCGTTACGAAGTTGCAGCGGAAGATCAACTCGTCCGGCCCCGCGCTCAGACCCCGCGCCGCCGCCTCGATCGGTGCCCGCCCTGAGTAGCTCTCATGCGGGTCGTAGCCGAACACCGACAGCGTGGCGACGTCGGTCCCCGGCGTGAAGCCGGCCGGCACCGTCACCGCCCGTCCCAGCCGCCCGTGCCGCGCCACCCAGTGCATGTTGGGCAGGCTGGCCGCCTCCAGCGGCGTTCGACCACCGAGTTCGGCGAGCGGCTCGTCAGCCGCCCCGTCCGGTAGGATTACCACACATTTCATGGCCGCCTGGTCTCCAGGACCCGGCTCCTACGCCGGGAAAACCGCGATTCCGCTTCCCGACTCGCGCTATCATGTTAACCCAACGTGACGCTCTCAGGGAAACGCCGATGTCCGCCCGCCCGTTTTGACAGCCCGCCGGCCGATTCCGTACAATGCCTCGTTTAATAGGCGTGCCCCGTGGAGCCGCCGGAGCGAGTGGAGCGAATGGAGAAGACGCTTGCCGATGCCTGTGCCATCCTCGAGCGCCGTGGACTGAAGCCCCGCCTCGAAGGCGACGGACAACGCCTCATCCACGGCGTGGCTACGCTCGAGGAAGCGGGCCCAGGCGAAATCTCCTTCTTGTCCAATCCCAAGTACGAGAAGGTGCTGAAGACCACGCAGGCTTCGGCCGTCGTGCTCAAACCGGACGTCGCTGCCCCCGAGCACCTCGGCCTCGTCCGCGTCGATGACCCCTACGCCGCCATCACGATCCTGATCATCGAGCTGCATGGCTACCGCCAGCATCGACCCGTACGCGCCGAGGCCGGCCGCCCCAACATCGCCTCGACCGCCCAAATCGGCGAAAACGCCACGATCCATCCCGGCGTGACGATTGAAGATGATGTAGTTATCGGCCGTAATGCCGTCATTTATCCCGGCTGTTATATCGGACCACGTTGCCGCATCGGCGACGACCTGCTGCTCTATCCCAACGTCGTTCTCTACGACGGCACCATCGTCGGCAACCGCGTCGCCATCCATTCCGGCTCCGTCATCGGCAACGACGGTCTCGGCTACGCTCCCTACGAGGGCCGCTGGGTCAAGATCCCGCAGATCGGCATCGTCGAGATCGGCGACGACGTCGAGCTCGGTGCCAATTGCTCCATCGATCGTGCCACGCTCGGCCGCACGAAGATCGGCTCCGGTACCAAGTTCAGCAATCTCATCGCCATCGGCCACGGCACGCACATTGGCGAGCACTGCCTCTTCGTCGCCCAGGTCGGACTTGCCGGCTCGGTCAACGTCGGTGACCACGTCACCATGGCCGGTCAGGCCGGCGTCGTCGGCCACATCCGCATCGGCGATAAGGCCACCGTGGGCGCCAAGGCCGGCGTCATCAACAACATCCCCGACGGCGAGACCGTCCTCGGCCAGCCGGCCATCCCTATCCGCGACATGAAACGCCAGGTCGCCTATCTCATGCGCCTGCCGGAGACCAACGAGACGATCAAGCGGCTGGAGAAGGAACTCGCCGAGCTGCGCGCCCGCCTGGACACCAAGTAGCGTCGGCCCCCCGTGGCCGACGTCGAACGGCGGATGACTAACGTACTGGTGGATGCGCCACCAGTGCCGCCTGGCAACGATACCGCGACCATGCCCGACCAACCCCCCGCCATCCCGCGTTCCGTGCCGCTCGGCCTCATCGCCGGCGAGGGCGAATTCCCGCTGCTCGTCGCGCGTGGGGCGCGGTCCCGAGGGCGGCCGGTTGCCGTCGTCGCCCTGCGTGGCTACGCCGACCCCGCCCTGCGCGACGTGGCGGACACGTTCTGCTGGCGGGGCGTGGTGCAACTGGGCCGCTGGATCCGCGTCTTTCGTGCCGCCGGCTGCCGCGAGGTCGTCATGGCCGGCCGCGTCCGCAAGACGCGGATGTTCGCGGGCCCGCGCTGGTTGCAGTGGTTACAATACCTGCCGGACTGGACCAGCATCCGTGTCTGGTACTTCTACGCCCGCGACAAGCGCAACGACTCGTTGCTCGGCGCCGTCGCGGACGAGATGCAGCGCCGGGGTCTGACCTTGATCGACTCGACCCGCTACTGCCCCGAAGCTCTCGCCCCGGTTGGCGTGCTCACGCCGTTCACCCCGCCGCGCCAGGTCGAGGACGACGCCGACTTCGCCTGGCCCCTGGCCAAGCAGATCGCCGCCCTCGACATCGGCCAGGCCGTTGCCGTCAAGGAGCGCGAGATCATCGCCGTCGAGGCCATCGAGGGCACCGACCTGCTTATCGAGCGCGCCGGGGCCCTCTGTCCGGCGGGCGGCTGGACGCTGGTCAAAGTGGCCAAGCCGAACCAGGACATGCGTTTCGACGTCCCCACCGTCGGCGCCAATACGATCGAGAAGCTGAAGAAGCACGGCGCCGCCGGCCTGGTGATCGAGGCCGGCAAGACGCTGCTGCTCGAGAAGGAGCGGGCGCTGGCCCTGGCCGCCCAACTCCGTATCACCGTCATCGGTCGCGCGGACCCCGCGCCGGCCGACGGCGGCCGGGCCGAGACGTAGGCCGCGCCGGCACGTGCCGCCGCGTGTTTTCCGCGACCTTTCGGGTCTGACCGATGTCCTTCGACTGCCGCCAGTGTGGAGCGTGCTGCACGTTGTACGACGTGCCGCTGAGTGACGGGGACCTCACCCGCTTTGAGGCCCGGCCGCGCCTGCTCGCCATGACCTACGAGGTCCACCCCGGCCGCGGGCCCTACTACCGCATGATGCGCCGCGACCCCGTCACGCAGCGCTGCGTCGCCCTGGCCGGCGAGCTCGGCGCCTGCCGTTGCACCATCTACCGCGATCGTCCCATGCTCTGCGGCGAGTTCCCCGCCGGCTCGCCCGAGTGCCTCGAAGCTCGGCGCCTCCTCGAAAATCAGCCGGTGCCCGAGCCTCCCGCCACGCCCTGACCGATGTCGCCTTGCACCCTCGCGCTCGTCCGGCGATGATCCGCCCGTCGCCATGAGGGCCCCCTATGCCGGCTGAGATTCTGGACGGAGCCGCCTACGCCGCCGAGATCCGCGCGGATGTCACCCGCGCTGTCGCCCGCTACAACGCCGAACACGGGCAGGTCAAGCTTTGTGCCGTTCTCGTCGGCTCCGACGCCGGCGGTCGCCTCTACGCCGACCGGCAGCGCAAGCTCAGCACCGTCGTCGGTGTCGAGTACGAATTGTGCGAACTCCCCGGCGACGTCGCCCAGGCTGACCTCCTCGCCGAGATCGACCGCCTCAACGCCGACCCCACCGTCACCGGCATCATCCTTCAACTCCCGCTTCCACCTGAGCTCGACACGGCGGCGGCCCAGTACCGCATCGACCCGTACAAAGACGTCGAGGGCGTGAACCCCGCCAACATCGGCTGGCTGTTCTACCGCGAGCCTATTATCGCTCCTTGCACCGCACTCGCCGTTAGCGAACTCGTTCGGCGGAGTCGCGTCACCGTTCGCGGGGCTCACGCGGTGGTCGTCGGTCAGAGCCGCATCGTCGGCAAACCGGCGACGCTCATCCTGCTCGACCAGATGGCGACGGTGACGGCCTGTCACATCGCCACGCGCGACCTCGCCGCCGAAACCCGTCGGGCGGACATCCTGGTTGTGGCCGTCGGCCAGCCGCACCTGATCAGCGCCGCCCACGTGAAGCCCGGCGCTGTTGTTATCGATGTGGGCATCAACCGCGTCATGCAGCCCGACGCATCCGGCAAGCCGGTCCGCCGCACGGTAGGGGACGTCGACTTCGCCGCCGTAGCCCCGCTGGCCGGCGCCATCACCCCCGTCCCCGGCGGCGTCGGCCCCGTCACGGTAGCGATGCTCCTGCGCAACACCATCGAAGCCGCCCGCAAACAACTCGCCCGCCGCACGTAGCCACCGTAGACGCAGCCCCTCGCCCCCATCCGAGCCCCGCGTACGCGTTCGGCTGCCGCGCATCTGTCCGAGCCCCGAGCGGTAGCGAGCGGGTCCTCCGCCGCCACGCCAATCTGCAATCTCGAATCTCAAATCTGAGATTTCAAACCCCCACCCAACGTGCCACTGCTCTTGAGCAGTGTCTTCCGAGACCAGTGTCAGACGCCTGTGTCTGTCCGAGCCCGCAGCGATGGGGCACCTATCGCCGGCGTCGACGGCCGTTGCGAGGCCGTCCTTTGGGGAATCGGGCCAGGGCGTCAATGTGACCCCGCAGGATGCCACCTCGTGCGATGTCGATTATGATGACAGCTTGGGTATGGGTGGTGTCTGGGAGAGCGCCATGATCACGCGGCTGTACGTCGACAACTACAAGTGCCTGGTCAACTTCGAATACCGTCCGGCCAGATTGCAGTTGCTCTACGGAGACAACGGGGCCGGGAAATCAACGGTCTTCGAAGTGCTGGCACAGATCAGGCAGTTGGTCACCTGGGGGGGCACGACGGCACAGGTGTTTCCGGGTGCGTCGCTGACCGCATGGCAAACGCGGCCGGAGCAGGTCTTCGAACTCGACTTGGACGACGAGCATGGTCCGTACCGATACCGCCTCGTCATCCAGCACGATCGCCAACTCGGCAGGAGCGGAATCAAGCACGAGTTGCTGGCATTGGGCGACAAGACGCTCTACGAATTCGACGGGCAGGATGTCCACCTCTACGATGATGACGGCTTGGCCGGCCCGGTGTATCCCGGGGAAGGATCACGCTCCGCAATTTCGGCGATACCCGAGCGACCGAACAACCAGCACCTGTGCAGATTCAGAGTACGCTTGGGAGTTGTCTACGTCTTCAGCATTGACCCGCGCAAGATGGAGGTGGCCAGCTTCCTTGAGCAGGCCGCCCCGGATCCATCTCTGTCCAACTTCGCTTCCTGGTATCGACACCTGACGCAGGACTCACCGGAGGCGATGCAACCGCTCTTCGAGTCGCTCGGCGAGGTGATCACCGGTTTCTCCAGCCTCAAGCTCACCAGCGCTGGCGAAACAGCACGTGTGCTTAGGGCGGCGTTTCTGGCCCCGCGCTCCGAGGAGAGAGTGGCCGAACCCTACTTCCTGATGTTGAACCAGTTATCCGAGGGGCAGCGGTGTCTGATGGCGCTGTACACGATTCTGCACTGCGCGGTTGAGCGAGGGCGAACGATCTGCATAGACGAACCGGACAACTTCGTCGCGCTGCGTGAGTTGCAGCCATGGATCGAGTCTATTCGTGATCGTGTCGAGGAAGAGAGCAGCCAGTGCTTGCTCATTTCGCATCACCCTGAGTTGCTGGACCGTTTGGCCACGCAACATGGGGCCTATTTCCGCCGTGAGCAGTTCGGCCCGGCACGCGTCGACAACGTTACGTGGCCGGATGACGGGCTGCGTCCTTCCGAGATCATTGCCCGGGGATGGGAGGGATAGATGGGGCGCCGAGGGGTCCGAGCGGTCGTGCTCGGAGAAGACGATCAGCACCTGCGTTTTGCGCGTCACGCGTTGCTGGGGCTCGCTTTCCACACCCGCGAGATACGTTGTCTGTTCTTGCCCGCAGGCCGGGGTGCCGGAGACCAGTACGTTCGCGCGCATTACGCAGCCGAAGTGCGTGAGCATCGCCGGAAGGCCAGCAGTCAGCAGGTCGCGTTGTTTGTCCTGACCGATGCCGACACACAGCCGGTCGAGCATCGCTTCGCGCAGTTGGCGGGCGTTCTTCAGGAAGCAGAGCTTGCGGCCCGCAAAGATCGCGAGGCGATCATCATCTGGGTTCCGAAGCGGAACATCGAGACGTGGGTCACATACCTTGCTGGCCAGACAGTCAACGAAGGGGATGACTTCAAACGCGCGGGCGCGTCGCTGGACGTGCGTGCTTCGGCCGAGCGCTTCGCACTGCTCATTCAGGATGCCACCCAACGCCGCGACGACACGCCGCCGTCGATGGCTCGCGCCTTCGATGAGGCGAAGCGACTGCCACGTCGCAAGTGACGCCCCGTCCCCCTCACCACGCCCGCGCAAACACCGTCCGCAGCGCGCGAGCTTCCTCGAGAAACGCCGGAATCCCCGCCGGTTCGAGCCGCTTGCCGGCGAGCTATAACCGAATTTCGTTGATGGCGGGATGAAAAAAGGCGGCGTACTCTCGGGATCAAGATTGGTTCCGAGCCGCCCACGCTGGGCAGAGGAGTACGCCGATGCACGAGAGTAACGACGCGA
>JASFQK010000034.1:0-80082 GCA_050115495.1 Phycisphaerae bacterium | reverse complement strand
CCCAGGCACTGCCGCCGCTATCCCAATCATACACCGCCTTCTCGATTCGGCGACCGAGATAGTCGTATTTGAACAGCACCTTCTGGTTGCCGGTCGTCGGGGCCACCGGCGTCACCGCCACCAGCCGATTCTCGGCGTCCCACTCGTAGGCGACGGCCGTCGACCCGGAGCTCTGCAGGCTCGTGAAGGGGTTGATGTCGAAGTTGTTCACCGAGCCGTCGCCGGTGATGTCGCCGCACAAGTAGCAGCCGTCGGGGTAGGTGGACTCGAAATCGACCTGCTCGTGCGTGGCGGCGTAGATGAAGGGCGCGATGTCGAAGCCGTTGAACAACCCGTCGCCGCTGACGTCGCCGACCAGGTACGCCTGGACGAGGTTCCCGTCCTCATCATAGCTGGACTTCTGCACCGACGGTGCCCCGGTACCCACGCGGTACATCTGCTCGTACTGGTTCACCTCGTTGGCCGTGTACTCCGTGGTCACCGGCGTGGTGCCTTCGTCCAGGTCGATCCGGTTGCCGATCGGGTCGTACGTGTACGCCCGGTCCAGGTCCGTATTATCGGAACGCGCCGAGCTCTCCAGCTCGTTGCGCGGATTATACGTGAGGGACTGCGATATCGCCGGATCCGGTGAGCCAAAAGCGACGCCGGTGTGATCGATCGTCTCCCGCAGGCCGAGTTCGTTGTTCGTGTAGGCGTACTTGGAGATGGTGACCGGCGTGCCAACGTTCCAGATGTTCTCGACGGAATCGACCAGGTCGCGGTCGTCCTCGTAGGTGTGCACGGTCTTGGCCAGGATAGCGCCCGAGTCCTTGAACTGCGTCTCGTGGACCAAGTCGCTTCCGGAATGATAGGTGTACCAGGCACCGTATGGACTGCCGGCGGTCGGCAGACCGGGACCGGTTACGCAGTTCAGCCGACCGGCACTATCGTAGCCGTAGACGGCGGCGTACTCGATGGGGGACGTGCCGACGTAGAGCCCCGAGAGCTGGCTCATGTAGGTGGCCGACTCGCGCGTGATCGCGAACGACCGGCTGAACGGCCCGCCGCTGATCGTCTCCGTAACGCAGTCAGGCCATCCAGAGTAGTCCAACGCGTGGTCCGTGCCGTCGCCCGCATCGGTCACCTCGACCACTCGGCCGCGCCGGTCGTGGTCGAAGGCGATGTCGAAGTCGGGATCGTCGGGGTCGGCGCAGTTGTAGTCGATACCGGCCATGTCGCCGGCCAGCGTGTAACCGTAGCCCGTCACGACGCCGCGGGCCCAGGTGCGGCTCTTGAGCTTGCCGTCGGTCGTATACGTGTACGTGACGGCCTCATCATCGGCGTACTCCTTCTCGGTGAGCAGGCCGGTGGCCGGGTCGTAGGTCCATTCCGTGGTGTCGTCGCTGGAGGCTGCCGGCCACGTGCTTCCATCCCACGCGGCAGCACCGCGATAGGTCGTCATCGTGACCCGCTGGCCGAAGCCGTCGTAGCCGTACTCGACCGGCTGCGGCACATCGCCCCACACGTGGTACACCTCGCCGCGCGGCGTGTAGGCGTAGTAGGTCTTGTTCAGGGCGGCGTTCTGGACCGAGTAGACCTGTCCGGCACCCTGTTCATCGTCGGCGTAGTAGGTGTACGTCGTGCGGTTCCCGTCTTCGTCCTCGACCCAGTCGACCTGGCCGGCGTCGTTGTAGTGCGTCGTGGTCGTGTTCTCGCGACCGTCGATGACGGCCGTTTGGCGACCGATGCCGTCGTATTCGTACGTGAACGTGACGCCGGTCGGCGTAGTGGACGAGACGAGCAGGCCGTTGACCGTCACGCGGACTGCGTCCTCGGAGGATTCCGGGGAATCAACGGTCTCGGTGACAGCAAGCGGGGTCCCGCCGACTACCGTCAGCGACGAGGTCACGTCGTTGTGGGCGTCGTAGTGCTTGGTTTCCCGGATCTCGCCCGTCGAGAACCCGGTCAGGCGCTCAGATCGCTTGCTGAGGGGCATCGTGTGGGGAAGGTCGGAGGACTCGACATCGTCGTCGTATACCCACGTTTTGGTGATACGCCACCAGCCGACGCCACCAGTATTCTGGTACGTCGTTTGCGTCTCGGTAATGCGATCGGTCGACTCCGAATCATCCTCATCGAGGCCGCCGCCATCGACATCCAGACCGCTGCGGGCCAGGTTGCCCATTACGTCGTACTCGTAGACCGTCGGGGCCTGGACCGCGTCGCCGTCGTATTTGGTGACCACCTGCTGAAGTTGGCCGGCGCCCGTTCCGCTATCCCCGTAGTACGTGTATTCAGTGGTAAGTTCGTCGCTCGGATAGGCCGGACGAACCTCCTCCACGGTGCGGCCGAGCATGTCGTAGCTGGTAATGCCTCGGCGGAGCCAGGACTCGTACACGAGCGGGTTGGCGGTACCTGTAAGTGTCCACGTTTGCTGCACGCCGCCCGCCAATGCAGCATAGTGCTGCGCGCGCGACACCGTGCCGGTACCGCTCACGCTCTTGCTACGTCCGTCGCGGTAGTATTCAGTGATCTCCGTAGCCAGATCCGGCCGAGTCACGGTGACCAGGCGACCGCCGCCGCCTGCTGTCTGGTAGCTGTACGTCGTCTCGTACACCAGATTCAGGTTGAGGTCGAGCGTCTTGTCGCTCAGCAAGCGGCCAGCGAGGTCGTACTTACGCTCGCTGGCGGTGCGGACAGTCGGGCTCTGTTCGAGATCCTGAACCGCGGTTCGCGCGAAGCGGTACCCGTTGGCGAAGCCGTACGTGTAGACGGTGTACACGTCATCCGGCGTGGCGTAGCCGGTGCCCTTCAGGTTCTCTTTCCAAACCTCTGTCGGCCGTCCCAGGATGTCGTACTCGTAGTGCGTGGTTACGCCCGTCTCATCCGTGACGTGGCGACCGCCGCAGCAGTCGTCCCACTCTGTGTACGTACTGCCGAGGGCAGAGTTGTCGTAGGGATCGAGTCGGTGGACGTACTCCACCCGGCCCAGTTCGTCGTACTCGTAAGTGGTGCGGCCGATGACGGCCCAGCCGCCGCCGGCGTAGACCAGGGAATCCCGCAGGAGCGTCCGGCCATTTACGTCCGTGATTGTGATCTCCCCGGTCGACAGGTTGGGTTCTCCGACCGGACTATCACCGTCCAGGCTTCGGCAACGCGTGACCCATGTGCAGGGATAGGGGCCGGAAGGGTTCGTGGTGTACGTTGGATTGCTGGGCCACCCCGTCAGTGCGGCGGGCGTGTAGTCGTAGTGCGTAATGGTGCCGTCCGGATGTTCGACCAGCTTCGGCCGCTCCTTCTCAGGTTCCTCGTCATCGTAGGTCGTTACGGTATCGAGGCAGTAGTTGCCATCGCCGTGGCGACTCTCGGTCCGCTGCGTAAGCCAACCGTAGGCGTCATAGCTGTAGGTGTACTCCGCCTTGCTGACGAGCACGCCATCCGCGTATTCCTCACGCAGCGTTACGTGCCCCATGGTGTCGTACTGCGTGATGCTCGTGCACTTGTCGCTGGGCGTGCCGCTCGGCGCGCTGCCGGGCGGCGTCTCATCCAGCCACGGGCGATAGACCGTAACCGTATGCCCGCCGCCCTGCTCGCCGTAGACGTACCACTCCCAGGACCCGTCGGGATTCACCTGCGACTCGAGGTAGCCCTCGTAGTTCCCCGTGGTGTAGAAGGTCCGCGTAGTGACCAGCGCCGCCCCACTTGGGTCCACCGTCCGCGCGGTCCAGACTTCGTTGTCCAGCGCATCCGGATAGAACTCCTCCACGCGGTAGATCTCGTTCGAACTGGCATCTGCGATGGTGTATTCGCGCATCAGGCCGCCGGTTTCGGCAGTCCAGGCAACTGCCTCAGTCTGCACCAACGTGGCCGTGCCTTCCTCTCTTGTGAGCGTCCAGTTCCGGGTCCCTTGCGTGCCGTAGTACGTATAAGTCTCTACCACTTCTTGGCCGATTGTCTTCGTTATTGTGAGATCGGTACTGGTCGGCCCCTCCGCGATCTCCCAGGTAACCTTCGGAGCAACACTGCCCACGGGGTCAAACTCAATCTGATACGACTGGCCAACCGGACTCACGATAGTAACGAAGACTTCGGGAGCAGAGATGGTCTGCAAGACTCCCGAGCCCGAATCGCGAGTGACAGTGATATCGTCGCGCAGATCGTCCTCGATGTTGTAGTGCAGCGCGGCCGGCGTCGCTAGCATGCTGTCGGGCTCCTCAGCGTGGATCCACAGCCGGCCGGCCGACATGCCGTCCGTGCCGTGGCCCAACGGAAAAGCCACATCCAACGAAGCAACCTCCGCCTGAATCGCCCCGGGCGCACATCCCCCGGCACCGCAACTCTCGCAACCGATCGTTAGAGGCGCCCTGTCCTCCTCGCATTCGCCGACCTGGGCACAGATCCACACCTTCCCCGCGAAGCCCCCCGTGGCGAGAATCCTGCGCGTGCAGAAGTCATCGGGCACGTTCGGATCGACCGGCAAGAACTTGATTTCAGTTTCTTCGTTCAGCCGTCGGCCGCCTTCTGTCTCCGCCCACCATTCGACCTTGACGCCCGTGACACAAGGGCAGTCCCAGCTCGGGCCGTCCGGGTACGTGAAGGTCACCGCGGCCGTGATGCTCTCGCCGGGGCACATAATGTCTTTCGAGAGCCCGACGGAGATCTCAGGGCAAGGGACTTCGCACTGGAGCGTCAGGTCCAGCCATCCATCATCGGCGTCCAAGCCACAATACCCTGCGTCATCGATCGTGAGGAAAATCTCGAACTCACCTGTACTGACCACCTGGTAGCATTGCCTCAGAAAGTAAACCATGCTCTCGGGGTTGTGATTGCAGAGGCAGGGCGGCGTGATCGGCGCCAGCACACCGTTGGAATCGTTTGCTCGAAGCCAGTAGTCGATCGCATCCACAACCGCAATCTGCTGGTCGCTGGGAGGAGTACAGTCATCGGTATCTGCTCCGGTGGCCTCGAAGCTGGCGAACGAGCCAAGGCAGATCGGAATTCGCTCGAGCCCAGGGGGGTAGGTGGGACAGAATTTTGTCGCGCAACAGCTCGCGTTCTCGCAGTACTTCAGAGTGCCACCGATCGGGTCCCCCGGGTCGTACGTACCGCCATCGCAGGCCGGTGGGCAGAAGGGCGGCAAGTCAGGGAACAGCGCATAACCGTCTGGTGGTTCGCAGTCGGGAGGGCTTGGCATGAGGGCGCTGGCCTGAGCCTCCGTCGGGATGCTCGACAGCGGACCGAATAGCCCCGTCCACAGCAGCGGCACGCCAACCAGCCAGCCGGACAGCGCTAGCAGCACCGCCACGCCATGTCCGCGACCGAAACCCAGCCACCGCACCATACGAGCCTTCAAGATCGAGTGCATGGAATCTCTCCTTTGCCGATCATCTTCGCCCCAACCGGATCGAGCCGGCCGCAATGCGGGTCCCAGCAGACCGTGCACACGACATCGCATCGCGCTCACGCACAGCTTGCGCTCGGCTCCGACGTTCGCAGTTCCTCTTGGATTGCCCCACACGAGGCCCCAAACCACCTGCACGCCAACCAAAGCCGCTGCTCGGGAACCCGACGGGGCCGAGCCAACGACGCCAGCGCGTCATGCCTCACTGGTGCCGCGGATACATGCACCGGCACGCACCGCGCCCCCCCACGTTACTACGCTGCTGGGCTCCCCGTGCCCCACTTCCCAGACTTCGACGGGGACTATAGCGAGCCGATCCACCGGCCGCAAGGGCGTTTTTTTTTCTCGATCCTTCGGATTCGCCGGCGTGCGCAGTCCCGACGCATCGAGCGGCCGGGTCGTCGTCTTCGGCGGGCATCGGCACCTTGCCCTCATTCCTCCGGCGGCGTATTCTCGGCCGCAGGTCTCGTTTCTGAGTGTGTTCGAATAACAGCCCGTTGACCAAGGACGGGTGGGTTGAGCGTGCGGCTGGAGGCTCGCGTTCGGTTTCTCTCAGTTAGAGCCCAGATCTGGAGCGCTCGTTACGTGCCCGGGGAACGCACCGAATGGCTCAGGTCGTAATCGAAAACCCAGTTCTGAACTCGCCCTTCGCGGAACCTGGTCGTCACTTCCGGTTCGACGACGAAGGAATCACGAACGTCGTCGTGGGCGAACGCCGCAGCAGTGCCTACTTCATCCCGATCGCCAAGCCCCGGAAACGCGGCAAGCAGCTCATCTTTGACACCGAGTGGACACAGGATCGCGTCGAGGAGAACAAAGCGGTCAACCGAGTCCGCCAGCGAGTGGGGCTGTGGCGTGATGGCGGCCACGTCGGCGTGACCTCGACGACGAAGCGCCTGCTCGCCCACTGGACCCGGCCGGATCGCGAGCGGAAGCTGTTCTTCTGCCAAATCGAGGCCGTCGAGACGGCGATCTACATCACCGAGGTTGCCCGGAAATACGGCGACTCGTGGATCGAGAACGACCTGCGCGACGCCAACGACCAGGCCAACCCCGGCCTGCCGCGGCTGGCGCTGAAGCTCGCTACGGGCGCGGGTAAGACGGTCGTAATGGCCATGTTGATGGCGTGGCAGGCCCTGAACAAGTTCGCAAACGCCCAGGACGCCCGCTTCTCGGACACGTTCCTGATCGTCACGCCTGGCATCACGATTCGCGACCGGCTGCGTGTGCTACTCCCGAGCGACCCGGACAACTACTACCGCCAGCGTGACGTGCTCAGTCCGGAACTGCTCAGCCAGCTCTCGCAGGCGAAGATCCTCATCACCAACTACCACGCCTTCAAGGCTCGCGAGAAGGTCGCCGCCGGCAAGCTCACCAAGGCGATCCTGTCCGAGGGCGACGGTACTCGATTCACCGAGACGCCCGACGAGATGGTCCGCCGAGTCTGTCGCGGGCTCGGCAACAAGAAGAACATCCTCGTTATCAACGACGAGGCGCATCACTGCTACCGCCGCCGCCCGGACGGTGAGGACGTGAAGCTCAGTCAGGAAGATCGGCGGGAAGCAGAGAAACGTAACGAAGACGCTCGCATCTGGATCAACGGCATCGAAGCGGTGAAGCGCAAGATCGGCGTGAAGGCGATCTACGACCTGTCCGCCACACCGTTCTTCCTCCGAGGCTCCGGTTACCCGGAGGGCACGTTGTTCCCCTGGGTCGTCTCGGACTTCTCGCTGATCGACGCCATCGAGTCCGGCATCGTGAAGGTCCCGCGCGTCCCGGTCGCGGACGATTCGATGACCGGCGACCAGCCCACCTACCGCGACCTTTGGCTCCGCATCCGCGACGACCTCCCGCGAAAAGGGCGCGGCACCTCCGCCGTCGTCGGCGAACCGAAGCTGCCGGCCGAGCTCCAGGGCGCGCTCCATAGCCTCTACAGCAACTATGAGAAGGCCTACCAGCGCTGGGAGCAGAACACCGAGGCCCGTGCCCGCGGCCTGACGCCGCCCGTCTTCATCGTCGTCTGCAACAACACGAACGTCTCCAAGCTCGTGTACGACTACGTCGCCGGCTGGGAGAAGAAGATCGGTGACCAGACCGTCGTTCAGGCCGGCGCGCTGCCGATCTTCCGCAACGACGACGATCGTGGCGGCTGGCTCCGGCGGCCGAACACGATCCTCGTCGACAGCGAGCAGCTCGAGTCCGGCGAGGCAATGAGCGACGCGTTCAAGAAGATCGCCGCCCGCGAGATCGAGGAATTCAAGGACGAGTATCGAACCCGGTTCCCAGGCCGCGACGCCGACAATCTGACCGACGAGGACCTGCTCCGCGAGGTCATGAACACGGTCGGCAAACCGGGCAAGCTCGGCGAGCACGTCAAGTGCGTCGTCAGTGTCTCGATGCTCACGGAAGGCTGGGACGCCAACACCGTCACGCACATCCTCGGCGTGCGGGCGTTCGGAACGCAACTGCTTTGCGAACAGGTCGTTGGGCGCGGATTGCGTCGCATGAGCTACGCCCCCGAAACGATCCGTATCAGCTACCAGCATCACACGGCCGAGTTCACCGGCTTCCCACCCGAGTATGCCGAGGTTTACGGCGTACCGTTCTCGTTCATCCCGTGCAGCGGATCGACGAAGGAGCCCACGCCGGGTCCGTTGCCGACGCGTGTGCGGGCGCTCGAGGAGCGCATCGACTGCGAAATCACCTTCCCGCGCGTGGCCGGGTACCGCTACGAGGTCACCAGCGAGCGATTGAAATACGCGTTCACGCAGGACTCGAAACTCGCGCTGAGCACAGCCGACATTCCGACGCGGGTCGAGAACGCGCCGATCGTCGGCGAAAGCAGCATCCACACGCTCGACGATCTGAAGCGCCGCCGCGACCAGGAGGTCGCCTTTTTGCTCGCGAAGCTGCTTCTGGAGAAGTATTTCCGCGACGACGACGGTAACGCCAAGCAATGGCTGTTCCCGCAACTGCTGCAGATCACGCGCGAGTGGCTGGCGACGTGCCTGACCTGTAAGGACCGGGCCTTTCCGCAGCTCCTGCTGCTGATCGAGTTCGCCCACGACGCCGCTGACCGTATCTACAAGGCGATCGTGGGCGCCGAGCCCGGCACTCCCGCCCTCAAGCCCATCCTGCGGCCGTACGACACGGTGGGATCGACGCGCTACGTCGACTTCGACACGACGCGCCCGGTGTACACGACCAGGGCGGACAAGTGCCACGTCTCACACGTCGTCGCCGACACGGAATCGTGGGAGCAGAAGCTCGCCCAGGCGCTGGAGGACATGGCCGAGGTCGTTCGCTACGTGAAGAACCACAACCTCGGCTTCACGATCCCTTACACGATCAACGGCGAGGAGAGGAATTACGTCCCGGACTTTGTGTGCCACGTGGAGGATGGACAGGGCCCTGGTGACCTGCTGAACCTGATCATCGAGGTCACCGGGGAGCAGAAGAAGGACAAGGCTGCCAAGGTCTCGACCGCCCGCACGCTTTGGGTGCCTGCCGTCAACAATCACGGCGGCTTCGGTCGCTGGACATTTCTCGAAGTGACAGATCCGTGGGATGCGGCCAACCTCATCCGCGCCCACCTGCCGCAGGGAGCTGAGATGGGGACCAGCATATGAACCACGAGAAGCTGACGCTTCAGGACCTCAACGCGGCCATCGAGGACATTGGCTCGCGGTTCCCCAACCTGTCGGATGATGACCGTTTCGTTCTCTGGTTCTTCCGCGCATACGTGACCGAAAGCGAGGAACGAGCAGCAGAGGCTGTCGCGGGCGGCTCAAGGGACAAAGGCATCGACGGCTTGCTGATCGACGATGCTGCGCGCGTCGTCTTTCTTGTTCAGGCCAAGTACCGCAAGAAGCTCGCCAGCACGACCGAGAAACGCGACGACGTGATCAGCTTTGCCAGTACAGCCTCGCAGGTCTGGAACGGCGACGCACGGGTCTTCCAGCAGTTCACTGCCAACATGGAGCCGTATTCCGCGAACCTGCTCAAAGATGCCCGCAAGCGGGTCACCCAGCAAAACTACCGCGTCATGACGTATTTTGTGACGCTTGGCAAACTCAGCGCGTCGACCCGCAGGGACGCCGAGCAGATCGTCCGCAAGGCGCGCTGCGACGCCCGTGTCGAATTCATCGACGGTGCGCGGGCAATGGTGCTATTCCGCGATTACCTCGACGGCGTGGCTCCCCCGATCCCCACGCTCGATCTTGAGATGGAGAAGAGCGCGAACGTCACCGTCAATGGGGTATCCCAGCGATACGACGACCTGAACAAGATTGAATCCTGGGTCTTCTCCATGTGCGGCGATGCCGTGGCCACGCTGTTCGACTTCGCCGGGCCGCGCATCTTCGCCCGCAACATCCGTGGCTACCTCGGGGCCGGCACGGACGTGAACCGCAACATGGTCGCCACGTTGAAATCCGAGCCCGGGAAGTTCTTCTATTACAACAACGGCATTACGATCATCTGCGACGAGGCCGAGAAGAAGAGCCGCCAGGGCAAGGACATTCTGCAGGTCAGCAATCCACAGATCATCAACGGTCAGCAGACCACCCGCACGCTGGCCGCCCACGCGACCGACGCGCGTAACGCCAGCGTGCTGGTCAAGGTGATCCGCGTGCCGCGCCGCCCCGATGGCGGTTCCAATGGCTTCGAAGCGCTCGTGTCCCGGATCGTCGCTGGCACGAACTGGCAGAACAAAATCACTGCGTCCGACCTCATGTCGAACGACCGCATCCAGATCGAACTGGAGCGGTCCTTCCGCAAGCTCGGCTACCTCTACATCCGCAAGCGTCAGAGCAAGGGCGAAGCCCGGCGCAGCGCGCCTGGCAAGCACTACCGCCCCATCAAGAAGGACGAGATTGCGCAAGCCGTCGCAGCCTGCGAAATGGACCCGGCGATCGTTCGCAAGGGAAAGGAAGAGCTGTTCGAGGAAAGCTCGTACCCGAAGGTGTTTCCCAACACAGACCCAAACTTCTACCTGGCTCGCTATGCGCTCAGGCGCGAGGTCGCCTATTGTGCCCGCAGCGACAGAGAACTGCGCTATGCTCAGTGGCACACGCTGCATTTCGTCTGGAGCAGACTGGCTCCTATGGTGCGGGCTACCCGTAAGGCCAGGGCGTTTCGACAATTGTGGGAGCGCCAGCGTGAGATGGTCAGTGATCTGTCTGAGGCCATCGGCACGGCATTCGACGTAATGCTGCGGTACTACCGGCACAACGCCGGGGCAGGCGCGTCAGCAGTTGATGTCTCCGTGTTCTTCAAGCAGACCGGGCACCACCACAGGTTCCTGACGTTCTGGGACTCCACCACGTGGGGCAAGGCTGCGTTCGAGAAGTGCATGGCCCGGGTGCAAGCCGCCATTGAAGCATTCGATGAATGAGCTCGTGAGGTAGCGGATGGCACGTAAGAAGACGACCCGAAAGAACAACGGCCAGCGAGCGGCGTCGGTCGAGGCGATCAAGCACAAGGACAAGCGCGCCAATATCCCGACCGAGGAGCTGCGCGACTTTGTGGCTGAGGACGAGGCGGCGCCACAGACGATGCTCTACCCGCGCGATCCGTCGCTCGACCCGCAGCTTGTCTGGAAGGGCAAGGACCAGCAGGACGCTGCCGACCTGGCGGTGCCGGTCGTACCGGTCTACATCCAGGAGAAGATTCACCCCCAGGCGATCGTGGACGATTTGCTCGCTGAAGCCCGCCGCCGACGCGCGGACGAGGCCGCGGCGGAACCACAGCAGCTTGATCTGTTCGCCGACTTCAACGGCATCGAGGCCTTCGACCACCGCGTCGAGTTCTACCAGCACGAGCAGAGCTGGACGAACCGCATGATCCTTGGCGACTCGCTGATGGTCATGACCAGCCTAGCCGAGAAGGAGGGCCTCAAGGGCA
The DNA here is from genome assembly GCA_050115495.1 of Phycisphaerae bacterium. Classification (GTDB taxonomy): domain Bacteria; phylum Planctomycetota; class Phycisphaerae; order UBA1845; family Fen-1342; genus JAAYXS01. The sequence goes on along the minus strand of JASFQK010000034.1, from coordinate 68,798 downwards.
AGGTCCAGTGCATCTACCTCGACCCGCCATACGGGATCAAGTTCGCGTCGAACTGGCAGGTCAGCACGCGCAAACGCGACGTGAAGGATGGCAAGGTCGAGGATGCGACGCGCGAGCCGGAACAGATTCGTGCGTTTCGCGACACCTGGAAGCTCGGCATTCACTCTTATTTGGCGTACCTGCGCGACCGGTTCGTTGTCGCCCGTGAACTGCTCACCGAGACAGGTGCGATCTTCGTGCAGATCGGTGATGAAAACGTCCACCTTGTTCGGTCTGTCATGGACGAAGTGTTCGGCGTCGAGAACTTCATCGCCAACATAACGTTTGCCAAGACGAGTGGCTCAACGCGCGAATTCCTCGGGGGCATGTCAGATTTCTTGTTGCTCTACGCGAAGAACAAGGTGACAACGAAGTTCCGGCAGCCATACCGCGAGAAGAGCGTCGCGTCAGAGGCGGGTGGTCCATACGCATTCCTTGAGCTTTGCGATGGAACACGCCGTCGCATGACCCCGGACGAGAAAGCGAATCCAACGGTGATCCCCTCGGGCGCACGTGTCTACCGCTTGGATAACCTGCAGAGCCAGAGCATTGGGCGCGAAAAGGGAGAGGGCGCCTCCTGCTGGTTCCCTGTTGAGCACGACGGCAAAGAGTGGCGTCCCAACCAGCGGAGCCGATGGAAAACGAACGAAGCCGGCATGGCTTCGCTGAAATGCGCGCGGCGCCTCGCGGCGACAACGACCGGCCTCTACTACGTTCGTTACATCGACGACTTCCCGGCGTTCCCGATCGGTGACATCTGGGGTGATACTGTTGTCGCTGGGTTCGCGTCCGACAAACGCTACGTCGTTGAAACGTCCACCAAGGTCATCGAACGCTGTCTGTTGATGACCACCGACCCAGGCGACCTTGTGCTCGACCCGACCTGCGGGAGCGGCACGACTGCCTACGTCGCCGAGCAATGGGGCCGACGGTGGATCACGATCGACACCTCGCGCGTTGCGCTGGCGCTGGCGCGCACACGCATCATGGCTGCGCGTTACCCGTACTACCTGCTGGCCGACTCGCCCGAAGGCATCGAGAAGGAAGCCGAGATCACCGGCCAACGGCCGCCGCCGCACGCGACCGAGGGCGACATCCGCAAGGGCTTCGTCTACAAGCGCGTGCCGCACGTCACGCTCAAGAGCATCGCCAACAACCCGGACATCAAGGGGGGCATGACGCGGGCCCAGATCGACGCTGCCATCGCCCGCCACGCCGAACAGGAGCTGCTGTACGACCAGCCGTACGTGGACAACAAGCGCGTCCGCGTGAGCGGGCCGTTCACGGTGGAGAGCCTGTCGCCACACCGCGTGCTGCCCGCCGCGGATGACGATTTCGACGGCACGGTCAGCGAACAGGAGGCCCGCAAGCAGCAGGACTTCGCCCGGATGATCCTGGAAAACCTGCGCAAGGCCGGCGTGCAGAACACCCGCAAGAACGAGCGGCTGAAGTTCGACACGCTGGAGCCGCTGGCCGGGCGGTGGCTGCACGCGGCGGGCGAGTACACCGACGGCGAGGGCAAGGTCCGTCGCGTGGCCGTCTCGCTTGGCCCGGAGCACGGGACGGTCGGGCCGAATCAAGTCAAGGAGGCCGCCAAGGAGGCCGTGCAGGGCATCGGCTACGACGTGCTGATCGTCTGTGGCTTCGCTTTCGATCCGCACGTGAGCGAAGAGGCGAAGCGCTACGGCAAGCTGACGGTCCTGCCGACGAAAATGAACCCCGACCTGGCGATGGGCGACGAGCTGCTGAAGAAGACCGGGGCGGGGAACCTGTTCATGGTCTTCGGCGAACCGGATGTCGAGATTCGGCGGGTGGCCGCGCCGGCCGAGGGCGACGCGGAGTGGCTGGAGGTCGAGATCAAGGGCGTGGACGTGTACGACCCGACGACGGGCGCGATCCGCTCGTCGTCCACCGACGATATCGCCTGCTGGTTCATCGACACGAACTACAACGGCGAGAGCTTCTTTGTCCGGCACGCGTACTTCACCGGCGCGGAGGAGCCGTATCAGAAGCTCAAGCGGGCGCTGCGGGCCGAGATCGACGAGGACGCCTGGAGCAGCCTGTACAGCACGACCAGCCGCCCGTTCCCGGCACCCGAGACCGGCAAGATCGCGATTAAGGTGATCAACCACTACGGGGACGAGGTGTTGAAGGTATTCGAGGTTTAAGGCGGCGGCGCTAGGCCGTAGCCGCTCGCTCCGCCTGCCAGCTCAGCGGGCAGTCGCCGGCCGGCCCCTTGAAGCGGAGGTCTGACAGGCACCGCGTGTCGGCGGGGTCGAGGTGGCATTTCCGGGCTCGCCAGTGGTCGCACGCGGCGCCGGCCGCCGGGCAGAGTTCCGGGCTGGTGGCCGGCGTCGCGAACGGTTCGGGCAGCGTGTCGGCCGTCACACGGTACGGGCAGGTTTCGGGGGCTCCCTCGCGGTCGCGCCAGGCGTCGCCCGTCGGGCCCGGACGCCGACAGTCACGGCAGGCGATCCGCTTGCGGCAGAAGGACGTCTCGAGCCACGGCTTGCGTCTCACGACCCGGCCTCCTGCGAGGCTAAGCCGCCGGTGGCCACCGGAATCCCCCAGGACAACGAGCCGCCGCACGTGATCTGGTTCGCGTGCGGGCCGCTCTCTACGCACGCGTCTCCCCGAGGGCCGGTGTACGAGAAGAACGCCCGGTACGGCGGGCTCTGGTGTTCCCACGCACGGATGATGACCTCGGTCGCGGTCAACTCGATGGAGGCACAGACATAATCGAAGTAGCCCTCCTCGTAGTAGCCGCTGCAGTCCATCGAGAGCGGATACCACCTGAAGTGCAGGCTGACACCCGGGAGCTGTGCGAACCAGCGGCATCGATTGTGGGGGTCCTGGGGCAGTACGTGCGTGCCGAGGAAGTTGCCCACGATCTCCGTGTAGTAGTAGCTCGTCAGGCCCACCACGCGGCACCCGCACAGCGTGATCGGCCCGGAAAGCAGGAGCGTCCGATGGGCCGGCGTGTTCTCGCAGTACGGGCACGGTAGGCCGGGCGCGGAGCCACAGCACGGGTCGGCTCCCGGCTCCGACAGGAGCCGTTCGCCGTTCGGTCCGAGCAGGAGCTCGCCGGTACCGGCCACGATGACGCGCTCACCTGACATATCAGCTCTCGGTCACTTCACACTTCTTCGTCGGCGGCCGTTCGCCGCCCACGAACCACAGCTTCCACTCGCCGGCGATGTACGAGGCCAGTCCCAGACTGCCGTCGTCCGCCGCCACGAACTGCCCGACCGACGTCCGGCCGTACTGCGGGGTCAGCTCTTCGGCGAGCCGGTAGTCGGCGGTTAGCTCCGGCGCCCCCTCGGTAAAGATCGCGTACGTGTACGTGCAGGCGGTCGTCGCGTTGCCGGCGGAGCCGCCGTCGCATTTGCACTGCACGTGGATCGGCCCATTCACGGCGGGGCCGAGCTGCACGACGCACCAGGCCACCGAGCCCGACCGGTGCTCGGCGTCCTGGACCCACAGCATCCGGGCACTGCCGACCGCGCAGCTCTTCAGCGACGCGACCACGCCGGCGGAGACGTCGGCGCAGGCGTGCAGCTCGGAGTCGATCGTGACCCGGGCGACGCAGACGCCGTCGACGAACGCCCGGCCGATCCCGCCGATCGGGATCGGTTCGAGCGTCACGACGAACCGCCCGACGTGTGCTGCCGTCGGCGTGGTGCCGGTCAGGACGACGCGCTCCTTGAAGGCGTCGGCGTCGTCGCTCGGCCAGATCAGCGGCCCGGAGATCCCGAGCACGCCGAACCGCGGGCAGACCGCGCCGGTGTCGTTGCGGACGGAGACGATGCCCGTCTGGCGAAAGTTGCTTCGCGGGGCGCCGCCTACGTTGAACTGCCGCTGCTGGTGTGCGGCGGCCGCGTCGACGAAAGCGTTGTACGCCGACGCCGGGATGTTGAGGACGTCTCCCGGGTTGACCTTCGAGAGATTGGCCACTACGTAATCCCCAGGACGCTGAAGCTGCCGCGCGAACGGACTCGCTCAACGTACGCCCACCTCGGGACCACGATCGCCCGGCCGGACGCGGCCTCTTTCTCGCGGAAATGGACCCAGAGATATTCCCAGCCCTTCTTGGTGATGCCCGTGATGTCCCCGACCTGCAAGTCGGTCACGTTCGGGCTGGCGGCGAAGTGGAAATTGATGTCCCAATCAGCAGCGCAGTGGCGCGGCGCACCCACCGCCCCCAGAAACAGCACTTCATCGGCGTTGAACCCGAGGACCTCACCGTGCGGCAGCGTCACCGAGAACGCGTCATTGTTCGCGCTGCCGCGCAGGTAGTAGAGGGCGCGGATGTAGGCCGCCGTTATCGCCGAGTTCGGGACGTACCGCGGCACCTCGAACTTGAATACCGGCATTTCGATGTCGACGCCTTCGGGCTGTCCGTCGCCAACGCCGATCGCGTTCTTGAAGTTCTCGGCCGGATCCTCAACGCTGGCCGTGTACATTCCGATCGTTGCAATCGAGTGGGTCTTGTGCTCGGTCCCGCTCGTCATGTCGAAGCGGAAGCTCTGCTGCCCGGTCACGCGGCCGCGAGCGTAGTAGGCTGTGCCTTGCCACCGGGCATCGCTCACTGGCTCAATCCCGACGTACTGACGGGACAGCAAGACTGCGCCGTCCCCGTAGAGGTCAAACGTAGCCGGCGTGGTGGTCAGCAATTCGATCCTGGCTTCCAGATCGCTTGACGCCCCGAAGATCATGTAGCGCAACTCGGCGGTCGCGTTCTCGCCGGTGGTCACGCGCTGACTTTCCCGCAACTCTTCCAGAGTGACCGCCATATTGAACCCTACCCGTGCGAGAACTTGATGACGTCCAGCTTCTCTTCAACTCGCTTGACGCCTTTCACGACGTCCTCCGTCGCCTTGAGCGTGCGTTCGGCGACAGAGCTGGGGCCAAGACCTTGAACCGCGAACGGGTTGAACGTGCCGGCGGCGCTGGTCTGCGGGGCGATCGCGTTGGCGACCCTGGCGGCGACGTCGTCCATGTTCGGCAGCGCAACAGCCGCCGGGCGACCAGGGGCAGCCGGCAGGCCGGCTTCCTCGCGAGCTTTCGCCGCGGCCTTCAGAGCGGCGTCCAGGTCGGCCTTGGCTTGGGCGAGGGCATCTTCAGCAGCCTTGGTTGCGGCGTCCGTTTCCTTACCGAGCGATTCAGAGGCTTCTCGATCGGCTTGGCCGATGCGCTCGAGCTCGGACTGATGGAAATCGCTTTCTTTCTGCAGGGCAGCTTTTCGATCGGCCTCAAGCTGGTCGAGCGCGGCCGCGCTCTCGCTCTTCGCCCCTTCCGATTTCGCGGCGTATTGCTGATCAACAAGCGCTATTGCAGCCTGCTTCTGCTCGTCAGAGAGCAAGAAGTACGCATACTTCAGCTTGATCCAACGGACTTGGAGCCAGTGCTCTACCGCATTCCATGCGTCCTTGATGCCGTCAACGATGCCGTACCACATGCGAGACATGAACGCCGTGGTCTCTACCCACGCAATCTTGATTCCGTGGCAACCGATCTCGAAGGCCGCCTGCGCCCCGTACCACATGTCGTACGCAATTCTGACAAAGAACTGCTTCGCAGCCAGCCACGCCTTGTTCAGCGCGCCGACCCCGGTTTTCCAGACCACCCGCAGCCCCGCCCACATCACCTGCGCGGCGAGCTGCATGTCGCCAGCGGCGAGGGCGTCGGAGATGCCCTTGAGCACCTTCGACGCGGTATCACGCAGCCACCCCCACGTCTCGCCCAGCCAAGCCAGCGCGTCCGCTCCGGCACCGCTGTACACGACCAGTGCCGTTCCCAGCGTTGCGGCGGCCGTCACCACCAGGCCGATCGGTGAAGCCATCGCGGCGAGCACGGCCGTAGTCGCGATCAGGGCCGCCTTCACGGCGACCAGGATCGTGCCCAGCCCGCCGAGTACGAAGCCCGCCGCCTGAGCGGCCACGCCGAGCCCTACAAGCCCGGCGCCGAGGGCTCCGACGCCTACGACCGCCGCCGAGACCATGACGACGAGCTCGCGGTTCGCGCGAATCCACTGGGCGAATTGCCCGACGACGCGTGTGACGGCGTCGATGACCACGCGCAGTGGGCCGCCGAGCGATTCGCCGACGGCGATCGCCAGCCCCTCGATGGCGCTCTTCAGAATCGTCGCGTTGCCCTGGAGCGTGTTGAGCTGCGTGCCGGCGATCTTGGCTGCGGTCCCGCCCGACTCGCCGAGAGCGGCGGTGTACTCGCGCAGCTTATCCGCGCCCTGCGACAGGAGCTCGGCCACGCCGGCGGCAGTGCGGGCCGGGAAGATCCGCCCGAGGATGTCCAGCTTCTGGCCGCTGCCCATGCCCTCCATCGCCCGGTTCAGTTGGCCGATGATGTCGGCCAGCGGCCGGACGTTGCCGCTCGCGTCGGTGACGCTGACGCCGAGCTCCTTCAGCACGTCGGCAGCCTCACTGCTCGGGCTGGTCAGGGCCAGGATCGCCCCGCGCAGCGTGGTGCCGGCCATCTCGCCCTGGATGCCCGCGTTCGACAGCAACTGGACCGCGGCGACGACTTCCTCAAAAGCGATCCCAGCCGACTTGGCGATCGGCCCGACGAATTTCATGGCGTCGCCGAGTTGATTGAGGTCGGTGTTGGCCGTCGTCATGGCCTTGGTCAGCACGTCCACGGCGTAGCCGAGCTGGTCAGCCTCCAGGCCCATGCCGGCCATGATCTTGGCGGCGATGTCCGCAGCCTGGGCGATCTCAAGCTGCCCGGCGGCGGCGAGGTTCAGGGTCGGCCCGATGGCTGTGAGGATCTTCTCGACGTCGTACCCCGCCAAGGCAAAGAAGCTCATCGCCTCGGCGGCCTGGCTGGCCGAGAAGACCGTGGTCTCGCCGAGGCGCTTGGCCTCGGTCGCGAGACGTTCGAAGTCCTTCCCCGTTGCCCCGGTGAGCGCCTGGACGCGGGCCATCTTCTGTTCGAAGTTGGCGAACACCTTCCCGCTGAGCGCTAGCGGGATAGCCGCACCGGCGCTGACGGCCACCATCCTCTGCCCGATCGAACGCACGCTGGCCCCGAACGCCTGCAGCCGGCGCTGGGCCGCCTTGAGCCCGGCGGCGATCTTGTCGTTCACGCCGAGCTCGACGTACGCCCGGCCCGCTCGAATGCCTCGTGCGCCGGCCATCTGTTATCCTCCGATGATCGCGTCGGCCCACATCCGCGGCAGGCGAGAGCGTTCCTTGTCCAGTGCGGGAGCCATGTACGGCTTGGGCTGGATCGTCACCACGACCTTCTCGTCAACGCCGACCTTGCGGCGTTTCTTCGCACGACGGCCAAGCGCGTACCGGTCCCCGAACTCGAGCGACCGCATCAGCAGCCGCTCCTCAGTCGCTCCGGCGCCCCTCGCACGCTCCGGGCCGGCAACCGACGTTCGAGTGCCGCGATCGAATCCGGAGCGGACGCTTCGCTTCAGCCAGCGCGACCGCATGTACGGAGGATGCCCGGGCGGAGCCAGGCCCACCCTTCGCTGCATGCTGCCTTGAGCCACATCGCGAATCTCGTCCGCGGCCTGCGTCAGATTCCTGCGATTGGCCCGCTCGACCGCCCGCATGAACGGCCGGGCGTCAAACTGAAGCATACGCATCCGCATCGACACCATGGTTCACCGGCTCGCTTGCTCACTGTCCGGCGGCTTCGTGGCTTCGATGAGCCGCTCGAACGTCCACTGGGACATCCACACGCCGGCGGCGGGCGCCGGCTCGCCCGCGTCCAGGTGCTGGACCTGGACGCGGGGGTCGTCGATCGTGATCGGGCTAACCGCCGGCGGCGGGGTCACTCGGATGCACCCCGTCAGAGCTAGCAGCAGTAGTACTGCCGCCGCCACTCGCGATACGGTTGACGAGCGCACGCATCACCTCCTCTTTGAGCGCGGTGTCGTTGGTCGCGGTTCCCTGCTTCGCCAGGCCGCGGCCGACGGCGTAGAGCCCATCGGCGACGGCCGCGGCGGCGCAGGCCCAGTCCGCCGGCAGCCAGCCGGTCACGGCCGACAGCAGGATCGCGACGTTGGCGGTCATCACCGCCCAGAACTCCGTGGTCTTCCACCCCGGCTTGGGGCTGGTCGTCGTCATGACGTCTCCTTCCTAGTGGTTGGTCTTGGAGTCTCAGGTGCCGCCCGCCGGCTGCGTGGTCGGCGCCGGCCCCGCCAGCGACGCCGGCGGGCCGGTGAAGTCCACGTCGCCGTCGGCCTCGATCAGGGCATTCGGCCCGACACCGGCGCAGTTCCAGATCGACAGCGGCGCGCCCCAGGCGCGAAACAAAAACCGCCCGCGGAACTTCGACCGTTCGAGCGCGTTCAGCTCGCGCTCCATTTGCGTCGGCTCGGGGTTCTTGGAGAGCAGCGTCGCACACCCGGGCAGTCCCAGCAGGAGCCCCAGCAGCAGCACACACGCAATCGTCTTCGCAAACATCGGTCAGTCCTCCTCGTCATCAACGAAATAGGGCTTCAACTCCGCCATACTGCTCACTTCACGTTCGTCGGACTTCGCGTACGGATCGAAGTCGGACGGCTCGAACGGCCTGGTCTTCGGGCCGCGGTGGCAGTTCGCCACGGTCATCATCAGCGCCGAGGCGCGAGCCCATTCGCCGCGCGACCGGGCCTCGGCCATGTCGGCGAGCTCGCGGAGCGTCAGCGGTCCGGGATCGACGCCAGCGACGCCGGCACACTGCCAGATCCAGCGTTCAAGCTCGTCTGGACTTGCTCGACGATTTGATCCACGTCGATCTCCGCCAGCTTCGTCTCGATCACGTCCCTCGCCCGATCCATCACGGTCTGCGTCACGTCGAGCACGCGATTCAGGTTCGCCCGATCCCTCGGGCTCGGGCAGAAATTTACGAGTTCCTTCAGCAGGGCCTTCGTGGCCGCGTCGATGGCGTCGCCGGCCATCGCCCGGCCGAAGTCCTCGTCGCTGACGCCCGCGGCGTCGGCCTGCGGCTTGCAGATCGCGTAGATCACGTCGCAGAGCAGGACCGGATCGCCGTAGAAGCGCTCGACGATCCTGTTGTCGAGAAAGTCGAGCAGGTTGACGTCGAGCAGACCGCGAACGCGCTTCATGGCGTTCACGTTGACGGCGAGCTGCCACTCGCGGTTCTCGTTGTCCTTGAAGACCTTCACGGACAGTTACCTCCCTGGGCCGGCTCCCCGGCCCGTTGTTACCCCGCGGAGTCGTAGAGCACGCCCGCTCGAAACATCGCCGCCTCCGTCCCACCCTGCGTGATCGTGACGTGCGTGATCGTCTCCGAGGCCAGCGGGTTCGCCGCCGTCTGCCCGTCGAGCCAAAACCACGGCTCGCCGGCGGCCAGCGGGATGGCCAGGACGACCGACGAATTGGCCCAGAAGAGCAGCTGCGACTTCTGGGAGCAGTGCGCGGCGATCGCCACCGCCAGATCGCCCACGAAGTCGATGTTGTGGACCTGCTGCTCCTGGACGGTGATCGTCGCGCTTTCCGGGGGCAGCACGTCGCCGGCGGCCCCGGTGAACGGCACGTCGTTGCCGACCACGACGCCAACCTCGGCGCCGTAGCAGCAGCCGCCCGTCCAGTAGATGTCCACCACGTCGCCCTCGGCGAAGCCGTGGCCGGTGCTGAGCGTCAGCGTGCCGGCGGTGTCGCTCGTGCGCGTGCTGAGCGTGCCGGACTTCGCCGCCGGCAGCGTCGGGTCCAGCCCGAGATGGGCGTCGGCCGTGCGTTTCGCTTCGCCGCCCAGCCCGATGCCGGCGATATGCCCGGTCAGTTGCAGTGTTCCGGTGGACATGTTCAGCCTCCAATCCAGTCTCGGAGCGAGACGATCTTGACGGAGATGTCGACCTTCACCACGTCACCCGCATCCTCCTTGCGGCTGCACTTGGTGACCGTGAAGTCGCCGTCCGGGCCCTCGCCGGTCTCGTCGAGGATCTTCAGGGCGATCGGGGCGCCGGTGCGCCACGCGTTGCGGAACATCGCGTAGGCGGCCGCCGCCTCGGGATACTTGACGAGCGTGAAGTCGACGGCACACGAGCGCGACACCTGCACCGTGGTCTCCATGCCGTCACCGCGACGTGTCACGAAGCTGACGGTGTTGGCGTCGCAATCCAGCGTGAGCCCCTCGATATCGAGCAGCTCGGCCGACGGCGACACGCCTTCGACGCCGTAGTACAGGTGGCCCTTGCGTCCGAGATAGAAAGTCGGCATGTCTCAATCCTCCTGCGCTACGTCAGCGCCAGTTCGATCGTCGTTCCCGCGGTGGCCCGCAGGTACACCTTCTGGCCCAACGACGGGCCCAGCGGCACCAGCGAGCCGGCCGTGATCGTCAGCTTGGCGGTCGCGCCCGGCCGGTCGCGGACCTCCACGCCAGCCTCCAGCGGGTGCACCAGCAGCGTTGCCCCGCGAGGCACCTCGATCGGCTGGTCCGATCCGCTGGCCACCAGCGGTTCCATCGCCACGAAGTTCATGGGCGTGTCCTTTCGTTGAAACCGAAACATCGAGGTCGCGGCCGGCGGCGCGTACAGCAGCACGTGCAGGCCGATCTGCGTGCAGCACAACTCAGTGCCCGAGGCCATCGCAGCGCCGGCCACGACGGCATCGACGTCGGCCTTCGTCCACTTTCGCGACGTGCCGGGCACCAGCCGCGACAGGACGAACGCGGTGTCGTAGGACGTGCTCACCGGCGCCCCGCCGGCCCCGTCGCTGTGGTCGCCGACGCGCAAGTAGGCGCTGCCGTTCGCCGAAGTGGTCGACCGCCAGACCACCGCCGCAGTGACCGCGGCGATCTGCTCGCCGGCTTGCAGCGCGATGTCTTCGAAGCCGACGCCGAACGTTCCGGCCGCCAGGAGTTTTGAAACGTAGGTGACGTCGCCGTCGTGCGGGACGTCGGCCAGGTGCTGCCAGAAGCTCGTGAGGCCGATGCCGTGCCTGACCCACGCCACCGTCTCGCCGTCGGCATTCGGAGCCAGTCGGAGTACGCGGGCCGTCGGTCCGAGGAAGTCGGGCGCGGTCTCCGTGTAGAGATCGTCCACGTCGAGCGTGTAGCCCTGCTCCTGCAGGTCGATGCGCTTGCCGAGATACGCTCGGTTCATGATTCCGCCGGGCGCGGCGGCGCCGGTGGCCACGAGCTGACCGTCCATGCGCCAAACGAAGCTGTCGGCCAGCACGGCCAGTTCGCAGTAGTGCCAGCGCCCGGGCACGACCGGCCCAAACGTCGCCGACACGGGCGCGTCCATCGCGCCGATCCGCAACGCGAGCCGGCCCTCACCCGACAGCGACAACGACGCCCGGTGCTGCGTGTAGTTGGCGATGTAGAGCAGGTACTCCCAAGTCCCGGGGGCCGTCGGCGGGGCGACGACCCGAAACGCGAAGCCGAGCACGTACGCCGACCGCGAGGTCACGCTGGGCGTCCCGAAGCCGGTCAGCGTGTTGGCCAGCGTGATGTAGGCGCTGTCGCCGCCGGCGGGCGGCGCGATACGCACGCCGTACCGGCCGGTGCGGGCCGCGGCCTCGATAACTGAGACCGACCCGGCCACGCCGACCAGCTCGTTGGCGTCACCCGCCTCGAAACCAGCACACCACTGCACAGGCACGGCAATCGTCTCCTACGCCAGATGGGCCCACCGTGCGTTGTTGAACGGACACCCGTCCTCACGCGTCACCACGACCGCACGGATCGTGCCGTCGTCCTCGAAGTCCACCCACAGCCGCTCCGGGACCAGCAGCTCCGGGTCCACAAACGTCTCCCGCAGCGCCGCCAGCGTGGCGTCCCGCTTCTCGGCCGCCGACGCGCCGGGCGCGACGGCGAACTGGCTCGCCAGCCAGGTCTTGGTGATCCGCAGCTCGTGGTCGCCCACCAGCGCGATCACGGCCGCGTCCGGCGTGATGGCCAGGGCCCGGACGTTCATGAGACCCTCCGCAGGCGGTACACGGCCGTGAGCAGACTCGTGAACTGCCGTCGTTGCTCCAGGTGCTCCGGCGAGAAGAGCGGGTCGTTCTCGATCGCCAGGCAGCGGGCCTCGGGAAACGCCGCCAGCTCGCTACCAATCAGGTGGTCGCCGATCTCCTCGACCAGGGCCATCAGCCCGTCGAGCTCGGCGAGGTCCTCGGGATCGACCTTCTTGAGCAGGCCGATGTAGATCCGGTCGTCGTAGAACCACGATCTTCGGTCGGCGACCTCACCTTTCAGACTCGCGGGCACGACCGTCACAATCGCACCGGTGATGTCCGGCAACTCGACGACGGGCCGGTACCCGCGCTGGGCGACGAACCGACCCTCGAACGTACCGCCGTTGAGGTCGACCGTGATCGCGTTGGCCAGCGTGATGATCGATGCTTGGGCCATGTCAGTGCACCAACGTTTCGAGCCAGGCGAAGATGAGCTTGCCGACGAGCATGCCGACCCCACCGAGCGTGGCCAGCGACATCCGCCGGATGGTGTTGAGCTGTCGCTCGACGAACTCGACGCGCATGATCAGCGACTTCTCGGGGTGGCCGTTGCCGTACACCGTCTCCCGCACCTGCTTCAGGTCCTGGCGGCACTCCGGCTCATGCTGGCACGGTCGATCGCTCATTCGCCGGTCTCCGTGGCTACGTGTTTCGTGTGAATCCGCAGCGTGCGACGAAACGCATCGCTGTAGCGCCAGGGCGGCTCGCCGCCGGGCGCCATCACCTCGTAGACGAACGTCTGCCCGCCGGCCGGCTCACGGATACGAGCGCCGCCCCGGGGGAGCACCACGGCGCCATCGAGCACCAGGTCCTCCGCCGCGATCAGGAAGTCCCGCGACTCGGTGCGATGGACGACGCCGAATTCATCCACCTGCTCGAACGCGGTGCGGCCGACCGTCGCCCGCACGTCCACACGGCTGCCGTGGTCCTCGTACGTCACGAGCGACGCACAATGCTGTGTGCGTTGTCGGCTCAGCCAAGCGGCACCACGTTCGAGCAGGTTCGCCATGGGTCACCGTTCAGAATCAGGAAGGCGTTCGCGGAACCGTGACCCAGGTCGTGTCGTCCAGGGCGACGAACACCGCCGCCGACTTCGCCGGCATCTCGAAGGCCGCGTCCGCCGACAACGCGTTGATCGCGTCGTCGGTGGCCGGGTAGACGTTGAGCACGGCGTCGGCCACCTCGCTGTTCTTGATGACGCACACCTTCCCGGCGGCGGCCGTGGGCAGTTGCACGCCCTTCGTCGCATCGGCGCCGGTCGCATGCGTGAGGCCCTCGGCCACAGCGGCGGCGGCGGCCTGCGTCGAGCCGGTCGCGGCCACCGCGGCGACCGCCATGCGCAGCGCCCCGGACGCCGCCAGGGCCAGCAGCCCCGACAGCGACACGCTCTGCCAGGCGGTACCGTCGGCCACCAGCAGCATGCCAGCCGTGTGGCTCACAGCCCCGACGTCGGACAGGTCGTCGATCCCCATCGTGTCGGCGTCGTTCGCCGAACGCAGGAGCATGAGGACCGTACCGGTGGCCGGATCGGCGGCCTCCAGCGACCAGCCGGCGAACACGTTGCCCGTGGCGGTCGTGGTCATACAGCCCGAGCCGGCCTCGCCGCCGACCGGATTGCCGGCGATGTTCCAGAAGACCGGCAGCCCGGGGCCGGTGATGTTGCTGGCGTCCTTGGCGGCCCGAATGACGCCCTGGACGCGCAGGGCGCCCTGCTGATGGGCCGGCAGCGGCCGCGGCGTGTAGCCGACGAGCTTGCCCTGCACGACGATCGAATCGGCCGGCACGTCCGCGCCGGGCGTGTAGTCGATCGTCTCCCCGCTGGATTCATACGTCGCTTGCATCGTGGATCTCCTCAGGCTGAGGCGAGCACGGGCCGCAGCACAAGGCGCGGCCCGTGTTCACCGCGCCAGTCCTACACCTCGCCCTTGCTCTTCACGCCGCCGCACGGCTCCTGCAGAGCCACACCGAAGTCGTGGTAGCCGCGCATCTGCACGCCGAGCACGTTGAAGTCCGCGTCGGCCGTCTCGATCGTCGGCGACTCCTGACCGTTGAGGAACGCCACCTCGATCACCGCCAGGTCCTGCGGATCGGCCAGCAGGTGCCAGGCCTTGCTCGAATGGCCGGGGTACTGGGAATTGCTCAGGTAACGGCTGACCTCGACCCGGAACTTCCCGACGTGCGGGTTGGCCACCGGATAGCGCGTGCTGGCCGTCGTGTCGCGGATCTCCAGCGACTTGTAGAGCCCCGTGCCCGTGGCCGAGAGCCCCGTCGGCACGAGCAGGATCACCGGCATCGAGCCCAGCGGCTTGCCGTTGGGATCGGTTTGCTCGAGGAAGGCAACCTCGGCCTTGCTGAGCCCCCCGATCGACAGCGCCGTGTCGGCGCCGCTGAGGTAGTTCTTGTTGCCGACGCAGAAGAACGCGCCGTTGTTCATGAAGGTCGACCAGAAGACGTCGTTGATCTTCAGGCCCGACCCGCGGCCCAGCTTGCGCGGCACCGTGGTGATCGCCCCCAGGTCGTCGTTGATCATGTCCTGCCGGTCGACGCCGAGGATCAGACCGTACGTGTCGGCCTTGTTCTGGTAGCTCTGCTCGCCCAGCGTGCCGTGCTTCAGCTCACCGCCGGGGGCGACCTTCTCGTACTGGTCCTTGCCGATCAGCCGGTAGCTGGTGACCGTCTTGAAGTCGCTGACGTTGCGGACCGCGCAGATGTTCCGCCAGGTCCGCTCCACGCTGAAGAAGCCCTCCAGCAGGAACTTGTTCGTCACGTTGCTGAGGATGCCGCCGATGTTGATGCTCGAGAAGCCGGCCTGCAGCCCCTGCCCGAACGCACAGCGCAGCACCTCACGGCTGTCGCGGAAGTTCCAGCCGGTGTAGCCGTTGGCCCGGGCGGCCTCGAGGAAGAGCTCCTGCAGCCCGATGCCGCCGCGGAATCGCCGGGCGGCGGCGTCCAGCGTCTGCTCGTCGTACTGCTGCTCGACCCGGGTGATCTTCCCGGCCATCATGCAGGCCGCCTCGAGGATCCGGCCGCTCACCGTCTCGTCGACCACGTGGACGGCCGGAGCCTTCGGCCGGCCGGCCCGCAGCTTCTCGAGCTCGGTCTTCTCCTCGGTCCAGCCGTCGGCGATGGCCTGTTCCTCGATCTGCGGGAACCGCCCACCGCAGATCCGGCGGACGGCCGCGATGCGCTTGCTCTCGGCCACGGCCTGGGCCCGGATCTCGGCGACCGGGTCGACGGACGGGTTGGCCTCCGTGCCACTCCCGCCCGTCTGTCCCGCGGGGGTGGACTCCGCCGTCGGCTGGGTGTCTTCGGCCGGCGTGACCGGCGTGTCGTTCGTCTCGTCCATGAGTGCGCTCTCCTGCTGTTGTGCCGCGATGGTCGCAGCCGTGTTGCCGTCCGCCCCCAGGTCCACGAAGCTGATTTCCCCGAGTACGGTCCGCCGGGCCACGTACAGCGGCCCTTCGAACGTCCGCCCGTTCACCAGGACGCTCTTACCGCCACGCACGAACTCGGCCTGGGCTACCTGGGCCCCGATCGACGCCTGCCACGGGAAGCCCCGCTTGCCGCTGGTCACCACCTCCCGAGCCGCCGCCGTGTCCCGGCTGACGATGCCCTCGGCGATCAGCCGGCCGGCCTCGACGGCGATCCGCTCGGTGTGCCCCACGCCGGCGTACATGCTGTGCGCGAAACGCACCGACCGCCGCTGTGACGGGATCACCAGCCCCTCCAGGTCCACCACGACCGGGAACCGCCAGCCCTCGACCCGCATCGGCCTGCCGGTATAGGCCAGCATGGTGAAACGCGGGACGGCCGGAGCGTCGCCCTCGGTCGCCAGGGCCTCGAGCGTGATGCACTCGGCACCACACAGCAGGGCCAGCCGGTCCGGGACCTGCTCGGCGTCCTCACGCCGCGGCGCGGGCGTCTTCGTCTTCCGTGACATCGTCCTCATCCTCCTCGTCGGCGTCCGTCACCGCCGGTGCCGCCTGGGCGGCGGTCAGTCCCAGCTCGCGCAGCAGGGCCTGCTCCCGTCCCCGCTGGCGCAATTCGCTCTCCCAGTCCAGCCCCTGCTTGGCGTACTCGGCCGCCAGCGTCGTGGTGAGGCTGGCCAGCCGCGTGGCCTGGGCGTTGGCCTCCTTGGCCGGATCGACGTGCTCGAACCCGTCCCAGAACCACTGGTGCGGGAACAGCGCATCGCGCGTCCGCAGCGATTGCGGCAGGTACCCTTCGATCAGCACCGCCTCGCTCAGCCAGGCGCTCAGCACGCGGTCCAGCACGACGTCGCCGAGATAGGCCTGATCGATGCGGATCTTCTTGAAGAACGCCTGGTGATCGAGCCGGCCCGAGGCGTAGTTGAGCTTCGCGGAGTTGCCCAGCGCGATGTTGAGCGGGACCTCCAGGCAGCGGGCGATCTCGTTGATCACCTCGTGCTTGAAGTCGCCGTACACCGTCGTCGGCTGCTCGGCCTTGACCTGGCCGATCTTCCAGCCGAAGGGCATCGTCATCCACGTGCCCCGGTCCATCTCGACCGTGTCCATCGGCTCGACGTTCGAGACCTCGGCGTCGGCCGCGGCGTCCGTGTAGATCACGCCGCCGGGCAGCGCGGCCTGCTCGGCCGCACCGAGGACGGCCAGCGTGTACCGCCGCAGCATGGCAAACAGCGGCAGCGCCGGCGTGATCTCCGGAATGCCCCGGCTCTGCCCCGGCCGCTCGGCCCGGAACAGGTGAATCACCGACTCGACCGGCATGACGTCGAAGTCGTTGTCGGCGATGCGGAAGGCCGTGCTGTCCCCCGGATGCCGGCGGAGAATCGTGTACGCCACAGGGTTACCGAACTCGTCGAAGACGATGCCGTCCACGATGTTGGCGCTGCTGCGGGGCAGCGGCCACGGCGAGGCGACCTGGTCGGATTCGACCAGTCGCAGGTCGAGCTGCACCGGGGCGGCGATGCGGGGATTGCTGATCAGCAGCCCGAAGCACTCGCCCGACTCGCTCTGCCCGATCCGCATCGTCCGCAGCTTGTGCGCCAGCCCGGCCGCCTTGGCCCAGCCGGCGAACTCCCGCTCGACGAAGCGGTTGGCGTCGGGGTCCTCGGTGAGCATCTGCAGCCGCGGGCCGGTGCCGACGATGTAGTTGGCCAGCGTCAGCACGATGCCCTTGGCGTAGCTGTTGTTGGCGACCTCGTAGCGGGCCCGGCTGCGCAGCACCCGCCGGACGTCGGCCGACATCGCCGCATTGGCCGACAGCAGATCGGCGTTGGCCCAGTGGCGGCGGTTTTCGTGCGTGGTCTGGGCAGCGTCGTACTTCCCGCGAACGAACAGCCGACCGCGGGTCACCGCCCGGGCCAGCCGCTTGCCGCCGAGTTGTCGCAGCCACTTGAGCACGGAAAGCCCTCAGCCTTCAGCCCTCAGCCGTCAGCTCCATTGCCGCCGCACTCCGGTTGACGGCTGATGGCTGATGGCTCCTGTCACACTGCTCCCGGAGGCGCGACCTTCGTCATTCGCACGCCGAGGCCCTTGCGGGTGGCCTGCTTGCTGGCCAGGTAACGATCGGCCTCGATCTGGTCGCGCAGCGGTTGCTGCTTGAACGTCTGGCCGTCGATCGTCACCTCGGCCGGCTGCTGGGCCGCCTCGCGAATCGCGTCTTCGAGCTCCTCAGCCATCGCGTCCTCCACTTGCGGGAGCGGGATTCGAACCCGCGGCTCCGGCGCATGAAGCCGGCATGTTGCCGTTACACCATCCCGCCAAACCGGCCGGGCGTTCCACGAGGCGAGGCCAAACGAAAAGGCCGCACGGGGGAGTACGGCCCCGTACGGCCTGTTTGCTCGCGTGAGAGCCGGCGGGGATCAGCCGCCGACCGCTCGCCTCCGGGATCACCCGGCTTGGTTGTCTAGCCGATACTTACGCCTTCGTCTCGCGCGATGCAACTGCGGAGAGGCACATCGAATGAGATTGTTCCATATATGGAATCGCGGCGAGTGAAACTCCCATCCAGAGCTACCTTCCCCCTTCAAAGGACCTTGTCCGACCCAAGGGCAACCGACACACTATCTACGGCAGCGGAAGCCCCGTCCCAGTTGGCTGGAGGCCTGTCCGGCCGGAGAGCTTCGTGCGAAGGCGCTCGTCGCACGTCCGATGGTCTGCTTACGAGGCAATGGTGAGTCGATGATCACGTCATTCCCAACAATCGTCCGAGACTTGGAGCAACTGGAACTTGCGGCGGAGTTGCTCGACCGGAAGACTCCCACCGCTGCACGCCTCGCGCTAATCTTGATCGACAACGTCATGGAAGGCATCGCTGTCCGCATCATCAAGCACAAATTCGCTGTCGATGCGTATGTCGGGCGTGCTGTGGGCTTCAAGTACCCGCCACGCACACGCAAGCGCATCACGAGCGATTTTGACTCGAAGGTGAGCTTCCTTGCCGTGACCGACGCAGGCGTCGTAGACCGAGAGGCGGCCGAAGCAGCCAAGCGCATCCACTCTTTTCGGAATGAGTCGTACCACCACGTCCGCTATCACGAGGACGTCATTGAGCACGTCGCACGGAAGTACTTCGAGTACGCTTGCAGAGTCTGTTCGCGATCACACGGTAACGTCATGGTAGACATGAGCTGCAACGAACCGCTCTTCGCGAGACATGGCTTCACTGACGCCAGCCAATACCCGGACGGTGCGAACAGCATTCTGGCTTGCTTGGCAAAAGGAAGGAGTTGCGAGCACAACGATCTTGCGCAGGCTCTGGCTGGCAATCTGAGTCGCCGTATCGGGGAGACGATTGGCCAAGTAGACTCACTGGCAAAAGAACCGTATGGATTGCCGGTAGAGGACACGTTGCGGCACATTCAATTCTACGCAAATGATCGCACGGAACGACAAGTCGAAGCAGACGATCGCACGACTGAGTGGTTTCAGCGCCGGACGAGAGAATGGGAAGATGAGTTGGCTGCCTATCAACCGCACGTTAAGTACACCACCCTTGGGAAGTGGTGCCAATCCGCGCGAGCCTTGAAGAATGAACGCCAAACGAGTGTCCTGCTTGCGAAGTACAGGAACATCGATGACCAGTTCACGCCAATTGAAGATGTCGTAAGTGACGCCGTCGCCGCGCACGAAGCGTATGTCGACAACGAAGTGAATAGGATGCGTGGGAACTAGCCTCACTGGCGACAGCACAGCTGGCGCACGCTGCGTCAGAAGCGGAGCACGGTCTCAGAACGCAACTTGCTCGTGCGTGATCACACGCTTCCCGCAGCAACGACATTCACGATTGCGAACGACCTTTCCACCGAGAGCCCGCCGCGTGTATGTCACGCGAAAATGCTCGCAGCCGCATCTCGGGCACACCAGCCCGCGATGATCGTCTGATTTCTGCTCTGGCTTCACTGGCCGTTCGTTCATCGCCGCGTCCCCTGAAGGGAGGACAGCCGCACCGTCGGGCGCGGCTTGGGTACGCCGCTGACGAGCCCGGGAGGTGCCGCGCCGCCCATCGACGCCGCCACGGCGCAGCCGACCAGACAATCGAGCCAGTGGTTGTCGAGGCCGTCGACGCGGAGCTTCCACTCGTCGACGGTCCGGCCGCGGCCCGCGGTCTTCACGCGGTACTCGCTCGTCAGATGCTCGGCGAGCAGGCGGTGCCGCTCCGGCTGGCGACCGAAGAGCGACAGGCAACCCGGGTCGCCCATCGGCACGGCCAAACGGGCCTGAACGAAGCTCTTCCAGTAGTTCGTGTCGAATACGACGTGCCGCACGGCCCGCCGGCCCACGACCGCCGGTATTCGCCAGTTCAGCCCCACGCGGTCGCCGCGCTTCCGCTTGTACTCGCCGAACGGAATCGACGAGGCCCCGACGTACTTCCCGTGACTCGGCAGCAGTACGCTGGCATACTGGCTCTGCCGGCAGAACTGGTACACGACGTCGGTCGCCTGGCCCCAGTTCGCGTCGATCACGCAGCGGCCGATGCGCAGCACCGAGCCGTCCTCGCACTTCCACTCCTGGCCGAGCTTGGCCTCCGTCAGCCGCTCCAGGCCGGCGTAGATCGCCCCCTCGAACCCGGCGCGTGGCGCGGCCGCCGCCAGCGTCCGGCGAATGCTGCGCAGCGTGAAGTGCGGCGACTTCTGATCGGGCTCGGTCCCGTAGTCGATCACCGCCCCCGAGAAGTCGTCCCCCCAAGCCGTCACGACGTAGAACAGCGCCTTGCCCTGCACGTCCACGAACATCGTCAGGTGCGTGGCCGTCTGCGGCACCTCGCTGCGCCGCTGGCCGTTGAGCTTGGCCACGATCTGGTCGACGGTGAGCAGCTCGTCGTCGGGCTGCTGCTCGGGCAGCGGTTCGTTCTGATACTCCGCCCAGAACGCCGCATCGCCGCGGTCGAGACGGAGGTTCATGGCGTGCTGGATCGCCGAGAGCTCGTCGGGATGGTGCCGCTCGGGCCAGGCGATCACGGCGCCGGCGTCCATCGCCACCCGGTGCGTTCGGTAGAACTCCGTCGCCTGGGCCGCGCCCTGATCGGCCCGCATTCCTTCGCGCCACAGCTCGGCGTAGCGGGCCCACAGCTTCTCGTTGCTGGGGAACGCGTAGACCATCTTCGTGCGTTCACCCTGCCACTGCGGGTGCTTCTCGCGGTCGAGCAGGCGATCGGCCAGGTCCTCCGGCCGCACGACCGTCAGCGTCATCAGACCGGCGATCTTCCGCCCGGGCCCGGCCAGACCGAGCACCGCGCCGGCCAGGATCCGCTCCCGTACCGTGCACTGCATCGGCGACCGGGCGGATTCGTCGGTCTGCGGATCGTCGATCAAAACCAGCGACGGGCGCACGGACGAGCCGTCGGCCCGCTTGTACTTCATGCCGCGGATGCGGCCGGTGATGCCGGCCACCTTGATGATCGCCCCGTTCGACTTCGGCGGGCCGTCCAGCCACGGCAGCGCCGGCATCGTCGGCAGGACGATCTCGCGGGCCGTCCAGCCGATACGTGTCTGCTTGCCCTCGTAGAGCTGACCCGCCGCCCGCTGGTGGATGCCCTCCAGCGCCCGCACCGGCCCGACGACTTCGGAGAAGTCCTCCTCGAGCAGGTCGTTGGTCTCGACCTCGACCTTGATGCTCTCGAGCATGCCGGCGGCGTGCTCCTCGTCGCTGCCGATCAGCGCGATGAACTCCCGGTGGCCGTAGGCCATGGCCCAGAGGCAGGCGACCTCGCAGATCGACGTCTTCCCACTGCCCCGCGGCATCGCCAGGGCGAACAGCCCGCCTTCGAGCACCGCCTGCTCGATCTTGGCGATGACCTTCAGGTGGTCCTCCGACCACGGCAGGTGGAACGTCTGCGGGAAGTACGCCTCGCAGAAGTAGCGGAAGTCCCGCTCGGCCCGGGCGCGGCGCTCGAGATTCAGCGGCGGGTGCACCCACTCGCCGCCGGCGATGTCGCGGCCGAGCAGGGCCATCTCCCGCCCGCGTTGGGCCGCCCGCTCGCGGTGGGCCTCGTAGGCCGTCAGCCCCGCCGGCTCGGGCCGCGGCCGGTGGCGTTCGAGGACCAGCCAGGCGGCGTAGCGCAGCAGGTCGATCGTCCGCCCGTCGCCGATGCGGAAGCCGGCGCGCGAGCGGTGGCGGTAGAGCTGCCGCTCGGACATGACCTCGCCCAGCGGCGTGCTGTTCAGCAACTGCACGACCTCGCTCGGCTTCAGCTTGCGCGGGTCAATCGGCATGTGCGAACAACCTCGTGACGCACGGGTTCATCGGGAATTCGCCAATCTGAATCTCGTGCGTGAACGCTCCGTCGCTCCACTCCCGTTCGCCGACCCACGTTGGCGGCACGCGCACCATTCGTACGTTGTGTTCCAGCGCAACCATAAGGCGCTCGGCCGCCGTGCGAGGTAGCGCGTGACGATCAACGCCGGCTGCCTTCCACAGGTACCGCATGTGCCCACGGCGCTGATGGGGATGAACCTCACGGGGCTCAAGGCCCGCCGATCTCACTTCACGATACAGCCGCTCATACGGCACGATCGAGAAGATCGGTCGCTCCCGCGTCTCCCGGCGCAGAGCGCCGGTTCCGAAACCGCAAGACGAGCGGTGCTTCACGATGTAGCCGCACGGCATGGACATGGCGGCGAGAGCAAAAATGACGATCGATGTGAGTTCCTTGTCGGCATCGTAGGAATGCGGTCGATGATAGAAGACGCGCGGATTGCCTCGTTCATATACCATTGACCAGAAGGCGAAGGACAGATCGTCCTCTGTGCTTGGTGCGCACGCGATATATTCTGCGTTTGTGTATTGAGGGTTATATATACAGATTGACGGCGCAGCAGGCCAAGGAAGCATCCTGCGCTTGTATAAGCACTTGGCGAGATCATTGACTGACGAGTGTACGGTGTCACAGTTCGGGACATACCACACTGGCACCCCAATCAAATCCGGCTCAGCGTGACATGCCGCAATCACCAAGTCTTTGACCGCTCGCTGCTCTTGCTTCGTGAGCATCACGATAGCCCTCCGCCGGCCATCTCCTTCACCAGCCACGCGGCGTAGCGGATCAGATTCAGCGTTCCGTCCGCGTTCGTCGGGGCCCCGGCGGCCACGTCGGCCTCCAGCATCTCGACCGTGACCGCCTGACCGCCGGCCGCCGACAGCAGCCGGGCGGCGTCGGCCAGCGGCAGAGCCGCGGGGTTCAGCCTCGCTTCCGCTCCGTCCATCTACGCCACCTCCCGCGCACTCGCGCCCCAGACCGCCACACGGCGGCCGTGTCGCCCCGCAGCCGCCCGCCGCGGCCCGGAAGCCGCCGGTCCGCCGGCGAGAGCGCTCTCGGGGACGACTCGGACCTGATCCCTAGGATATCGAGAATTCATGCAGATTCTAACGCTGCGAGTGGATTTCCGGCCAAACCCATGGCATGTCCTGTGTGCACGCGGAACACAAAGGAGCACGCGATGACGACCACGAACCGCAACGCGAAGACGAACGAGATCCGGCTGGATGCGGCCCTGAAGCGATTCCTGCGCGAGACGGCAAGCTGCCAGTCGCCGAGCCTGGCGGCCTGGGCCACCCAGATTCTGCGAGCCGGCCGGATGACGATGAGCGACCTGGAGCGGTGCCTGAACCTGGGTTTCGAGTTCTAAGCCCGGCCCCCATGGGACGGAACGAGGGAGGCCGACATGACCGACGACATCACGAGATTCGACGGGGCCGTATACGACGAGACGAACGCCGACGCCGGGACCAACCGGGCCGGCGAGCGAGTGGTCCGCCTGGACCTGACCTACACCCGCGGTACGGCACCGAACCAGACCACCATGATCCTCACGCGCGAGACGGCGATCGCCCTGCGGAACCAGCTCGACGGCGTACTTGACGCCGACGGGCAGAACTGACGCCGCCGAAATCCCGACCCGGTCGGGATCGCCCGGGCGCGTGAGACCCGGGCCTGACGAGGCAACGTGAAAGGACCAGCCATGACGAAGGACGAGGTCAAAATCGGGCACACGTACGAGGCCAAGGTGAGTAACCGCATCGTCACGGTGCGGATCGACTCGACCAACAGCCACGGCGGCTGGAACGCCACAAACACCGCCACCGGCAAGCGCATCCGCATCAAGAGCGCCCGGCGATTGTGGCGCCCGGTTGAGACCGCCGGCGGCGGCGAGACTCAGCCAGCCCAGAAACGCCGCCCGAAGCAGCCCGCCGAGCCGCGGCCTCGGCGTGTCGGCGCCCTGGACGCCGCGGCCCAGGTCCTGGCCGACGCCGGCCAGCCCATGCGGGCCAAGGAGCTGATCGAGGCGATGGCCGAGCGCGGCCTGTGGACGAGTCCCAACGGCAAGACGCCGGAATCCACACTCTACGCCGCGATCCTGCGGGAGATCGGCGCCAAGAGCGACAAGGCTCGCTTC
Organism: Phycisphaerae bacterium; assembly: GCA_050115495.1. Lineage (GTDB taxonomy): Bacteria > Planctomycetota > Phycisphaerae > UBA1845 > Fen-1342 > JAAYXS01. Next base: position 44,951 of record JASFQK010000034.1, on the reverse strand, counting down.
AGGAAGACCGGCCGCGGGCAGTTCGCGTTTTGCGGATAATGCCTGCGAGGGGGCGGTGTGACGTGGGCAGGATTGCTCCGTTGCACCGCCAAGGCTTACAATATGCATGCAGCAGGAGGGATGCCCATGCTCCCGCGCTTCTACCTGCGAGACGTTCAGTGGTCGGCGGCTGATCCCGTCTACGGCTCCAAGGCGACGATTGTGCGTGGCCGCGTCGCTACCCAGGAGAATCCAGGCGAATGCGATGCGAATTGGTTCGTCGGCCCTGAGACGGCGATAGTCGGTTCGCACATCGACGCCCCAGAACCGACCATTGTGCACTATGAGGTGAGGGTGCGACCGGAAGACCTTGCCAAAATCGCGCGCAGTCGACTCGTAGTCGCCGCTCGACGCCCATTTGCTGGGTTGCACTCGAAGGTGCGGGATGCCCGTGTTCGAATTTCGGTGAATGACACGCGAATCGAGTACTTCGGCCTGAAAGATGACTCGCCGCCCCACAGCGATTACTTCCACCGGGAAAGAGCGCCACTCCCTCTCGAAAGTATCCCGTTGATAAGCGATTGCCACACTATCTATCACTGGTCAATCCCACCTCGCGCTCTTGAACGGCGTACCTCTCAATTGATTGAATTCGACCTTGATCCAGCAGTGCGATGGGACATTGATTATGTCACCATCATTACGGGGACGGAGTCGCGGAAGCTGACACCTTTCGGAGACCGCTTCCTCTGGCAGTTCCTGCTGCTCGGTCTAGTTGTCGGGATTATCCTCATCGTCATCAGCATCCTCCTCGCGAAATGGATCGGGACCGGAGGCTAGCTCCGCCTTTTGCCCCGTGAACTGCTCCCACCGCCGCACGATCACGTCGCAGTACAGCGGGTCGAGCTCCATCAGAAACGCCCGCCGGCCCGTCTGCTCGGCGGCGATCAGCGTCGAGCCGCTGCCGCCGAACAAGTCCAGCACGTTCTCGCCCGGGCGTGACGAGTACTGCATCGCCCGCACCGCCAGCTCGACCGGCTTCTCGGTCAGGTGGACCATGCTCTGCGGGTTGACCTTCTTGACCGACCAGACGTCGGTGGCGTTGTTCGGCCCGAGGAAGACGTGGGCGGCACCCTCGCGCCACGTGTAGAAGCACCACTCGTGGTTGCCCATGAAGTCCTTGCGGGTGAGGACCGGGTGCTCCTTCACCCAGATGATCGTCTGGGAGAAGTACAGCCCGGCGGCCTTCAGCACCGGTGGGTAGTTGGCGATGTTGGCGTAGCCACCCCAGATGTACGCCGCCCGCCCGGGCAATAGCACGCGGGCGATGTTGCCGAACCAGGCGTGCAGCAGCCGCCCGAACTCCTCGTCCGACACGAAGTCGTTCTCGAGCGGGCGGTCCCTGGGGCGCAGCTTCCGGCGTCCGGCCTGCGCTTCCTCCGCCGGGAACGACGACAGCCCCGCCGCGATCGCGTTGTTGCTGCGCGGCTCAACACGCACGTGGTGTAGGCCGGGAGATTGCATCCCGACCCCAACCCCGAACCGGACTTGCACGTTTCCGTGCATCCGGCTCTCCAGATGATTCTCGGCTCTGCTACGCACTGTGCTTCTCCCGGTGACAATCCAGGCACAAGGTCTGGAGGTTCTCATCGGTGGTCGCCAGGGCGAAGCTCGCAAAGCGATGTACGGGGACGATGTGGTCCGCCTGGGAGTTCCGGTCCGTAACCCGTTTCCCACAAGCGCGACAGCGATAGCCGTCACGCTGTAAGGCGCGGTATTTCGCGTCCAGGTTCCCCAGGCGCCGGCGTTCATTGAACTGCGCGAACGCCGCTTCCATCTCGGCGTCAGTCTCATAGTCGCCCTGGCCGGGCATGTACGGTTCTGGTCCGCGATAGTCCAGCTTCATCGAAAATCCGCTGAACGTCTCCAAGCGGCAGAGGTCGTCAACCTGGAGTCCGCCGCGACGGTAGTACCGCTTCATGGCCGTGCCCGTAGGGATGTCGAACTTGCGACAGATACCCTTTAGGGCGATCCAGAGCGCATGATGATCCAACGTTCCAGCAAGGTCCGTGAAGTTGTGGGCGATACGGAAGTATTCCGACCACCCGCGCACGACCGCCGAGCCACGCTGCAACCGCAGGGCCACCGATTCCTGGTGGGGGCGATTCCGCAGCGCGTCATGCAGCCGCTGTTTCACGTTCGCCAGGGCCTTCAGACCAACCTTGATCTTCGGCACCCGCTTACCGCCTTGGCCGATTTCATAGCTCAGGCGGAAGCCGAGGAAGTCATACCCATCCTGGACGTGCGTGACGTGTGTCTTCTCCACCGAGAGTTCCAGGCCGCATTCGCGTCGAAGGAACTCGCGGATGTCATCGCGCAGCGTTTCGGCATAGCGCCGCGACGCCCGCGTGACGAAGACGCACCAGTCGTCCGCATACCGCACGAACCGAACATTCGGCCGCCGGTTGCGGGCGGCCCGCATCATGGCCTGCTCGTGCGTGCCCTTACTGTGCAGGAACCAGTCCAGCTTGTTCAGGACCGCATTGGCCAGCAGCGGTGAGATCACGCCACCCTGGGGTACGCCTTTCTCGGTCGGCTGGACAATGCCCTCGACCTCCACACCAGCCTTGAGGAACCGGTGGATCAGCGCGAGGAACTTGTTGTCCATGACCTTCTCCCGCACGGCCCGCAGGATGGACCGGTGCGAGATCTCATCGAAGCATGCCTTGACATCTCCCTCAATCACCCAGGTGAAGCCGTGCTTCATCAGGTGCTGACAACGGAAAACGGCATGGTGCGTGCTTCGGTGAGGCCGGAACCCGTACGAATGATCGTGGAACTCCACCTCGAAGATCGGTTCCAGCGCCATGCGGATGGCTTCCTGGACGATCTTGTCCCGTAGACAGGGGATGCCCAGAGGCCGCAGTTTGCCGTTGGCCTTCGGGATCATCACCCGCCGCACGGGTTGGGGTTGGTACGTTCCACGCTTCAATTCCAGGCGCAGACATTCGAGCTTGCCGTCGAGCCCCTTGCGGAACTCGCGTGCAGTCACGCCGTCTACGCCCGGCGCTTTGTTGTGGGACCGCCTCAGCACGCGGTCGGCCGCATCCCGCAGCCAGTGCGGGTGGTGCATCAGGTCCATCAGGTTCCGCACGCGCCCGTCATACGGGTTGGTGGGGAACAGCGGTGTCCCGGATGCACGCAATTGCCGATGCGAGCCGGATTGCTCCCACAGCCTTCTCTGGACTTCCGCCACGTTCATCGCGAGCCCTCGCGATTGACGAACGCCTTGGCCGTCCAGAACGAAACATCCTGCGTCCCTTCGCCATGTAGACGGTTTTCCCGTCCTCGGACTACTACGGACGCTCCGCCACCCAGCCGCCTCATCGGCAGAGATTCAGCCGCCCGAAGGCGGCCTATCTGTGCGACTGCCATACTCGGCTGGGCTTCCCTGGTTCCCTTGCTGGCACTCAAACGCTTCCGGGTAGACTCCGACCTTTCGATACCCAACAGCTCTCCGCTGCTCCCCCAAGCACCGGCGGATAGTTGACCACTCCGCCGACCTCGGAATCGCCGAAGCGATTCGCCAGGGCATGCGCCTACAACGATAGCGCTTGCCCGCTTGGGCCATTCCCTAGCCCGGGCGGGGTACTCCCGGGCGGCTCCAGTATTCGCAGGAATGGGGGCCCACTTTCCCGAAGGTATTGGTCGGTTCCTTTCGTAGTCGTGCGGAAGCTCTACCTGGCAGGACTGCATCGGTTGTGAAGCCTCACCTGGGTCCCACGTTGTCGGGAGAGCTATGTCGCCAGCCAGCTCACACGTGCTGGCCAACTTACTCCCTAGGTACAATGGCCGGCCAAACGGCCACGGTTTGCTTCCAAACATTGCCAACAAGGTCTCTCGCATGCTCGTAATTCCTTACGCAGCAACGCGATACATCAGGCGCACGCCGTACGGCGGATCGGTGACCATCAACAGCGGCGACGCACCGTCCAGGAGCCTGGCGACGTCTCCGGCTCGCGTGGCGTCGCCGCACAGCAGCCGGTGCTCGCCGAGAATCCACAGGTCGCCGGGCCGCGTGACCGGTTCGTCCGGCGGCTCGGGGATCTCGTCGGGATCGGTCAGGCCCGGCTTCACGTCGCCGCCGAGCAGCTTCGCCAGCTCGTCGGCGTCGAACCCCAGCAGCGACCAGTCGATACCGGCCCCCTGGAGCTCGGCGAGCTCGATCGGCAGCAGGTCGAGGTTCCACGTGGCCAGCTCGGCAGTTTTGTTGTCCGCGATCCGGTACGCCCGGATCTGCTCCGGCGTCAGGTCGCGGGCGACGTGCACGGGCACCGCCGTCAGCCCGAGCTTCAGCGCCGCCTTCCACCGTGTATGCCCACAAACGATCACGCCGGCCTCGTCGACGACGATCGGCTGGCGGAACCCGAACCGCCGAATCGACTCGGCAACGGCGTCCACCGCCGCATCGTTGATCCGCGGGTTGCTTTCGTAGGGTTTGATGGTTGCTATCTGCACGACGTCAACATCCATAACACACCTTCTAGTCTTCGATCTCCGGCGGCGGTGGTTGTGCCAGGAAGAGCTGTTCGTAAATCCGCCGTCGCGCGTATTCGGCCAGTCCGATTGCGGAGACGTGGCGACCATGGAATCGCATTTCCACGCGATCATGCGGGTCTATCCAGATCACCAGGCCCTGGTCGGTACGTCGGAGGATCTCCGCGATCAGCTCTTCCGTTGGAACCAGCTCGAGCCCGTCCATGCTCACCTCGTCTCAGTCTCACACCAGCAACGCTGCCTCCAACACACTGGTCCTCGGCCTGCTCGACGTTCGCCCATGCGACCCGATCAGTCGATCAGCCCCATCTTGCGTGCGATCTCGTGCAGCTTGTCGAGCTGCTTACGCGAGACCTGATCGTGGGCGTCGAACTGCACATCCAGGCTGCCCAGGAAGTCCATCTCCCAGCCGCTCAGGCCGTCTTCGCAGTCGAGCAGCTCGTCGAGCAGGCCGCGCATGTCTGACGTAACCGCGATCGTGTCGCTCATGACGTCTCCCCGAGGATTGCCCGCCGAGAGTCGGCGCACTTGGCGAGGCAGTAGTAAGACCCGCACCGGCGTGCGGTATTGGCTGCGTACTCCAGGCACTCCTGCGTGTGCAGGTGCACCTCCAGCCCGCGGCGCAGGCGTTCGTTTTCGGCTCTAAGATTGGCCACTTCACTCGCCAGGTCACCGGCCGGCTGGGGCGGCGGCGCCGACTTCTCGGGCAGCGCAACGCGCTCTGAGTGCATGGCCGTCTCAACAGCCTTACGGGCCAAGTCCATCGCTCTTTCGAGAATTTCGTAGTTTCTAAGCGATCCAATCTCGTAGTCGGTTGGCAAGTCGAGCTTGTCGAGTACAACGGCCGCGCAGAACGCCAGCTCCGCCGCTCGTACCGTGGCACTCATGGATCGCCACAAGTCATCATTCTTTGTCGAGTCGTCTGTACAAGCCACTGCATTACCTCCTGTTCGATCGATCAGAACAGCATCCGGTCTGCCGGCGGCGCGACGTTCCACAGGGCAATCACGCGTTCCCAGTCGACGTCGTCCGGGTTGGCGTCTGACAGCCCGGCGCGCATCACGGACGCGAACTGCTGCTGGATGTGCGGAAGGCGCAGCGCTTCCGGGCCGGCCCCGAACAAGTGTCCGCCGTGCATGTTGTCGAGCCTCTGCAGGAACTCGACGACTCCGCACTCCAGGCACACGCCTTTCCTAGCCCGTCGCAACATGCGCGCCTGAGGCGAGCCGACTCCACCACGAGCTGGCCGACCGCAGCGCCGGCAGTGCGTAAGCTCGTCTGTCATCGTTCGTGGCTCCGGTGAGGCGTCTGTGGCGATTGCGCGTCGCCGTCGTTCGCGGCCTCGGGAACGGCAGGCTCGCGCTTCAGGCAGCTGTCCGGCACCACGCAGAACGCGAATCGCGGCCCGAGAACGATGTCCATCCACTTCTGGATCCCCTCCTTGTCGCGCAGCACGCCGCGCAGAATCGCGCGGCAGAGGTGCGCCCTAGAGAAGCCGAGGTCCCTGGCTAGGCCGCCAAGTTCTCGCGTGAGTTGGTTGTCGGCTCTGAATGACACGATCATCACGTACGTCCTCCTATGGGTTGTCAGAACAGGTCCGCCTGTAGATCCCTCACGTCGCACTTCCCGTTCACGATCAGCACTTCGGCCGTCTCGTTGTTCTGCTGGTTGCGCCCGGTTTGCCTCAGCCAGGTCCACTGCGGCTCGGTGTAGAGCTCGCGAATCAGTGGGTGATCGCCGAACCGGATGGCAATCCGGATCTCCCGGAAGCGGCTCAGCACGTCGGCCAGTTGCATGTGGTCGTAGGCCGGGAACCTGTGCTGGTAGTCCTCCCCGGCGTCCGGCCACGGGGCATCGACGTAGAGGCCGACGCCGGGCTTGTCGTGGACGTGCCCGAGGAACTCGAACGCGTCCAGGCACAGGAACGACCAGCGTTTCAAGGCGTCGTGCCAGGCCCGTAGCGACTCGACGGCGCTGCGGAACCGGACGGCCGAGTCGCCGCCGCTGGCCGTCCACCGCGCCGACAGCGTCTGGTTGAACTCGCTCCGTTTGCCCGCGTGGCCGCCGCGGCCCATCCAGCAGGCGAGGAAGTAGTCCCTCGCCCAAACGACGTCTGCGGCGTCGCCGTTCCCGCCTCGCTGCTCCCGCTCGCGGCAGCGGCGCTGCGCGCCGGCCAGCTCGTCCTGGTGGAACAGGGCCCCTTCGAGCCGGTGCACGAGCTGCTCGACCAGCTCGTCATCGCGAACCACGCGGGCGAGGTTGATGATGTGCCGATGCAGGTCGTTGGCGACGCCGGCGGCCGTCTGGATGTGCGGCAGCTCGGCACAGCCGCCGGCGAACGGCACGCCGCACCAGCGCAGCTTCCCCAGGGCGGCCCCGACCGTATGGGCGAGTCCGCGATTGCCGCCGAACCACTGGGCCAGGGCGGTGATTCGCATGGTCGATGTGTCGCTCACGCCACACCCTCCGTTTCGAGCGCAGCGTGCGCCTCAGTGGCCAGATCCAACTCCCCAGTCAGCACGGCCCGGACGTCGGCGAGTTGTGCGGCCCATATGGCGTCCGGCGATCGCTTGTTAATGTGGGCCGCCATCCAGGACGCAAACTCGACATGGCCAACTGCTAGTTCAGTCCAGAGCGAGGCCCTGTAATGGTCGCGCGCCGATCTGGCGAAGCACTTAGTGGCCCTCACCGCAGCAAACGCAGTTTCGGCCGCGACGGATGTGCCGTTATACGAGTCTCTAGCCGCTGCTGCCGCCGCAGCGATTAAGCGCTTCTCGACAGCAGACAGTGCAGTTGCCTCTGTTTGCCCCAGAACGTACCGACGGGCTACGCGAATACCATCACGAACACGCCTATCATCAGGATGCCAGCGGTCATAGATCGGCTGTACGCCGTAAGCCCATCGGCATGCCAGCAGCAACATGGTCCGTATCGGCACGATCTCGTCTCTGAGTAGCACCCAGAGACGGTCACGCGACGGGACCTCCAGGCCGCACACTTCCAACGGAGTCAAGCCGTCGCCAAACAACTCGCGCACTCGCTCTCTCGGGAATTGCGAGCACGGCCGCCACGACAGCACCAGCTCGGCGGTAATCAGGTCAACTGTGCTCACGCCACGCCCTTCGTCCATCACCGTCCCCCCGTTCGTGTCAGCGCCTGCAGGGCCGGAATCGCCTTCAGCACTGCGCCACGCAGGGCACGCACGGCCGCTTCGTATGAGGCGTGGGGGCTCGACACGATCTTGAGCTCCTGCTCGTTCATATCGATCATGAGTACGGCACCCAAGCCGTAATCGGTTGGGAAGATCACCACGCTCGACATGTCGTCGTCTGGACGCTGTCCGGCGATCCCGCCAAGCGTGTCATTGCGCTCCCAGATGAGTTCGGGCCAGACCGATCGGCAGGTGGCCAGCCAGCGGGCCATGCGGCCGGGCTTGGTTTCGTGCCGCTTCGTGCAACGTCTTGTCATCACAGGCGTCCTTCGGTTTGCGGGGTAGCGGCGCGTCGCGCCGAGATTGGTCCTGATGTCCGTTGTGCTCATGCTGTCCTGCCTCATTCCTCTCACGCCCGAAACGCCGTCCCCAACACGTACCGATCGCCGGCCTGCTCGACGTGCTCCAAGTCCACGAGGTTCCGCAGCGCCGGGCGGAAGGCGCTGCTGCCGGTCGACCGGCCGGCGCGGTCGGCGATCTCGTCGGACGTCAGCGCCCGGCCGGCGTCGGCGATCGCCCGCAGCAGCGAGGCCTCGTACGCCGGCAGCTTGCCGAGCCAGTGGTCCAGCGCTGCCCGGCCCGAACGCGGCGCCGGCCGATGGTCCGGGCACGCCGCCAGCGCGGCCGACGTGGCGACGTAGCCCCGCCCGTTGGCCTCGACCAGGCTGCGGTCGATCAGTGCCCGCAGGTTCGGCCCGAACGCCGAGCTCTTGATCGACCGGCCGGCGAGTGCTCCGAGCTGCCCCCGCGGCGTCGGTACCGGCGACCGGTCGAGCAGCACCGCCAGCAGATCCCGCTGGTACGCGTTCAGCTCGCCGTCGGCGGGAATAGAAGTGGGAATAATCCGCGCCGGTTTCTTAACGACGGGCGCCGCCTCGGGCAGGACGACGGTCCCGGTCTCCGGCGGCGCGACCACTCGGCGGATCGACTCCTCGACTGCTTTACGACAGCTATCGACCACCCGAGCCCACTCGGCGTCTCGCTCGACGATCGAGGCGCGCACGGATTTGGCAATGCGAAGGGCTACCTCCACCTCGTCCGGCCCGCCCGTCTGCCCTTCGAGCCGGGCGACCTCTGCTCGCAGCCGCGCCACCTCGGCCCGGAGCTTCTTCGGGTCGTTCGCCTCGACGGCCTCGGCCGAGGCCTTGATCCGTTCGCTGAGGACCGCCAGGTCGACCGGCGCCAGCTTCCGCGGCCGGATCGGCGTCTCGCCCGTGCCCGGCGTCACCGAGCTGTCGTACGTCCGCCGGCGGCGGATCTCCACGCGCTCGAACAGGTCCAGCCAGCCCGGCGACCAGAACCACGCCGTACCGCGCGGCAGCGAGGCCAGGCCGCGCATCATCTGCTCGCGCCGCTCGACGTCGCCGTGGACGTTGACCCAGTCCAGCACGGCCTTCCGGTCCTGCGGGCTGACGATCCGCAGGCAGGTGAGCAACTCGCTCTGCGTGAGGACGTTCTTGCTCAGCACCGCCGGCCGCTGGGTGATCAGCGTCAGCCCCAGTCCCCGCGACCGACCCCGCCGGACGATCGCCTCCCACGCTCCGAGCATCCGCTGCTGACCGGGTAGCGGCCGTTGCGGCGCGAACGAATCCGCCTCGTCGAGGAAGATGTGCAGCGGTGTGCGAGCCGCGGCCGTCGCCTTCCGGCGGTACAGCCGCTCGGCGAACGCCGTGGCGAACCGATCCTGAGCGGCGTTGCTCTCGAACGCCGACAGGTCCAGGACCGCCGACTGCCCGGCCTCGACCAGCCACTCGGCCACGATCTCGCCGGCCGCCGGGTCGAGCGGGACGTCGCCGTGGTCTCCGCCGAGGATGATCACCGGCAGCCCGCGTGACCGCCCGTTGGCCCCGGCTCGCAGGCCCCACCAGACACCGGTGGGGTCGATCGCCACGCACTGCTGGCCGGCGGCGAGCATCTCCTCCATCTGCACGATCGCCGTGTAGGTCTTGCCGGCACCCTTGATCGCCAGGATGGCCTGCGTCCGCGTGACCAGGTCGGTCGGCAGCTCGAATCGCCTGCCGGCTCCCGCCCGTCCGATGTTGAGCTTCGCGTTTATCACGGCTGTTTCCTTTCGTTGCGGCGGGTCGCGTTCATCGCGCCGCGTCACAGCGGGTTACGGCGGATCGCATCTGGTTGAATTTCGGCCCTGGAAATAAAGTCTGATCCCGTCGGTGGCGGTTCCCGCGGGCGTCTTCCCTCTTCTCGGCCCGGGAGGACCCGTAGCAGGCCGTCTGCGGCCCGTGGCGCGATGGGGTGGACCGGGGGTACCGGCCGAGTGGCGATCGCCGCACAGGCACAACGGGACGGCGTCCTGTGGCGTTCTGGTGTAGCGACCAGGCCGGTCGGTTGTGGTGGTGACCGCGGCTGGCTTCCGTCGCTCGGGACGGGAAGGGCCGATGTTTCACTCTTTCACCCCCCCTCGCGTATACACACGCATAATAGCGCGTACAGGGGGTGCGCGAGGGGGGTAGGGTGAAAGGCTTATATATATAGAGAGAGTAGTTGTTTCTATTTATATTATAGCCATTTGCGCGATTTACTTCTTTCACCCTCAGGGGGTGAAGGAAGGGAGAACAAGGGTGAAGCATGGTCGAAGTCGAAGCCATCATCTTTCACCTCCTGGGGTTGTTTCGGAGCGTTCCTTCACCGCCCCGGCGAGCCGATAAGCCCGCATGTTCCGGCCGGGTGTGGGCGCCGTTACCACCTCGATGTCGCCTTGCTGGGCCAGCGTCTCGACGAGCGTGCCGAACGTCTTGGCGTCGGTTTTCATGCGCTTGAGCAGCACGCTGTGGGGCAGCTCCTGACCGGGCGCGTCGCGCAGCTTCTCCAGGAGCTTCAGGCATTCGGCGTGGAAGGGGTTGTCCGCCACGTGGCTGGAGGCCATGAACAGCATGCGACGCGTCTGGTGCAGCACGAACTGCGACGCCCAGCGGACGGCCTCGACGTCGATACACGGGGCGTGGTGGTCGGCGCTGACGGCGTGCAGCAGCGCCAGCTTGCGGGTCTGCTCGCTGACGCGCCCCCATACCGTGGTGCCGACCGGGTCGCCGGCGGACTCGGCGCGGGCGTACTCGATCTCGGCCTGCTCACGGGTCTCGACGAGCAGCGCTTGGGCGTCCTCGGTCGCCGCCACGACCTGCGGCACCGGATGCCAGTCCTGCAGGTTGCCCCGCCCCGGCCGGAAGTCCGCCCACCAGCGGGCCGTCTCCATGACACGCCCGGGCACGTCCGCGATCCGCGGCTCCTGCCCCTTGCAGCGCGGCCCGGATTCGAGAATGAGCATGCGGGCGAAAAACCCGTTGGTGAGCATGCGCTCGGAGAGGGCCTCGTAGTAGTGGTTCGGAATCGCCGTGCCGAAGATCACGAGTGTGGGCTGGTCGATCACCCCCGGAGCGGCCTTGCCCGCCTTGCGACGCATGGGGAAGACGCTGGTCGACGACGAGTACATCGTGAGCAGCGTGCCCATGACGTTCTCGTGCCGGGCGTCCTTCGCCTTGTTGATCGACTGCAGCATGCCGTCGATCTCGTCGGTCTGAAACAGCATGCAGGGGTTCAGGAACAGGGCGTCCTGAATGCCCTCCCCGGAGGCGAAGCGGTCGCCGAGGCACTCGGCCAGGCCGACCTCGTGCACGATCCGCGTGTTGACCTTGCGGGGCCAGTCCTTGCCGGCGGCCGAGTGGGCCAGACCCAGCAGGTAGACGTTCGTGCGGTTGTCGCCGGCGTCGCGGACGCGGCGGCCGGCCAGGAACGCCTGCAGGGCCAGCGCCCCGCAGAAGGCCATCACCGGGTTCGGATAGGGCGCGGTGGCCAGGCAGTAGTCCATCACCTCGCCGACGAAGCCCGGGACGCGCAGGAGCTCGTCCGGCAGCGGACTCGGATCGGGCAGCGACGGCGCCGGCTTCGGCGCCGCCACGGCGCGGCGGTCGGGCACGAACGCCGACAGATCGACGTCCGGTTCGTCCGCCGGCGGTTGCCAGTCGGGCTCGAGGGCGCGGCGCAGGTCGTGCCACGTGTATCCCTGACCTCGGCTGTGCTTGTTGCAGTAGGCGAGCTTGCCGTCGTCGCCGACGAGCACGGCTATGTCGGAGCCGCCGGTGGACGCGATCTCGGGGTTGATCGGGCAGCGTGCCAGCAGCAGGAGCGTCTTGTCGCCGTTGCGGCGGTGGCCCTTGACCTCGACGCCGTGCGCCTCCAGCCACGCCCGTACGCCCGCCGGCGTGCAGTCGAGGCGGTCGCACATGGGGCGGTCCGCCGGGGGTGGGAGGGATGCCGGTTCCGCCGGCGGCGCCATGCGTTCGAGCAGCTCGCGCGGCACGGCGACGATCGCCTCGGGCACGTCGAGCAGCTCGGCCCGGCGGTGCGGCCGATCGTCCAGGCCGGCGACGCCGCGGAGATCATCGCCCTTGCGTGAGACTGTTCCGGCCACTTTCACGATCCGGGCGGCGTTGTGGACGGACCGATCAATCGTCACGTCCGCGTCGTCGTAGCGCTCGGCCAGGGCGACCAGCACGCGCTTCACCAGCCCCTCGTCGTCCGCCGGCAGCTCGACACGGTACAGCAGGTGATGGCCGTTGCCGGACATCACTCGGATCGGCGCCGGCCAGCCGGAATCCGCCAGGTACGCGGCCACGACCCCGGCACGCTCGGCGGCCATCGCCAGTTCGACGTCGGTCGAGCTGACGCCCGCCGGCCGCACCGGATCGACGTCGACCAGCAGCCAACGCCGGCAGACGATGTCCTTGTCCTGCGTCGTCTCACGGGCCCGCGGCTTGATGCGGTTGACCGAGCGGGCCAGCAGCGCGGGCGCAACCGGATTCATCGTCACGTAGACGGCCGGCGCAACGGCGGCGCGGTCCAGCTCGGCGATCGCCTGCGCGGCGGCACCGATGGTCTCATGTGTGAAGTAGCCGCAGCAGACGTACGTGTAGCGGGCGTCCGGGCGGTCCCGGCAATCGGGGGCCCGCACCTCGAAGACGTCCCCCGGCTCGAAGAGCAGTCCGAGGAAGCGCTGAATCGACTCTGCCACCGGCGTCTCGGCCATCTAGAACGGCACCTCGTCCAGCCACCGCGCCTCGGCTTCCGCCTGCGGCACCCAGCGGAGCCAGCGTCCGCACCACGCACACACTTCCTTCGCCGCGTGCGGCCCCGAGCCGGGCTGCAGCGAGCGCTCCGTCCGGCCGCAGTTCGGGCACTCGAGCTCGACCGGCGTCTCCGTGACCGCGGGCTTGTCCCCCAGGCGATAGGCGACGACGCGATCGAAACGTTCGCCTTCGCGGTGCTCGACGGTGATCGCGACGGTCGGAGCCAGCGCGCCGGCCCGGGCCCGCTCGACCGCTTCCTCGGTGTTCCCCGGCACCGGCCCGTCGCAGCGGGCCCGCCACCAGATCTCGGCCTTCTGCCGCGGATAGCCCTGATGCTCGAAGCACACCCACTCGGAGACGTACGTCTGGAAGCCGGTCTGGTACTCGACGCGCATCGTCCGCGGCGCATCCGGCGGCGCGTCACGCTTCATGTGCACGGCGTAGAAGACCTCGGCAACCTCGTACTCGGTGCGGGTGACCTCGCCCGACAGGATGGCCTCCGTGCCCGCCGTCGCCTCGTGCTTGCTGCGCTGACGCTCGGGAAACTCGAAGCCGCACTCCGGACACGCCGCGTAGCCGGCGGCGATCAGCGCGTGGCACTTCGGGCATTCCTTCGCCGGCGCCTCGCCGCCGACGCCGGATTCGCGGTCGGCCAGGCGGATCGCATCCACCGGCCCGTGGCGCAGCACGTTGCCACCGTAGTCCAGCACGAGGCAGTCGCTCTTGCCCGGGTGCAGCCGGAAGCCGCGGCCGACCATCTGGTAGTACAGCCCCGGCGACAGCGTCGGCCGCAGTAGCGCCACGCAATCGATGTTGGGGGCGTCGAAGCCTGTCGTCAGGACGTTGACGTTGCAGAGATACTTGAGATTGCCCGCCCGGAAGCGGCGCAGGGTTTCATCGCGCTGAAACGGCAGCGTCTCGCCGCAGACGAAGCCGCACTCGACCTGGTACCGCTCGGTGAGCACCTGACAGACGTGCTCCCCGTGCTGCACGCCCGAGGCGAAGATCAACACGCTCTGTCGATCCCGGGTCTGCTCGACGATCTCCCGGCAGGCGGAGAGGACCAGGTCCTCGTTATCCATCAGGGCCTCGACCTCGCCGGCGACGTACTCACCGCCGCGGACGTGCAGCTGGTCGTAGTCGGGCCGCTGCGCGCCGGCCTTGGTGCGCAGCGGACACAGGTAGCCCTGCACGATCAGCTCGCGCACGCCCACCTCGAAGCAGACCTCGTTGAGGATGTTGTCCGGCGCGCAGATCGTCCCCGACCGCAGCCGAAACGGCGTCGCCGTCAGGCCGATGATGCGGACCAGCGGGTTGATCTGCCGCATGTCCGTCAGGAACGTGCGGTACATCCCCTCGCCGTCGGGGGCGATGAGGTGGGCTTCGTCGACGATGACCAGATCGACCGCTCCGACGTCGCAGGCCTTCTGATAGAGCGACTGGATACCGGCGATCGTGACGGCGTAGCCGAGATCGCGGCGCTTCAGCCCCGCCGAGTAGACCCCCACGGGCAGGTCCGGCGCCACGAGCTGCAGCTTCTCCGCCGCCTGCTCGAGCAGCTCGCGGACGTGAGCCAGAATGAGCACGCGGCCGTGCCAGACCTGGACGGCGTCGCGGCAGATGGTCGCCATCACCGGCGTCTTGCCGCCGGCCGTCGGGATGACGACGCAGGGGTTATCGTCCCGCGCACGCAGAAACGCGTACACGGCGTCGACCGCCTCGCGCTGATACGGCCGCAGCACCATCATGTGGTCGCCACCCCGTCCAGCGCCTGCCGGAGCACGAGCTCGCGATGCTCAAGGTGACGCAGCACCTGCCGGCCGGCCTGGCGCAGCTCGGCCTCGATCCGGTTGAACGCGGCCATGGCCTCGGCCTCGCCGTCTCGCGCCGCCCGCGTGATAGGCCGCGACTCGAACCAGTCCGCCACCGCGGTATAGCGCAGCGCGGCGCCGATCAGCTCGGCTTCGCATCGCGTGAGTGGTCCTTCACTTCGTCGCATGATCTCTCCGTGACCTGCACGAGCACCTTGCCGCCCGGCACGACCGGGCCGCGCCGCACGTCGAGCCGGTCGATCTGACTGTCGTCCCCGTACACGCCGGCGTGCTGCAACGCGTCGAACAGCGCCTTCTGCAGGTTGTCCAGGTCGCGCCGCCGGCGGTCGGGCGGAAACACGTGCACGACCAGCTCGAGCCGCCCGCGGAGCGGGGCCGCCCGACCCGCCGCGAGGAGCGCGACCACGTCCCTGCGGTAGCGCCGGCCCCCGCGGCTGATCAGCGTGCGGAAGCCGACCCGCCGCCAGTAGTGGTTCACCGACGGCGGGTACGGCAGCTCGAAGACCTGCGTCAGCGCTGCCACGGCGCCTTCCCGCCCGCGGTTGCCGCCGCCGCCGTCGCCGGCGTCGCCGCCGCCGCGCCCTTCGGCTCGTAGCCCTTGATGACGTTGGTCAGCTCGCCGGTGTCCTTGCGCTTCGCGTGGGCGACCTTGATCACCAGCGGCAGGTTGTGCAGCTCGATCGAGTCCTTCGGCGCCATCACGCCCACCGCCCGACAGATCGCCGACAGCTCGGCCCGGGCGATCTTCTTCGTCATCTCGTTGGGGTTGTCGAGGTTCAGGCGGGCCCAGAGCAGCCGGCCCTTGCATTCACCCTCCAACACCTGGAAGGTGAGCTCCAGGTACTGCCCGGCGCCGCTCTTCGTCGCCTTGAACTGCGACTCCACGATGACGGCCAGGTACTTGCCGGCCGGGATCGGGTCGTACGCGACGGCCGGGTCCACGGTGCGCGCATCGAATCCATTCAGATCCGCCATGACGGCTATGCTCCTTCCTCAGCAGGTTCCGGGGTTTCGGTGAGCGGGTCCTCGCCGCGGCAGAAGGCGGCGTAGAGGCGGTAGTCCAGCGGGAACTCCTCGGGCAGGCC
Organism: Phycisphaerae bacterium; assembly: GCA_050115495.1. Taxonomy (GTDB): domain Bacteria; phylum Planctomycetota; class Phycisphaerae; order UBA1845; family Fen-1342; genus JAAYXS01. The sequence continues at coordinate 29,206 of JASFQK010000034.1, read as the reverse complement.
GAGGCGGTTCTTGGCCACGTGCGCCGGCCGCTCGGTCGTACGGATGATCCGCTCGCCGGTGCCGATACCCTGCACCCGCTTGCGGTCGAAGCCCTCGTTCGTGGTCTTGGTGTGGACCTTGTACGTCGCGAACAGGACCTCGTCGCACCACTCCTGCACCAGCGCCGACGCCAGCTTGTGCAGCCGCGGCGAGTAGCGGTCGTACGTGTCCGTCTCCGGGTTGGCGAACTTCTCGATCTGAGCGTGGGCGATCAGGATGACCTGCATGCCCCGCTCGTTGCGCAGGGCGTCCAGGCCCTGCAGCACCTCGCGCCACTGCGTCAGGGCGAAGACGTAGCCCTTGCCGTAGCCGATGTCCTCGATGCTCTCGACGCCGCGCTTCCGGCACACCTCGGCCCAGATCAGCCGTTCGAGCCAGTCGACGGAGTCGATGACCACCGTGCGGTACTCGTGCGCTTCGGTGTAGAGCGCTCCCAGCGCCGTGATCACGTCGGCATACACCGACGCGAGCGGGAAACGCGCGCAGTCGATGTTGGCCAGGCCGTCCTCGGTCTGGATGAAGACCGGCGCTTCGGCCATCGCGCCGAAGGTCGACTTGCCGACGCCGTGCTGGCCGTAGATCTTCACCCGGCGCGGCGCCGCCACGCACCCGCGTTGCACTTGCTCCAGCAGACTCATACGTTCTCCTTCATGGTTGCGGTCTCCAGTCGTGTGCCGTGAATCCGGGGGCGGGGCCGGGACAGGGAGTCCCGACCGTCGAGGGAAGGGGCGGGAGGAGCGACGGCCACGCCACCCGGCCCCGCGCCCGGGCTCACAAGCGGTCAATCACACGCAGCGCCTCGTAACGGGTGAACCAGTTGCCGGTCGTCCGGCAGCCTTGCAGCTCGGCCATCGCCGCTTCGTTCTGGCGCTGGGCCTCGTCCAGCACCGACGGCAGCACGCGCCACACGCCGCACCGGAACGGCTCGCGCTTCTCGACGGCGATGATGTGCACCGGCAGGACGTGTCCGCTGACCAGCGCGACCAGCGCCCGGTAGAACGCCACCTGATGCACGTAGTCGTACGTGCGAATCGCCAGCTCGAACTCGTCCAGGTGGTCGCAGGTCTTCAGGTCGACGATGCCGGCGTCCGTGCTGGGGTTGAGCCAGTCGAGCCGGGCCTGACTGGGCATCCCGCCGTAGCAGGCCCGCACCACGCCTTCGGCCACGCCGGCGGCGAGCAGCGCCGCGGCCACGGCGTGCTCCCGCACGGCCGCCGCCATCTGCTCGACCAGCGCCGCCTGGATGTCGCTGAGCACCGGCTTACCCTGCCGCTCCGCCCACTCGGCGAAGGCCTTCGTCTGCGAGCCGAAGGGCTGGCCCGTCTTCGGGTTGATGGGTCCGCCGACCGCGAACTCGCGCTCGTAGCGCTCGCGGCCTTCGAGGATCAGGGCATGCGCCGCCCGCCCGATCTGATACGCCGCCGAGTCGCGCTCCGGCACCAGGCCGAGGCCCTTCTTGCGGAACAGCAGCGGGCAGCGGCGGAAGTCGTTCAGCGTATGCGAAGTCAGCAGGTCGCCCGTCCGCGCGTGGTACACGTCGGCGGGCTCGCGGATCAGAAAGCGCAGGTCGAGCTGCGGTGTTTCGTGGTTGTCATCACCGGGCATGTTGAGGTCCTCCGGATGCACGTCGTGCTGGTAGTCGCCTTGACCAAGTCGGATCAGTGCTTCGCTCACAGCCCCGCCTCCTTCAGCATGGCCTCGGCCTCGTCGTGCGGCGGGGCCTGCGGCGCCAGGATGCGGTTCTGGTGCTCCAGATCCGCCGCGGCGACGGCGGCGAAGAACTCGTCCAGCCACCGCTGCTTCGTGAAGACCCGCCCACCCACCCGCACGTGCTGCAGTTGGATCATTTTGCCGATCCGCGACTTCACGCCGCGTCGCGCCCAGCGCCAGACCGTCGCCGGCGAAACCCGGCTCGGCGTGCGTTGCGCCGCTTGGGCGAGGCTGATGTAGTCCTCAGGCATAACGGGCGAGCCTCCTTTGTCGGGTAGCGGTGCGTCGCGTCTTCCGCGTCTTCCGCGTTTTCCGTTGCGGCCGGCGCTTGGATCTCCCCTGAAACGCCTGGTCGGCGGCTGCGGTCAGAGCGTCGAAGAACTCCTGGAGCCAGGCGGCCGTCGTGAACATCCGCCTGCCGATTTGCAGGTGGCGCAGCTTCACGACCGTGCCGGATGACGTGGTGAGCCCGTACCGAATCCAGCGCCAGATCGTGGCCGCCGAGAACCGCCGCGGGATCCACCGCGTGGCCTCTTCGAGCGTCATGAATGACACGGCTGATACTCGTGCGGCAGGTTCCCGAGCAGCGGCTACTCGTGCGGCGGGCATACGTCGGCTCCTTGGGCGCGCTCGACCGCCGTGGCCCAGGCCACGAGGTCGGCGGCACGTTCGGGGTGGAGTGCTCGGCAGGCGTCCGCGAGCTGCCGCAACCGCGCGGCCCACGCGTCAGGCCGCCAGCCGGTGGGCACCCGGCCCTCAGCAATCGCGGCCTGCGTGGCCTTGCATCGTGTTGCGTGCGTCGCGTCCATCGCGGGCGGTTGTACGGGTGGCTCGGCGAGTGTCCCTCGGCGACATCCACGAACAGTTACACAAGTCCGTGTCCCATATTGGGTTACGTCGAAAAACAAAGTTTCGATTCCGCCCCAACCGTCTTGGTGTGACCAACGGGGCTTGCCACGAACCCCGCCTTTTCATGTAGAATGATTGTGCGAGTGCGCAAGGCGCTCCACTTGGGGACTAGGTCGGAGGTACACGGTGAAGTTTCAGGTCAACGGGGCAGACCGGGAGACCGGGGAAGCTGTCGAAATCGTCATCGATGCCGCGGACGAAGTCGCCGCGGAGGCTGTGGCCAACAGGCGGAACATGGTGGTGGCAACGGTCAATCGCATGCCGTCAGTGGTCCAGCCTTCTGTCCAGCGAAGCACTCCTGGGCATGATCCACAGGTGCCAGCGCTCAACGTGCATCTTCCGAAGCGCACGTCCAGCTTTGGTATTGTGTCGCTGATATTCGGACTGTTGGCGTTTGTGGTTTGCTGGATTCCAATAATAGGCATCGTATCAATGCCGATTAGTGGCCTAGGGTTGCTGTTCGGATTGATCGGTCTCTTGATAGCCATCAAACGCCGGGCGGCTGCTGTAGGGTATCCGCTGGCCGGAGTGCTTGTCTCTGGTTTGGCCATTTGGATCGCATGGTCGGTAGCCGCCGCGCCGGTCCGCAAGAGCACATCAGCGATCATCGAACGGGCCAAAGCCTCAACGACACCCAGCGCGTGGACGAAGGCCGGAGAAATCGTCGCAAGCGGAGATATGCGAATAGCGGTACTGTCGGCGAGAATAGGCGAGGTCGACCTGGTCGACACCATTCGCGCCCATTCGTCGCCCTGGAAATCGAGCGAGACCTACCTGCGGATCCTTGTCAACGTGACGAATGGGAGCCCGAACAAGAAGGCCGATTTTGCTACCTGGATGGGACGGGATTACTCCCTGTCCAGAGACTACGCCGTCATCCGAGACAAGCACGGCAATACATACAAGAGAATCAGCTTCGGTGTCAGCACTCGCGCAGAGAATGCTATAGAGCGAGAATCGCTGTACCCTGGAACGTCACTGCAGGATGTGCTGGTATTTGAGCGACCAGTGGACGGTTTCGAATACTTACGGCTGGAGCTGCCTGCCGACAACTTCGGCGGAACCGGAATGATCCGCTTCGAAATTCCGGCAGACATGATTGAACGCTGAACGTTCCAGTGACGTCAGCAGGGTCAGTTCTCCCGGTTCAGATCACGCTGTCGCATGTGAATGCGCCATGCGTCGAGACTGTCGGGGTCAACCCGCCTGTCGAAGCCGACGCCAGTACATCGCACCTGTCCAGACTGGCACGCACGACTGATCCGTTTCTTCGCGGCCAGGAGTAAGGCTCGTGCGTCCTCGTCGTCGAGCGCGGGCCGCATGTCCGTAACGTGCAGCCGAGCCGCTTCTGCACTCGTAATCCACGGGCGCACCTCGGCAATCGCATCAACCATAGCCAGAATGCCGCACTTGACAGCCTGCGAGAGCGATGGCCAACGCTCAATCAGGCGCCTCAGCGACGGATCATCCGGCCGTTCCCATATCGTCGCGCATCCGCCATGCGGCGGTGGTACAATATCCCCAGCCACGGGAACCTCCTCACAAGGTTCCTACGGTCAGGCCGACGGTTGTGTTGCCACACAATCGTTGGCCGTTTCTGTAATGGCCCAGTACATGCGGCTTGCCCCGGCAGCATAACTCCCCTCCGGCGTCGGCCCTCCATGGCCAGCGATTCCCTGTCAGCCGCCAGAGTAATTGGCCTGAATCGCGAGTCTCGCCGCCCCTCTTGCCCACGCGGCGAGCGATCATGTGTTAGGTTAATGTTCGTCATCTGTCCGGTCAAGGTCTTTTCCCGATCCGCTGGGCCGCGAGCCATGCGGTGTAGTCGATGAGGTTGATCGTCCCGTCGCGATTCGTCGGCGCACCAGCGGCAATGTCGGCCTTGATCATCTCGATTGTGACTGTCTCGCTGCCGACGTCGTTCAGACTCCTGACCAGCTCGGATAGGGGGAGTTGGCTGTACTCATCCAAGGCAGGCATGGGGGCCTCCAAACGAACAGCCCCACGCTGATCTGGATATCCGCCCGGGAAAGGCGGTCGGGCCGTCGCCGGTCCCCGCAGGTCAGCGTGGGGTCGTTCATACGGCGCGCAGGCGCGCGCCATGGGGGCGTCTGAGATGAACTTTCCCGATTCATATCGCCCGCCACCCTACCGTCCCGGCCGCACGCGTCAAGGCCGCCTTCGCGTTTTTCGCGCGCCGTTGCGCGACGCGTTTGCTGGCCCGTGGCGCATCGGGGGCGACCAGGCGTACCGCCTCAGTCCCGATCGCGCGCCCTAGCCGGGTTCTGCGGGCCCCGCTAGCCGATCTCGGCCGCGATCCGCATGGCCGCCGCCTGATCGCGCTCGGCGTAGACAGCTTCGGTAACGAGCGCCGAGCAGTGGCCGAGCAGGATCCGGGCGGCCTCGAGCCCATACCGCCGGCGAACCTCTGTCGCATAGTTGTGCCGAAGCTGGTGCGGAGACCAATGGCCTGCGCCTGCTCGTTGGCAGGCCCGCTCGACGGCCTGTCCGTACGTGCGCGTCGTGTACGCGGCACCCGGCCTTCGTTGGGGGCGAGCCTGCCGGTTGGTGCCAGGGCGGTTCCCACACGACAGGGGCGTCTTGCGCGCCTTGCGCCGTTCGAGCCGCCACTCAGCCTCGGCCTCCACTGGCGAGAAGCAATGGGCCGTCGTGGCCCGCCCCCGCAGGAACGGCCGCAAGATCTCCTGCGCCTGCGGGCCGAGATAGACGACCCGCTCCCGTCCCCGGTATGCCGTCTTGTGCGAGTCGAGCCGGTAGACCCACACCTTCTCGGACATGTCGATGTCGCAGGGCCGCATGACGACAACCTCGCCGGGGCGCATGCCGGTGACGAGCTGGAGGTCGATCATCGCCCCGACCTGGCGGCCCACGAGCTTCCGCACGGCCGCGATCGCGGCGTCGGGAGCCGGGAGTACGCGCTTACGTTTTACGTGCCGCAATGGCTCGACCGTTTTCAGCCGCTGGTAGGTGTCGACCGGGACCAGTTCGTTGGCCACGGCCCAGCGGTACAACGCAAGCACAGCCGTCGTCCCTCGGGCCACCCAATCCACCGAATGCTGGGCCAACTCCGCCTTTCGCCAGCCGTTCAGCAGGACCGGGCCGATCTGGCCGGCCGCGATGTTGCCGTAGTGGGCGCGCCAGGACTTCAGCCGCGTGCGAGTCATAGCGGACTGTCTCCCGGGCTTCGTCGCCTGCAAGTGCTGCCAGTAGGCCGCGACGATCTGTGTGGTTGTGACGCCGTCAGCGGGGCGCAGCGGACCCCGGGCGTCCGGGAGCCGCCGGCCGCGCGACTCCCAGTCGGCGAGGATGCGGGCGTACGCAGCTCGGCTCTCGGGGGTGCCGTAGGCGCCGAGCCAGTAATCGCGCCGACGGCCCGTTTCGGGGTCCCGAAGGGTGACAAAGGCGACTTCGCGACCACGGATAAGGCGTTTACGGTATGCGGGCGGGGCAGATTGGCGTGGCATTGTGCGGCTCTCCGTGAGTTGCGCGGAGCGCGCTCCGCGCAACTGGACCGGTTTGCCGCGCCCTCCCTCGGGAGAGGTAAAGCGTAAGTTACGCTTTCGGCGTGGTTTACAGCATCGCGCCCGGCAGGAGTCGAACCTGCGACCCGCGGCTTAGAAGGCCGCTGCTCTGTCCAACTGAGCTACGGGCGCATACCGCAGACGAGCGGCACACATGCACTGCCTCACTCGATCCGGCGATAGCAGCCTAGCTCGCGCACCCCGCTTTTTCAAGCGAAACCGTCTGCGCCTCCGGCGTGCCCACGGCCGGTCGTCAACTCGTCCGCTGGCTCCACACCGTCGTAGTTGTATCTCTGCAGCCCGCCTGACATTGACGGACACCTCTCCGGCGCTAGCATTGGAGCGGTTGCGGGCCCTGAGGAGTTTCGGCTTGTATTGTTGGTGCGCCGCTTCAGCGCGCCAGCCCGGACGTCTCGCGTCCGGCACGCTGGGCGCCGATGCCTCGCGTCGGTGGTGCGGCCGTGTACGCCGCCGCCACCTGCAACTTCTAATCGGGTCTGGGGAACAAGTCATGCAACCTCATGCGCTACTCGCCCGCCGTCCATTGTCCGCCTGCGTCCTCGTTGCGCTGCTGCTGTCGGCAACCCTGGTCGTGCCCGCTTCCGCCGACGTGCGCAAGTTCACCGTCATGATGGCCGCACCGGTCAAGTCGTTTGAGACATGGCCGCCCGAAGAACCGCTGCCGAACCCGGACGATGCCTACCAGCACTACTTCGACCGGGCGAACCCCGACATCGACTCCTTCGCCGAATACTGGGACGAGATCTCCTACAACACCGTGAGCGTCACCGGCGACGTCGGCGCCTGGGCCGAACTCCCCTGGCCCATACTGCCGGACTACCCGGACTTCTCGGTCCCCGGCGACGAATACTCCATGCGTGAGCTCGTCCTGCCCTTCGCCGACCTCAACGACAATGGCCGCTGTGACCAGTTCGCGGGCGAGGACTTCGACGAGTCCCAGCAGATGTTCCTCATCGACTACAACGGCGACCTGCCCGGCACCGGCACACCCGGCCAGCCGCCCGGAAACGACGTGGTCACCGCCGGCCTCGTGGACGGCGTGTGGACGCCCGGCGAGCGCTTCCGCGACATCAACGGCAACGGCCGGTATGACGCCCTCCTTGAAAACGGCCGCGACGGCTGGAACGCCGACTGCGAGAAGAACGGCATCATCGAGAGTGATGAGCTCTGCGCCGACACCGACGACGACGGCCAATGGGACTTCCCCGAGCCGTTCGAGGACTTCCTCGTCATCTACGATCCGCGCTTCGACCCGCCGTGGATCAAGCTTGACCCGAGTTCGAAGAACACGTACGAAGCCGACCCGCCGAATCCGCAGGCCGTCGGCACGCGCACCTGGGCGCTGGCCTACATTCGCCGGAACTACCCCGGCGACGCTGAGGCCCTCATCGCCCGTTGCGGCAACGGCAAGTACGACGGCCCGGACAGTTGGACCGAGCACGGCAGCTCCAAGATGCAGCAGGTCGCGGGCAGCACCAGGTGGGAAGGCGCCGGCGCCACGACCTACACGCCCAGCCCGGATGAAATCGCCTCCCCCTACACCGCCTGGGACTACAGCGGCGTCTGGTGGCCCGCGTACTGGGCCGACCGCCACGCGGCAGCGGACATTGCGACGCCGATCCCGCCCACCGCGCCACGCTGGCCCGAGGGCGCCCCCAACGTCCCCAACATGCGCGAGTTTGACGCGGCCGACCCCGGTGACCGGCCCTTCTACCCCAGCGTCGGCGGCTCGCTGACGCGCACCGGCGAAGACTGCACGCCCGAGTCAGACCCGCCCGAATGCGAGGTGCCGGACCAGGATGCGGCCAATGTCGGTGACGGCTCCGTCGATCCCTCGCTACTGACCGGCGAGATCCTGCCGGACACGCTCGACTCCGACAACAACGGGACGCCCGACTACTATGACGGCCCCGCCGAGTTCGACGACCTCCCCTCCTCGATCTACCACGCCCGTTCCATCTCGGGGCTCGGCTACGGCGGTGACGGCCGCCTCGGCGAGGTCACTTCGACCGGCAACACCGCGGCCTACGGGGAGGACGTCGGCAGTGGCGACCCCACGGAGCCCGGCTCCAGCGGCGGCGACCAGATCATTCCGCCCGCCGGCCCGCTGGCCTACAACGTGCACGGCGCCAACGGCTACGACGGCGGCAACGTGCTCACGCTCGAGTTCCTCACCTGGATGAAGGACTCCGCCGAGACGTACGAAGAAGACGGCGTCACGCCTCGCCCGGAAACGCTCAAGCGCGACTACAATCTCGACGGCCTGCTCGACCTGGGCGAGGTCCGCGCCGCCGGCACCGAGAACTACTGCATCGATCTCGACGCCGGCACCAACAACAACGGCGGCGACGGCAGCCTCTATCCCTTCAACCGCGCCCGTCTCACCGAAGACACCGTGGCCGCCATCGACACCACCGTCGACTGGGACGAGCTCGTCATGCGCGTGTCGGTCACCTTCGAAGGCCAGGTCTACCAGCTCAACTTCCTGCACTGCGTGGTCCTCCTGCCGGAGGGCCTGTACCCGGACGGACTGGCCCCCGGTGGCCGCGGCCTCTTCCAGCTCCCGGCCCCCGCCATGAACCTGCCGATCCAGATCCAGGAAGACCCGGCAAACCCGCTCTCGCCGATCTTCTTCTCTGATTTCGTGACCGCGCTGGGGAGCACCGGCGAGTCCGGCCAGTCGGACGGTGGTTTCCAGAAGAATGTCATGGCCCACGAATGGCTCCACGTCTGGGAGGGCTATCCCGACCTCTACGACTACGACGTCTACATTGGCGGCTTCGAGAACAAGCCGGTCGGCATGTGGGACATCATGTCTGGCGCCTTCGTGCATCCCGCGCCGTTCCTCAAGGAGTTCGGCACCGGTATCGCCCTGTTCGGGACCGACCACGCCCCGTGGCTCGAAACCACCAATCTGCGCAACGTGCTCACACCCTCCGTCGAAAAGGAGGTCGTCCTCCCCGACTACGCCTTCCACCCCACCGGCTCCGTCTTCTACTTCGATAACTTCAACAACGCCGGTGAACGCTTCTACCTGTGGCGCCTCACCCGTGTCGTCCCCACCGACCCGCACGAAGTCAACTTCTCACGCGTTTTGCCGGGCGACGGCATGATGGTGATGCATACCGACTTCGGCCAGAACTTCGCCGGCTTCGCCGGCAACTTCGAGTCGTTCCCCCTCCAGCAGCGCGTCGGCACGCACTTCGCCTATGCCATCGTACAGGCCGACGGTCTCCAGCAGCTCGACAACGGCGAGAACGACGGCGACGACGGCGATCCGTTCCCCGGCACGTCCGGCACCACCATCTGGAACCACGAGACCGACCCCAGCTCACGCTGGTACGGCCAGACCCGTAGCGGTCTCGAAATCACCAACATCGTCGAGCTGGCCGACCGGTCGGTCGTGACGCTCCTCTGGAAGCCACGGCTGGTGCCCACGCTCACCTTCGATCGCCCGCCCGCCAGCAACATCCTCTACAACAACCTCATCCTGCATTACGAAGCCTTCGACCTCTACGGCGGCACGGAGCTTCAGTTCTTCTACGATCGCGACAGCGGCGGCTACGACGGCACGCTCATCACTCCGCCGGGCCCCGTGATCAAGGGCAATCCCGGCGACATCGAAGGCACGTACGCCTTCCCGCTCAGCAATCTGCCCGGCGACGGGTTGTACTATTTCTACGCCCGCCTCGTGCCCGGCGTCGGCCAGGACGGTCACGTCGAACCCGCCTATTCCACCCCGCGGGCCGACGCCACCAACCGCGGCCGCGGCCACATCGCCGACATCGTCGTGGACCCCGACACGGCCAAACTGGAGAACTGGACCCTCACCTGCATCGACCACACCATCGCCGGCGCTGAACGCTGGCAGGTCCAGGGCTCGCTGTCCGGACAGCACCCGGACGCCATCACCGGTGTGCCGTACACCGCCGCCAAGGACGGTGAAGTCACGTTCACGATCGTGGCCGACTACATCAGCCAGGGCGGCCCGGGCGCCAACGTCAACAACGCGGACGGCCTGTACACGCTGATCGATCCGTCCGCTCAGTTCGTGGCCACGGACTTCGGCCCCGGCGATCGCGTTCGCCTGATCGACGGCCCGGGTGTGAGGCCGGGCTTCTACACGATCACCGAGGTCCCGTCGCCCACCGTACTCCGCCTCGCCAGCGATCCCGGCAACTCGGCCGGCGCCGGCGGCGTGAGCTACCGGGTGCACGCTTTCTCGCACGGCGGTGGAGACCGCGACGCCGATCGCTTCCAGTTCCTCACCACGGGCCAGACCGCCTACAGCGTCCCGATCGAGATCCACAACGGGCAGCTCGTGCCGCGGGTGCTGGCCCTGATCAGCGTCTCCTACCCGGATCAGGACACCAATCCCTTCTTCCGCGTGCCGCTCCGCGTTCAGTTCGACGGCTCCGGCTCGCTCGATGAGAACGGTGAGTCGAACCCCGCGCTCGTCTACCACTGGGACTTCGGCGACGGCACCACCGCCGATACCGCCGAGTTCGAGCACGTCTACACCACGCCCTTCCCGGAAGGGGTCACCGTCACGCTCGAAGTGACCAACCCGGTCTCCGGGGTCAGCGGCTCGGCCACCGCGATCATCTTCGTCAACGAGGTCTTCATCGACGTCGATGACGACGGGATCGCCGACGACGCCGACAACTGCCCCGATGAATACAACCCGATGCAGGACGACTTCGACGGCGACGGGGCCGGCGACGCCTGCGACAACTGCCCCGCGCTGTCCAACGCTGATCAAGCCGACCTGGACACCGACGGCATCGGCGACATTTGCGACAACGACATCGACGGCGACGGTGTGCCCAACACGATCGACGGCTGCCCGTACGACAAGGCCAAAACCGTCCCTGGCGACTGCGGCTGCGGGGTACCCGACATCGACTCCGACGGCGACGGCGTCCCGGACTGCATCGACGGCTGCCCGCACAACGCCAACCGCACGGAGCCGGGCATCTGTGGCTGTGACCTGTCCGACATCGATTCCGACGGCGACGGCACGCCCGACTGCGTCGACGGCTGCCCCGACGATCCGGACAAGGTCGATCCCGGCTGGTGCGGCTGCGGCGCGAGCGACGCCGACACGGACGGCGACGGTATCCCGAACTGCGCCGACAACTGTCCGTTCGTCCCCAACGCCAACCAGGCCGACACGGACAATGACGGCGCCGGCGACGCCTGCGACAACTGCAAGTTCATCTGGAACCCCGATCAGATCGACGCCGACAACGACGGCATCGGCGACACCTGCGACCCGGAGGTCGAGGACGTCAACGAGTACACGCCGCCCTACGAGCCGATCATCGAGGAAGAAAACAATCAGGAAGACCAGAGCCAGCGCGATCTGTCCGACGACGACACGCTGACGGGTGTGGCCAATCAACCGGCCCGCGGCGCGTGCGGCGGCGGCCTGCTCGGCGTGCTGCCCTTCTGCGTGCTGGGCATCATGGGCCTGAAACGCCGCGTCCGTCGTTAGACCGAAAAGATGGCGGCGGGGCCGCTACGTTGCCGCGGCCCCGCCGTCCGTCTGCCCCCCACCAATCTGAAACGCACGTCTCTCTACCGGTTACCGCCGAAGAGCGTCTGGAAGGCGGCAACGTCGGCGAGGTCCAGATCTCCATCCGCGTCCAGGTCGCACGTGCTCAGGTACAGCGGCAGGCACGGGGGCATCGCCGGCTCGGGTACGACGTCCGGACCGCCGAGCGTGGTGAGCAGCGCCGCGACGTCGCCGAAGCCGAGGAAACCGTCCGCGGTGAAGTCCCCCGGCCCGGTGGTTTCACAGGCGTCCGACACGCCCGTCTCGTTGCAGTCGAAGAAGTAGGCGGACTCGTAGGGGCCCATGTCGACGCGGCAGTACTGCACGCGCGGGTTCCCGTCGAGGTCGGTGGCCTGCGCTCCGGGATCGTAGTCGGGAGCGCCGGCGTTCACACACGGAGAGAACTCCAGGAGGTGGTCGTCGCCGTCGACCCAGACGTCGTCCGCAGGATCGCCGGGTGTGCCGGCGTCATCCCAGTAACCGGGGCGAACGAACAGCGGGTCGGCGTCGATGTTGCCTTCGCCGATCCAGCCGCCTTCGATGTTGCTATAGGAGACCGTCAACTGCCCCGCAGAACCCACGCTGATCTGCGTCGAGGTATTCTGGCGAACGATGCAGCCTTGCATCGCCAGCGTGCTGTTGTAGACACGCAGCGCATTCGGGCGGTTACCGAGGATATCACAGTTGATCAGGCTCCCGCCCTGGTTGTAGAGGCCGGCGCCGCTGGTAGCCACGTTGCCCGCGATGAGGCAGTCGGTCAATTGACCGGTGCAGTAGTAGAGGCCACCACCCTGCGAGCTCGACCTGTTGGCCACAACGTGCGAGCGTTCGATCAGCGCGTCGCACCGGAACAACCCGGCTCCCTGCCCGGTCGTGACATTGCCTCTGATCGTGCAGTCCACGATGCGGCCGTTGCAGTAGCAGAGCCCGCCGCCGTACAAGGCGGTGTTATCCTGGATCAGGCAGTCATGGATCAGGCCGCTGCAGCGATACAGCCCGCCGCCCTGGCCGTTGCTGACCGTCGCATTCCGAACGATGACGCAGTGACTGATGGTGGCCTCCGTGTAGTAGTCCGACGTCGTGTTGCGGCCGCGGATACCGGCGCCGTAGCTGCCGCCGCCGTTGGTGATCGTGAAACCGCTCAGTTCGGCGTCGTCGGTCTCGGTGCCATAGAAGGTCACGGCGGCTGCGGTACCGCCGCCGTCGATGATGGTGGCCCCGACCACCGCCGGATCCTCGGGGTCAATGCTGCGCACCACCACGTCCTTGGCATCGAAGTAGATGTTCTCGCGGTACAGCCCCGGGCAGGCAACGATCATGTCGCCGGTGGCCGCAGCGTCGATCGCCTCCTGTATCGTCAGGTAGTCGCCACTGCCGTCGGGGCAGACGTACAGCACCGGGTGGACGACCAGCGCCACTGGTATCTGCTTCAGCGGGCAGGCGGCTCCGGGCGTCGCCACGTCGATACGGGCCACATAGTGACCGACCGGCAGTTCGCTGCTGTCGATCGTCAGCGTAACCGTATCCGTCTCGCCGGTGCTCTGTCCGGCGGGTGGATCGAGGCTGAGCCACGTGGCGTCCGTGCTGACCGACCAGTCCAGCGTGCCCGTGCTGCTGTTGGCAATGCGCAGTTCCTGCGGCCGCGGACGCGCCAGGCCCTCTGCGGCCCGAAGTGACAGTCCACTCGGGGCGATCGCCGCCCGCGGCTGCGTCACGTCCTGCTCATATGCACCGAGGTCATAGCCGTCGGCGAGCGGCCGCGGAACAGCCTCCAGGTCGGCGGTGACCCTGGCGTCCGTACCGAGATCGACGCAGACCGATCCCAGGCTGAGCTGCCACGCGCCGGGGAGATAGAACTCCGGATCGATATCGATGTTGCCGTCCCCCCACAACAACTCGCTGCCCTCCGCCACTTCGACCGCCTCTTGCCCGCCCTCGACGCAGCAGTGGTCCACGGCCAGCGTAGCGTCGCTGCCTACGTGAAGTGCCTGCGGCCCGTTGTCCCAGACGATGCAGTTGGTCATCACGCCCGATGCCGTGGTCGAGTATGCCCCCTCTTGCAGCACGCCGCCGGGCTCATTGTCGGCGATGGTGCAGTGGGTCATGGTGCCGCAGTTGTACACGCCGGCGCCACCGACCTCGGCGGTGTTCCCCGTGATCAGGCAATTGACGGCCTCTGTCGTACTCCCGGACAGCCCACCCCCGCGTTGGGCTGAGTTGCCACAGATCGTGCAGTCGCGAACGACACCGCACCAGCCTGCAACACCGCCGCCAGTGCCATCGGTGGTATTGCCGACGAAGACGCAGTTCTCCAGGAAACCGCCGCCGCCATACACGGCGCCCCCGTACGCCCTGGACGAACCAGACGCCACGGCGACATTGCCGGCGAACACGCAGTCGGCGACGTAGCCGTAGCAATGGTAAAATGCACCACCGTGACCGCCCACTTGATTGCCAAGCATGAGGCAGTCTTCGACAACGCAGTAGCTGGAGGTGATGGCGGCACCCCTGTGGGCTCGGTTCTCCCGGAACACGCAGTGGCGGATTGACCCGTGGCAGCGTTCGACGACACCGTAGTCGTTGCGGCCCGCGTTCCCGATCAGCGTGCAGTACCGAATAGCTCCGTCGACATGGGCAATGGCCATGCAGTCGTTGGCCACCAATCGGCAATACTCGATCGTCGCCCGAGGATGCTCCCACGAGTACATGTAGCCGATGTCAATCGCACCGTTGCCGTTGACGACCCATGAACCGTTGGTAATCGTCAGACCACTCAGCCGCGTCTGCGGACCTTCCGAACCGCTGAACTCCACGACGATGCCGTTCGCCCCACCATCGATGATTGTGTCGGCCACGACGGCCAGGTCGAGCGGGGCGCTGCCGCGCAGCTCAATCCACTTGCCGCCGATCTCGATGTTCTCGACGTACGTGCCGGGCAGGATCTCGATGACCGTTCCCGGAGCGGCGGCGTCGATGGCGTTCTGAATGACGGTGTAGTCGCCACTGCCGTCGGTGGCGACCGTGTAGTGCAGGCCGACCGCAAGTTGCAGCGGCACCTGACGCTCGAAGCCCGGCAGCGCCGGGTCGGCGATGGTGATCATTGCCTCGTAGATGCCGAGTGGTAGATCCGCCAGATCCGCCCACACGGTCACCTCGTCGGTCTCTTCCGTGGTCGAGCCTGCCGGGGGATCGAACACCAGCCAATCGACGTCGGCCGACAGCGTCCAGTTCAGCACGCCGGCGCCGCAGTTGGCCAGCTTCAGTTCTGCGACATCGGACGTCGCCGCGCCCAGTGTGCCGCGCAGCGTCATCGCTACGGGCGACAGAGCGGTGGTCGGCCCGTCCGGAACAAACTCGTAGGCTCCCATGTCCGGTGCGTCGCCGAGCGGACGCGGGTGACCATCTGCGTCGGTGTCCACTCCTGCCGCCATGCCCTGGTCGACGCCGGGTGAATCGGGCAACAGATGGAAGTCGTCATCGAAGACGAAGCGGACGCGGTCGCATATGTTGCCCGGTCCCCAGGTAACGTCATTGTGAGTGCCGTCCGGCCCCCTTTCCACGCAGCAGTGGATGAGTTCGATTGGCGGGCCGTCGCAGTCGGCATCCACGGAGTACGGGTAGTTGCACGCGAGTATGCAATTGGTGAACGTGCCGCTCCCATGGACAACTCCGGAGCCCCAGTTACGGACGATCGTGCAGTGGACAAAGGCCGCACTGCAATACGAAACACCGATATAAGTGTTGCGCGCGATGACACAATTGCGCACTGTTCCGTTGCAGAACGCCAGCCCCCCGCTTCCGCCTATGTTATCACTGATTTCGCAGGACTCGATGGTCCCGTTGCAGCTTGCCAATCCTCCGCCGTCCTCGTTCGCCCAGTTGCCGATGATCCGGCAGTGCGAGATGGTCCCGTTGCACAGGCGAAGACCACCACCACCCAGTGAACCATCAGACCGGTTGGACGCGATCAGGCAATGGCTGATCGTCCCATCACAGAGCCCCAGCCCTCCGCCGCCGGCGTGCGTGCCGGCTCCCTCCGTGAAGTTCTCTCTGATGATGCAGTCGCTGATGGCGCCGTTGCACTTGTAGATGCCGCCGGAAGAACGGAAATCGCTGTTCCGGCAGACGACGCAATGGCTGATGGTCGCGTGGTTACCATTGCCGTGAATGCCACCCTCTGAGCCGTTCGTGATCGTGAAGCCGCGGAGAACGGTGGATGCCCACTCGCTACCGGCGAAGCTGACCACCGTTCCATTGCCGCCGCCGTCGATGATGGTGGCGGCCACGACGAGCGGGTCTTCGGGTGAGGTGCTGCGCAGATCGATCTGCAGGCCCGGAATGGAGATGTTCTCGACGTACGTGCCCGGGTAGACAATGATCGTGTCGTAGTTGAGGGCGTCGTCGATGGCGGCCTGAATGGTGGCCTTCGGCCCGTCCGGGGCGACACACTCGGGGCTCAGTCCACTCCACTCGTCATTGCCACACGCGCCATTAACGTAGAACGTCAGCGCCGACGCATTGGACACCATCAGTGCAGCCAGGACCGCCGCCGTGAAAGCAGCTCGCGCGAACATAGGCACCTCCCATTTCGCGGTCGCGCGGTCAGACAACGTTCGCCACGCACCGCGGGGTCTCTTCTCGTGTACAGGCCAGACCACTTCAGGGTTGCGAGCGATCATCACCCGCGTCGCCGGAACAGAGTCAGGGCCGCCGCCCCGAGCAGGAGCAGCGTGGACGGTTCGGGCACCACGCGCAGCAAGGCGTTCGTGGCCCCGTATTCGATCTCAAAGCGGAGGACGCCGGGCAGGTCCGGCAGGCTCACGTCACTAAACGTGCGCAGCCGCGCCCCGGCCGTTAGGAACTCGAACGTGTCGCCATACATCGGCGAGAAGCCCGGGTCCAGAATGACGCTCAGCAGGCCGCCGAGTTGGGCGTTTCCGTCCACGTCGAGCAGGCCGCAGCCGCCATCAAGGTGCAGTAGCATCTCGGCCCACGGAGCCTGAGCAAAGGTGCCGTGGAACGCCCACAGGCTGCCGACCCCGACATCGAGTGTCCCCTCGTTGAAGAGATCCTGCCAGACATCGACCCCGTCGTTCGCCGCGATGACGCCCTGATTGAGCCCGGGGCCGATGAAGCACAGCGTGCCACCGTCGCCGGTGATGATCCCGTCCGCGGCGTTTGTCCAGGGTGTCGCCTGGCCGCTGTTCATGCGGATGCCGCCGCCGTTGACGGCCGTCAGCACTCCGTGGTTGGTCACCAGGTCCCCGGCGAGCTGGATTTCCTTGCCGGCCACGTCGGCGGTGACGTGCCCGTAGTTCTCGAGATTGGCTCCCTGTATGAGGCCCGCCCCGCCCCGCACGACGAGATCCTCGCCCAGCGTGAACGCCCCTAAGGTACTGAGTGTCGCCACGCCGGGCAACGAATCCGCGCCCAGGTGCACGGTCAGGTCGTCCAACGTGTAGCCTTGCGGGAACGATACGCGGCTCCCCTGCCCGCCGACGTACAGATCGCCGTTTAGCTCCAGGCCGGTGCGGATGGTGACCGCGGCGGTTGCATGGAGATCGCCAAGCACCGTGACGCCATCGAGATACGAGGTGGTGCCCGAAGCGAAACACAAACGGGCGCCGTCGGCCTGGACGATGGTGCCGCCGATGATGTCCCCGCTGCTCATGGTCCACGAACCCGTGGAGCCATCGAGCGTGAACGTGTTATTGGCGTTATCCAGGTGCCCCTTGATGTAGACGTCACAATCGTCCACGTTGAAATCATCGAGGCTATCCGTGCTGAACCAGCCAGCGAGCTCTACGGTCGATCCGTGGGCGTTGATCGTGCCCTCGTTGATCCAGTGACCGTTGAACCGCAAGGTGGATTCGGCCACGTCAATCAACCCCGCATTGCGCGAGTAGTTGTCATGGGATGGGTCGAAGGAGACTTCCCCCTGGTTCGCCGTGATCGTTCCGAGATTATCCCAGCCCTCGGCGAACATCAGGGTGCCGCCGGTAGTAACGATCTGGCCCCCGGCGGCGTTGGTTGGCGAGCCCTCGAAGGAGACGCGGCTACCTTCGTCGGCGCGGACGGTGCCGGCGTTGGTGAAGCTCTGGCAGATGTACATCGTGCCGCCTCCCTCCGCCGCGATGAGCCCCTGGTTAAGGATAGAAACGTCCGTGTAGCCGGACGTGGCGATGCAGCCGCAATCGCCGTAGACCTCCAGGTTCGGGCCGAGAGTCAGTTGCCCGGTCTCTCGGGCGCGGAGCGTCGCGGTCATCGTGCTGTTCGGGCCGGACAAGTGGATCGTCGTGTTGTCCAGCGTGCGCCCCGTGTCGACGTAGAGCTCATTCTCGTGCAGCACTGTGATCTCGCCGTTGATGGTCGCCGAAGGACGCAGGTGCAACACGTCATCGAAAGTGCTGTTCGCCATCAGGATGTCGGCGTTGACGGTTACGTTGTCCAGGTACGTAAGTGAACCGCTCGTGCTGATGCTCGTGACGGCGAGCACACCGTCGCCGCCGGCCATGTCGATCGTGCCGCCGGTGATGGTGCCCCCACCAAGCTGCCATTCCCCGTCGCTCTCATCGAGCGTCAGCGTGCTACCGGTGTTGTCCAGTTCGCCGGCCAGGATCGCCGTGCTGGCCGTGCGGTTGAAGTTGCCGATGTCGGCGGTCGCGAACTCGCCACCGAGCACAACCGTGGCGTTCGTGGCGTTGATCACGCCGGCGTTCGTCCACGCGCCATCCAGCACGAGCTTCGAGTCCACCACGTCGATCCTGCCGTCAGCGGCATTCTCCCACTGCATGCCGTACGAGCCCGCGCGCAGGATGCCCCCGTTCACGGCCTCCATCGACCCGTGGTTCGTGAACGCGTTCAGACGCAGCGTTAACTCCTGCCCCGATACATCCGCCGAGATCGTGCCGTAGTTCACCGCGTCGAACGGGTCGTCCGGGTAGTTCCCACCGATGACCGCGTTTCCGCCATGTATGAGCAGATCGGGCCCGAATGTCAGCTCTACGCCCGACGAGCCAGTCATTTCCACGTCATACGTACCGCCGGCAAACGTGATCGTCTTACCGTCGATGGTACGGCTGTCCCCGTATCGTAGCTCGGTCCGGCTTCCCGAGACGCTAATCGAGCCGCTGATATCCGCGCCACTATAGAGGGCGAGCGTTCCCCGTGTCGTCTCCACATCCCCGTTCACCACGGCGCCGTTCTGTAGCGCGACATACCCCTCAAGACTGAGATCGCCGTTGATCGTCGTGTTGTCGAACGTCGCGTGGCTCGACCCATCAAACTCCAGGAAGCTCGGGTCGGCGACGTTGATCGTCCCGCACGTGATGTAGCCCATGTCCATGTACCACGGCCCGCTGGTGCTGCTCAGCTCGAGCGTGGCGTCCTCGTTGTTCAGCGAGCCGTCCAGGTCCACCGTGCCGCCCGAGCGACTGAACCCCGCCAGGTCAGCCGTGGAGAACGAACCGCCCAGCACCACGGTCGAATCGACGGCGGTGATCGTTCCCGCGTTGGCCCAGTCGCCACCCAGCGTCAGTGTGGATCCGGTGGCCGTAATGTTGCCGGAAGCGGTGTTGATCCAGGCCCTGTCGACGTAGCCGATGTTGAGCTGACCGCCGTTGACCGCCTGAATCGTGCCGTCATTCACGAACGATGTTGGGCAAATCTCCAGGATGTGGCCGGCGACGCTGGCGCTGATCGTCCCCCGGTTCACTACCGAGCCTGGTCCTTCGATACGCGCGCCGTCGCCGTTGAGCAGAAGGTCCGGACCGAGCGTGAGGACGCCACCTTCCAAGACACCGAACGAGCTCCTGTATGAGCCGTCACCCACAAGCGTCACAACCGTGTGATCAAGCGTCTGTTCACCCTCAAACGCCAGCGCTGCCCGGTGCCCGGTGACGTTGATGTTGCCTTCCATGTCCAGCCCGCCGGCGATGTGCAGCTTGGCGTACGACGTGGTCAGATCCAGGTCGCCCACGAACCGCACGCCGTCAAACCGATTGTTGCTGTTGTTGGCGAACTGAAACGTCCCCGGGGCCACGTTCCACGTTCCGCCGGCGATCGTGCCACCGTTCAGAACGTAGGTCCCCGCCGACAGGTTCGCGGTACCGTTCACGGTGAACGTGCCGGCGGTGTGTTGTAACGTGGCGCTCGAGCTGTTCAGCAGGAAGTTCTCGATCGTGATCGGCACACCCAGGCTGACCGTGTAGGCGTTGCCGGTCAGGTCGATCGTGGCGTTGTATGTCGTGGAACCGCCGTTATCGGGGTAAGCCGGATTCGTGCTCCAGTTCGCCCCGTTGTCCCAGGCGCCACCAGTCGGATTCGTCCATACAGCGTTTACCTGCGCCGTCGCCGGCACGGCGATCAGCAGCAAAGTGCAGAGAATGCCCCAACATGCGCGCACGGCAAGCCGCCGCCCGCAATACGTGAAACTCGACACAGCAGCTTCTCCTTCCCGCGAAAGTGCGTCAGCGTGTGGTCTTATTTGTGAACTGTACCCCACTTACGAACGGTGACCCTCACCGTCGCGTCGACCGTTGCCTCCCGGCGTCCCAGACTGAGACTCCTGGCAACCGTGCTACGCAGTTCCGATAGCCAAAGTCAAGCAATGTACCCGGCCTGATGGCGGGCACGCGCCGATTTCCGGCTCTTCAGAGGTGAACGGCGGCCCTCCGTAAATGAGACGGCGAGCTCAGCGCAGACCGCAGGCCCGTGGCGGCGCCTCAACGCACACGGGCCCCGTCTCATCTGCCGGGCAGGACTGCACGGCAGGTAGTCTGGATGTGGCGGCTAACGACGGCGCAAAACCGCGGTCAACCCCAGGCCGAGAAGGAGAAGAGCGTTCGGTTCCGGCGTGAAGACGACGCTATCGATGTCCACGTAGTCGACCGTCGGGGCGTCGTTGTCGTACGACCCGAAGAACTCGAAGCCGTCGAAGTGGACCCGATCCATCCACGGATCGGCCAGCGTGAGATCGAAGCCGACGTGGATCCACTCGTCACCCACACTGTCCGGGGGCTCGACGCCGATGACGATGAGCGGGTCTTGGAAGTACTCGCCCCAGTTCTCAACGTCAGGCGTGCCGAGCCGTATGCCGAGCCAGGCGTTGGCGTAGGGGTTCGAGCCTTCCTGGTGGAAGCGGATGTCGCACTCGAAGCGAATGGCCTGGCTGATATCGACCTCGCCGCCGGCCCACTTGTTCACGTAGAACCACGGTCCCGGAGGATCCGACCAGAAGTTGTACGCCCGCGTGAACGTGCGATCGCCTTCAGTAATCACGGTCACATCGGAACCCCAGCCGCCGGGCGCCACGTCCATCGGGTCTTCGTAGACGTTCTCGGCAAGCGCGGTGCTGACCGCCAGCAGTGTGACTACGACCAACAGTCTTCGCATTCCTAACCTCCTGCATTGGCCGCCCACGCCGAGCGCGTGGGCCGCGAGACATGGGCCCGTTTCGCCGCCGGCGTCACTCCTGTCGCCGGAGAGCACGTTTCCGGGCCGCCTCATTGCCCTACCCTGGGACGGAACAGGCGACTTGCACTACTCCGCCGCCCGGCCTGCCCCGCCGCGGCATCCCGTCGACGCCGCAGAACTTGCCGGGTAACTGCACTCATCCTACCCAGGACGCCGAGGGAATTGCAAGCAAATTCCTCATGACACGATCATTTAATTTCGCTCGGATGGCGGACGGTTATGCAGGCACAGAAACATGGCATGTACACCTTAACATCCAACCATGAAATGACTTATGTCCCGTACCCCTTCATCCCCCCTATAGGCCCTCGCTGGCGAAGACGTATTCGTATCGAGATTCGATCATTTCCCGGCGTGGGCGACGCCCGGGCTCCGCGAGACCGCTCGCGGGCCGCTGAGCCAGCTACACTGCGCCTGAAGGAGGGCCATCCGCTGCCTCTCCGCCGGTCTGCGGGCCCGGGCCCGAAGGTCGCGTCGGCATCCGCCGCCAGCCTTTGAGGCGATAGGGCAACATCACCACACCAACGCGCAGCCCGCGAGACAGGTCATACAACCACTCGGCTAGCTTCACCATCCGCGACTTCGGGTTGCGCAGCGAGGCTTTGTACGACCAGGCCCCGACGCAGCGGAGCAGCCAACCGGACGAGCGAAGCGTGCGCACGCCGCCGGTCATGCGGGCTTCGTTCGACGCAGCGATGAGCAGGAACAACACCGTTTCCTCTGCTGTCACGCTGAGGACAGACGCCATGCGCTCTCCGCCCCGGCGGTAGTCCGCCGTCTCGCGAACGTATGCAGCCAACTCCGGCAGCCCGGCGTCCCGGATCACGGCCGCGAGCGCCTCCGTCGGCACGCGTTCGTCTTCGGGCAGAACGAACACGCGATCGGCCTCGCCGAGCGCCTTCTCTCGCGCTTCGGCCAACATCTCCGGCGAAATCTCGATCGCCTGCGGGGCCCGGCCTCCGCCGCACCTGCTCCGCACAACCTCCTCGATGCTGTGCAGGACCAGACTCATGGCCAGCCCTCGCGGCTCCAGCCGTCGTTGTGTCATGCGAATCTCCCCACAGCTATGGTCCCCAAGTCTGCGCCCGGCTTCGGCCAACACGGCGACGCCGGCGAGTATTGTAACCAGGCCGCCGCCAGGCTTCATTTCCGAATCACTTGAAGATACGCGTATTGCCAGTGTCCGCGCGGCAACCGTCGCCGGCGCTGTCATATGCCCTATGGATTTGCTATACTGTGCGGTGTGGTGTCAGCCGCGTGTGCGGCCCAGCCGGACCGGCGCGGCGCCACGGGCAATGGGGCTACATGGGGGCACGATGCGGCGAAGCCGCCATGTCGGGCGTCATCCAACCCCCACGCAGCTACACAGGAGGACGAAAATGCAGACGCGCAAAGTGCTTCTGACGGTGGTCCTGGGTATCGCCCTGACTTGCTGCGTGACCGTCGCCGGCCAGACGGCATCGCCGGCGCTGTCCACCAGCCCCGACGGACGTGTGACCTGCACGCTGCCTGATGGGCAGCCGGCGTGGGTCTTCCACGCGGATCAACCCTGGCCGGTCGCCGAGTACGCCGACGGTACCGGCACGCTGATCGACCGGGCCATGCTCCTCGACGACAGCGGTCGCCTGGTGCTGCGCCTGGGCGATCCCGCCGTCCGCCCGTGGCTTGACCCGCTGTCGCGCGAGTCGGCGTGGCAAGCGCTCGCTCAACTCCGCCCCGCTCCCGGCGACGGCGAATCGGACTCGGCCTACGGACCCGTCTTCGACAGTGAGGGCAACGCCTGGCTGCTGATCGTGCATAGTGCTTCCAGCGGCAAGACCATAACGGTCAGACGTTCGGATGGCCACACGGGAACGTGGCAGCCGGCCGATGTCCTGCTCGAAACGACGAACTACATCGGCCGTTGCGGCATTACCATCACGCCCGACGACGAAGTCATCGTCATGTACCGCCGCCTGGCCAGTTCGCAGCAGATCCAGATCATCCGCTACATCCCCGGCACCGGCTGGACATCGCCGGAGACGCCCTACTCCGGGGCGTTCTTCCAGTCGCCGGAGGTGGCCGCCGACAGCGACGGCAACGTGATCGTGTCCTTCGACGGCCCGCCGAACAACTCGACAATGTACACGGCGATTTACGACGCCGACGCCGGCACGTGGGCGGCGGCCACGCAACTCTCGCCGGCCGACAGCACGGCCCGGCTGCCGACGCTGGTGCAGAACGAGGACGGCACAGCCATCTACGCCCTCTACTGGGTCAGCTCGGGCACCGCCACGCCCGGCATCTACGCTCACCGCTTCGACTCGGCGACGAAGACCTGGCTGGCCGGCGTGCATCTCGACCAGTCGGACGGGGCGTCTTTCCCCGGCGGCATCGGGCCGTTCACGCGGCTGCTCGCCGTGGCGAACCGCGCCGGCGAAGCCACCGTCTGCTACGAGATTGGCGATGGCAGCATTCAGGCCAACCGCACCGCCGCGGGCGTCTGGCAGCGTGCCGACCCGCTTCTGCCGGCGAACGTGGATGACGCCGACCTCCAGAACTTCGCCGGCGGCGCGACGGGTCCCACCGGCGACACGTTCCTGGTGTTCCAGCGCTGCGAGATCCACACGACCGGGCTCGACAACGTCTGGACCCTGCTCTTCGACGGCGCCACTGGCAGTTGGCAGACGCCCTCGGTTGCGTACTCGGACACCAGCACGATCACGACACGGACGCGCATCGCCTTCCGCGGCGGCGACCACGCCGTGGCCACGTTCCGCGGCGCGCAGGCGGGCGAGTTCCAGATTACTTCCGCCCTCTTCGACGGCACGACCTGGTCGCCCGATCTGCTCGATATCCCGACCACGTACCAGGCGTTCATGCAGGAAACCGGCACCGACGCCGGCGACGTGCTGCTCTGCTTCGAGGGTGAGGGCGGGTTGTTCGGTCCGAACTACGGCGTCTTCGCGACGTGGCTGCCGGGCATCGCGGGTGATGTGAACTGCGACGGCGCGGTGAACAACTTCGATATCAAGCCGTTCGTCCAGGCGCTCACGGCCACGCCGCCGGATTATCCGGAATATTACGCCGCTTATCCCGACTGCAACCACATGAACGGTGACATCAACGGCGACGGTGTCGTGGACAACTTCGACATCGCCCCGTTCGTGTCCCTACTTGCCGGCAGTCCTTGAGCAGCGTGCACCGCGGCCCGACGTCGCATGCGGCGCAGGCCCCACCACGCCGAGTCGCGTGAGAGGAACGCGCGGTCATTTCCTTCGCCGGCCGTGATCCGGAGGCGGGTCTACGCTCCGCCGATGCGCTCCCGGCCGGACAGGTATTTGCGCAGCGCTGCGGGAATCGTGATGCTGCCGTCCGCGTTCTGGTTCATCTCCAGCAGTGGGATGAGGATGCGCGGGCTGGCCACGACGGTGTTGTTGAGCGTGTAGCAGAACTCCGGCTTGCCGCTGGCCTCGTCGCGATAGCGCAGGTTCAGCCGGCGGGCCTGGAAGTCGTGGAAGCTGCTCGCCGAGTGTGTCTCGCTGTAGTCGCCGCGGCTGGGCATCCACGTCTCGATGTCGTACATGCGGAACTTGCTCTGGCCCATGTCGCCCGTGCAGACTTCGACGACGCGATACGGCAACTCCAGCGCCGTGAGCACCGCCTCGGCGTTGCTCACGATCACCTCGTGCCAGAACGCCGCCTCGTCCGCGTCCGCCCGGCAGACCACCACCTGCTCGATCTTGTCGAAGAAGTGGATGCGGTAGAGCCCGCGGGTGTCCTTACCGCCGGCCCCCGCCTCCCGGCGGAAACACGTGCTGCGGGCGAAGTACAGCCTGGGCAGCTCCTCGGCGGGCAGGATCTCGTCGCCGTGCAGACCGGTAACGGGGACTTCCGCCGTGCCGACCAGGGCCTGGTCGTCGCGCTCGCAGATGTACACCTCTTCGCGGTGCAGCGGGAAGAAGCCGGTGCCGTACATGAGGCTGTTGTTCACCAGGGCCGGTACGGTCAACGGGACGAATTGCAGCTTGCGACCCGGCTGCGCCGGCGGCTCGAAGCTCCGCGACAGCATGATGTCCCACGCCAGCCGCAACACGGCCTCGTGCAGCTCGGCGCCAGCGCCGGTCAGCACGTAGTTGCGCGAGCCGGCCAGCTTCACGCCACGCTCGACGTCGAACAGCCGCAGCGCCTCGCCCAGGTCCACGTGGTCCTTGAAGCTGTCGCCGAACCGGTCCGCCGCCGGCGGCGTGCCGACCCGCCGGACCTCGACGTTCCCGCTGGCGTCGGGCCCGATGGGGGCTTCCGGGTGCGGGATCTGTGGGGCGAGCAGCATCAGCTCCTGCAACTCGGCGTCGGCCTGCTGCCGCTGCTCTTCGAGCCCCTTCAGCCGGCCTTTGAGCTTGCCCATGGCCTGGCTGAGCGCGGCCTTCTCCTCCTTACTCGCCTTGGCGATCTGCTCGCCAGCGGTGCGCTGCTCGTGACGCAGGTTGTTCCACTCGGTCTCGAGCGCCCGCCGCCGGTTGTCCAACTCGAGCACCTGGTCCACGTCGAACGGGAGGTTCTTGTCGCGCGCCGCCTTCTTGACGATGTCCGGCGTTTCGCGAATCCGCTTAATATCGATCATCGCTGCGCTCCAGCGTGTGTGATGTTCAGGTTCCGTGACGAACGGCATTGGGGAGCCGTTAGCCGTCAGCCGTCAGCCATCAGCCTTGAGCCTTGAGCCGGAGGCCGTTGGCTCGCGTGCCGGCCCTCTTCGTAGCGTCGGCCCCCTGTGGCCGACGTCGAGTACGAACAACGCCGCGTCGCGAGTGTGGCATGCTGAAGCCTCAGGCACCGGCATGTCTTCTCCTCGCCTCGGGGCCAACATGCCGGCGCTGCGCTTCGGCATGCCACACAACCATGGCGTCCGGGCTCCGCAACGCACTGCTCAAGAGCAGTGGCACACACGGCGGCCTTGATCTGAAATCTCAAATCTGAGATCTCAAATCCCGGGTCTCAGCCCAGGGCTCGGCCCGGCATTATAGACGGCAACCCACCTATGGCGAGGCCGGCGGACGGACGGTGTCGGCGGCCGACTCGCTGAGCCGTTCGAGCCGCTGACGCCAGGCCTTCGGCGTGCGGCTGTCGGAGCCGGACCGCGGCTCGCGGAACACGGCGGGCAGATCGGCGACAATCTCCGCCAACCCGCACGAATCCACGAGATCCCACGGGTTTTCGACGCCGGCGGCAAGCAGTTCGGCGACGAACGCCGGCTCGCCCAGTCGGATCAGCCGCTCCGCCCGTGCCAGCCGCACCGCCGGCGGCACGATCTCCGCCGCCATGCGCTCCAGGCGCAACCGGTCGATGTGCAGGCACATCATGCGGAGTACGACGCTCCCTTCGCGTTCTCCTTCCCCGGCGGCCGGGCTGCCAGACGTTGGAACACTGGTGAGCAAGCCACCAGTGGCACCCGGCAAGCCATCCGTGCCACCTGACCCTCCCGCATCACTCGCCGAATCCGCGACAGTTCCCGTGTCCGCGCATAGGACCGCTGCTTCGAGCCAACTGCCGCCGGTAGCCGTCCAGCTCCACCTGCGCTCGCCGTCGATCCACGCCGACTCGAACACGCCCTGCTCGGGCCCGCCGAACATCCGCGTCGCCACGTCGAACAGCAGCCGTCGCCGGGGCTGGGGAATGTCGGCCAGATTGAGGAACTCGGCATAGAGCGTGTACACGTCCTGGCCGACGGGGGTCTGCCAACCCACCGACTTCAGAGAATCGCTCGTGCCGTCGGGCACCTCGGCGGTCGGCTCCTTCCAGTCGCCCCACACCAGCTTCGCCGCCTCGGCGATGTCCGCCGGCCGCACGTCGCCTACGACCACGATCAGCACGTCGCGCAGACTCTTCGTAGCTTCGGCCTGCTCTGCAGGCCAGCGCAGCAACTCGGCCTGCAACTCGACCATCTGCGCCACGCGGTCCGGCGGGCCCTGGCCGCGCAGGCCGCTCTGGCAGCGCCCGTCCACGCACCGGAACGTAATCCCGTGGTACGACAGGTAATCGCGGACCTGCTCGGCGGAATGCCGCGTCGAGCCGCCGCACAATGGCGAGGCCGCAACCTCCCACATCGCGCCCGCAGGCCATCCCAGCGTCACCACCTCGACCACGCCGACGCCAGCGAGCGGACAAACGACCAACCGCACGCCGGCAACCGGCTCAAATCGACTCACGGTTGGCGGCGACGTCGGCGAGTGCACGAGCGGCGCATCCGCGGCCGACACCTCCAGCAGCGCCAGCGCCTCGGGCACATCCAGCCGTTCCGCCTTCTTCGGCACCAGCAATGTCGGCAGCGCCGGCGTCTCCGCCGATTCACCCTCCGCCGGCGTCAAGGCTCGCGGACCATTCTCGGGTAGGTCGGGCATCCGAACCTGCGAATCAGCCTCGGGTGAGTCGGGTGGGTCGGGCGTCCCGCCCGACATTTCCTCATTTCGGGGAGAAGACGGCAGGCGAGACGCCTGCCCCACCCTGTGTTGAGGGGCCGCTTCACTTGCTCTCAGCCCCGGCCCGCGCCAGACGCTGCGGGCGGCGAGCAGTTCGAGCGCCGCCTCCTGGAGATCGCCGGCGGTCACGCTCAGCACGCGCGGCAGTTCGTAATCCGCCAGCAGGACGTCGCCGGGCACCAATTCGTGCCAGCCGAGGTTGAACGCCGCATCCGCGAATCCCGCCCGCGACCGCCGAACGGCACCCGCCGCCAGCGACCGCGCCCGGTTCAGCGCGACCTCCGCCGGCACCGCGTTCGCGACGCGTTCGAGCTCGGCCCGAATCGCCCGTTCGACCTCCGCAGCCGTCGCCCCCTCCGGCGACAGCTCGACACTCAGCCGCAGTAGCCCGCCGTCGTCCCAGCTCTTTCGCCGCCAGGAACGGATCGTCGCCCCGCGGCCGGCCAGTGCTGCCACGAGCGTGCCATCGACCGGGTTAGTCAGGTGTTGCATCAGGACATCGAGGGCGGCGTTCTCGAACAACCCCGCCCGCGGCGTGCACCAGGCGACGTCCAGTCGCGGCGTGTCGCCGGCTGGCGCAGACTGGTGCACGCTGGCGTCGGCGAGCGCCGGCGGTTCCGGCTGGCGCGGCGGCTCGGCCCAGGGCACCTCCCCAAACCGGCGGCGAACCTGCTCCAGCACCGCCACCTCGCTGACGTCTCCGACGATCACGAGCGTGGCGTTGCCGGGCACAAACCAACGTTCCATGAATTCCGCGACATCGTCCACATCGAGCCGTGCCAGCCGGTCGACGACGAGCTCCGGATGGTGGCCGTACGGATGGCCCGCGTACGCGGCGGCCAGCAGCTCGCGCTCGACCGGCCCACGCACGCCGATGGTCGCCGACCCGGGCGTACGGGCGGCAGCCTGCCGCGCCCGTTCCAGTGCTTCGCCGGTCAGCGTAAACGGCCGCAGCCGGCGGGCTTCGATGTCCAGGACAAAATCGAACAGTTCCAGCGGCGCCGTTGAGCAGAAGCAGCACGCGTCCGGCAGCGTTCGCGACGTGAACTGCACGCCGGCCGCCCGCAGGCGCAACGCCGCATCGTCGCGGTGTTCGAGCGCCGTCCGTGCCACGTGACACAAGCCATGCAGTGTCCCTTCCGCCGCCGACCCCGTGCCATACCAAAGCTGCACGCTCACCAGCGGCACGGCGTGCCGTTCGACGATGACCACACGCAGGCCGTTCGAGAGCCGCTGCACCCGCGGTTCCGGCGGAGCCTGCGGCACCAACATTAGGCAACAGAGAGCGACAGATAGCGTCATGTCGATCATTGTCGCCTCAGCACACGCCCATAGCCAGCGCGTGGCCTTCGCGTTCTCGGGAAACGGTCTGCCCGCCGTTTGGTTCGTTACTCAGTGTCGTTTGACGTGGAGCAAGCGTTGTCCTGGCGGCCGAGCGATCAGCGGGTGAAACCCGCCCTATTCATGAAAGGCGCTTTGGTTGTCAAGGGTGCAATCG
>JASFQK010000033.1:0-81361 GCA_050115495.1 Phycisphaerae bacterium | reverse complement strand
TCTCGTGCATCGGCGTACTCCTCTGCCCAGCGTGGGCGGCTCGGAACCAATCTTGATCCCGAGAGTACGCCGCCTTTTTTCATCCCGCCATCAACGAAATTCGGTTATAGCTCCTCCAGGACAAGTCTTTCAGCAGTAACTCGAAGGAGTGGCGATACAGAAAGCATATGGCGTAGATATGCACATCCAGCATAGTACTATCGCGCATCGCCTGCACAACCAACGTGTCTGCTGAGCGCCGCAAGTCGTCGGCCAGCTCTTGGAAACCCCGGTACGCGGCAATGCAGGCGTTGGATTTCGACTCAGACCCTGCCACGAAGGGGCTGTTGAAATGTTCGAACATAGGGCATAACTCCCATCATCGCCGTGCGTGCAAACACATGGCTGTGTACAGCCGCGCCGTCACCGCCACGAATTGCGCGGGCGGTGAGACACCGGTGGCCGACAGTTCGTGGTCGACCTTCGCGTCGACCGTGGCTGGGCAGGGGCCACGCGCGAACAGACGCCGCGCCTCCAATTGACCAGAATCGATGCCGGGCGGAGCGCCAGAAACCTTGAACAGCGGACACTTCACGGCTGCGTGCCGCCAGGGGCCTGCTTCTTCCACTCTTTGATCACTTGCTCGAGGGCGTCGTCGTCTATCGAGTATTCTGACAAGTACGTTTCAAACCAGAGACCGCTGTCCGCGTCCTTCTCATAGCTGCTGATCCCATGCCGCGGAATACCGTCCTGCTCGTAGCTGATGAACAGAATTTTCGTACCCCTGTAATTGGCCTCCTTGTGTATCTTCAGTGTTCTGAGCTGCTCGGCGTCTCTCTTCATCGACACAGTCTGCTGGAGTTCAATACCGGCACGGATGTCGCCATTGATGGAGCATTCGAGTCCAGATCGCAGTGCGTTCTCCGGAGTAGTGAAATCATACGCGGACATACCACGACCCAACGGATCATGAAGGACAGCCCAAGTCAGAGACGCGACCGAGCAGGCCAAGGCGACGATGGAAAGGAACAAGGGGAACCTCGCGTGACTCTGTCTGGCAGGAGAGACTGGCGAGGCCGTGCTCGGGACTTCCGGCGGGGTCGTCGGTTCCGGCAACACGTCGGACCCCGTTGTACGCGCAGGAACCGCCACCGGCAGACCACATTGCGGACATCGAAAGGTCCGACCGGCTTGATCGTCCTTGGCGCGGAGTCTCTCACCGCAAACACACTGCACAGGAATCGACATCGACTACCTCCCGTTGCTCCTGGCACCGCAGGCTTGTCGCGCTCCCTCCCTGGCTGGGGTGACTCCCTCCACGACGAAAGCGCAGTCGTCCTGCTGATCGACGTGCCCGACGCGGGAGCCGCGCTGGCGCAACTGCCTGCCGAGTAGTGCCATGCTAGAACCGGTTGCGTTGATCCTGTATTGCCATCGCACCACATCCATTGGATACCGTCTCCTGCCTGAGGCGTCAACGCGCGCGCAGCCGTGCTTCGGTCATCGACGGCCGACACGGAGGTCGACCGCTACGGGGCGGTGACGGCGTGCGGGAGTCTGTCGGCAGGTTCGCGAGTCTGCCGCGCATGGCAACTGCACTACTTAAGAGCCGTGGCACACTGTGGCGTTGCTCGCGGTTTGCGGCGGCCTGATGTTCGACGTCGGCCACGGGGGGCCGGCGCTACGAAAGACGTCCGATACGGAGCCCGGACGCTACGGGGCGCGTTGCTGCGCTGTGGTCGCGTCCCTACGATGCCCGCATGCGACGGAAGAGCAGACGACGTGATGAGCGGCGCGAGGCGGCGGACTACGCCGGCGCGCATGAGGCCGGCGCGAGCCACGGGACGGCGACGGGCACGGGCAGCAGCGCGCGGGATGGCCGCCCTGGGACGTGCCGCGGCGGGTGGTGGGGGACCGTGGCGATCTTCGCCGGGATCGTCGTGTTGGCGTTCGGGTTGCGGGTGGCGTACGTGCTGCAACTACGCAGCAGCCCGCAGTTCGAGCACCCCGCTATGGACGAGCTCTACCACGACGAGTGGGCCCAGAGCATCGCCGCCGGCAAGCTGTACCAGGAGGGGCCGTACTTCCGAGCACCGCTCTATCCGGCGTTTCTGGCGGCGGTGTACCGCGTGTGCGGACACGAGTACCTCGCCCCACGCATCGTGCAGGCCCTGCTCGGCGCCCTCGGCTGCGGACTGGTGTTCCTCATCGGGCGGCAGGTTTTCGGACGTGCGGTGGGGGCGGTCGCCGGTCTGGTCGCCGCCGGCTACTGGATGCTCGTCTACTTCGACGGCGAATTGCTGATCCCGACGCTGATCGTACCGCTGGACCTGCTGCTGATCTGGCTGCTGCTGCGGGCGGAGCAGTCGCCGACGGCGCTGCGGTTCGGCGCCGCGGGTGTGGTGCTGGGTCTGTCGGCGATCGCCCGCCCGAACGTACTACTCTTCGCGCCGGCGATCGTGATCTGGCTCCTGCTGCGCCAGCGTGGCGCCTGGCGGCGCGCGTTGCTGCACGCGGCGGCGATCACCGCCGGTTGTCTGCTGGTCGTGCTGCCGATCACGGTGCGGAACTACGTGGTGGGCAAAGACCTCGTGCTCATCGCCGCCCAGGGCGGAGTGAACTTCTACATTGGCAACAACCCGGCGTCGGACGGGCGGACGGCCGTGGTGCCGGGCACACCCGCCGACTGGTGGGGCGGCTACCGGGCGACGGTGGCCCGCGCCGAGGCGGCACGCGGCCGGACGTTGAAGGCCTCCGAAGTGTCGGACTACTACTACGAGCAGGCGTGGCAGTTCATCCGCCAGCAGCCCGCGCAGGCCCTGCGCCTGCTGGGGCTGAAGCTGCTCCTGTTCTGGCGATCGTGGGAGATCAGTAATAATAAGGATATCTACTTCTGGACCGCCGAGTTCACGCCGCTGCTGCGGTATCTGCCGATCGGCTTCGGCGTGGTCGGGCCGCTCGGGTTGGTGGGGCTGGCCCTGTGCTGGCGGCGGCGCGGCGAGCTGTTCCCGTTGTGGGGGTTCGTGCTCATCTACATGGTGAGCATCGTGATCTTCTTCTGCACGTCGCGCTACCGGATGCCGGTCGTGCCGGTGCTGATCCTGCTCGGCACGCACGCCGCGTTCCAGAGCGTCGCCACCGTGCGCGAGCGGCGGTGGAAAGCTGCCGGCTGCTGGCTGCTGTTGCTGGCTGTTGCCGTCGCGTTCGTAAACTCGCCAATTGGACCGCAGCGTTACACGTCCGAGCCGCTGAGCCAGGTCATGGTGGCGGACGCGTACGATCGCCAGGGCGACAAGGCGCAGGCGATCGAGCATTTCCGCCGGGCGGCGGAACTGGAGCCGGGCTATCTGATGGCGCAGCATCGGCTGGGCGTGCTGCTGCTGCGCGAAGGGCGGCTGCCGGAGGCGGTGGCAGCCCTGCGGGCGGCGGCGACGGCAACGCCGAACCTGTCACGCGGCGAAACGATGGAAACGGTAGCCGCGGCTCATTACGACCTCGGCCTGGCGCTCGACAAGAGCAACCAGCCGGTAGAGGCGGCGGCGGCATATCAGGCGGCACTGGAGCTGAACCCAACCGTCGCCAACGGAAAAGCGGCGTGGAACCTGGCCGTCCTGCTGGCGCAGCTCGGGCGCGAAGACGAGGCCGTGACGGCGTACGGGCAGGTGATCAAGCCGTTTCGCGCCGTGCTCGCGGAGCGGCCGGACGATATGCAGGCGCTGTACGGTCTGGGCCGGTCGCTGTACGTGGTCGGGCGATACGACGAGGCGCTGGCACCATTGCGGCGGGTCGTCGCGCTTCAGCCCAACCACCTGATGACGCTCGACTGTCTGTCGGATGCGCTCCTGCGAACGGGTCACTACGACGAGGCGATTCGTCTGCTACGACAGGCGCTGCCGCTCAACAAGAATCGTCTGATGGCGCGGCTGGCGCTGCTGCTGGCGGCGTCGCCGGACGATGCGCTGCGGGACGGGGCGGAGGCGTTGCGGCTGGCGCAGCATGTCTGCCCGCAGGTGGCGGCCTGCCCGCCGGTATACCTCGATGCGCTTGCGGCGGCGCTGGCCGAGACGGGGGACTTCGCACAGGCAGCGGAAATCGCCGGCGGAGCACTGGAGCGGGCGCGGGCGGCGGCCGTGCCGGATGCAGCGCTGGTCGCCAACCTCGAAGCGCGTTGTGCGCTGTATCGCGCCGGGCGGCCCTGCCGGCTGTCGACGGAGTAGACAGCCGGCTGCTGCCGTTGTCGTGCGCGGCGAGGGTGGATAGGCTGCGCATCGGCGAAGCCCGGCCGGTGACCGGCGGCTCGTCATGGGACAGATGTGATGCTCGTGACTTTCGTCGTAGGCGCGGCAGCTGCGTTTCAGTACGTGGCAGTGGTGCTGGCGCTGCGCGTCCTGCGTCTGACGGGGCGTTCACTGGCGTGGGGGCTGATCACGATCGTAGCTCTGCTGATGGCGCTGCGGCGCAGCCTGGTGCTGTACCGGCTGTTGAGCGGGGACGGCACGTATGCGGCGGATCCGGTCGGCGAGCTGGACGCCCTGGCGTCGTCGGTGTTCATGGCCATTGGCGTGGCCTGCTTTCACCCGTTCCTGCTGACGATGCGTCGCACGGAGCAGGAGCTGCGCGAGCGCGGCCAGACGCTGGCCAAGCGCGTCACCGAGCTCAACTGCCTCTACGCCGTCTCCACGCTAGTCGAGCAACGGGGCACTTCGCTGCATGAGATCCTGGGCGAAGTGCCGGCGCTGCTGGTGGCGCCGCTCCAGCACCCGGAGATCGCCGCGGCCCGCATCACCGTCGGCGACAACGTGTTTCAGACTGACAACTTCACGGACACGACACGCCGGCTCGACTGCCCGATCGGCGCGCCGTCCCAGCCGCTCGGCCGCATCGAGGTTTGCTACGTGGCGGCGCCGCCCGGCGGTGACGAACAGCTCTTCCCGCCCGAAGAGCGCAGCCTCGTGAAGGCCATCGCCGAGCGGCTGAGGCGCGTCATCGAGCGGCTGCGCGGCGAGGCCGAGAAGGCTGTGCTCCAGCAGGAGCTGCACCAGACGCAGAAGCTGGAAGCGCTCGGGCAACTGGCCGCCGGTGTGGCGCACGATGTGAACAACCTGACCACGGTCGTGCTCGGACACGTCAACGTCGCCCGGGCCCAGGTGAACGCCGATCATCCTGCGGCGACGTCGCTTGGCACGATCGAGCGGGCGGCGCTCGAAGCCGGCGAACTCACCGAATCGCTGCTGAAGTTCGCCGGCCGGGCGCCCGCGCAGAAGCGTCCGGTCGACGTCTGCGCGGCCGTCCAGGAAGGGGGGCGGCTGCTGCGGCACATCCTGCCGGCGTCGATCGATCTGCGGGTCGACGCGCCGACGAACACGCCGCTCTGGGCCAGCGCGGACCCGACGCAGTTGCAGCAGGTGATTCTGAATCTGGCGATCAACGCCCGCGACGCCATGCCGGGCGGTGGGCGGTTGTCGTTCTCCGTGTTCGGCGAGGAGCGGCCGGGCGAAGGTGGGGCGGAGCCGACGCCGCTGGTCGGACTGCGCGTCGCGGATACGGGCACGGGCATCGCGCCGGAGCTGCTGCCGCGTCTGTTCGACCCGTTCTTCACGACGAAGCCGCGCGGACAGGGCACCGGCCTGGGGCTGTCGATCGTGCACGGGATCGTCGAGGATCACGGCGGCACGGTCGACATCGCCTCGGAGCCGGGCCGCGGCGCGACGTTCACCGTACGCCTGCCGCGCCTGGCGCCGCAGGAAGCCGTCGCGCCGGAGGAACCACCACAGCCAGTACCGACCGGCGACGGCGAATTGATCGTGGTTGCCGAACATCACCAGCTCGTCCGAGAACTGCTCGTGTCGTCGCTGCAATCGCTGGGTTACAGGACGATCGCGGCGACGAACGGGCCCGAGACGCTGTCGGCGTGGCAGCAGGCGCGGGCGCAAGTCCGCCTGCTGATCGTCGGCGCCGACCTGCCAGGCCGCGATGGGCTGGAGTGTTTGCAGGCGATTCGCGCCGCCGGCGCGGACACAACGGCCATCCTCATCACCGGCCGGGCCGACCGCGAACTGGAGGATCGCCTCGACGAACATACGATCTTGTTGTGCAAGCCGTTCAACATGGATACGCTGGGCAGGGTGGTGCACGAAGCACTGGAGGCGGACGACACGGCGGAGCCCCGGGCATGACCAGCCGGATCTCGATATTGCTGGCCGATGATCACGCGCTCGTGCGGCGGACGTTGCGAGCCTCTCTCGAAACCTACGCCGATCTCACGGTCACGGCGGACGTGGGTTCGGCCGAGGAGGCGGTCGCACACGCGCAGCACAAGGGCGTGGATGTCGCGCTGCTGGACGTGGATATGCCGGGGTTGTCGTGCTTCGAGGCCGCGCGGCTGATCCGCCGGCGGTGTCCGGAAACGCGCGTCGTGTTTCTCAGCGCCTTCTGCAACGACCGCTACATCAAGCAGGCCCTGGCCGTGGGCGCGTCAGGCTACATCACGAAGAACGAACCGCCGGAGACGCTGGTCCAGGCCATCCACGACGTCGCGTGCGGGGCGGCATACTACTCGCCCGAGGTGCGCTCGCGCATTGTGATTGACGAACAGGGCGCCCGCCTGGAGCAGGACCAGCGCCCGCGCTCCGCGACGCTCAGCGAGCGCGAGGTGCAGGTGCTCCAATACGTGGCCCGCGGCATGTCCAAGAAGGAAATCGCGGGTGTCATGCACCTCAGCGAGCGCACCGTCAACTGCCACTGCGCCAGTCTGATGGGCAAGCTCGACATTCATGACCGCGTTGCTCTGACTCGTTACGCCATCCGCGAAGGGCTCGTCGAACCCTGATCCCCCTGCCGATGCCGGCGCGCGGATTAGAGCCGACGCTCTATGAACTGAGCGGTGCGCTTTCCCGATACGGTTAGCGGCGAGACAGGGGGAACGGGTACTCGGGAGCCGCGGCCACCACCGGCCCCGGCTTGCCGCCCGAGCCTGACTGCCGTGTTGCGTTGCGGGCGACGAGGTTCAACTCCCCCTCGTCGCCCCTTCCTTTTTCTAGTCAGCGGCGCGGGAGGGCGCTACCGACGGCTCGGCGGTCAGACGGCCGTCGAGCATGGACAGGACACGGTCGGCCCGCCGGGCGATGTGCATGTCGTGCGTGACGATGATCAGCGTCGTCCGTTCCTGCCGCTGCAATTCGTCAAGCAAGTCGAGCAACCGCTCGCCGTTGGCCGAATCGAGGGCTCCGGTCGGCTCATCCGCCAGGAGCAGTTGCGGGTTGTTGGCCAGGGCACGGGCGATGGCCACGCGCTGGCGCTCACCGCCGGAGAGCACCGCGGGCCGGGCGTGCCGGCGATTCGTCACGCCCACGCGATCCAACAGGGCGGCCGCTCGCTGCTGAGCGGCGCGGGTGACGCGGCCGGCGGCCAGCAGCGGAACCTGAACGTTCTCCAGAGCCGTCAGGTTCGGGAGCAGGTTGTGCAGTTGGAAAACGAGGCCGATGGTCGTGCGGCGGAATTCGTCAGCCTCCGCCGACGTCAGGTCGGCCAGTGAACGGCCGGCGACGTGGAGGCTGCCGCTGTCCGGCGGCTCGATGCCGGCGAGCAGGTTCAGCAGCGTCGTCTTGCCGCAACCGGAAGGGCCGCAGATGGTCACGAACTCACCGGCGGCGACGTCGAGGCCCACATCGTGCACCGCTCGGACGCGCCCGTTCTCGTAGTGCTTGACGAGCCCACGGGCGCGGATCAGCGGCGTGTGGTCAGCGGCAGGCTCACTCATAGCGCAGGGCCTCCGCCGGCGAAATCCGCGCCGCCCGCCAGGCCGGGATCAGCGCCCCGATCACGCTGAGCACGACGGCCACGACGGCGGCCCGGGCGAACGTCCCCGGGCT
Source organism: Phycisphaerae bacterium (assembly GCA_050115495.1). Taxonomy (GTDB): domain Bacteria; phylum Planctomycetota; class Phycisphaerae; order UBA1845; family Fen-1342; genus JAAYXS01. The sequence goes on along the minus strand of JASFQK010000033.1, from coordinate 73,511 downwards.
GAAGCTCGGCCTGACGAACTGCTGGGCGACGGGCAGGCACATGGTCAACCTGGCGAGGCCGACGCCCAGCACGCTGCCGACCAGCCAGGCAAGCAGGCCGACGCCGGCGGCCTCCCCGACGACCATGCCGACGATCCGCCGGCGCGACCAGCCCACGGCCCGCAGAACGCCGATCTCCCGGGTGCGTTCGAGCACGGTCATCCACATGGTGTTGGCGATGATGATGGCCCCAATGACCATGGCCACGAACGACACGGCCCAGACCGTGCCGCGGGCGACTTCCAGCCCGGCGTCGACCTTGTGGTACTCTCCGGCGTTACTAATGGCGACCAACTCCGGATAGGTGTGCTCGATCTGCTCGGCGACAGCCGTCACGTCCGCACCGGGCCGCAACCGCACCTGGAAGGCGGTGACCCGTCCCTCCCGGCCCGCGAGGCGCTGCAGGCGAGGCAGGCTCATCGCCACGGCGCCGTCGAAGAAGACGACGTTCACGTGGAAGACGCCGACCACGTGGTAGGTTTCGTCGCGGATGCGCAACGTGTCGCCCACGTCCTTGCCGAGCATCTTGCGGGCGATCGAGCCGAGCACGACCTCATCATCCGCCCGCGGCGGGCGGCCGGCGATCAGGCGCGTGGCGCGGGCGTCCTGCTCATCCAAGCGCATACCCAGCATCAGACAGAAGGCGTGACCCTCGAGCGGTAGCACGTGCCACAAGGTACCGGTCACGGCAGAGACGTCGGGCAAAGCGGTCAGCCTGGCTCGCGTCTCGGCTTCGTCCAGCACGCTCAGAATGTCGGCCGCCGTATCGGCCCGGAATACGACGAGATCCCCCTCATCCAGATGCAGCCCGGCGTCGACCTCGTCCCACAGACCGTGGACGATCGTGGCCAGAGCGACGATGGCCACCACGCCCACCGCGACACCGAGCGCGGCCAGTGTCGTGCGCATCGGGCGACGGACCAGGTCGCGCAGGATCATGCCCCGCAGCGTCAGCGGTCGCTCCCTCAGGTCCATGCCCTCATTCTACGGGCAAGCCGCGCTGGCCGCGCGTCGACCGTCGCCGTGGGAGGGTACGGGCGGACCTACCACCAGAAGTCCAACCACCAGTCCGAGCCATAGCCCCAGCCGTCGTCCTCGTAGTAGTCGTCGTCGTAGTAATACTCGTCCTCGTAGTAGTACCCGTCGTAGTAGCCGTAGTCCGGCTCGCAGGTCACGGTCGCCGGCAGGCACAGCCCGGCCAGCAGCGTGAGCATCCACACCCGCTTGAGCAGCATCGTCTTCATGGCGAGTCTCCCGATTCGTTTTCGCGTTTGCCCGGCCCGGTCTTACCCGTTCAGACACGCTCACCGAGCACGGGGTTGGACGATTGCGGTCCCGTTTGTATTCAGCGGAAGATCGCGATTGCGGACGTGATGGGTGGGAACGACGCGAAATGACCCGGACTACGGCGGCGGCTCGCCAACGTCCGGCAGCGACGCCAGATGCTCCAGGATCTGCTGACGTTGCGGATGGTCCGGCTGGAGAGCCAGCAGCCGACGATAGAGCCGGGCCGCCTCCTCGTGCCGGCCGGCGGCCCACGACGCCCGCGCCACCTGCCAGAGCAGATCCGTGTCGTCCGGCCGCAGCTCCAATGCCCGATAACAGAAATTCTCGTACAGCGCCTCGTCACCACGCTGACCGTAGCGATCCGCGACCGCCAGATAGGCCTCGCCGAGGATGGCCGCACGTCGCTCAGGTGTTGCCGACGCCAGCAGGTGGCAATAGCGCAGGTAGTCGTCGAGGGCGTCGGCTTCGAGGGCGAGGTCGGCCAATGCTTCGAGCGTGGCAGCGTCGGGCTCAGCGAGAAGGACGGCCTCGCGGCTACGTAGCAGCGAGAAGCCGATCTGCGCCTTGCCCATCGCCTGCCACAGCCGGGCATGCAGGACGTGCGCGGCCGGCGCCGACAAACCGCCATCGAGCGCCCGGCGTACCTGGTTCAGCGCCGACTCCTCCGGGCAGCAGAGGAACTGGTGCGGGCCGCGCCGTTCGAGCAGCAGCCAGCGGCCGGCGAATTGCCCCGGCCGGCCGTCGTCCACCGTGCGGACCTCGACGGCACCGAGCACCTGACCGAGATGGAAGTACGTCTGGGCCAGCCGAAAGTGCAGCTCGGGCGATGGGCCGGCGGTGGCGAGCGCTGCCTGGGCCCGTGCCAAGGTGGTCGTCCAACGCTGCTGATTCAGGGCGAGGTCCACCCACGCACTCCACAACGGCACATGCCGGGCAAACCGCTGCACGCCGCGCTTGAGCGTGGTCTCGGCCTCGTCGGGCAGGCCGGCGGCAAGCTGGGCGGCGGAGAGTTTCAATACATAGTCTGGCTCATCCGGGGCGGCGGCGACGGCGCGGGCCAGCAGGGCCACGGCCGCGCGCGGTTCACCGGCGGCGAGACGACCCTCAGCCGCGGCGACGAGGTCGGCCGCCGGCTGTGTGGTGGCCCGGGTGGCAGGCGCGGAGGCTGGCGGTGGCGGCGTGGCGGCGAGCGTCCAGCCCGGCACACCGGCCAGCAGGATCAGGGCCGGCCACCGTGTACAGAAGGCGAATCTTCGCATAGGCTAATTGCCGGAACGGAAATCGGCACCGGCTCACGGGCGTGGACCACTGCCACGATTCATTGTCGCCGTTGCCGCACCGGAGTGCAATCAGACGATGGACGCCCACGCTCTGGAATGTCTGGACTTTCCCAGCGTACGCGCCCTGCTCGCCCGGCACGCCATGACCGGCCTGGGCCGCTCGCTCGCGCAGCAGATCCGGCCGATCGGCCGGCCACAGATGGTGCAGCGCTGGCTCGACCAGGTGATCGAGTTGCAGCGCTACGTGGAGCAGCACGGGCTGCCGCCGTTTGGCGGCGTGACCGACGTGCGCGAGATCGTGCGCCGCTGTGCACCGCCGCTGCGCGTCAGCGTCGAGGAGATGGCCCGCGTGGGGGACGCCCTGGCGGCAACGCGCGACCTGACCCGCTACCTGCACGACCTGCCCGAGGACAGCCCCGAGCTGAAGCACGTGGCCGGGCGCATCGGCGACTTCGATTCGATCGCCACCCGCGTGCGGGCGATCGTCGATCCGCGCGGCCAGGTGCGCGACGACGCCAGCCCGAAGCTCCAGCGGATCCGCACCCAGATCGACGAGGCCACCCGCCAGATCGGGACGACCGTTGAGCGCCTGCTGCGCGAGCCGACCGTGCGCCGGCTGCTGCAATATGCCAACCCGACGTTCCATAACGACCGCATCGTCCTGCCGCTGCGCACCGAGTACCGCGGCCGGCTGCCCGGCATCATCCACCGCACGTCCGACAGCGGGGCGACCGTCTACGTCGAGCCCGCCCAGGTCGTCGAGCTGAACAACCAGATCAGCAACCTGCGCATCGCCGAGAAGGAGGAGTGCGACCGGCTGCTGTGGGAACTGGCCCACGAAGTGCATCTCAACGGCGAAGAGATCCTGCGCACGCTCGACACGATGGCCGTCCTCGACCTGATCGTCGCCAAGGTGCGCTTCGCTCGGGCCTACGAGCTGCGCTGCCCGGCGCTCAGCACGGACGGCCTGCTCGACGTCCGCCAGGCCCGCCACCCGCTGCTGGTCGATCTCCAGCACCAGCACCGCGAGGCCGGCGAACCGATCAGCGAGATCGTGCCTATCGACTATCGCCTGGGCAGCGACTTCGATCTGCTCATCGTCACCGGCCCGAACACCGGCGGAAAGACGGTGACACTGAAGACCGTCGGCCTCATCAACCTCATGGTGCAGGCCGGCATCCCCGTGCCCGTCGGTCCGGGCAGCACGGTCGGACTGTACAACGACGTGCTCATCGACATCGGCGACGAGCAGTCGATGCAGCAGTCGCTCAGCACCTTTAGCGCCCACCTGAAGCGGCTGCTCGAGATGCTCCAGAAAGCCAACCGCAAGACGCTCATGCTCATCGACGAGCTCGGCGCCGGAACCGACCCGGACGAAGGGGCCGCCCTCGGTCGGGCCATGCTCGACGAGTTGCTGCGCTTGCAGACGCGCTGCATCGTCACGACGCACCTCGGAGCGCTGAAGGCGTACGCCCTGACCCGCCCGCGCGCCGAGAACGCCTCCGTCGAGTTCGACAACGAGACGCTGCGGCCGACGTATCACCTGCGCATCGGCGAGCCGGGGGCGAGCTGCGCCATCGACGTCGCCCAACGGCTGGGCATGCCGCGACGCCTGGCCGTCGCCGCCCGCAACAACCTCTCGCGACAGGCGCGGCAGCTCGGGGCCGCCCTGCGCGGCACGGCCCAGGCCAAACGCGAAGCCGAGCAGGCCCGGCGAGCCGCTCAGGACGCCGAGCTCGACGCCCAGCGGGCGCGCGGCGAGGCCCACGACGCCCGCAGCCGTCTCGAACAGAAGCAGGCCGAGTTCCAGCATTGGGTGCAGCGCGTCGTGCACCTGCAACCCGGCGACCCGGTGCGCGTCCGCAACTTTGATCGCGACGGGCGCGTCCTCCGCGTGCGGCTCGATCAGCAGCGGGCCGAGGTGGACGTCGGGGCCTTCGCCGTCGAGGTGCCGCTCGGAGACGTGCTGCCGCCCGAAACGACGGCCCCGCCGCCGCGTCTGCCGGCGTCCGCACCGGCGCGTTCCGCGGCGCCACGGAATAATCCCCCGCGCCGCCAGCCTGCCGCCAGGAGCGACCGCCCCGTCGCCGTCCCGCCGCGGAAACAGCAGCGCAGCGCCCCGCCGCGTCCGGAGCCACAGACGCTGACCGAGGCCGAGGCCGAAGCGCTGGCCCCGGGAGAGATCGTGTACGTCAAGCGATTTCACCGGACGGGGCAGGTCGTGCGCAGCAAGCCGTCGAAGAAGATGATCGTCGTAAGCATGGGTTTGCTCGAAATCGAGGTCCCGTACGACGGGCTGGCCCACGAGTACGCGCCGCGCGGCGCGCGACCGAAGCGTCCCCGCCCGCCACGCAAGCCGGATGAGCCCACTCCGCCAGCGGAATAGGGCGACGGCGTGCCGCCGGCGTCTCCGCCAGCTGACGAGCCGAGCTGATCGACGAGCGCGACGGTCGATGTGCAGTGCGGACGGTCCGAGAAGAGACGGCGTGCTGCGCTTCCGCTTCCCGAGCAACACGACATCTAACAATTATTGACAATCGACCCGCCGGCGCTGGGCCCAACTTCAATTGACATGCATATGGAATCTGGCTACGTTGGCATCTGAGTAATGCCGAGGCACAACCGCACCTGTGCCACGTTGTGCGGCTGTTGGACGCCTTTCGGCCGAATTGTGTAATCGGGCGCCGAAAGAGAAATCAAACAGAACAGAAAGGTATAGACGGCGGTTTGTCTTCGGTCTCGCACCGACGGCGACTGCCAGTGTTGTTCTGTCGACCGCCGTCCGCGTGTTAGCTCTTGCGCGAGAAGGCCCGCATGTCTTTTGGGCTTGGTCGCAAGAGAGGAGTTTGGAGGTCTCTGGAGTTGAAGGAGTTGGAGATGAAGAGAGGTATTGTGGTTCTGGCTGTTTTGCTCATGGCCGGCGGCGCGTTCGCTGAGCCGCTCAACTCGACGGCGTACGCCCCCGCGGCCCGGCCGACCGTGCAGGACCGCGACACGCTGGGCAACGCCTATGACGGCATTCAGACATACGGGAGTGCCGCCCAGGATTTCGAAACGGCGTATGATGGGTACGATATCTGGGTCGTCTCCGACTTCGAAACCAGCGTCGACTACTACGTCGACGATGTCGTGGCCGAAGGCTTCACCAACGGCACCGTGGACGGCCAGGGCGCCAACTTCCTGATCTACGACGGTCTGCCCTGGGACAGCGGCTCCATCGTGCTGACCGCGACCGGCGGCTACGACACGCTGCTGTCGGCCGGCACCATGGGCGCGGACTTCGACCATGCCCTCCTCCCCGCGGGCAGCTACTACATGGTCTTCCAGGCCGTGCGTGAGTACGCGACGAGCGGCCAAGCGTACGCCTACCAGACGTCGCTCGGCAATGCCAACGACTACCAGTGGAACCCGGGCGGCAGCTTCGGTTTCACCTATCAGCAGGTCAACAACGAAGGCACCCCGTTCGACGTCAACTGGCAGCTCACCGCCGAGGCGGTTCCCGAGCCGGCCAGCCTGCTGCTGATCGGTCTGGGCGTCTTCATGCTCCGCCGCCGCTAAGGCGAAGCGACGAGACATCCACAGACGCTCGTGCATAACGAGCTGTTTCACCCGCGACCCCGGCGAGCCTGCCTCGCCGGGGTCGCACTATGATGGCGGCACGCCGGCGTCCACCTCTACACGAATTGGAGCGGGTACGAGTAGTACACGCGGGCCTGGCGGGCGACGGCCAGGTACCACGACTGCTGGTACCCATTGCCCACCGTCACGCCCAGGTACCCCGTCGTCGGCGTGAGCAGGCGATAGTGCTTGTCCGTCGTGATCGTCTCCAGCACCGTGCCCGTCGTCCAGGTCACAGAGTCGGGCGCGGTGTTGGTCGGCCCACCGCCATACGAATCGGCCAGCCAGCACTCGAGCACGCTGCACGAGCCGGTGACGGCGGCAACCGTGACGGGGATGTAGCCGATGGCGTACGCGCCGACACTGATGCGAATGCTCGCGGCCCAGTCGGGGGCAAGGCGGTCGGCCAGACCGCGAATGAATTCGGCGTGGGCCTCGATCTCGGCGTCGTCACGGGCCAGGGGAGCCCGCAACTGGGCCAGGGCGGTCGCGATCTGCAGCGCACCGCTCTCGATCTGATTCGGGGGAAAGGGCCCGCGGGCCAGGTCGGGGCCGAAGTACTCCGTGTGGCGCTGGTTCATGGCTGATCTCCCGCTGGTCGCGGCGGGGGCGGGCGGCGCGTGCCGCCGGCCGACCCACCGCAGTCGCGGGATTCTATGCACTCTAGAAATGATAGTCAAACCGGCCCGGCTCAGCGGCCGACGTGCGTCAGCCAGTCGGCCAGCAGCGTGACCACCCGCTCGTCCACATGCCCGGGCTTCTGGTACTCCGCGGGGTCCGAGGTGGAGCCGTCGCCGGCGTTGAACAGGTGGTTCAGGTCGGGCAGCAGCTTTAGCGTGGCCTGGGGACGGTCGCGCAAATTCTGCTCCCAGACGGCGAAGTCGGCACGGGTCACCTGGTAGTCGCGGCCACCCTGCACGACGAGGATGGGCAGCTTCAGCTTGGCGGCGACCTCCGCCGGCCGCCGGGCGTGCAGGTCGGCGAGGTACTTGGCCGGCAACGCGCCGTCCGTCGGGGCCTCGTCCAGGTGGCCGGAGCGGACGGCGGCGGCGGTCTGCTTCGTCTGGTCGATGGCCTGCTGCTCTTCGGGGGTGACGGTGCCGTCGAGGTGGACGAGGTACTCGACCTGCTCCTCGATCAGGTCGACAACGGAGCGGCCGGCGCCGGCGAGGACGACGATCCCGGCGAGCTTGTTGTCGCGCTGGGCGATGTACGGTGCAGCGATGCCGCCGAGGCTGTGGCCGACGACGAAGACGCGCTGCGGGTCGATCTCCGGGCGGGTGCGCAGGAGAGCGGCGGCAGCGACGGCGTCGTCGATGGTCTCCGTCTCGAGCGTCCACTCGTCGGCTTTGCACGCCCGCGGATGGGCCTTGGTGCGCTTCTCGTAGCGGAGGACGGCGATGCCGCGCGAAGCCAGACCCCAAGCCAGATCGCGGAACGGCTTCTGCGCCGCGACCGTCTCATCGCGGTCGTGCGCTCCCGAGCCGTGGACGAGCACGACGCCGGGGAACGTCCCGTCGCCGGTGGGCACGGTCAGTGTTCCGGGCAGGGCGAACTGGCCGGCGGAGACGGTCACCTCGACTTCGCGAAACGCGTCCTTGTGAACGTAGGACGGTGGCTCGTAGGCGATCGCGGGGGTGATCTGGTCGGACCACAGGCCGGCGAGTTCGCCCGCCTCATTCAATACGATCCGCAGCGTGACCGTGCCACGGGCGAAGCGCAGGACGAGACTGACGGAATCGTGGTTGTCCTTGTGTGTCGTGGTGGCGGACTCGACGGTTTGATAATCGCCCAGTTGGAAGCAGAACAGGCCCCACATCTGGCCGGCCTGGGCGGAGCTGAAGGCCGCCTGCATTGTCTTGTCGGCAGCGGCCACGAACTCGTCGTACTTCTCATCGACCAGCAGTTGCAGCAACTCACGGGCTCGCTTCTCGGGGTCGCCCTGGGCCGGATCGCCGGCAACGACCGGGACGACGGACAGCAAGGCGAAAGCAACGACGCTGGTGACGCTCCAATGGTACATGGTCAATCTCCTGGCAGGGGGGCCTCAGGATGACGGTCGGCGCATCCGCTGGCGGATTCTCTCGCCGACGCGCTCGACTTCATGTACGCGATCGCGCTCGGTTAATTCCGTGAACTGCGGTCGGCCCTGCTGGTTTTCCGCGAGCCACTCGCGGGCGAACTGACCACTGCGCACCTCGGCGAGGATCTGGCGCATGGCGGCGCGGGTCTCCGGGCCGATCACGCGCGGCCCGCGGGTCAGGTCGCCGAAGCGGGCGGTGTTGGAGATGCGTTCACGCATGTACGTGATGCCGCCCTCGTAGACGAGATCGACGATGAGCTTGACCTCGTGGCAGCACTCGAAGAAGGCCAGCTCGGGCGGATAGCCAGCCTCGACCAGCGTCTCGAAGCCGGCCTTGATGAGGGCGGTCAGCCCGCCGCAGAGCACGGCCTGCTCGCCGAAAAGATCAGTCTCGGTCTCGTCGGCGAAGGTAGTCTGGAGGATGGCGGCCCGACCGGAACCGATCCCGGCCGCCCAGCCGAGAGCGGTTTCCAGGGCGTGGCCCGTGGCGTCCTGGTGGACGGCAACGAGGGCGGCGACGCCCCGGCCGGCGACATACTCCCGCCGAACAGCGTGCCCCTGCCCCTTCGGTCCCAGGAGGATCACGTCGACGGTCGGAGGTGGCGAGATCTGGTTGTAATGAGTATTGAAACCATGCAGGAGCCCCAAAGTCTGGCCGGGGCGCAAGCGAGGTCCGATATCCTGCTCATACACCCCCGGCGCCGCCTCGTCCGGCAGGCCGAAGATAAGCAGGTCGGCCTGGTCGACGGCGTCGGGGATGGTGGCGGGTTGGAAGCCGTCACGGAGGGCGGCCTCGTGGCGCGGGCCGCCCGGGCGCTGGGCGACGATGACGCGGCAGCCAGCATCGCGCAGGTTCAGGGCGTGGGCGTGCCCCTGGGACCCATAACCAAGAACCGCCACGGTCTTGCCCAGGATGCTCTCCAGCCGGGCCTGATCGGTGAGCAGCGGCAGGGAATCAGGTTTCAACGGAGCACCTCCTGATCGGTTGGCCGGCGGCGCGGACCGGTAATTCCGTACCACTGCCCGGCGGCGCGCGGTATAATAGCGACTTTGCGTCGCCGTGCGCGGCCTTGCTGCCGATGACGGGCTGTGCCGAAGCGGCGCGGGTGCATGATTCTCATCGAGGACTACGGATGGTAAGCGTGGACAAAGGCAGGTCGGCCCGCAGATGGCTGCGTCATCTGCTGGTGCCGGGACTGTGCGTACTGGTAGTCACGTTACTGGGGGCGGAGGTTGCCTGGGCTGGTGATGGGGCCGGGCAAGCGGTGAGCAGCGCACAGCCCCCGGCATCGCAGCCGGCCGGTGGCGACAACCCGACGGCAGAGGAGTTGACGCGGCAGATCGAGGAGCTGGTCCGTCAGGCGCAGCAGGAGGGAACCACGGCGCCGCCGAAGACGGCTCCGCCCGTGGTGCGTCCGGTGAGACCGGCACCCGCCAACCCGCAGACTCCGACTCAGAAAGCGCCGCAGGCGGCGAAGCCGGCGTCGGGCTGTGGCGGAGCGACGGGGAAGCTGGATCTGACGCCGCCGGCGGCGGATCAGCCGCAACCGAAGTACGTCTGCGAGCAACCGCTCGTGGAGGCGGCGCCGACGTGGGGCGGGGCGATGGCGGAGTTCGTATTCAAGATCAAGAACGAGGGAGAGGGCGTGCTGAATATCCGCGCCAAGGGAGGGTGAGGCGTCAAGATCGACGGTCAGGCTGACCGTTCTATCGCGCCGGGCGCAACGGAAGAAGTGAAGGTAAGCATCAGCACGCGGTCGCGGTCCGGTGCCTTCAGCAAGGACATCCGCGTACAGACGAATGACCCGCAGAACCGCAGTGTGGCACTATCGTGCAAGGGCAAGGCGCTGGTTCCGTTCACGACGAACCTGCGCATCGTGAACTTCAACGCGTTCAACCGGGAAGGCGGACCGCAGACGAAGACGCTGCAGATCAAGCGTGGTGACGGCGGGCCGCTGGCCCTGGAGCTCATGCCGATCGCCGAGCGGCAGATGTCGGCGCAGCTTCGGGAAGTCGAGCCCGGCGAGCGATACGAGCTGGACGTGACGCTGACGCCGCCATTGCCGTCGAGCAGTTTCCGCGGGACGGTGTCGCTCAAGACAGGCGTGACCGAAAGCCCGATCGAGACGATTTCGGTGCTGGGCCGGACGCCGCCGCGGTTGAGGGCGAATCCGCCGCGGCTGAGTGTGCCGGCCGTGTTGCCGGATGCGCTCGAAGTGCCGGTGCAGTTGATGTGGGCCGGATCGAACCCGGGCAAGGTCCTGAAGGTGGTGTGCTCGGACACGGCTCTGACGGGACGGTACGAGGAACGTGACGGAAAACCGTACGTTGTGGTGAGCATCCCGGCGGATTACTCGCCCACGGGCGTGGTGGCGGTCACCGTGATGACGGACGATACGGAAGCGCCGAACCTGCGGATTCCGGTCGTGCGGCAGCCGGTACGAGGAATCCGGCCGGCGGCTGGAGCTGGGGCCGGGACGCCGCCGGTACGGGGGCAGCCTGCCAGGCAGGCCGCGCCGCGGGTGACCAAGCCGCCGTCGCGGGTCAGGGCGCAACCGCCGACCACGCAGCCCGCGCCGTAGCGCGACCGGGCGCATCGCAATGACGACTATCAGACCGCCGCCGGCTTCTGCCGGCGGCGGTTCTATTTGGCGTGCGCCCGGGGGGTTTTGGTGAATAACCAAGTGGTCGATAGAATAGCCGGCTGTTGTCGGTCGGGAACCGGCAGGCGTACGTTGGTCGGCGAGTGGGCCTACCCAGGACGGAGTCAATGAAGGGAATTAGGGCGAAGGGGCGAAACGGCAGGCGACCGGGCCCGTGGATTGCGGGCGGGGCGCTGGTGCTGGCGATCGCGTTGGGTGTGGCGGTGGTCCCGCGGGCGGGCGCTGGCCCGGTTCCGCAGGAAGTAACCGAGCCCCCGGCCAGCCAGCCGACCCAGCAATCGGACGCCGAGCTGATCCGCATGATCGAGGAGGCGGTCCGCCAAGCCCACGAGGCGAAGAAGAAGGAAGGGGCCGATAAGTCACAGGAGAAGAAACCCGCCACACCGCAGCCGGCCACGCAGCCGGCGGGGGCGAAGGGCTGCGGGGATACCAGCAATCGCCGGTTGATCCCCCCGCCAGCGGATCAGCCGCAGCCGAAAGTGACGTGTGACAAGCCGGAGCTGGAGAAGGCGGCCTGCTGGCGGGGCCCAAGCATCGAGTTCGTTTTCTCGGTGCGCAACGAGGGGCAAGGCGCCCTGGACATCCACCTGCTGAAGCCGTGAGGGCTCACCATCCACGGTCAGTTGGACCGTACCATCGCTCCGGGTCAGGCAGAAGAAGTCAAGGTGAGTGTCCCGACGACGGCTCGGCGGGGCAAGTTCGAGAAGACTGTCCGCGTTGAGACGAACGACGCCCAGCAGGCACAGTTGCGGCTGGTGTGCAAGGGTTTCGTGTACGAGCCGCTGCGCCTCAGTCCGTCGCTCGTGAACTTCGGGTTGGTCACGGCGAGCACGCCCGCCATCACGCGCAAGCTGAGGCTGACCCGCGGGGACGGCGGACCGATCGCGCCGGTGGTGGAAACGCCGAAGAACCCGCAATTGACGGTGGAGGTGCGCGAGGTCGAGAAGGGAGAGCGGTACGAGCTCCAAGTGACGTTCACACCGCCCTGGCCGAAGAAGTACCTGCGTGAGACGCTGGTGGTGAAGACAGGTGTGCCGGAGTCGCCGGAAGAGCGAATCCGCGTGATCGGGCAGTTGACACCGCGGCTGCGATCGGTGCCGCCGCGCTTCGGTCTGTCGGCCAATCTGCCGGCCGAGCAGGACTTCGCCGTGCGGCTGGCGTGGGCACCGGGCCAGGAAGACAAGGTCGTGAACGTGTCGTGCACGGACCCGACGGTCAAGGTGCGCTACGATGCAGAGCCGCGACCGGTGATCACGCTGACGGTCCCCGCAGACTACGAGCCGCCGGGATCAACCTTCGTGATCGTGCGAACGGAGAACGACGGCAACAAACCGCTGCGCATCCCGGTGGTGCGCGCGCCGCACAGGGCGCGGCCCAAGCCGCCGGCGACGACGCAGCCGGCGCCGTAAGGGGCGGGCCAGGTACCGCAATCAGACTGGATAACGCAAGCGGCGGCCGAACGTTGGTTCGGCCGCCGCTGTTTTATGTGGTGCGCCGCGGCGTGGCCGCCTAGCAGGCCGAGCGTCGCCGACGCGCGCCGCCGCCGAGGCGCAGGCCCATGAGACCGGCCAGGCTGAGCATCATGGCCTGAACAACGCCGAGACCGCAGACCGGCGTGGCCAGCGGCGTCTGCCGGACGGAGTCGATGTCGTTGGGCACACCGTCGTTATCGAGATCGGCGTCGCACAGGTCGCCGAGACCGTCGCCGTCGAAGTCCTCCTGGCCAGGGTTGTATTCGTTGGGGCAGTTGTCGGCCAGGAGCAGGAAACCGATGGCGTCGCCCGGAGCATCGAGCGTGTCGTCGGCGAGATCGAGCGTGCCGTCGCCGCGGGCCACACCGGCGTCGGCGTGGGTGACGCGGTAGGAGCCGTAGCGGGCGGCGCCGCTGGTGTCGGCGGGGGCGTCGGCGTTGCCGGGGTTGAGACCGCCGACGTCGAAGCCGTCATCGAGGCTGCCGTTGTTGCTGAAGTCGATGCGGTAAGACTGCTCGAGGGTGGCCTCGTTGTAGCGGGTGAAGTCGGGGAAACCGTCGCCGTTGGCGTCGGGGGCTTCGAGGAACCCGTCGCGGTCCTGGTCGAAGTCGAGCAGCAGGCGCTGGAAGGCTTCGACGGTCGTCGGGTAGGTGGCCTGCTGTTCGGCCGTGAGACGGGGGTCGGTGCGCAGGCGCTGGATGTCCTCGTCGTTGAAGAGGCCGTCCGCCGTGCCGCCGTCGGGCTGGGTGTCGTAGCCCCAGCGAGCCGGGTTGATGGCCGGCGCCGGGTCGGTGGAGTCGGGCAGGCCGTCCTCGTCGGTGTCGATGAGGGTCGGGTCGGTGCGAATGCCCCAGACCGGCTTGTTCACGGCGCGGCTGATCCGGGCCGTGAGCGCGTCCAGACCGATGCTGGGCACGCCGCCGTCACCGTCGGCGGACCGGGCGTAGGTGTTGACCTCGTCCCAATCGCTGAGGCCGTCACCGTCGGTGTCCGCCCTTCGGGGATCGGTCGTAACGCGCACGACGAGCTGTCGCTGGAAGCGGCCGGACTGGAGGCCGGCCGGGTAGCGGGTGATGTCGAAGCCGGTCAACTCCTCAAGGTCGGAGAGGCCGTCCTCGTCGGAGTCCCAGTGGCGCGGGTTCGTCTCGCCGGCGTCGACGATGCCGTTCTGGTTGGCGTCTTCCACGCCGTCCGTGATGCCGTCGCCATCGCTGTCGCGGTCGGCAGGGTTGGTGCCGGTCTTACGCTCGAGGCGGTCGTCGAGGCCGTCGGCGTCGCTGTCACGCTCGGTATCGAACGTGCGGGTACCGAGCGGGCTGATCGCGTTGCTCAGGGGCTCATCGGCGCGGTAGATCTGGTTCGCCGGAATCTGGAAGCCGGATTCCTCCTCCTGCCGGGTGAGACCGTCGCCGTCGACATCGGCGTTCGGATCGGACGTGGAGTTGGGCGAAGCGATGATGTTGTTGCCCTCGTCCACCTCGGTCACGCCGGCGCCGTCGTCGATGCGGGCCTTGACGAAGAAGTTGATGCTGGCGAAGGCATCCGCCGGGATGTTCAGCACGAACGTCTTCGTGTGCAGGCCGACGGTGCGGTCGGCCGCGGTAGTGATGGTCCGCGTCGCGAAGCGCGTGGCCGAACCGAGGCTGGCGGCGCTGATCTGCGAATCGCCGGCGACGTAGAAACCGATCGTGAAGTTCTCACTGACCGGGTTGGAGTTAACGGTGTAGTCGAGCGTGACCTCGAAGTCCTGCCCCAGAGCGGTGCCGGGGAAGACCAGGCGGGTCAGCACGAGGTCGACGCCGTACGTGGTCTGCGTGTTGGCCCGGTTGTTGCCGGCGTCGGATTCGAGCACGGTGCCGGTGGCGTCCAACTGGGCCACGATGCGGATGTTGGCGTTGGCGGCGAGGCCGCGGGCGGTGAACTGCGTGGGCAGTGCGACGATGGCCACGTGCGTGCCCGGCGTGATCTCGTCCGCCGCCGTGCTGTAGTCGCGGAGCGTGTCGTCGATCGTGCCGTCGCCGTTGGTGTCGATCCCGACCCGAATGACGAAGGGCGGCACGTCGGCGGGGCTGTTCACGGCGTACGTGACGCGCACGCTGGAGTTCACACCCTGGACGTCGGCGACGATCGACTGGCTGGCCAGGTCGACGGTCAGCGAGGTCTCGGCGTCGTTGTCGGTCTCGTTGGCGGCCGTGCCCTCGTCGATCTCGTTGGCGGAATCGAGGGCGATAAGCAGGCGGTCACCCTGAGCGATAACCTCGTTGAGGAACGGACGGATGTCGCCCAGGTCAGCCTTGCGCGAGCCGGGCGTGCGCAGGTCGGCGGCGGTGATGCGCACCGTGTCCTCATGGACCAGGGCGCCGCCGGCACGCTCGATGCGATAGGTGATGTCGAACTCGCCGAGCATTTCGGCGCCCTCGACGAAATAGTTGGCCTGGAGGTGCCGCTGCTCGCCGACGTTCACCAGCTCGACGCTGGTGGCGACCAGGTTGCGGCCGGCGGAGACGTCAAAGAGCGCCGACGTGGCCGGCGTGAGACCGACGGCCTCGGCCCGCAGCGTGTAGCCAACGCCGATGTGGTCGATGGTCAGATCGGCAAACGTAGCCAAACCGGCAACCGCGGCTTGCGGCAGCGTGCCGTCGAGCGTGCCACCGCCAGGGTTGGCCTCGATGACGAGGTTCACCAGGTCGACGGCGGTGGTGACGCGGTTGTTCTGGGCGTCGAGGATCTCGACGGTAACGGGCGGATTGATCGTGCTGCCCGTGGCCACGTTGGTCGGCTGCTGCACGAAGCTCAAGTGGTCAGCCGGGCCGGGGACAAAGTCGACGATGGCCGTGTCGTTGATGACGACGCTGGCCGTGGTGTCGACGGCCCGTATGGTGAGCGAGGCGGCGACGGTGGTGGAGACGTTGAAGGTGACCACGCCGTTCGCGCCGGAGGGCCCGGAGGGCACGCCGAAGTCGATGGTGCCGCCGCCGACGAGCTCGAGGGCGACGTCGTGGTTGGGCACGGGGTTGTTGTTGGCGTCACGCAGGGTGACGGTGATGAGCTCGGTGTCGGCGCCGTCGGCCGTGGCCGTGCCATCGGCCGCATCGACCGTGGAGTTGACCGGGCTGGTCGCGTCCGGCGTGAAGGCGACGTCCGCCGTGTCAGTGATGGTGACGGCGACGGTGTCGTCCGTGGCCACGAACTCGACGCCCGGCGGGTCATACGCCATGGTGGACGTAACGGTGAAGGTCACGACGCCGTTGGCATCGGAGGGGCCGGACGGGGCGCTGATGACCACACCGGCCGGAGAGCCAGTGGCCGCCAGCGAGACGTTGTGATTGGGAACGGGGTTGTTCAGCCCGTCACGCAGGGTGACGGTGACGGTGCTGGCCGCGACGCCGTCGGCGGCGACCTGCGTAGGGGCCGCGTCGACGGTGGAGTTGGCCGCACTGGTAGAGCCGGCGGTGAAAACGACCAGAGCCGTACCCGTGATCGTGATACCGTCAGTCATGTCGGTCGCGCGGAACTCGACGCCGGGGGCAGCGTGCGTGACGGTCGAGGTGACCGTGAAGGTCACGTGACCGTCGGCGTCGGAGGCACCGGAGGGGGCGCTGATCGCGACGCCCGCCGGGGCGCCGACCGCGACCAGAGACACGTTGTGGCCGGCGATCGGGTTGCTGTTCACGTCGCGCAGTGTGACGGTGATCAGCTCGGTCTCCGCGCCGTCAGCGACGGCGGTACCGTCGGCCGGGGCGACGGTGGACGTTGTAGAACTGGTCGAGCCAGAGCCGAAGATCACGAGCGCCGTGTCGTTGATGGTCGTGCCGGCGGTCGTGTCGGTGGCTTCGAACTCAACGCCGGGGGCTCCGTAGGACACGGTCGACCGGACCGTGAAGGTGACGATGCCGGCGGTGGTCGAGGAGCCGGAGGGGGCGCTGATCGTGACGCCGGCAGGAGCGCCGACCGCGACGAGTGTGACGTCGTGGCCGGGGACGGGGTTGCCCAGTGCGTCGAGCAGCGTAACGGTGATGAGCTCGCCGTCGCTACCGTTGGCGACGCAGGTACCATCGACCGGATCGACGATCGAGGTCGTGGCGTCGGTCGGGCCGGGGACGAAGATCACGAACGCCGTGCCGGCGATGGCGACGCCGTCCGTCGTGTCGGTAGCGCGGAACTCAACGCCGGGGGCGGCGTAGGAGACGGTCGAGGTCACGTTGAAGGTCACGATGCCGGCGCCATCGGAGGGGCCGGAAGCGGCGCCGACCGCCACACCCGCCGGGCCGCCGACGGCGACCAGGACAACGTTGTGGCCGACGACCGGGTTGCTGTTCACGTCTCGCAGCGTGACGGTGATCAGTTCGGTCTCCGCGCCGTCGGCGACAGCCGAGCCATCCGCCGGGGCGACGGTGGACGTCGTGGAGCTCGTCGAGCCGGAGCCGAAGACGACGAGCGCCGTATCGGTGATCGGCGTGCCGGCGGTTGTGTCAGTGGCTTCGAATTCGACGCCGGGGGCACCGTGGGCCACGGTCGAGGTCACCGTGAAGGTGACGACGCCGTCCGGGCCGGAGATGCCGGAGGGGCCGCTGATGCCGACGCCAGCGGGGGCGCCGAGGGCGGTGAGCGTCACGTTATGGCCGGGGACGGGGTTGCCCAGGGCGTCGCGCAGCGTGACGGTGATGAGCTCGGTATCGATGCCGTTGGCAACGCAGACGCCGTCCGCCGCAACGACGGTCGACGCCGCGGCACTGGTGGGGCCGGCGGTGAAGACGACGGCGGCCGTGTCCGTGATGGTGATGCCGTCGGTCGTGTCGGTGGCGCGGAACTCAACGCCAGGGGCGGCGTGGGAAACGGTCGACGTGACAGTGAAGGTTACCTGACCGCTGCCGTCGGAGGCACCGGAGGGGGCGCTGATCGCCACACCCGCCGGGGCGCCGACGGCGACCAGCGAGACGTTGTGGCCGACGACCGGGTTGCTGCTGCCGTCGCGCAGGGTGACGGTGATCAGCTCGGTCTCGGCGCCGTCGGCGATGGCGGTGCCGTCGGCGGCCGCAACCGCCGAGGTGGTCGAACTCGTCGAACCCGTGGTGAAGACGACAAACGCCGTGTCGAGAATGGTCGTCGCCGCCGTATCGTCGGTGGCCTCGAACTCAACGCCGGGAGCGGCGTAGGCCACGCTGGAAGACACGGTGAAGGTGACCACGCCAGCGGCAGTGGAGGGTCCGGAGGGGGCACTGATGTTCACGCCGGCGGGGGCACCGACGGCCGCCAGCGATACGCTGTGGCCGGCGATGGGGTTGTTGTTGGCGTCACGCAGGGTGACGGTGATGAGCTCGGTTTCGGAGCCGTTGGCGGTGCAGGCGCCGTCCGCCGGATCAACGGTCGAGGCACTGGCGCTGGTGGCGCCAGGGGTGAAGACGACGAAGGCGGTGTCGGCGATGGCAACGCCGTCAGTCGTGTCGGTGGCCCGGAATTCAACGCCGGGGGCGCCATGGGCGACGTTCGAGGTGACGCTGAAGGTCACCTGGCCGGCAACGTCCGAGGGGCCCGAGGGGGCGCTGACGGCGACGCCGGCGGGACTGCCGACGGCGGCCAGCGAGACGTTGTGACCGGCGAGCCGGTGACCGTTGCTGTCGAACAGTGTGACGGTGATGAGTTCGGTTTCGACGCCGTTGGCCAGGGCGGTGCCATCGGCCGCGTCAACGGTCGAGGCCGAGGAGCTGGTGGTGCCGGCCGCGAAGACGACGAAGGCCGTGTCGATGATGGTCGTTGCGTCGGTGTCGTCGGTGGCCTCGAACTCGACGCCGGGGGCGGCGTGGACGTCGGTGGAAGTCACGGTGAAGGTGACGACGCCGGCGGCGGTGGAGACACCGGACGGGGCGCTGATGCTGACACCGGACGGGGCGCCGATCGCCGCGAGCGAGACCGCGTGACCCGGCACGGGATTACCACCCGCGTTGCTCAGCACGACGGTGATCAGGCTGGTGGTCGTGCCGTTGGCCGGCACGGTGGCGGGGTTGGCGCTGACCGTGGAAGTGCCGGCGTCGGTCTCGTTGGTGGTGAAGACGACGTCGGCCGTCTGCGTGATGGCGACGAGCTCGGTCAGGTCATAGGCCCGGAACGTAACGCCGACGGGGCTGTGGGGGACGCTCGAACGAACGGCGTAGAAGACCTGGCCGTTGGCGTCGGAGTGGGTTTGTCCGCCAACCGCGGCGATGACCACACCCGCCGGCGACCCGTCCGCGAGCAGCGAGACGGCGTGGCCGGGAATCGGGTTGCTGTTGGCGTCGAGCAGCGTGACGGTGATGATCTCGGTCTCGATGCCGTCGGCAACCGCCGTCCCGTCGGCGGCCGCGACGGTCGAGGTCGCGGCGCTGGTCGGGCCGGGGTCAAAGACGACGAAGGCCGTCTGGATAATCGTGACGGTGTCGGTGTCGTCGGTGGCCTCAAACTCGACGCCGGGGGCGGCGTACGAGTCGGTCGAGGTAACGGTGAAGGTTACCTCGCCGCTGCCGTCGGAGGGCCCGGAGGGAGCACTGATGACCACGCCGGCGGGGGCACCGATCGCGGCGAGCGAGACGGTGTGGCCCACCACAGGGTTCAACGTGGCGTCGAGCAACGTCACCGTGATGAGCTCGGTGTCGACGCCATTGGCGACGGCCACGCCGTCGGCGGCCACGACCGTCGAGGTCGCCGGGTCGGTCTGGGCCAGCGCGCTGGCCGGCCAGGCGGCGAGGAGCATCGCGGCCAGCCAGAGGCCGACGCTAAGCGCTCCGCGTCGCCGGCGTGAGGATGTCGACCTGGTCACTACCCGTGTGTTGTTCGATACGGTAGGCATGACGTAACCTCCAGACTCTCCAAGGCAGCGGGCTGGCCGGGTGGCGGCGGACCGGGCCGCAGCGTGTCAGGTCCCGCGTGCTGCTATCCACGTTGACGTACCGTCCCTCGGGGCGCCTCCGTGCGCCGCTGACATGCGCGCCTGCCTCCCTGTCGGCGTTTGATTCCAGTTGCGCGTGCCCCGCGGCACTTCCACCGACCTGCCCGAAGCCGGCGCGCGCATTCGGCCTAGGTTTAATTCTACTCCGCTCGCCCCGGCGACAGTGAGCGTTTTTTTGCCACGGTGGCCGCGAGCAGAGGTATCGGACCGCAAACTCGGACGCTTAGCGCTGCGCACCCAAACCGGCCGGTCCGGTAGACAGCAGACCACCCGGCAGCAGGCCGGGAATCGCCAGCCGGCTCAGCCCGTTGAAGCCCAGTCCGCGTGAGCCGGTCGCGGTCAGCAATTCGCGCGCATTAACATTCAGTTGCACGGCGGTCACACCACCGACACTGACCGCCGCCGGCGACAGCGGCGGCACCTCGTTGGCGCCGGAGAACGGCGGTGGACGGGTCGTCGTCCCATATTGCCCGGTCGAGGCCAACTGACCGGTGACGGCTACCTGGACGACACGAATCTCGGGGCGGAACTGCTCGACGCGCAGGCGGGTGATGACTTGCTGGGCCTGGCTGTAGCGGTCCCACTTGATCACGTTCAGAAAGAGGTCCTTCTGCAACGACTGCCGCCGGTCACGGGCCGAGGCCACGCCGATACGCTCGGGCCAGGCCTGGCGGAAGCCCTGCTCGGCGAGCCAGTTGTCCAGCGGCTCGGTGCGGGCCATGCCGCCGGAGACGATGAGCCGCTGACCGTCCGCCACCTCGACCGTATCGCCGCCGACCGTGACGGGCAGCGTCTCGGCCGGCTGCGTCTCGGCGATGTAGGCCACGTCGACCGTGTCACCGTCGCAGGCCAGGTAGGTCCAGCCCCGGGCGGGGTAGCCCTCGACCGCCCGTACGGTGCCAGCACCCGCGGCCGCGAAGGCCAGGACCTGCTCCGCACCCGCCATCGTGGAAGCTAGGGCCAGTCGCCCTTCACGAAGCAGAAGCTCGCGCTGGCCGTCCTCGTTCCGCACATCCAGCGTGCACGGGCCGATGGCGACGATGGCGACCTGGCCGCCGGCGCTGTAGAGCATCGCCTGCTGCTCGGCAGCGACGATCAACTGCCCGCGGTCGAGCCGGACGCCGCAGTCGGGGGAGAAGGCCTCGCCGCCGGCGGGCGTCCAGGTGATGCCCGTCGGGCTGGAAACGCCGGTGACGACCGGCGCGTCCTGAGCGATGACCTGGGCGGCACAGCAGAAAAGGATAACGGCTGCCGCCAGCCAACCGCCGCCTGCCTTGAACCCGTTCATGGCTGCCTCCAGCGACAGACCGGCGAGAGCCGGCCGTCAGAACGAGACCATCAGCTTCACGCTGTAGATAAAGCGATCGTAGGAGTAGACCTCTTCGTGGAGCCGGTTCCAGATATTGGAGTCCTGGATGGTCAGATCCACACCGGCCCGCAGGCGGACGTCGAGCGTCCGCAGGCTGCTGCACTCGCCACGACCGACGAGGGTGCGGGTGAGGCCGAAGTCATAGTGCTGCACGAAGTCGGCGCGGCGCTTGCGCTCGAAGTCGAAGAGGCTGGGCTGCTGGTAGGCGTCCCAGGTCCACTCCGCCGCCAGCCCGAAGCTGAGCCGCCAGGGCAGCGGCACGTCGAGACCGGCCAGCACCGTGTGGCCGTGGAGATCGAACTCGTCGCCGCCGGTGCGCTCGTCGCGGAAGGCGTAGCCGGCCCGGACGCTGAGCCAGCGGGCGGCGTCGCTGAAGTCGCGGCGATGGCCATCCTCGGCGGGAGCGTAGTACCCAGGCCACATCTGCGACGCCTGCACGATGTTGAACCGCTGCGTGAAGCCGACACAGTGGTAGTTGCCGTCGCGGTCGAAGCGGCGGTCCCGCAGGCTGTCGAGGTAGTTGCGGTCGTCGAAGCTGTAGTACACATCGGTACGGCCGAGGACCTGTTCCGGATCCTGCGGGTGTTGCCGCGGCCGCAGCCAGATCTTCGACACGACCGGCGTCAGGCGATGGCTCGAAATGAACGGCTCGTGCCCGAGCTGCGTGTAGGCGTAGTCGTATTGCAGGCCGAGGTACACCGTGCGGAAAGGCTCCCAGTTCAAGTAGGCCCGGCCGGAATAGGAGTTCACGTCGAACTCGCCGATGCTCGGCTGCCAGAAGTGCGCCGTGGTGCCGCCGACGCCGAGGAGCAGCGTCTCGCCGAGAATGCGGTCGTCGGTCGAGGTGAGCAGGCGGGTGATGTCGAAGCCGGCCTCGACGCCGAAGCGGTGGTCGGCCTCATCCGGGATGCCTTGCGGCAGGGCGGTGTTCTCTCCGAGCAAAATGACGTTCGTGTCGTGAAAGCCGCCGATGGTCACGTCACCCTCGAAGCGGAGGGGACCGATCGGGCTGTGCCAGGTGATCGGCTCGGGGCTGAGGGCCTCGCGGCGCCGGACCTGGCCGACGAGCTCCTCGGCGTTCTTGGCCAGCAAGCCGCCCTCGTCGCGCTCGATCACGCCTTCGAGCTTCTCGACGGCCTGGGGGTGAGCGCGCTGGGCGAGCAGGACAAGGCCCTCGTAGTACAGAATGCGGGCTTCGTCGGCGGCGGGAATGCCGCCCTCGGTGGCGAGCAGGGCCCGCACCTGCCCCAACTCGTTCATCGCCTGGCGCAGCAGGGCCGCCCGGTCACCGACCGGCTGCTCGGACTCGAGCGGCGTGGCCAACCGGTAGCAGGCCACGGCGAGGAAGAAGTGGCCGAGGGGATCGCTGTCGCCCTCGCCGGCCACGTAGGTTTCCAGGGTGCGCTTGCCGTCGAGGGCGTACTGGGCGGCCTCGGCCCGGATGCTCTCGTCCTGGCTGGCGAGCTGCGCAATGCCGAGGAACAGCGCGGCCTGAACCGGAACCAGGTGCGGGTCGGCCAGCTCCCGGTCGGCCAGCTCGATCACGCGTTTGAGGTGCTCGCGGCCGACGGCGAACAACGTGCGGGCCTCGGTCGCCTTCTTCCGGGCCTCGGCAGCCTTCGCCGAAACGGCCGCCTCGTCCGGCGTGGCGGCGGCGGCAAGCTGCTCGGCTTCGGCGGAGAGGCTCTCCGCTTTGGCGGCGGCCTGCAAGCCGTCGGAGAGGTAGATCAGGCCGAGGTAGTAGAGCGCGGCAGCGTTGTGCGGCTCTTCGACCAGCAGCTCCTCCAGGATCTGCCGAGCCTCCCCGTACTGGCCCAGGGTGATGCCGGCATGGTAGGCGGCGATACCCTGGTTGAGCTTCACGGTGTTGGCGGCGGATGGCGGAGGATCGGCGGGTTGGGCGGCGCCAACCTGCGGACCAAGGGCCAGGACCAGACTCAGGCCGACAACCCCGAGCCACCAGCTTCGACGATGGACGCGTGACGAGCAGCGCATGTGCCTACTCCCCAGAGAGATGAACTCCGAACCGTAGCGGCGCGGCTCTCGGCCGCGCCGGTGGCCGGACCGCGCGCCGGCCGGCCCCCGTTCACCGCTTGCGTCCGGGGGTTACTGCACCGAGAACGTGCTGGCGGACTGCACGAAGGTCGACAGAAGCTGGCCGACGAAATCCGCTGTCAGACGGGCGAACTCCGTGCGAGCGAAGTCCCCGAGCTGCGCGCCGGTGAAGCAGCCGCCGATGGCCAGCAGGGACAGACTGCCAGCCAGGCACCTCAACGAAGCAAGCCGTTTCCACATGAGCAGTGTTCCTTGTCAGTTGGGCTGGTTCAGCCGGTTCAACCGGAAAACCGAACCAGCAGATTGTCGAGCAGGAAGAACAACGTGTCGGCGAAGGCGCTGACGGCGGTCTGCTGGGCCGTCTGACCCAGCAACTGACGTCCCTCCTCCGACTGCACCAGCGCTGCGCAGGGGCCTGCCTGACACAGGATGCCGACGGCCAGGCCGCACAGCGCCAACCAGCGCGAATGCCACGTGTGTTTCATGGTTATGCCACCCTGTTGCTCGGATCTCCGGTTCCCATGTCCGCCATCCGACGGCCGACACCAAGCAGCGCGGCCGGCGATGATTAGAGGACGTGCTGCGGACCACCCGCCCGCGCGGCCCGCCGGCGCGATCCAGGCGCAGCCGGACGAAGCCGGACGAAATGCTAGCAGACGGGGCGCAGACGGTCAACCGGCGGCCCCATGCGCGTGCCGCGAGCCCCCCCGCCGGAGGCCGGAAAGCCGTTGGGTTTTGCCGTCCAAGGGGCTAAACTTCGATAAGGGGAAGCGGTGCGTTTCGTTTCGATCGCGTAAGCACCGACAATATGTAATAGGTTAATGCCTGTCCGCCGGCTGTTGCGCCGGCGCTGGTCGAGGAGTGCAGACGATGAAGCTCTGGGCAATGGCGGGTGTCGTGGGGGTGCTCGGATGGTGTCTGTGCACGGCGGCGGCGGCCGGCCCCGGCAAAGGCGCCAAGCGCGGCGTCCTCGCCGGCACGGACTGGGTCCCCGGCGAATTGATCGTGGCCTTCGAGGATATCTCGGCGCCGTCCGACATCGACGGCGTGGTGGCGACGCTGCCCGCGGGGGCGTCCTGGCAGCCGTTGGCCCACGCCGCGCACGCCCGGGGGCAGGGCGAGGCGCCGCACCCGCTGAGCCGCGTCCGCATCATCCGGGGGCTGGGCAACGCGGACATCCCGGCGATGGCCCAGGCGATCGCCCAACTGCCCGGGGTGGCCTACGCGGAGCCGAACTACCTCGCCCGGATGGCCTTCGCCCCGAACGATCCGCTCTACAACCAGCAGTACGGGCCGCAGATCATCCAGGCGGAGACGGCGTGGGACACGACCACGGGCGACGCCTCGGTCATCGTGGCCATCGTCGACTCGGGGCTGAACTTCGGCCACGAGGATTTCCAGGACGGCGCCGTCTGGGTGAACGATGATCCACCGAACGGGATCGACGACGACGAGAACGGCTTCGTCGATGACGAGATCGGCTGGGATTTCGGCCACGGAGACGCTGACCCGGAGGACACGGATGGCCACGGCAGCCACGTGGCCGGTATCGCGGCGGCGCGGCTGAACAACGGTGTGGGTATGGCCGGTCTCGGCAACTTCACCATCATGCCGCTGCTCGTCTTCGTGGACGGCTCGTCGACGCACGGCCACCTGGCCGAGGCGATCTACTACGCGACGGACAATGGGGCGACCGTGATCAACTTCAGCGGCGGCTCCACCTATGACGCCGACGTCGTCCGCGAGGCGTGCGCCTACGCCTACGCGCACGGCGTCCTCGTGGTCTGCGCCGCGGGCAACGATAACATCGGCATCCCCTACTTCCCGGCGGCCTACGACACGACGATCGCGGTCTCCGGCACCGACGCCAACGACGAGCGCTACGGGTCCTCCAACTACGGCAATCACATGGACCTGGCCGCACCGGCGGTGAACGTGTATTCGGCGGTGGCCGGCGGCCCGCAGGACTACGACTTCTACACCGGCACGAGCATGGCCGCCCCGCACGTGACGGGCGTCGTCGCCCTGATGTACACGATCAAGCCCAACCTCACGCCCGAGCAGGTGCGCTTCGTGCTGCGGGGCAGCGCGGACGACATCGGAGATATCGGCTTCGACCCGTACTTCGGCTACGGCCGGCTGAACGCCCGGCAGGCCATCGAAGGCGTGATCAATATGGTGGAAAACACCATGCCCGACACGTTCACGACGATGCGCGGGCAGCTTTTCGCCGGCGGCGTGGCCAACCTGTTCCAGAGCGACAATGACCGCGTGACGTTCCGGTCGCGGCCGCGGCGTTCCTCGGGCGATGCGCCGGTGCGTGTGCTCGTGCACGCTACGGCGGCGCTTCCCAACCCCGCCTCGCTGGAATTCAAGGTCGAGGCGACGACCTACGCGCCGCTGTCCATCTTCCAGCGCATCGAGCTGCTCAACTACGTCACCGGCCAGTACGAGATCGTCGACGAGCGCAAGGCGCCGCGTCCCGACACCGTGACGACCGTGACGGTCACCGGCGATCCGGCGCGCTTCATCGAGCCCGGCACGCTGCACATGAGAGCGCAGTTGAGCTGGCGAGACGCCGACCCGCAGGTGATCCCCAACTGGCTCGTGGGTGTCGATCAGGCCGTGTGGAAGATCACGACGCCGTAAGGCGAAGTGACGCGCGTCGCGGCGGGGGAGCCGTCTTCGCTCAGACCTCGCCGGCGTTCGGCTCCGGGCGGGAGAAGCCGCCTTTGAAGCGGAAACGACCCTCGGCCCAGCACTGCACCTGCCGGCCGTCCTCATCCCAAACGCGAATCGTCGCCCCCGGCAAAGCCCGCTTGTAACCGCGCGCGACGCGCAGCGCGCCCCGGCACGAGGAAACCAAGCGCTCCTCACTCACCACATCTGGCCCGACGACCGCGACAACATACACCAGCGTTCTCCGGAGAGTGAACTCACTCGTGCGCGGCAACGACGCGCGGCGGCGCTTCCGTTCGAACAGACCTCCATGCAGCGTTCTGTTGCGCCGGGCCGCGGCGACACACCTTAGCAGGTCGCGCCCAATTATGCTGTGGCATTATTGTCCGACGGGTACGTGCCTGGACAACTTGACGTCTGCCTTGGGCCGCGCCAAAATACATCATAGGTGCGGGTTACCTGGAAGAGCACTGACGGCTGCAGGCCAATCCCGGCGCGACGGCAACGTGCCGCGACTGCCCAGAGGCGATTGTCTGTGGGGTATGCAAGCAAGAGCTTAATCGCGCTTCTCTGCCCAGGGCTGCGTGCGCCTGCCGCGCGCGTGTTGCCCCCCTCGCCCTACCTCGCCGCGTGCTCGAATGCCTGTTGGCCGCTCTGCCGAATGGGTGGCGCGCCCGGCCCGTGGCGCAGCAGGCGTTAACGACACACCGGCTCTGGAATGGGGAGTTTGTTGTGAGATTCTGCAAGATCGGCCACGTGGCGAGGGAACTGGGCATTTCCACGCGGCGAATCATCGAGTACGAGCGGGCGGGCCTGGTTCGGCCAGCGCGTGAGGAAAAGACGGGCGATCGGCTCTACACCGAACACCACATTTCACAGATTCGCGCCATCCGATCTCTGATACAGGACCAGGGGTTCACGCTCAGTAGCATCGGCACGCTCCTGGCGTACTCCGCCTGCTGGCGAGCAGCCGGCTGCACCTACGCCGACCGGTGTCCCATTCCGCGCAATGGCCCGCGGCCGTGCTATGAGCAACGCGCGGCTGGTGTGCAAACACCACGAGACGGCGACTGCGCATCGTGCCCAATTGGCCAAAGGCAAGAAATTCCGCCCCCGATTGTCACACCGCCACCCAACCACCGCCCGGAAGCGTAAACGAGACATTGTGGCTATAGTTGCGTACAAGTCCGGACGTATTAACGTCCGGACGAGTATACGCATGGACTTGTGTAGACTGCGTGGGACGCGACTACTGCCGTTTGTCGGGAGCGACGAACTCGACCACACCTGATTGAGACACACCTTATTGAGACACGTGGTTGTGTGTCGGACGGCGCGGCGGCCCGCTGCGCTACCGGCGTTGGAACTCCGAGTAGTCGGTCAGGTCGGTGTCGTTGTCGAGGTCGAGGTCGGTCGGTTCGCAGCCGGCGCCGGGGGGGTTGTCGGGGCCGTTCAGGCAGCCGGTGAAGGCGGCGAGGTCGGCGGCGTCGACGTCGCCATCGCCGTCGAGGTCCGCCGGCACGTGGCCGATCGCGACCACCGCGTGCGGGCAGTCGGTGGTCGGTATGCCCGTGATTTGCTGCACGTTGGCGCGTTCTGTCGGATTCAGCGCCGCCTTGAACGCGCAGCCGAGGCCGATCGCGCCGGCCTGCATGAGCATGCCGCCGGCGACGAAGCCGGTCTCAAGACGCTGGTACCACACGTCCAGGCCCGCCGCGGTCAGGCACAGCAGGACGTAGCACGGGGCCTCGGGCAGGCTCGGCAGCGCCGCCTGAAGCTGGGCGCGGACGTCGGCGTCCTGAACGAGATCGAGCCGGTGGTCGCGCGTGGTGAGATTCGAGCCGACGCGGTTGCAGTAGCGCGTAACGCGCTGGTCGACGATGTAGATCCGATTCGTCAGGAAATACTCGGCGACCCACGAAGGGGCGGTCAGACCCGCGCGATTGTTGGCGGTCATGTGCGCGGCACAGCCGTATCCCGCCCAGAGGAGTTGGGAGAGATGCTCCAGGCTGAGGTCGACGTCGGCCCGTAACCGATCCCGGAGGCGAAGGCCGGCCAGGACTGTCTCCAGGCTGTTGTCGCCGTCGGTGACGGGGTCGGGCAGGGAGCCATCGGAGGAGATCGCCACGAGCTGGTCGGTCAGGCCGGCGATGCTATTGATACCGAAGTTCAGGTTGGCCATCTGCGGGCAACTGACCACCTGCGAGGACGTTCCGGTCCAGAGGGCGACGGAGGCGGCGAGGGCGGGCATGTACGAGACGCCAGCGTCGAAGTCGAGCTGGCGGTCGTAGGTGATGCGCAAGGCGTTCGTCACCGTGCTGCCGGAGACGTATTCGAGCGAGTGCGTCTCAGGATGGTAGATGTAGGTGCCGTGAGGGGTCGCGCAGTTGATCGTCCTATAACTACCGACGAACGGGGCCCGGCCGGCGGCCCAGAGGATGTTGGCGATCTGCTGGTCGCTCGCCGTCCCACCCAGCCCGGAGTGCCGGGAGACCCGGCTGTTCAGGCAGATCTCGAGGGAGCGGCCGGTGTTGAGGGGCGGGAGGAGCGGGCCGGCGGTCTCGGCCCGGGCCGGCGTGGCACCGAAGTAGCTGCCGAGTGTGATGCCGCCGAGACTGGCGGCGGCGGCCTTGCAGAATCCTCTACGGCTGATGCGGCGGAGGTCGCCGCCGACGTCTTTCCCGTCCTGAACCATCGTGTTTCTCCTCGGGGTGGGATTTGCCAGCGCTGAGTCCGGATGCGACGTAAGACGTTCGGTGCAGAGGCCGGACGCTACGTGCTCATTGTACTGCGCCGGGCGGGTGGATTGAGGGGGTTTTGGACGGCGGCAGGCGGTGATCTGTCGGTGTTCGGGGTGTGCTATAATCGTCGCGTGATGTGGGACCGGAGACGACATACATGGCCGCCCCTTTGGAATTGCAGATCCTCCCTCAGCCGGACGACGAGACGTGCGGGCCGACGTGTTTGCACGCCGTGTACCGCTACTGGGGAGACGCGATTCCGCTCGGCACCGTAATCGACGAGGTTCCGCGCCTCGAGGGCGGGGGCACGCTGGCTGTGATGCTGGCCAATCACGCGTTGCAGCGGGGATACGGAGCGACGATCTACACGTACAGCGTGCAGATGTTCGACCCGACGTGGTTCACCGCGGCGGGCACCGACCTGCGGGCCAAGCTGATCGCCCAGGCGGCGGCCAAGAAGGACGAGAAGTTGCGGGCGGCGACCGGGGCGTACCTGGAGTTCCTACAACTGGGGGGCGTGGTGCGCTTCGAGGATCTGACGACGCGGCTCATTCGCCGACACCTGGTAGCGGGCACGCCCGTGCTGACGGGGCTGAGCTCGACATACTTGTACCGGGCGCCGCGGGAGTACGGGCCGGAGAGCGACGAAGATGATGTGCGTGGCCTGCCGGCGGGGCATTTCGTCCTGCTGTGCGGCTACGACAAGGAGCAGCGGACGGTGCACATCGCCGACCCGCTGCATCCGAACCCGCTGAGCCTCGGCAATGTGTATGCCGTGGCGATCGAGCGCGTGCTCTGCGCCATTCTGCTGGGTGTGCTCACCTACGACGCGAATCTGCTGGTGATCGAACCGCGCGGCAAACGGAAGAGGACCACACTTGCTCCCTCTCATCGTTGTTGACAATCCGCAGACATCGCCGCTGCGCATTCCGAACGTCGAGACCATCGCCGCCAAGGAGTACCTCACGAGCACGGCATACGCGACCCGGCGGGGTGTGCGGGTGTTCAACCTGTGCCGGTCCTACCGCTACCAGGCGACGGGGTATTACGTATCGCTGCTGGCGATGGCCCGCGGGCACAAGCCGCTGCCGAGCATCACGACCATCCAGGACATGAAGCTCGAGGCGATGAAGCGGCACGCCTCGGACGAACTCGAAGCGCTGATGCAGCGGTCCCTGCGGCCGGTGCAATCGTCGGCGTTTGTGTTGAGCATCTACTTCGGGCAGAACCTGGCGAAACGCTACGACAAGCTGGCCGGGCACCTGTTCCGGCTGTTCCGGGCGCCGCTGCTGCGGGCCGAGTTCGAGCGGAAGCGGGACGGCTGGCGGCTGAAGGGCATCCGGGCGGTGTCGGCCAACGAGATCCCCGAGGCGCACCGCGACTTCGCCTGCGCCGCGGCCCAGGCCTACTTCGAGCAGAAGCGCGAGCGGGCCTACGTTCGCTCGGAGACCGTCTACGACCTGGCCATCCTGTACGACCCAAACGAGCGCACGCCGCCGTCGAACGAAGGGGCTTTGACCTACTTCGCGGCGGAAGGCCGGCGGCTACAACTGAGCGTCGAGCTGATCCAGAAGGACGACTACGCCCGGCTGGCCGAGTTCGACGCCCTGTTTATTCGCGAGACGACCGCCGTTAACCACCACACGTACCGCTTCGCCCGGCGGGCGGCAGCGGAGCGGCTGGTGGTGCTGGACGATCCGGAGTCGATTCTCAAGTGCGGGAACAAGGTGTTCCTGGCCGAATTGCTGGAGCGCTACGGCATTCCGCATCCGCGAACGGTCGTCGTCAACCGCGACACGCGCGACGCGATCCTGCGCGAATTGGGCCTGCCCTGCGTGCTGAAGCGGCCGGACGGCGCCTTTTCGCAGGGCGTGTCCAAAGTCGAGGACCCGCAGGCCCTCGAGGCGGCGCTGGAACCGATGCTGGAGGACTCGGAGCTGGTCGTCGCCCAGGAGTTCCTGCCGACGGAGTTCGACTGGCGCATCGGCGTGCTGGACAACCGGCCGCTGTTTGCCGCCCGGTACCACATGGCACCGTCGCACTGGCAGATCGTGCGGCGGGACGCGGACGGACACACCCAGGACGGAAAGGTGGCCGCGGTGCCGGTGGCCGAAGTGCCGGAATTGGTCATCAAGACAGCGCTGCGGGCGGCGCGGCTGATCGGCAACGGCCTGTACGGCGTGGATCTGAAGCAGGTCGGCCGCCGCGTGTACGTGATCGAGATCAACGACAACCCCAACATCGACCATGGCTTTGAAGACTGCGTCCTCAAGCGCGGTTTGTACCGTGACGTGATGCAGGTGTTCCTGAAGCGCATCGTGGCGTCCAAGGCCATCAACGGAAGTGCCGGAACATCATGAGTGAGTCCTACGGCCTGTTCGAGCGCTTCGGCGTCGAGCTGGAGTACATGATCGTCTCGCGGGAGGACCTGCGCGTGCTGCCCGTCTGCGACCGCGTGCTGCACGCCGCAAGCGGGGAGGACACGTCCGACGTGGACCTCGGGCCGCTGAGCTGGTCCAACGAGCTCGTGCTGCACGTGATCGAGTTCAAGACCAACGGCCCGGCCCAGACGCTGGAGGATCTGGACGCATCGTTCCAGGAGCACGTCCAGCGAGCGAACGAGCTGCTGGTGCCGCTGGGCGGATGCCTGATGCCGACGGCGATGCACCCCTGGATGAACCCGGACGCCGAGACGCGGCTCTGGCCGCACGAGTACAACGCGGTGTACGAAGCGTTCGACCGCGTGTTCAACTGCCGCGGGCACGGCTGGGCGAACCTGCAAAGCGCCCACCTGAACCTGCCGTTCGCCGACGACGACGAGTTCGGCCGGCTGCACGCGGCCATCCGCTTGGTGCTACCCATTCTGCCGGCGCTGGCGGCGAGCTCGCCGGTGGCGGACGGGCAGCTCACTGGGCTGCTCGATACGCGGCTGGAGCACTATCGCAAGAACTCGCGGCGGCTGCCGCTGGTGGCCGGCCACATCATCCCCGAGCCGATCTTCACCATGGAGGGCTATCGGAAAGAGCTACTCGGGCGGATGTACGCACAGATGGCCCCGCACGACCCGCAGGGCGTCCTGCAACACGAGTGGCTGAACGCCCGCGGAGCCATCGCCCGCTTCGACCGCAACACGTTCGAGATCCGCCTGCTCGATGTGCAGGAGTGCCCGGCGGCGGACCTGGCCGTCCTGGCCCTGGTCGTGGCCGTGCTGCAAGCGCTGGTCCGCGAGGAATGGATCTCGTACGACCAGCAGAAGGCCTGGCATGTCGAGCCGCTGGAGGAAGTCTTCCTCGAGGCGATTCGGCGTGGCGAAGAAGCCCGCATTCCGTTCAGTTCGTACCTGCGCGTGTTTGGCAATACGCTGCCGGCGCCGTGCCGGGCCGGCGATCTGTGGCGGCACCTGTACGACGTGGCCATGCCAGACGCCTGGAAGGCGCAGTTCAACCCGCCGCTGCAGCTCGTCTTCGAGCAGGGCACGCTGGCGAGGCGGCTGACGCGGGCGGTCGAGCAGCACGGTGGACCGGCCTGTCTGCCGGCGCTGTATCGCGATCTGTGTGCGTGTCTGGCCGAGGGACGCTGCTTCGATGTCCGGGATGATCGAGCTACTGCTCACCTGCGAGCATGGCGGCCGTCGCGTGCCGCCTCGCTATAGCCGGCTGTTCCGCGGACACGGCCGCCTGCTGGCCAGTCATCGCGGCTACGACACCGGCGCGCTGGCCCTGGCGCGGGCGCTGGCGGCGGGACTGCGCTGCCGGCTGATCGCGGCGACGACGACGCGGTTGCTGGTGGACCTGAATCGCTCGGAGCGACATCCGGCGCTGCTGTCGGCGGTGACGCGCGTGCTACCCGAAGACACCCGCGAGCGGCTGCTGGCGGAGCATTACCGGCCGTACCGCCAGCAGGTGGAGGCCGCCGTCCGGCAAAGCGTAAATCGTGGCGCCATGTTGGTGCACGTGGCGGTACACTCTTTCACCCCGCGCCTGGCAGGCCGGACGAGAAACGCGGAGATCGGCCTGCCGTATGATCCGCAGCGGTCGGCGGAGCGGTCGTTTTGCGAGTGCTGGCAGCGGGAATTGCTCGCCGGCGAGAGCGACCTGCGCGTCCGCCGGAATTATCCGTACCGCGGCGCGGCGGACGGACTAACGACCTACCTGCGGCAGGTGCTGCCGCGCGACAGGTACGTGGGTATAGAGCTGGAGGTGAACCAGCGATACCTGTGCTGTTCGGCGGCGCAGCGCCGGCGGCGGCACGCGGCGATCGTGGAGAGTCTCAGACGCGCGCTGGCCGCGGCGCAAGCGGAGCGGGAGACAGAGAACGGCCGAAAGCGGCCGGACAGGAGAATGCGTTGACCATCCGGGACATCCGCAACATCGCCATCATCGCCCACGTGGACCATGGCAAGACCACGCTGGTCGACCAGATGCTGCGGCAGTGTGGGCAATTTCGCGCGGCGCAGCTCAAGGGCGAGCGCATCCTCGATTCGAACGACCTGGAGCGCGAGCGCGGCATCACGATCTTTTCGAAGAACATCGCGATTCGCTACAAGGACACGAAGATCAACCTGATCGACACGCCGGGGCACGCCGACTTCGGCGGCGAGGTCGAGCGCGTGCTGAAGATGGCGGACGGTTGTCTGCTGCTGGTGGACGCGTTCGAGGGGCCGATGCCGCAGACGACGTTCGTGCTGCGCAAGGCGTTCGCGCTCGGGCTGCGGCCGATCGTGGTCATCAACAAGCTGGACCGCCCGGACGCGCGGCCGCGCGACGTGCACGACGAAGTGCTCGACCTGTTCATCGAACTGGGCGCGGACGAGGCGGCGCTGGAGTTCCCGACGGTGTACACGTCGGCGACCGAGGGGTATGCCACGCTGGACCCAAACGAGCGTCCGGGAAACATCTTTACACTTTTTGACACGATCCTCGACCACGTGCCGGCGCCCGACGTCGACCCCGCGGCGCCGCTGCAAATGCTGGTGACGGCGATCGACTACAACGACTACGTGGGGCGCATCGGCATCGGGCGGGTGTTTGCCGGGACGATCGCCGCCGCGCAGACTGTAGCCGTGTTGCATCGGAACGGATCACGCACGAGCGAGCGGATCGGCGGGCTGTCGGTCTTCGACGGCCTGGGCCGTCAGGACGCGGAGCACGTCGGCGCCGGCGACATCTGCGCCGTGGTCGGGCTCGAGGCGGTGGACATCGGTGACACGATCGCCGACCCGGAGAATCCGCAGCCGCTGCCGATCGTGCACGTGGACGAGCCCACGCTGCACATGACCTTTCGCATCAACGACTCGCCGTTCGCCGGGAAGTCGGGCCGGTACCTGACCAGCAATCACCTGCGCGAGCGGCTGGCCCGTGAGTTGCAGAAGAACGTGGCGCTGCGCGTCGAGCCGGGCGTGACGGCCGAGGAGTTTCACGTTTCCGGGCGCGGCGTGCTGCATCTGTCGGTGCTCGTGGAGAACATGCGGCGGGAGGGCTACGAGCTGGCGGTGGGCAAGCCGAAGGTGATCTACCACGAGCTGGAAGGCCGAAAAACCGAGCCGATCGAGTTGTGCGTGGTGGAAGTGCCGACGCGGCACGTGGGCCCGGTGATGGAGCTGATGGGGCCGCGGCGGGCGATCTGCGCGAAGATGGCCACGCGCAACGAGGACACGCACCTCGAGTTCACCATTCCCGCCCGCGGACTGATCGGCCTGCGCAACCGGCTGATGACGGCGACGCAGGGCACGATCATCATGCACCACAACTTCTACGAATACGAGTTCTTCCGCGGGTCCATACCGCGGCGCACCAATGGGGTGTTGATCGCCAGCGAGTCGGGACGGGTCACGGCCTACGCACTCGACAACCTGGCCGACCGCGGCGTGATGTTCGTCTCGCCGACGGACCAGGTGTACGAAGGGCAGATCGTCGGTGAGCATTGCCGCGAGGGTGACATTATGGTCAACGTCTGCCGCGGCAAGAAGCTGACGAACATGCGGGCGGCCAGTGCCGATAAGACGGTGGTCTTGCGGGCCCCGCGGGAAATCACGCTGGAGATCGCCCTGGAGTTCATCGAGGACGACGAGCTGGTGGAAGTGACGCCGGACGCCCTGCGTCTGCGCAAGCGGCATTTGTCCGAGATCGACCGCAAGCGGGCGGCGCGAGTGCGTTGACGGCGGCGCGGCGATCGTGACGGTGACCGGCGGCAACGGTACAATACCTTGCCGGGCGAAAGCGGGTACGAGGTACCTCCTGTTGAGGTGCGGAGCGACCGAGTGCTAATCGAGGAACAATGAAGATGCGAGAGGTTCATTCGCGCCGGGGAGTGCGCTATGTGATGGCAGTGCTGCTGCTGGCCGCGGTGACGCTGCTGAGCGGCGGCTGCCCGATCGACACCAATGACCTGATCACGGACGTGGCGGCGGCCGCGTTGACTTCGATGGCGGATTCCCTGGTGGACTCGCTGTCGGGTGCCCTGCCCTAAGTGTACACCGGCGGATATCTCCGCCGGCCAACCGTAGTGGAACAGACGATGATCCGCAGGTTGATGCTCGCCCGCCCGGGGGGGATCGCGGGGCTATTGGTGTTGTCGGCGCTCTGGACCGGGGGATGCGTGCCG
The DNA here is from genome assembly GCA_050115495.1 of Phycisphaerae bacterium. Classification (GTDB taxonomy): domain Bacteria; phylum Planctomycetota; class Phycisphaerae; order UBA1845; family Fen-1342; genus JAAYXS01. The sequence goes on along the minus strand of JASFQK010000033.1, from coordinate 38,700 downwards.
CCAAAGCTGTACCGCCAGGACGCGGACCGCGTGGCGTACGACATCGTGTCCAAGGCGCAGCAAAGCACGCTGGGACGGACCGAGCCGTTCACCATCGAGACGCCGGCCGAAACGCTGCGACGGCGGCTGATGCTGGACCAGGAGCTGCCGCACGCCTCGTCGGCGTCGCTGGGCGCCGGCGACCTCGAGCCGATCAAGCAGTGGCCCGATGCCGACTACCTGGCCAAGCCGGAGACCCAGCCCGCGTACGCCGAGGGGTGGGACACCACGGCCGCGCTCACGCTGACGCTGGTCGACGCCCTGCAAGTGGCGGCCCATGAAAGCCGGGAGTTCCAGGCGCGCAAGGAACAGGTCTTCGAGACGGCGCTGGCCCTCGACCTGGAGCGGGACGCCTTCCGCTTCACTTGGGATGGACAGGCCCGGACGCTGTTCGACACGCAACTGGAACAGACCGTCACGATCGACGATGAAGGCAACACCGACCGCCAGGCCGTGCGCGGCATGGAGTACGGTGGCACGCTCGGCATTTCCAAGCGGCTGGCCAACGGCATGTCCTTCACCGGGGCGATCACGCTCGACCTCGTGTCGATGCTGACGCAGGACCGGTTGTTCTCGCGCGGCATCTACGCCGACGGCAGCGCGACGTTGCCGCTGCTGCGCGGGGCGGGCGAGTTCATCGTGGGCGAGCCGCTGACGCAGGCCGAGCGCGACGTGGCCTACGCCATCTACGACTTCGAGCAGTACAAGCGCGACTTCGCGGTCGATATCGCCAGCGAGTACCTCTCCGTGCTGCGCCAGCTCGACTCGGTGGGCATCGCCGAGGACAACTACCGGCGGCTGATCGCTTCGACGCGGCGGGCCCGGCGGCTGGCGGATGCCGGGGAGTTACCGGAGATTCAGGTCGACCAGTCGCGTCAGGACGAGCTGCGGGCCCGCAACCAGTGGATCTCCACTCGCCTGGCGTACGAGCGCCAACTGGACAGCTTCAAGGTGCGGCTGGGTCTGTCAACGGACGCCCACGTGGTGCTCGATCCGAGCGAGCTGCGTACGGCGCAGGACGCGGTGCAGAAGCTGTTGCCCGTGGAGGAAGAGGCCGCCACCGCCGCCACTGCCGAGCCCGCCGCCGAGTCGCCGCCGGCCGATGCCGAGATCGTTCTGGTCGAGCCGGAGCGTAAGGGCGGCCGCTACGAAATTGAGGAGTCGGTGGCAATCCAGGCGGCGCTCAAGCATCGCGGCGACCTGCGGGTGGCCGTGGGCCGCGTGCAGGACGCCCAGCGAGCCGTCGCCATCGCCGCGGACCAGTTGCGAACCGAGATCACCATCCTCGGCAACGCGTCGGCGGGCTCGGGGCGGTCGGTCGGTTCGGCGGGGCAGGACGATGCGATTCTGCGGCCGGACGAGGGGCACTACTCGGCGCTGCTGACGATCGACCTGCCGCTGGAACGGACGGCGGAGCGGAACGCGTATCGCCGATCGCTGATCCGCCTGGAGCAGACGGTGCGCGACGTGCAGGCGCTGGAAGATCAGATCAAGCTCGACGTGCGGAACGGTCTGAGCCGGCTGCTGGAGGCCCGCGAGACCGTCAAGATTCAGGTGGACGCGGTGAAGGTCGCCGAGCGCCGCGTGGCCAGTGCGGGTTTGCTCCTGGAGGCGGGGCGGGCGGAGATCCGCGACCTGCTGGAGGCGCAGGACGCGCTGGTGACGGCGAAGAACTCGCTGACGTCGGCGCACGTGAACTACCGGGTGAACGAGTTGGCCCTGCAGCGGGACCTGGGCCTGCTCGAGGTCGACGAACGTGGACTGTGGCGTGAGTACGTTCCCGAAGAAGGGACGGATTGAGATGAAAGCCGGCAAAGAGCAGAAGGGGACGTGGCTGGGCCGCTGGCCCCTGGCGGTGGCCGTGGTCCTGGTGGTGGGGGCGCTGGGCACGTACGCGTGGACGCGGACGGTGGGCGCGAGCACCGGTACGGGCACGCAGCCCACGTACCGCGTACAGAAAGGGCCGCTGACCATCAGCGTCACCGAGTCGGGCACGATCAAGTCGCTCGAGCAGGTGGCCCTGAAGAGCGAGGTCGAGGGTCAGGCCACCCTGATCTACCTCATCCCCGAAGGCACGCGCGTGGAGGAGGGGACCCTGCTGGCCGAGCTCGACGGGAGTTCATTGCAGGACTCGCTGACCCAGCAGCAGATCTCGGTGGACAGCGCCGACGCCAGCTTCGTCACCGCCCGCGAGAATCTGGCCGTGACGAAGAACCAGGCCGAGAGCGACATCTCCAAGGCCGAGCTCGATCACCAGTTCGCCGAGGAGGACCTCACGCAGTATCTCGACGGCCAGCTTCCGAAGGAAGTGAAGGAGGCCGAAGCCAACATCACGCTGGCCAAGGAAGAGATGGAGCGGAACGCCGACAAGCTGAAGTGGTCTGAGCGCCTCTACCAAGAGAAGTACATCTCGCAAACGGAGTACAAGGCGGACGAATTGACCTTCAAGCGGTCGGAACTCAATCACGATCTCGCCGTCGCCTCGCTGGCGCTGCTCAATGATTACACGTCGAAACGCAAGACGGCCGAGCTGCAAAGCAACATCGAGCAGACGGCGATGGCGCTCGAGCGGGTGAAGCTCCAGGCCAACGCCAACATCGTGCAGGCCGAGGCCTCCCTGAAGGCCCGCGAGACCGAGCTGCGCCAGCAGCGCTCGAAGTTCGAGAAGACGCAGAGCCAACTCGCCAAGACCAAGATCTACGCCCCGCGCTCCGGCCTGGTGGTCTACGCCACCTCGGTACAGACCGGCGGGCGCCGCTGGAGCCGCGAGCCGCTCCAGGAGGGGCAGGCGGTCCGTGAGCGCGAAGAGCTGATCTACCTGCCGTCGGCCGAGTCGATGATGGCCGAGATTCAGATCCACGAATCGAGCCTCGACAAGGTGCGCGTCGGGCAGCCGGTGCGCATCAAAGTTGACGCCTTGCCCGATCAGGCCTTCACCGGCCGCGTGGCCAAGATCGCCCCGCTGCCGGACGCGCAGGCTGCGTGGATGAACCCCGATCTGAAGGTGTACGCGACCGAGATCCACCTCGACGGCAGCCACCCGGAGCTGCGCACGGGCATGAGCTGCGAGGCCGAGATCGTCGTCGAGCAGCACGCCGACGCCCTCCGCGTTCCTGTGCAGGCCGTCACCAGGATCGGTCTGCAGCCGACGGTGTACGTGCGGTCGGGCAGCGAATTCAAGCCGCACCCGATCCAGATCGGCCTGGACAACAATTCGATGGTGCACGTCATCTCCGGCCTGGAGCCCGGCCAGGAAGTCCTGCTGACGCCACCGCTGGAAGCCCATGTCGATGTGGCGCAGGAGCCGCTGGAGATGACGCCGACGACGCCGACGGGCGCGCCGACGGGCACACCGACGGGTGCAACCGGCGGGGCGGGACCGGGGGCGGCCATGAGCGGCGGCCCGAGCGGGCCGGGAGCCGCGGCCGGCGCCGGACCGCAGGGACCGGGAGCGGGCGGCCAGGACCAAGCCTCCGACGATGATCGCCGGGCGCGCATGCGCGAGCGATTCGAGAAGATGACGCCCGAAGAGCGTGAGGCGTTCATGGAGAAGATGCGCCAGCGCGGCGGCGGAATGGGTCAGGGTGGTGGCCCGGGCCAGGGTGGCGGCTCCGAACGCGGTGGCATGCGTGGACCGGGCGGCGGATCAGGCCGCGAACGGGGCGGCGAAGGCGGCCCACCGACGAGCCAGCCGAGCGGCCCCCGCGGCGGCGAGCGGCCGGCGGGAGACAGACCGGGAGGCGGGGAGTAGCAGTGAAGCCGTCGGTCAGTACGAAACCAATGCGCGAAGCGACGGCCTCGGACGCCGTGGCGCTGCTCGATAACGTCACCAAAGTCTACCCGATGGGGGCGACCGAGGTACGGGCCCTGGCCGGCGTGAGCCTCTCCTTTGCCTCCGGCACGTTCTGGGCGATCATGGGGCCCAGCGGCTCGGGCAAGAGCACGATGCTCAACCTCCTGGGCTGCCTCGACCGGCCGACCACCGGCCGCTACCTGCTCGTCGGACAAAATGTCGCCGACCTCAACGACGACGAGCTCAGCCGGCTGCGCCTGCGCTACCTGGGCTTCGTGTTCCAGAGCTTCAACCTGATCCCGCAGCTCACCGTGAGCGAGAACATCGAATTGCCGCTGTACTACCTCGACTGGGATACCGAGCGCAGCGCGGCCCGGGCGGCGGAAATGGCCGAACGCGTCGGGCTCGCCGGCCGGCTGGGGCACCGGCCCTCCGAGCTCTCCGGCGGCGAGCAGCAGCGCGTGGCCGTGGCCCGGGCCCTGGCGGCTGATCCATCGCTCCTGCTGGCGGACGAGCCGACCGGCAATCTGGATTCGGCCACCAGTGAACAGATCATGGGCCTGCTCTGCGAGCTGAACGCCCAGGGCAAGACGATCATCATGGTCACGCACGAGCCGGACCTGGCGGAGTACGCCGGCCACCGCCTGCACATGCGTGACGGACTGATCGACCGCATAGACGGAAGCGCAGCATGAGACCGGCGAAGCTCCTGCGAAACGTGCGCCTGGGCGTCAAGACGCTGATGCTGCACAAGCTGCGCTCGCTGCTGACCATGCTGGGCGTGGTGTTCGGCGTGGGCAGCGTGGTGGCCATGCTGGCCGTGGGCGAGGGCGCCAGCCAGGAGGCCCTGACGCAGATCCGCAAGCTGGGCAGCACGAACATCATCGTCACGTCGATGAAGCCGGCCGAGGAGGAGAACACGGGAACGCGCTCGCCGTTCAGCGTGCTCATGTACGGCCTGCACTACGATGACGAGCGGCGGGCGCGGCAGACGTTCTCAGCCATCGAGCGGACGGTCCCGGTGAAGATCGTGCGCCGCGAGGGGCGGCTGGGCGAGCGGACGATGGACTTGCGCGTGCTGGGCACGTCTGCGGACTGGTTCGACCTGGTGCAGCGCAAGCTGATCGCCGGGCGCACGCACAACGACCGCGATGGGCAACGCCGAGGCGGGGCGGTCGTGCTGACGGAGTACGGGGCCCGCCGGCTGCTGGCCACCGAGCGGACCATCGGACAAAGCCTGCGCATCGGCAGCGCGTACTACGAAGTCGTCGGCATCGTCCAGAGCGAGTCGGCGCAGGGCGGCTCGATCCAGACGCCGGACCAGGAAATCGACGCGTATATCCCGATCGAGGTGGCCCGCGAGCGCTACGGCGACTTCCGCACTGAGGTGACGTCGGGTTCGATGGTGCGGGAGTCGGTCGAGCTGCATCAGCTCATCGTGCAGATCGACAACATCAACCACGTCGAGGCCGTGGCCGCCGGGCTGGAGCGCATGCTGAGCCGCTACCATCCCAAGGGCGACTACCGCATCAGCGTGCCGCTGGCCCTGCTGCGCGAGGCGGAGGCCACCAAGCGGCGCTTCAACATCGTGCTCGGCTCGATCGCCGGCATCAGTCTGCTCGTCGGCGGCATCGGCATCATGAACATCATGCTGGCCTCGGTCACCGAGCGGACGCGGGAGATCGGCATCCGCCGGGCGATCGGGGCCCGCCGCCGGCAGATCATCGGCCAGTTCCTGATCGAGACGGTCGTGCTCTCGACGGCGGGCGGTCTGATCGGCGTAACGATCGGCCTGCTGATTCCATGGGTCATCACGCGCGTGGCGGACATGCCCACGGTGGTGACCGGACAGAGCCTCGTCCTGGCCGTGGGCATCAGCATGAGCGTAGGCATCGTCTTCGGGCTGTACCCAGCGCGGCACGCCGCCAACCTGGACCCGATCGAGGCCCTGCGGCACGAATAGACCCATACCCCGGGGGCGGCCGGGGCAGCGCCGCGCCGGCAAGCCGGCACGTCGCGCGAGACTGCCTATGGAACGCTTCTCGGAATTGCTGCTGAAGGTCTGGCGGCAGGTCTCCTGCCACGTGCGCGTCGAGGAATCCGTGCCGCTCATTGCCCCCCTGCTCTGGGAGCGGCTGCCGGCGGATGCTCTCGGCGTATTGCGCATCGAGCTCAGCCATCGGCGGCTGGACGCCATCGCCGTCAGCCGCACGCCAGCCGTGGCCACCGCTCTGCCCCGCCAGCATGAGCTCGCCGAGAAGGAGCTCGAAGACCTCCTCGCCTGGGGCCGGTCAGACTCGGTCCTGCGGGCCAGCAGCCCGATCGTCGACCGCCACATGCTCGGCTTGCTGCACGGCACCGGCGGCGGTGATCTGCTCGCCGTCCCGCTGGCCGATCAGGCCGGCGTGCACGGAGCGTTTCTCGCGGTCGCCGAGCGGGCCGGAGCCTTCGACGCCGAACACGAGATCCTCGCCCGGGCGCTGCGTGAGCCGCTCACCGTAGCGCTGGAGAACGACGAGCGCGTGGCGGAGATTTCCGCGCTGCGCGATGCGGCGGAGGCCGACAAGGTGTCACTGCTCCGCCGACTGGGGCGGGACGCGATCGTCGACGCGATCGTCGGGGCCGAGTCGGGGCTGAAGACCGTCATGGAACGCGTCGACCTCGTCGCGCCGTCCGACCTGCCGGTGCTCATCCTCGGCGAAACCGGCTCCGGCAAAGAGGTCATTGCCCGAGCGATACACCAACGCTCGCCCCGCCGGGACGGGCCGTTCCTGCGGGTAAACTGCGGGGCCATTCCGTCGGAGCTGATCGACTCGGAGCTGTTCGGCCACGAAAAGGGGAGCTTCACCGGGGCGACGTCGCTGCGCGAGGGGTGGTTCGAGCGGGCTCATGGCGGCTCGCTCTTCCTCGACGAGGTGGGCGAATTGTCGCCCGGCGCGCAGGTTCGCCTGCTGCGCGTGCTTCAGGACGGGACGTTCGAGCGCGTCGGCGGCCAGCGGAGCCTGACCGTCGACGTCCGGGTCGTCGCCGCCACGCACCCCGATCTCCAGGGCAAGGTGGCCGACGGGCGGTTTCGGCAAGACCTGTGGTACCGCATCGCGGTCTTTCCGATCGAGCTGCCGCCCCTGCGGGCCCGCCCGGAGGACATCCCGCAGATGGCGAATCACTTCGCCCAGCGTTCAGCTCGGCGGTTTGGTTATCGGGCCCAACAGGTCTCGCCGGAGGACCTGCGGCTGCTGCTTGGATACGCGTGGCCAGGGAACGCCCGGGAGCTGGCGGCGGTGATCGACCGGGCGGTGATCCTCGGCCGTGGCCGCCGGCTGGAGGTCGCCAAGGGTTTGGGCATGCCGCTGGGGCCGGCGATGGCGAACGGGCGGGGAGACGCCGGAACCGATCCCGGCAACCGCACGCCCCAATCCTCCCGCCTGGACGATGTGGTCCGAGAACACATCGAGCGCGTCCTCGCCGCCACGCAGGGCCGAATCGAGGGTCCGCGCGGGACGGCGAACGTGCTGGACGTGAACCCGCACACGCTCCGGTCGCGGATGCGCCGGCTCGGGATCGACTGGCAGAAGTTCCGGCCGGGCCCGTAACCGCTCCCAAACCAGTACCATCAGCCAAACCCGATGTAACGGATTGCCCGTGGCCCGTGACGGGCAACGGCTTATTCTGTGATATTTCATGGCCACACCCCGTTGGAAACGCTGGAAACGCCATTTCCGGCGTGGCACGTCGCCTGCAATCCCCGGGATGTATGAGGAGCGGTACAGGTTCGTTTTGGTCGCGCGAGGAGATGGCGATGCGATTCGGATTCTTCCTGGTGGCGATGGTGGCGGCGGTCGTGCTCATGCCGGCGGGGACAGCCCGGGGCGGAAACGACGTGACCATCCTGAACGTCTCGTATGACCCGACGCGCGAGCTCTACGAAGAGGTAAACGCGGCGTTCGCCAAGCAGTGGCAGGAGAACACCGGGCAAACGCTCACCATCCGCCAATCCCACGGCGGGGCAGGCAAGCAGGCCCGGGCGGTTATCGACGGGCTGGAGGCCGACGTCGTCACGCTCGCCGTCGCCTACGACATCGATGCGATGCACCGCGAAGCGAAGCTCGTCCCGCAGGACTGGCAGAAGCGCCTCCCGAACAACAGTTGCCCGTACACGTCGACGATCGTCTTCCTCGTCCGCAAAGGCAACCCCAAGCAGATCAAAGGCTGGGGCGACCTCGTGCGGCCCGGCGTCGCCGTCATCACGCCGAACCCGAAGACCTCCGGCGGGGCCCGCTGGAACTACCTGGCGGCCTGGGCCTACGCCACGCGGGAGTGCAACGGGGACGAGGCGAAGATCCGCGACTATATGACCAAGCTGTTCAGGAACGTGCCGGTGCTGGACACGGGGGCTCGCGGGGCGACGAACACGTTCGTGCAGCGCGGCATCGGCGATGTGTTCCTGGCATGGGAGAACGAAGCGCTGCTGGTCATGGAGAAGCTGAGCCCGGGCCAGTTCGAAATCGTCGTGCCGTCCATCAGCATTCTCGCCGAGCCGCCGGTGACGGTGGTCGACAAGGTCGTGGACAAGCGCGGTACGCGGCAGGTGGCGACGGCGTACCTGGAGTTCCTCTACACCGAGGCCGGGCAGGAACTCATCGCCAAGCACTACTACCGGCCGCAGATGCCGAAGGTCGCCGAGAAGTATGCGGACCGCTTTCCGAAAGTGGAGCTGATCACAGTGGACGCCGAGTTCGGCGGGTGGTCGAAGGCGCACAAGCGGCACTTCACCGAAGGCGGCACGTTCGACCAGATCTTCAAGCCATAGCGGGGACACGGTCGCCGGGCAGTGGTAATGGAGGTTGGCAGCAGTCGGGAGCGATTGGTGAAGTTGGCGCGAGCCAGACGGCAGGCCGTCGTGCCGGGTTTCCGGCTGACGATGGGGTTCTCCATTGTCTACATGAGCCTGTTGATCCTCATCCCCCTCGCCATGCTTCCGCTGCGCGCCCTGCACCTGAGCTGGGCGGAGTTCTGGCATACGTTCACGGCGGAGCGCACGCTCGCCGCCTACAAGCTGAGCATCGGCGGTGCCTTGATCGCGGCGGCGGTCAACGCGGCCTTCGGGTTGCTCGTGGCCTGGGTGCTCGTACGCTATCGGTTTCCCGGCCGGCGGGTCCTCGACACGCTGGTCGACCTGCCCTTCGCCCTCCCTACCGCTGTCGCGGGTATCGCCCTGACCGCAGTGTACGCGCCGACCGGCGTGCTCGGCGGCCTGCTCCAGCACATCGGCGTCAAGGCCGCGTACAGCCCGGTGGGCATCATCATCGCCATGATGTTCGTTAGCCTGCCGTTCGTCGTGCGCACGGTGCAGCCGGTGTTGCAGGACATCGACCGCGAAGTCGAGGAAGCCGCGGCGACGCTGGGGGCCAGCCGCGGGCAGACGTTCCGCCGAGTTGTGCTGCCGACGATTCTGCCGGCGGTGCTGGCGGGGTTCGCGATGGCCTTCGCCCGGTCGGTGGGGGAATACGGCTCGGTCGTCTTCATCTCGGGCAATATGCCGGGGCGAACGGAGATCGTGCCGCTGCTGATCATGACGCGTCTGGAGGAATACAACTACGCCGGGGCGACGGCCGTAGCCCTCGTCCTGCTCCTGCTGTCGTTCACGCTGCTGCTCGTGATCAACCTGCTCCAGGCGTGGGCGCGGCGGGCTGTGCCGACGTAGAACTGGTGGAGTGCGTTTTGCGATTGGTATCCATCATCTCCGACATTCGATCGCCAACGGCGACCCGCGGAACCGCCATCCGCGGTTCATCGGCGCTGGTGCGCTGGGCGCTCGTGCTGATCGCGGTCGCGTTCCTGGGCGTGATGCTCATCCTGCCGCTGGGCATCGTCTTCTACTGCGCGCTCGAAAAGGGCTGGGCGACGGCCAAGGCGGCGCTGATCGAACCGGACGCGCTGGCGGCGGTGCGGCTGACGGCGCTCGCCGTGGTCATGGCCGTACCGCTGAACCTGCTGTTCGGCCTGGCGGTGGCCTGGGCGATCACGAAGTTCCGCGTGCGCGGGCGAAGCATCCTCATCACGCTGATCGACCTGCCGTTCAGCGTGTCGCCTGTGATCGCCGGCATGATCTTCGTGCTGCTGTTCGGAGCGCGCGGCGTAGTGGGGCCGTGGCTGAGCGAGCACAGCATCAAGATCATCTTCGCCTGGCCGGGCATCGTGCTGGCGACGATCTTCGTCACGCTGCCGTTCGTGGCCCGCGAGCTCATCCCGCTGATGGAGGCCCAGGGCCGCGAAGATGAAGAGGCGGCGCTGAGCCTCGGCGCCGGCGGCTGGCAGACGTTCTTCCGCGTGACGCTGCCGAACATCAAGTGGGGCCTGATCTACGGAACGATCCTGTGCACGGCGCGGGCTCTGGGCGAGTTCGGCGCGGTGTCCGTCGTCTCCGGGCACATTCGCGGCGTGACGAACACGCTGCCGCTGCACGTGGAGATTCTCTACAACGAGTACCGGTTCGCGGCGGCGTTCAGCGTCGCCGGGTTGCTGGTGGGCATCGCCCTGCTCACGATCGTGGCCAAGGGCGTCGTGGAGTGGCGGATGGCACAGAGCGGGCCGCGAGCGGTGGCGGAGAGCGAGTGATGAGCATCGAGGCGGCCCAGGTAACGAAGCGCTTCGGGGACTTCGTGGCCCTGAAAGACGTGGACCTGCGGGTGAACACCGGCGAACTCGTCGCACTGCTGGGTCCGTCCGGCTCGGGCAAGACGACGCTGCTGCGCGTCATCGCCGGCCTGGAAGCGCCGGACGAGGGCAGCGTGCTGTTCGAGGGTGAAGACGCTACGACGCGGCACGTCCGCGAGCGGCGCGTCGGCTTCGTCTTTCAGCATTACGCCCTGTTCCGCCACATGACGGTGTTCGAGAATGTGGCGTTCGGATTGCGCGTACGGCCGCGACGGATGCGTCCGCCGCGGGCGGAGATCACCCGACGCGTCATGGATCTCCTGCGGCTCGTGCAGCTCGAAGGCTTTGCCAAGCGCTATCCATCGCAACTCTCCGGCGGTCAGCGGCAACGCATCGCCCTGGCCCGCGCCCTGGCGGTCGAGCCGAAGGTCCTGCTGCTGGACGAACCCTTCGGCGCCCTGGATGCAAAGGTGCGGCAGGAGCTGCGCCGCTGGTTGCGGCGGCTGCACGAAGAGATTCACATCACCAGCGTGTTCGTCACACACGACCAGGACGAAGCCCTCGAAGTCGCCGACCGTGTCGTGGTGATGAACGGCGGACGCATCGAACAGGTCGGCACGCCCGAGGAGGTCTTCCACGATCCGGCCAGCGCGTTCGTGATGAACTTCCTGGGCACGGTGAACGTGTTTCATCGCCGGGTGAACAGCCTGACGCCGGGACCCGACGCGATCGAGATTCAGTGTCCGGACGAATTGCCCGCCGGTTCGCGGCCGGCGCGGATCTTCGTCCGCCCGCACGACCTCGAAATCGCGACGCAGATCGCGAGCGGACCGCGCCTGCGCGGGCGCGTGCAGTTCATCAACGCCGCCGGCGCGCTGGTCAGGCTCGAAGTGCTCACCGAGTTCGGCGAAACGCTCCAGGTCGAGATGACCGCCGACCGTTTCCGCGAGCTCGGCGTCACCCGGGACAGCGATGTGTATGTGCGGCCGAAGGCCATGCGCGTCTTTTTTGACGACGGGCAGCGGCCGGAGGCCGAAACGCCGCCACGAAGCGGCGAGGATGGTTGAGTGATGTCGATTGAGAAAGTCGCCGTGATCGGGCTCGATTGTGCCGAGCCGAGCCTGGTGCTGGACCGCTGGCGGGACGATCTGCCCAACCTGCGCCGCCTGATGGAGAATGGGCTGTACGGCAACCTCGAAAGCTGCCTGCCGCCGATCACCGTGCCCGCCTGGACGTGCATGACCACCGGCCACGATCCGGGCACGCTCGGCATCTACGGCTTCCGCAACCGCCGCGATTACAGCTACGACCGGCTGGCGACCGCGACGAGCCTCGATGTCCGTTCACCGCGCGTGTGGGACCTGCTGGGCCGCGCCGGCCGGCAGACGATCGCCGTCGGCGTGCCGCAGACGTTTCCGATCGCCCGGCCGCCGAACGGATGCATGGTCACGTGCTTCCTGACGCCAAGCCTGAAGAGCGACTACACGCATCCGCCGGCCCTGAAGCGCGAGATCGCCGAGCTCGTCGGCGAGTACATGGTGGACGTGCCGCAGTTCCGCACGGACGACAAGGCCTGGCTGCGCGACCAGATCTTCACGATGACCGACCGGCGGTTCCAGGTCTGCCGCCACCTGCTGCGCACGCGGCCGTGGGACCTGTTCTTCATGATCGAGATCGGCGTCGACCGTATCCACCACGGCTTCTGGCGGTTCATGGACGCCGGCCATCATCGCTACGAGCCGGGCAACCCGTTCGAGTACGTGATCCACGACTACTACGTGCACGTCGATGGCCTGATCGGCGAGTTACTCACCGAACTGGACCTGGCGAAGACGGCGGTGTGGGTCGTCTCCGATCACGGCTCGAAGCGGCTGGACGGCGGCATCTGCTTCAACGACTGGCTGATCCGCGAAGGGCTGCTCGTCATGAAAGAGCCGGTCACCGAGCGGCGACCGTTCCGCGTCGACGAGGTCGATTGGACGCGCACGCAGGCGTGGGGCGAGGGTGGCTACTACGGGCGCTACTTCATCAATGTCGAGGGCCGCGAGCCGAACGGCATCGTGCCGCGCGAACGATACGACGCGCTGCGCAACGAGCTGATCGCCAAGCTGGAGTCCATGCCCGACCCGCAAGGCCGCCCGCTCGGCACACGCGCCTACCGGCCGACGGATATCTACCAGAGCGTCAACGGCTTTCCGCCGGACTTGCTGGTCATCTTCGGCGATCTGCGCTGGCGGAGCGTCGGGACGATTGGCAATCCGGACGTCTACACGCGGGAAAACGACACCGGCCCGGACGACGCCAACCATGCGCAGCAGGGGCTATCGATCCTGGCACACCCGTCGCTGCCGCGCGGTCGGCGGGATGCATCGATCTACGACGTGACGCCGACAATCCTGAAGATGCTGGGGCAGCCCGTGCCGGAAGGCCTCCGCGGCGTGGCGCTGCCGTAGGCTCCATGACATGCCGGCGCTAAAGCTTCGGCATGCCACACAATCACACGCGCAACAGAGCAGGTTGACCACCGCTCATTCGCCCAGAAGCAGGTGCACGAACGGCGCGATGTCGAAGTTGTTGACCAGCCCGTCGTCGGTGAGATCGGCCAGGTTGCGGTCGCAGTCGGGATGCGCTGCCGCATAGCCCGCCGCATCGGTCACGGCCAGCACGAACGGGGTGATATCGAAATTGTCGACCACGCCATCGCAGTTGAGATCGCCGAGCAGGCGCAGCGGAACGAGCGCGTACTGCTCGCCGGGAACAAGCGTCAGATCGGGCGCCAGGCCGAGGTTGTCGTACCCGCCGCCGAGACCCGGCAGCCATTGGTTGCCGGTCGCGCCGCTGGTCTGGGCGATGGTCGCGCAAATACCCACCGGACCGGCGGCATCCCCTTCGAGCCCCACCGCCGCGTACGGCACGATCATCTCAAACCCGGTCACCGCCGTAGCGGCGCCACTCGCGTCCGCATCGGTCACGCCGGCGACGTTGCTGTTGTCGAGCGCGATCTCCATGCCGTGCGGGTTCGACCCACCGAGCAGGTAGCCGTCACCGTCGCCAACCGTGCCCTGGCCGACGTACGACTCATTCGTCCCGCCGCCGGTGAGCAGCTCGTACTGATTCACGTAGATGTGCCCCGAGTACGCGTTGACCCACAGCAGGTAATCGGGGGCGAAGCCAGCGTCGAAACGCAATCCCGTGAGATCGTGCGGTCCGTACGGCGGTGACGACACGTCGCTCAGATCGAGCACGTTCTGCCCGCCGGCCCGCGTGTCGAGGAATAGCGAGAGGCCCGTACCGTCGGTGCCGAGGTTACCGGTCAGACCGATGCGCAGCGTGCCCTCGTGCGGCCGCACGTAGAGTTCGTCCAGCTCGTTCACGTTGTCGCCGAGGCCGGTGGCGTTGTCCTGCGTGGCCACGTGCGCCGCAGCGCCGAGATCCGCCGGTATGTCACGGCCATCCACGTCGGGCTCAGGTTCCGGCGGCGGGGCGATGGCCAGCTCCAGAATGCGATAGCCTCGCGCCGGGATCGCCAGCGACCACGCGTTCTGATTGACACTCGTGATCGGCGTGAGTGTCTCGCCACTGAGCACATCCACCGGCGTCGTCGTACCGCCGGGAATCTCGAAGTCGCTGAGATCCAGCGCCGGCGTGACGGCGCTACCGGAGAGGTTGATGGCCACGAGCACCTGCTGGTCGGCGTGGTAACGGACGAACGCCCACACGGCCGTGTTGTTGACCAGCACCGCGTGATACGTGCCGCGGCGCAGGGCGATGTTGTCCTTGCGGGCGGCGATCAGCGTGCGATACGTCTCCAGCAGCGAGCCCGGCACGCCGAGCTGCTCCTCGACGCTGCGCCCGTCGTGGTTCTGTTCATACCGCCCCGCGTACGCCGGCCCGTTGAGCACGAAGTAGTTGCTCATCGGCGGTCCGGCGACCGCGTTCCACTTGAACGGTTCGCGCATCGGAATGTCCGCGGCGTCGCCCGTGTACCCGCCGTTCTTCACGCCGAGCATGCCGATCTCGTCGCCGTAGTAGATGATCGGCGGGAACGGCTGCGTGAGCAGGATGGCGGCGGCGGTGTGGGCCTTCGCCAGATCGCCGCCGAGCACGGACGTGAGCCGGTCCACGTCATGGTCGCCGATGATTCCCACGAAGTTGCCCGTCGCCGGCAGGGCCGCGACCGTGGCCGCCATCTGGCTGTACAACTGCGCGGCCGACCCGGACGCAAGCGCATCGCGGGCCGCAAACTCGAACGGCTTGCTCATCGCCGCATCGTGCGCCGGCAGCAGCTCCACGCCGTAGCTACCCCAGTCCGCCTGCTCGGCGAAGGTGAACACGTCGGGATTCACCGTTTGCAGCGCCTGCTTCCACGGCACCCAGAAGTCATCGATGTTGTAGCCCCAGCCGTTCGGCCCGCTGTTGTAGTATTCCCAGACGTGGTCGAGCCGATAGCCGTCGATACCGTCGCTCGGGTCGCCGTCGCCGTTCGGATCGAGCCAGTGCTGTGCCCAGGCGGTGACGAGGGCGACCGGCCCGGCGTTGTTCAGGTTCCAGTGAATGAAGCGCACCGTGTCGCCGTTCCACGTCGTGAACGTTGAGCCGAGGTAATTGGTGTTGCCATCGTTCGTAAAGGCGAACCAGTCGTCGTACGGGCTCTGCGGATTGCCGTACGCATCGGCGAACCAAGGATTGTCCCGGCTAATGCCGTACGCCACGAAGTCGACGAAGACCTTGATGCCGCGAGCGTGGGCGGCGCTGACGAAGCCCAGGAACTGCGCCTCGTTGCCGAACCACGCGTTTACCTCGTCGGCGGCGTTGTGCTGATAGCCGTGATAGGCCACCGACGGGAAGATCGGGTTCATCCAGACCGCGGTCACGCCGAGCTGTTCGAGGTAATCGAGCGAGGCGGTCATGCCGTCGAAGTCGCCGAAGCGGTAGGCGTCATTGTCGCTGTCGCGCCAAGCGATGGGCATGAAGTGATAGAAGACTTCGTCAGCCCCCGGCCGCGGCTGCTGCGCCGTCGCGTCCGAACCGGACCAGACCGCCAGTACCGCAGCGAGTACTACAATGCTGCGCCACACGAACATCGGCAACTCCCTGTCAGGCTCGCCGGCGACTACCGGCCGGTGAGCAGCGTCACAAACGCGCTGATATCGAAGTTGTTCACCTGCCCGTCGCCGTTGCAGTCGGCGCGGCCGCGGTCGCAATCCGGATACGCCGCCGCGTAGCCGGCCGCGTCCGTCAGGGCCAGCACGAACGGGCTGATATCGAAGTTGTTCACCACGCCGTCGCAATTGACGTCGCCGGGCAGACCAAGCGTGAATACTGCGTACTCGGCGGCGTCGACATTCCCGTCATCATTGACCGATGCTGGCACCTGGGCCACGGGCACGAGGCCGCTGCCATCCGCCGTAGCATATGGGGCGAACGCGAGATAGATCACCTGCGGCGCGTTGCCGAACTCGCCGGTCAGATCGAATGTCCCTTCAAGCCAGCCGCCGTTCGGACCCGTCGCCGCCTCGCCGAAGGCCCCACCCGCCAGGTCGAACCAGCCGCAATAGTCGTTGTCGTTCTCATCCGCGAGGTATGCGCTCCACGCGGCCACCTGCCCGCTCTTCGCCCACGGCGCCGCCACCAGCCCGCCCGGATCGTCGGCCACGAAGATGAAGTGGTCGTTGCCCTCGCCGGCGTCGGGCGCGGCCACATAGAGCTGCGTTCCCTTCACGCCCGCGTAGAGTTCCAACCCGTAGTTCTCGGCGACGAGCACCGCGTCGGCGTCGAGCTGGCCGTCCATGACCCACTCGTCGCCCGGACCGCCACCCGTGACCGCGAAGTGCCAGTCGGCACCATTGTTGTTTTCCCAGTTGTTGTTCCCGTCGTGGAAGACGAAGTCGAGCTGCGTCGCCGTGCTCGCCACGCTGACCGTCACGACCCACGCCTGCGCCGCCTCTGACCAACTCATCAGCGGGTCCGGCGACATCACCGGGTTCCAGCCGTTGAAGCCGTAATGCAGGTAGACCTGGGCGGCACCGGCGAGCGGCCGGCCTGTCGCGTCGTACTGGATCGTCACCGGACTGCCCGCTTGTGGCGGATCGGGATCGATGATGACCGTGTCGCCGCCACCGCCGCCGCTGCCGTCGCCCACCCAGACGTGCTGAAGCGGGCTGCGACGGACGTTCCCGCGGCCGTCCTCGGCCTCGACGTAGTAGTCGACCAGCGCCTCGCGCACGCCGGTGACCTCGACGTAGTACTCGTCGGCGATGTACGTCGGCAGGACGAAGAAGTCGATGTTCGGGTCGTTGAAGAAGTTACCCGTGGGGAAGCTGCGCTGCGTCATCGGCAGCGCCTGCCACGTGCCGACGCCAGCGCCGCCGGCGTACGTCTGGTTCGCGTCGCCGATCGCGCCGTCATCGTCCAGCCGGTACAACAGCGTGACCGACGTCAGCCCGGACACATCGTGCACGAACGTCCACACCCAGAAGTCGCCGTCGTCCTGGTACTGCTGATAGCCGTACTGCGGCCCGAAGTTGAGCGATCCCGGGTTCCACGGATGCCGCTGCGGCAGCCAGACCGTCGGCGGCGTCTCATCCGCCGACCCGTCGCCGATGACCGCGTCCGCGTAGCTCACCGCCAGGTTGCAGGCGATCGTCGCCTTCACCTCGTGGTCGAGCGCCGTGCCGTAATACATGAACCCGCTGTTGAGGCCGGCGAGGAAGTAATGCCACGCCCGCTCGGCGTTCGTCGTGCTCGCATCGGGATACAGGATCTTCGCCACGTTCACGCCGCCGGCGATCTGCTCCGCCGTATCCACGTGGTTCTGCGCTGCGGTGATCACCGCCCAATTGCGCTCGTCCTCGGCCCAGCCGCCGGCGATGTCGATCTGCCCCGACGAATTGACGAGCGGCCAGTTCCAGTTGAGGAAGACGGGCGAGCCGAAATCGCCGTCGGCATTCACCCACGCCCCATCCTCGACGTGCACGACGTCGCCCGCCGGCACGGGGTGATTGGCGAGGTATTGCTCGATCGTCGTGGCCACGTAGCCCGCTCCCGATGCACTGCTCACGAAGTTCGGCACCGCCTCCAGATAATAGCTGTAGCCGCCGCCCCACGCGTTGTCGCCGTCGTGCGCCAGCAGCACGAGTTGCGGCCGGCTCGCCGGATTCTGCGTCGCCAACGTACCGAAGTGCGTCAGCCCGAGCGGCGCATACCCATCCTGCCAACCGAGCGCCTGCGCCGCCGGCACGACCACGACCCGATACTCATCTCCCGTGTCCGGATCGACGTACCGAGCGTAGTGCGGCGTGTACGCCAGCGGATACGCATTCGCCGGCGAGCAGCCCCGATCAATCTGAATCCGCAACCAGTCGCTCTGCGGCGGGTTGAGCTGATCGGCCGCGTTCGGCGGATCGCAGTTGACCCCGCCCGTGCCCAGCATCACCGGGAAGTTCTCGCACGCCCGCGAGATGTGCTCGTTCGACACGACCACCCAATCGAGCCCCTCCTCGGCAAGCACCTTTATCGGACGTTCGGAAAACGCCATCTCCGGCGGGAACAGCCCGCGGCTTCGCGTTGGGCTCGCTCCCCAGGCGTCGGCGTACACCTGCTGGTAGAGCTGAATCTCCTTGCGCACCGTGCTCTCGTCGCACAGCGGCAGAAGCGGGTGGTGAAAAGGGAACACCACAATATCCAGCCGCGTCTGGCCGCCGGTCGTCAGCCAGTTGCGGGCTTCGCGATATCCGCCATACCACGTCGGCGAGTAGCCCAATTGCGACACGTCGCCGAGACTCGCGATATTCTCGATCAACCCGCCGGAATAGCTGACCTGCGCCCCAGCCTCGCTCGACCAATGAATGGCGTTGATGCAATCGCGAACGCGGTATTGATACGCGGCGACGCGGTCGTCTTTGCCGAAGATTTCTCGCAGGTTGTTCGCCGGATGCGCCGCCCCGCCGTCGGTGCGCAGGATCGACTGCCAGGCGCGTTCGTAGCGGTCGGCGCCGGAGACCTGCCGATCGGGCCAGTAGATCGGCTGCTCCATGTGCCAGAGATAGGTGAAATGCACGTTCTCCGCGCGGCCGGCGGGCACCGCCCACGCCGCCGTCACCAGGGACAATCCAACCGCCAACCAACGTCGCATAGCGCTTTGCCTCTCCCCGCCGCACACGATCATCGGCACGTTGCCGACTACCGGCAGCATAGCGGTTGCCCCGGTGAAAACCAATCCGTGCGCGCCACACGCCGCCAGCGGCGCACGCGCCGGCGTGTTTCGACCAACATGGGCTTCGCCGCCGCCATGGCGACGGCTATAATGGGTGCATCGATTGCGCGAGCGCTGGCATGGCTTCGACCGCGGCGGCTGCGCTGTCGCGAAATCACCCGATTACACCGGCGTCTGCTGAAGGAGCTCTGGTATGCGTCTGAGTCTGGCAATTCTGGTCTTGCTGGTGGTTCCGCTGGCCTCGGCTGCTTCGGCCGATAACAACATCGAATGGAACGGCGTATCGCACGTTCAATGGCAGGACCTCCGGCCGCTGTGCCCGATCGACAACGAGCCCTTCGAGATCTGCTTCCAGGTGTACCGGTACGACATTACGTCGGCCCGCGTGCGCGTCGACGCCGACACGACCATGTGGATCGACGCCATCTACAGCCATGACCGCGGACCGTACGCCGTCTGGACGGCACAGGTTCCCGAGACCACGACTCCTACTGTCTATTACTACATCGAGCTCACCGACGGCACGGACACCGACTACTGGGGACCCGACGGCATGTCGGATAACCCGCCGGCCGCCGGCTACGAGATCAACTTCAGCCAGCTCGGCCACGCCCCGCTCGGCGCGACGCCCACGTCCGACGGCGGCGCCGTCTTCAAGGTCTGGGCACCGACGATCAGCTCGGCCCAGGTCAAAGGCGGGTGGAACGGCTGGTCCACGGGCACGACGATGACCCACCTCGGCAGCTACTTCGTCGCCCACGTCCCCGCCGCGCAGTCCGGCACCCGCGACGATCCCCAGGCCAACTACAAGTACGTCTTCAACGGCAGCATGTACCGGCCGGACCCGCGGGCCCGCGCCCTCCACCCCGGCAACAACTACAACGCCGTCTGCGTCGATCCCTTCGCGTATGACTGGGTCAGTAACGACTACGAGACGCCCGCCTTCGAGGACATGATCATCTACCAGTTGCACGTCGGCACGTTCGCCGGCCGCAACGATCCCTTCGGCTCGACGTGGAATCCGTCGCGCTATTGGGATGTGATGGACCGCGTGGCGTACCTCCAGGAGCTCGGCGTCACCGCCGTGCAGTTCTGCCCCATCACCGAGTTCCCCTGGGACTGGTCCGCCGGCTACAACCCCGTCTCGCAGTGGGCGGTCGAGTCGGCGTACGGCCATCCGCACGAGGTCAAGATGATGGTCGACGCCCTGCACCAGGCGGGCATCGGCGCCATCTTCGACGTCGTCTGGAACCACAACGCCACGTCCGACGATTTCCTCTGGGACTTCGTCGGCTCACAGTGCTACTACGACAGCACCCCCGTGCAGACCTGGTGGGGTCCGCAGATGGACTTCGACCGTAGCGAGGTGCGCGAGTACCTCGTCGACAGCATGCTCTACTGGCTCGAGGAGTACCGAGCCGACGGCTTCCGCTTCGACGGTACCGACTTCATGAACGCGTACCAGGAGGCCAACGGCTGGCTGATCATGCAGCAGGCGAATGACTGGATCAACCGGCGGTTTGCCGACAAGATCGCCATCGCCGAGCAGTTGCCCACCGACCCGTGGGTGACGTACAACACGGGTTCGGGCGGGGCGGGCTTCGACGCCCAGTATCACATGCAGTTCCGCGATGCGCTGCGCGGGGCCATCCTCGACGCCGCCAGCGGCGATCCGAACATGTGGGCCGTCCGCAACGCCATCTACGCCACCGATACCAACCTGGCGCCGAGCCAGCGCATCAACTACATCGAGTTGCACGATGAAGCCTGGCCCGACAGCGGCGGCCAGCGCCTCGTCCGCACGATCGATCCGACGTGGCCGCACGACAGCGTCTACGCCAAGGGTCGCACCAAGCTCGGTGAGGGCCTCGTGCTCTTCACGCCCGGCATCCCCGCCATTCTCATGGGCACCGAGTGGCTCGAAGACACCGACTTCGGCGCCGGCGACTGGGACAACGACCCCGAGAACCGCATCAACTGGGAGATGAAAACCGCCCACGCCGGCATCTTCCGCTACTACCGCGACGCCATCGCCGTGCGCAAGAGCAACGGCGCCCTGCGAGCCAACGCCGGCTACCAGGTCTACCACGTCTACCACGTCAACGACGGCGACAACGTCCTCGCCATGCAGCGCTGGGACACGAGCGGCAACGTCATCGTCCTCGTCGCCAACTTCAACAACAACACGTTCTACAACTATCAGATCGGCATGCCCAACGAGGGCACGTGGTACGAGCTCATCAGCAGCCAGTCCGCCGGCTACGAGGGCAGCGGCCAGGGCAATCCCGGCGGCATCCAGACCAGTGGGGACGACTACGACGGCTTCGCTCAGTCCGCCTACCTGACGCTGCCAGGTATGAGCCTGCTCGTCCTGCGCTACAACCACGCCCCGGACACGTTCCTCGACGCCGACGGCGATCTGTGCAACGACGTGGCCGACAACTGCCCGTACACCTACAACCCCGACCAGGTCGACGGTGACAGCGACAACATCGGCTACGCCTGTGACAACTGCCCGGAGACGTACAACCCCAACCAGGAAGACGACGACGGCGACGGCGTGGGCAACACTTGCGACCACTGCCCGAACACCCCCGCCGGCACGCCCGTCGGCCCGAACGGCTGCATCATCGGCGATCTCAACTGCGACGGCGCCGTCAACAACTTCGACATCAGCCCGTTCGTACTGGCCCTCACGAACGAAGAGGGCTACGCGACGGCGTACCCGGACTGCGACCGCCAACTGGCCGACATCAACGACGACGGTGAAGTGAACAACTTCGACATCGGCCCGTTCGTGGAACTGCTGTTGGGCAAGTGACCGGCGAGTCGTGCCTGACGCGCAAGAGCCGTCCGGTACAAAGCCCGGACGCTACGTCGTGTGGCATGCCCGAGCGCAGCATGTCGCCCCCCTTCGTCAACCTCCTCACGGGCAACATCCCGCAGGCGGAGGTTTGACAACCGCTCCGATCATGTGAGAGACTCCGCCATAGACTGGTCACACCACGTGTGAGGCGGAGTCTGAGTAATCGTCCGCTGGTGCTGAACGGCGTCAGCCGTGAAGCGCGGGCAGTACCACGTGATGGGGAGTTTTGCCGTGGAGACATTTCGAGTAGCGGTCGCCCGGATTGCAGTGGCCGGTTGCGTGGTTTTCCTGGCTGTGTGGGGTTGCTCGTCGGGCGGGCCGGACAAAACGCGACGAGCACGGGACGGGCGGGCTCGCCCCCAGTCTTCCACCTCCGGGTCCGGTCTGGAGACCCGGGTCGATCCGGATGCAGCCGCCACCGAACGGCTGATGGCGCTCTCGGATCCGAAGACGATTGCGGATGCTCAGGGTGAGCGCTGGCAAGGACGCGCCGCCGCTGCGGTGTTGGCGTTTCGGCAGCGGGACGCCGGCGCTGAGCCCATGTTGCTGACGCTCGCCGGCGACGACGATGAATGGGTGCGGGCGGCGGCGCTGATCGCGATGGGCGGTCTGCCTGCTGCGGAGCAACCGGCGACCGCAATCGAGCCGTCGGCACGAATGGCCGCCTGCGTCACCGGCCTGGGGGATCCGGCATGGCAGGTGCGCAGGGCTGCCGCTTGGGCGCTGGGGGCGTCTCGCTGCACGGCCGGCATAGAGCCCCTGATTGCAGCGCTGCAGGACGACACGCCGGAGGTGGTCCGGGCTGCGGCGGCAGCACTGGTCGAGATCGGTGCACCGGCCGTGCCTGCGTTGGCTGCGGATCTTCGGGAGCAAGCTGCCAGGAAACACCGGTTTGAGTCGGAGAAGTTGTACGGTGGGTCGAGGAAAGGCTCGACGCACCGCAGCCTGCACGGGTCCTACGCCGGCACGATCTCCATGGAGATCAATGCACGACGCCGAGCAAACCATCCCTTTGCGTGCGGCTTCTCGGCAGCCGCCGTTCTCTCCCGGATCGGGCCGCAGGGCATAGAGGTGCTGGAGCAAGCACTCGCCGAGAAGGACACCACCGTGACCTACTGGGCGGCTGAGGCGCTCTCATCCGTCGAGTGGCAGCCGCGCGATACCGCGCAGCAGCTTCAACACCTGGTGGCGCTGCGGCGGTGGTACCAGCTTGTCGAGCTGGGCGGCGATGAATGCATCACGTTCATCACGGACGTACTCCGCCAGGCCGACGACAGCACGACGGCCAGAGAAGCCGCCCGCGTGTTGCGAAAGCTAAACGCAGACGCACAACTGACCATGCTGATGGAGGACGCGCGCTACCGCTGGAGCAAGCTGATCGAGGAGGAACTGGGGCGGGACTCGCATTCGGAGGCGAGTAGTGGCAGTTCGCCCGACGCCGTGCGTGACAGTGATCTGCGACTGCTCGATCGACTGCACAAGCAGGCGCCGGGGGAGAAGCGTAAGGCGTGGCTGGTCCGCGGCATGCGGCAGGGCAGTGAGCACGCGGTACGGTTCGCCGCCGCCCGGGAGTTGATCCGCCTGGGCGACGACCGCGGAGTCCAGGCGTTTGCCGAGTGGATCGCAGAGGGGGACGATACAGATCGCTCGGCGGCTATTGAGGGTCTCGAGGTCCTGCCGCACAAGGAGACTGTGGAACTGCTGCTGAACGAGCTGCGCGAGGGCAACTGCAACGGATGGCTCGAAAGCGCCGTGGGGACCGGGTTGGAGAAGGCCGGGGCTGGAGACGTCGACGCACTCCTCGCGGCTTTGAAGGACGAAAGCTATTCCGTACGGCTGTGGTCGGTAAGGGCGCTGGGCTATCAGGACGACCCGCGGATTCAACAGGCACTGATCGAAGTGCTCAACGATGAGGTGCCGACGATATGGTGTGCCGCGGGTGTCGCACTCGGAAGGTTAGGCGCACCGCAACCTTCGGGATTGCCGGGAATTCGTTTTCTCGTGGCGAACCGCAGATGGAGCGAGGTCGTGAAGTACGGAGGCGACGCCGTCCCGCCGCTGATTGAGTTGCTGGGTGACGTTGGCAGTGTAACGACAGTCCTGGGCCAGATCGGTGCACCGGCTATCCCCGCACTCGCACAACAGCTCGAACATCGGCCGACAAAAGCGGCGATCGAGGCGCTGTGCGAGACGCGCGACGCCCGGGCGTTGCGTCACATTCTGCCCCTCCTGTCTTCGACCTACTACGATTTGAGGGAGGTGGCGGCGGAAAACCTGTGGAAGATAGGGGATTGCCAAGCCGTGGCCCCACTCATCGAGGCACTGCTGAATAAGGAGGTGATCAGGAAGTGGGTGTATGCCCACTCGTTCGATCGGCATTCGGCAGGCGCCGGTCGATATGCGCATGTCGACCAAACGGCGGATGTCCGTGCCGCGGCCGCGTGGTCTCTGGCGCACCTCAAGAACCCGGCTTCGCTGGACGCGCTGCTGCAGGCATCACGTGATTCCAGCGACAGCGTCCGCGGCGCCGTGGCGTATGCGCTCGGCAAACTGGGCGACGGGCGAGCCGTCCACGCGTTGATCCGGCTGCTGGGTGACGAGTCGACCGAGGTCCGAGAGGCAGCGTGGGGCTCGTTGGTTATCCTGGACGAGGGGCGCTACGCACCGGCCTGCGCGGATACACTCGGCGATTGGATGATCGGCCCCGGAGCAGCCCTGGACCTGGACGACATGAACTGGGTTCCCCTGAGTGACCGGCACCGCGTGTACTACCACATCGCTAAGAGAGACTTGAAGGCAATCGACGCCATGTGGCCGATGGTGAGCGAGGTCCTGCTCTCGGATGCCGCCGCGGATCAGCAGCACAAGGTCGCAAACGCCGTCTCCGCGCTGGTCGCCATCGGCAAGCCGGAGGTTCTCGACTCGCTGTGCCAACAGCTCCACGCTTGTGGCAGCGTACCGATGGCCGAGGTCTACCTGAACTGCGGGAACGAGAGACTGCGTCAGGCGGCGAAGACCTGGGCACGGTCACGGGGTTACGAGATCAGATCGGGCGGCTACGGTGGTTCGGTGCAGTGGGGCGGTATGCAGTAGGGCCCCACGGCAGCCGGACGGCCCCGGGAGAACGCTGCTCGCAGATCGGCGGGAAGACGAATCAGGGGAGGCGGCGTCGCGGCCCTAGCACATCTCCATGTAGTCCTTCCACGTCAGGCGCACCGAGCCCTTCGGCGTGGCGGTCTCGGCCGTCGCCCACTCGATCGGTAAGTCCTCGTGGCCGATGTTCTGCCGGGCCAGACCCGCCCAGTCATGCTCGAAGATGCCCTTGAAGTGGCCGGCCAGCTCGGCATCGTCGAACAGCAGGCTAGCGTCCCGATTGACCGACACGCCCTGGTTCGACAGGTTCTGGCTGCCCAGCATCACCCGCTGCCCGTCGGCGATGATGCCCTTCGTGTGGCAGTTCTTCTGGACGCGGATCGAATCCATATCGAACCCGAGGTCCTGCAGGGCTTCGAGGTTCGCCCGGGCCTTCGACGCGAACAGCAGGCGGAAGATGATCCGCACCTGCACGCCGGCGCGCTGCCGCTCCAGAATCGCCGACAGCAACTCGCGGAGGCTCTCGTGGCTTTCACGCGGCGCATTGAACGTCTGGTTTTGGATGAGCAACTCCTCCTGAGCGCTGCGGACCAGCTCCAGGGCGTGCTCGTGGTAGTTGTCCGGCGTCAGCAGCGGTTGCACGCGGAAGACACGCGTCCGGTCGTACGGCTGGAACAGCTTCAGCGACGCCGCCCGCTCCTCCGCGTCCGGCTCGAAGAACGACGCGGGCAGCAGGAGATCGGGCAGGTTGTCGACGCCCGCCAGCTCGAGCGACTCCCGGGGCTGGAAGTGGCGGTTGTTCTCGTAATCGTGCAGGAGGAACCGCTCGTACACCTTCGCCAGCCCGGCGTGCTCGACGATCGCGTGCCATTCGCGGTTGTACTTCCGCAGCGCACTGGTCTTCATGCTACCGTTGGACTTCGGCTGGTTGGAGGATTGCAGGTTGCCGCTCGACAGCCAGAAGGCGTTCTGATCGCGGACGATCACCTTGATGTGATAGGAGCTCGCCACCCAGCCATTGACCGACCCGATCTTCACCCAGGCGTTCTCGAACTTGCTGTGCAGCGCGTCGCGGAACTGCTCTACGACTTCCGCATCCTTCAGATCGTCCTTCTTCGTACCCGAGCCGACGCTCTCGCCGGCCTGCATCACCAGCGTGAGCTTCTGGAACCGCGTCTTCCGGCCGCACGTCTCTACCGCATCCACCACGTGCGGCGCGCCGAAGTCGTACATGCCGATGACCAGCCGCTTCTTCGTGGCCCGCAGGAACTTCGAAAGCTGCGACCACCCCTCCTCGGGGCTCACGTGCGCCACGACGCGCATCCGCCCGCTCACCGGCGACAGCAACCCATCCGGCGGCGTATACGTGATCTCCTCCGTGCGGACATCCGCGTCGGCGAAGGCGGCCTCCACCGCCGCCGGCCCGCGGGCCATCCGCACCAGGTCCTCGACCGACGGGTTCGTCACCTCGACCGGCAAATCGCGAAAGCGGTCCGGCAGCGGCGAGATGCCCGCCTCACGCAGCTCGGCCGGCGCCCGCCGCCGGGCGACGGTCACGACGACCGCCCGGTCCTTCGTGATCCAGCCGTTCTTGAAGACGTAGCCGAGCCGGACGTTCAGCACGTCCGCCCGCTGGCCCAACTCGCGTTTCGCGGCCGCCAGGAGCTCCGCCGGCCCGTCCCCGCCACCGCTGTCCGGACCATCCGGCCCCCGTCGCGGCGATCCCGGCAGCGGAGCCCCGCCCGGACCGGCCGGTGGCCCGGCCGCACCGCCGACACGAACCGTCACGGTCAACGGGACCGTCCAAGTCGCGCTGCCGTCGGCCCCGACCGACACGTCTGACGCAACGCCGGGGCCCGGCGGAACCGGCTGACGTTCGTCGGGCGCCGTCGGCGTCGGCGGATCCGTGAAGATCTCCTCGAACAACCGCAGCTCGGCGGCCGACATCGCCTGCTGCCGAAGATGGGCGACCACCCGGCTGATGCGAGCCCCCTCGTTGGCGATCCACTTGACCCGCTGCTCCCCCATCTCCGGGCGCCACACCTGCCCGTCTATCGCTTTCAGATCGCCGGCGGCGGTCCGATCCGGCACGCCCGAGTGATGCAGCGCCACGACCTCCCAGCGATCGTTGTACACCGGCGAGCCCGACGAGCCGGGCGACGTGTCCGACCGGTAGTGCAGAAACTGCTCCAGCACGTCGATGAGCTGGTTCTCGCGCAGGACAAGCTGCTTCGGCTCGGCGTTTGGGTGCTGCACGATGTTGAGCCATTGAGCGGCGATCGCTTTGCCCTGCTCCTCGATCAGCCGGTTCCAGCCGATCTCCGCCAACTGCGTATTGCCATTCAGGGGTGCCGGCTGCACGGCGACCAGGGCGTAATCGAGTGCGCGATCGGTCAGGTGGAACGTCGCCGGGTCGAAAGCGAAGCAGGTGGACGCCCGAATGCGACCGTCGTCACCCAACTCGTAGTCAAACTCCACCAGCGACTTCCGGGCAAGTTCCCTGTCGCCCAGAACGTGGTTGTTGGTCAGCAGCAGCCGCGGCGAGACCATGAAGCCCGTCCCGTACCCCTGCGGCCGTCCGGCGGCGACGCCGATCCAGATGCGGCCGACCGTACGGGCGGCGCGCAGCCCGCTCGACAGAAACGCCACCCCCATCAAGTCGTTCGTGCCCAGCACCCGCTCGAGGGCGAACGGCTCGGACAGACCGGCAACGGCCTCGCTGGCCAGCGGCGTGCCGCGCCCCTTGTGGCGCAGCATGGTCTCGCGATCCCGCGGTGAGAAGCCCTGCCGGGTGAGGAACTTCTCGACCCGCTCCGGCCGGTCCACCTCGAGGAAACGCCTCGCCCGGATGAGACGCTCGTTGCGGTCCCGCGCCTGCCTGCGTTCGTTGAAACGCTGCAACGTCGCCTTCAACTGAAAGTCGTCGATGTTCATGGCCCTTCGCTCCCTGAACCCGCCGCCGGAGCAACCCCGCGCCGCGAGTGAGATGTGTCAGCGTGCGCGTCGGCGGCCGTCAGGCCCGCCGACCCCTCCGGTGCGCCGCCCGACAGCGCACCTATCACGCCGCGTGTATCGTAACACTATTCATCAAGGCCCTGCAATAAGGCAAATACTTCAGCGACGCCCCCTGCGCAGCCTACACCTCTTCGCATCCAATACAGCCGATGCGAACGCAAATGACCACACGCCGCCGAACCGCCTGTTTCGACGGCTCGACGGCGTGTTCGTCGGTCAGTCAGTTAGTTAGTTGCTTCGTCTTACTTGCCGGCGAGCAGACCCACGAACGGCGAAATGTCGAAGTTGTTGACAATACCGTCACCGGTGATGTCGCCATTGATGATGTCGCAACCGGGATACGCTTCAGCGTAGCCCTCAGGATTGGTCACGGCCAGGACGAACGGGGCGATGTCGAAGTTGTTGACTTCGCCGTCGCAGTTCATGTCGCCCATGTCCAGCGGCGGCAGGTACATCAGGAAGCCCATGAGGGGGCCTGCCGGGCAGAGGCCCTGGCCGGTGATGTAGCGGCCGTCGTCCGAGACGTCGTTGGCGTCGAAGAGAATCCAGCCGCTGAGGTCGAGGCCGTACGCCGTCTGGGCGTACGTCTGCAGGTGCAGAAGGCCGGTCTTCGGCGTCCAGATGACCGCCTCGGTGTACGGATCCACGAAGCTGTTGCCGACCACGACGTTGCCGTCGGCCGAGCAGGCCCAGGCCATGCCGAATGGTTCCTCACTGTCCAGCGCGCCGAGATTCTCCACCTGGCCGTCGACCCAGCGGACGAGCTTGTCGTAACCGTCGGGGGCCACGCTGCGCCCGACGATGATGTTGCCATCGGGGTTGGAGTCGAAGGCGACGCTGCTGCTGTTGGCCAAGCCGGTCAGCTGCTGCATGCCATCAGCCTCGGTCCAGGTGAAGGCCCGGCCGCCGTTGGCCGTCGTGCCGTCGCCGAAGATGATGCTGCCGTCGGCGTTGCAGCCGCGGGCCACGCTGGCGAACGAACCGCCGTCGAAGTCACCGAGGCCGATCATGCCCTCGGCCGCGGTCCAGCGGAAGGCCTCGATGCCCTCGACCGTCGTCCGGGAGAAGCCGACGATCGTCGAGCCGTCGTCGGAGATCCCTTCGGCGAGGCTCCAGGTGTTCGCGGTCGACGGGGCCAGACCGCCGATACCCACCATCACGCCGTTTTCCCAGCGGAACGCCTCGATCTGCGTGCCGTTGAAGGACTGCCCGACAACGACGCCCGACAGCGAGACGCCGTAGGCCTCACTGAACGAGCCGCCGTCCGGCGGGATGTAGCCGAGGGCGGTCATCGTGCCGTCTTCCCAGAGGAAGGCCTCGTTGCCGTTGCTGGAGTTCGCTCCACCGGTGATGAAGCGCGCGTCGGCGGAAATGGCGGTGGCGTAGCTGCTGTCCAATGACCCTGGCAGCGTGCCTAGCTGAATGAAGTAGGGGTCGTTCGCCCCGGCCAACACGATTGCCGGGAGCAACAGGAGTGCGATAGTCAGGCGAGCGAGCATCTTTTCACCTCCACACAAATCGGGTGCAGTGGGGGGAGACCTATGGCGCAGCGCTCACCGCGAGCCCCAGCCGCCAAGGACATAAATCCCTTCCCCTGAACAGCCTACACTCTCACCAACGGCAGTTCAAACCTTTCCGTCGTCGGCGTAGCCAAATGCATGGCATTGTGACGAATTAACCTCACTTCGCCGGTTCGGCACACCGACGCCACACAGAATCATCATGCAATCTTAACACTCACGCGTAAACGAAGGTCGAGCACAGCGGCGCGCGGCGGGCCGCTAAAACAAGAGGAAGAGGGTGCAGAAGAGGCCACACACTCCGGAATACCTTGCGGAAGAAGGGGGCCTTCTGCCGGTTGATCGCACCGGTTGGGCGCCGTAGCCTCCGCCCATCAGCCGGTTCGGCCGCGCTGCTGTCGGCGATGGCGACCGATCGATGAAGCAGCCACCGACGCCGCACGTCCGGCGAGGGCGGTTAAGGGCACGCACGTCCCATCGAGCGGGACGAACACCTGCTGACGATCCTGCGTTACGTAGAGGGCAATCCCCGCCGGGCGCAGTTCCTTCAGCGCGCGAAGAAGTGGTCGTGGTCGAGCCTTTGGGGCCAACGCGGCCGCGGAACTGGGGCGAGCGGGTAAGCCGAGCGGAGACGAATGGGGACTTGCGGGCGACGCGGATCAGCGTGAGTCATGGCCGGCCGCTCGGCTCACAGCCGTGGTAGCAACGTGTTTCGTTGCGGCTGGGCCTGGAAGCCAGCCTCGGCCCCCGCGGCCGGTCGCGGAAGACGCCGGAGAAACGGCCGAGTCTGCCTCGGAGAAAATCCTGACACTCTTTGGGCTCTCCACAGAACAGGTTTGTGTTCTGTGTGCAGCCGGGATATCCTCACCGGTTTGCATGCGCCGGCGGTGCGGTGAAAGACAAGGAACACGCAATGATGGACGGGAGGAGAGAATGTCCCCGGAGCACTGGATCGTAATTGCCACGATTGGGGCACTCGCGCTGGTTATCGTCGTATGGTTCCTCGCAATCAGCAGAATACCGAGCGCAGCAGAAGCGTTGGCGGCTGGGGACAAAGTGAAACTCATCGTTATTGTGGGGGTAGTCGTAGCCAGCTCTTGTTTGGCCCTGCTGAAGGCAATACCCGGCGAACACATCATTACGATCTTCGGGACAATACTTGGCTTCGTATTCGGGCAATCCACCGCGCAGAAGAAGGGGTCGGCAGGAACGGGGGCGCTCTAGGACCCCATTTGTCCAGAGAGTGGGGGCCGAGCGAAGTGGATGTTCTTGCTTCGCACACGAAGAAAGGAGAGATCCGACGTATTCGTGACCGCAGCCCAACCGCAGGGCTCAGCCGGCCGCCGGATCAGAAGCGTTGCAAACGTACGTAAACCGCTGCGTTCCGCCGATCAGGCGGCGTCGAAGAGGCGACGCCCGGCGGGGGCTACGAGCCGCCCGGTGGCGATGGCCAGGGCGATCTTCAACGCTGTCCCGGGCAGGAACGGCCACAGACCCAGCTCGAACGTCCGCCAAAGGCCCGTCTGCATCACCAGCGACAGCCACACGAGGCCCGCCGCGAAGATGATCGCTTCGCCCGCGATCACCGCCGAGGCAATCACCGGCCACCGTCGCGTGCCTCGCCGTGACAGCCAGCCCAGCAACGGCTGCGCCAGCACGAAGCCGAGCATGTAGCCGCCGGTCGAACCCAGCATCGTCGGTAGCCCGGCGCTGCCCAGGGCGAACACGTGGTAGCCTGTGGCACCGAGCAGCAGGTAGAACACCATGCTCGCCGTGCCCAGCCGCGGCCCCAGCGTGAGCCCGGCCATCAACACGAAGAACGTCTGAAGCGTGATCGGCACCGGCGTTCCCGGCAGCGGAATCGCGATGCTGGCCCCGACCATCGTCAGTAGCGCGAAGAGAAGAACGCCCGCCGCGGAGACGCAGAGGCCTGCGTACCGGCGGTCGGCGGGAACGGCGACGGCGTGGTGAAGGTTGTTCGTGTTCATCTCGCGATGCTAAGGGCGGGAGCGAGGGGTCGCAAGAAGGCAAAAGAGAGGAGACAGAAGTCAGAAGTTGGCAACGGGCGATCCTGGCGAGAAACGGGGGGGATGACGCGGAGGGCTGTTACGCCGTCACGTCTCTGGAGAGCGATGCGCTACGGCTGGCCGGATTCGTAACGCTCCAAACGCTCGCGGAGGGAGTCCAACAGGTCAGGCTCTGCCGGCTCTCGAGACGACTCGGCGAGGTCGATCGCCCGGCGCGCCAGTTCCGCCGCCCGCTCGTACTCACCCAACCGGGCCAGCGCCGCACTGAGCTGATCCAGAACCAGCAGCGGGTATGGCGAGATGGCGAGTGCCTTCTCGAACGCCGACACCGCCTCTTCCAACCGATCCAACTTCACGAGCGCCAGTCCGAGTTTGAATTGGACGTAGTCCTCCGCGCCGGCCGGATCCAATTCGAGCGCCTGGCGATAATGCTCGACACCCTCGGCCGGCGAGCCGCTGTCCGTCAGGGCAGTGGCCAGATTCGTGTGTACGCGGGCGAGCGTTTGTTTCGTCTCGCCAGGGCGGAGCTGGCCGGTGGCCAGCGCCTGCTGGAGCTGCTCGATCGCCTCGGGTAGATGTCCCGTTTGCGCCAGCAGTGTGCCGTACTTGGAGCGGGCGGTTACGAAGTCGGGGGCGAGCTTCACCGCCTTCGCATAACACTCCGCGGCCCGGTCGCTCTCCCCCAACCGCTGGTAACGCCGCCCCAGTTGCACGTAGTCCTGGGCGTCGTCGCGGGCTCGCTCACCGCCCGGCGTGGTCAGAACCAGCGTCGCCGCCAGCACCAGCACGACTCCCTGCCCGGCGACGGCCAGCCACCGCTGAGACCGTACCGCCTTCACCACGCTGAAGCCGGCGTATGTGCCGAGCAGAATCAGCAGCGGCAGCAGCGGCACGCGGTAGCGCGCCGTGCAGAAGAAGAGCACGACGCTGACCATGTACACCAGCACGAAGCCCCACAGCGGGAAGAGCTCTCCCCGCCGGCGCCAGCACAGCACCAGCCCGAGAATGCCCGCCGGCCCGACCAAGGCGAAGTTCAGCGGCAGCCACGTCAGCACCGGCGTAAACTGCTCGCTCCAGAAGTAGATCCCCTTGTTGTTCGAGATCTCCCACGCGCCCCAGAACAGCCGCAGCTTGCGGACCATCAGCGAAAGCCAGCGCCCGGGCTCGTTGCGGATGAACGCCCACGCCTCGTCGTAGTAGTAATCCGAGACCTCCGACGCCTTGAGCTTCCCCCCACGGGCCGCTTCCGCCCGAGCGATCGCGGCGCGGTAACCCTCCCACCAGCCGGCGGGCGTTCCGGGCACGATGGCCGTCGCCCCATCGGTCTGCGGGTTGTTGCCGATGTAGAAGTTCACCCCACCCTGCGAGGCGATCAGCACCAGGTCCTTGCCCACGACCCAGTTCCGGATCGTGATCGGCAGCACGACCAGAAGGCAGCCGGCGGTGACACACGCCGCATGCAGCAGCGCTCGCCGCCACTGCCGGCGAAACCGGATCAGCAACCACAGCACGATCGCCGGCCCGAACAGCAGCACGTTCGGCCGGGCGATCGCCGACAGACCGAGGACGACGCCGCAAACCGCGAAAATGACTACGCCCGACGATCGCTCCGCGCGCAGCAGCAGCCAGATGAGTAGCAGGTCGAGCGGGACGATGAGCGGCGGGATGAGCAGTTCGCCATCGAAATAGATGAGAATCCAATAGCTCGCCGCCGCAAAGCCGGCCACGGCCGCCACCGCCCGCCCGAAGAGTCGACGCCCGATAACGAAGACCAGCCCACAACTGATCGCGCCAAGCACCGCCTGCACCATCCGCGGCGCCAGGTAGCTGTGCCCGAACACGCTGTACACCAGTCCCAGCATCGCCGGATAGAGCGGCGCCCGGAAGTACGGCCCGTCCACGAACGACCGGCCGGCGGCGATAGCCTGCCCCCACTGGTCGTGGTACAGCTCGTCCATGCTCGGGTCGGCGAAGAGCGGGCTGTGGCGGAGCTGGAGGTCGTAGATCACGCGCAGGCCGAGCGCCACGAGCACGATCAGCGCAAAGAGCAGCACGTCCCGCCCGTTCCAGCGATCGACGGTCGGCGGCCGAGTCGGACGTTCGGCCGTACCGGACATCCGCCCTCGCTCGCGTCGCTTTCTACGGTCGCCCGCTGCCACCATGGCCGCATCTTACCGGCCCGTCGCCAGCCGCGGGAAGCGGAACACGGCTTCCCGGTTGCACATGCGCGTTTGCGATACGCATGATTGAGTAGACACAGAAAGGGGACGGACATGATGACGGCCACCGAGGGTCCGCAGAACGGCACCCAACCGGTCGAGTGGCGGCGCACGCCCCGCTTTGTGGGCGTGTTTCGCATTCTGTTGTACCTGGCGCTGGTGCTGGGCTTCACGTTCGGCGGTCCGGTGATCCGGGCGGCGACACTATGCGCCCTGCCCCTGTGCCTGCTGGGGGACTGGGACGGCGGCGCGCGACACGTTCTGCGCATCGCCATGCTGATCGTGGCCGCCTGGGCTGCGCCGGTTTTCGCCATCCAGCTCGGCACGCTCCTCAGCAGCCTGGTCAACGTCCCGCCAGCAATGGTGCCCGTTGCCGGCTACGCGCTGATGGCGATCGTGGCCCTGGTTCTGGCCGGGATACTCAGCGGGGGCGTGCAGCGGCTGATCCGCAAGCGGCCCGTGTTAAACGGGATCAACCACGTCGCCGGGGCGGCGTTGGGAGCGGGGGAGGGCGTGGCGCTGGTTGTCGTCTGCTGCTGGATGCTGGCGGTTTTTGCCAAGCCGCTGGCGGTATTGCGCGCCCAGCTGCCGCCGGGCGTGCAGAGCGCTCCGCGCGTTTTGCTGGACACGCTAGCCGAAGCGACGGCGGTGGTGCGCGAGGACCCCGCCGGCCAGTGGCTCGTGCGTGATAACCCGCTGGCGAAGGTGCCCGCGGTCCGCAAGGCGGCGGTGCTGGCGGAACTCGGGGCGAACCCGGCCCGCGTCTGGGCGGCGGTGCAGGACGGCCGGCTGCGGCAAATCACCAACCTGCCCGAGGTCCGCCGACACGTCGACGCCATCACCTCCGACCCGAACCTCATGGCGGCCATGGAGCAGAACGATCTGGCGACGCTGCTCAACAGCGCCCAGGCCCGCCAGATCCTCGCCGACGATAAGCTGCAGACCGTCCTCGTCGCCCGGCAGGCGGAGATGCAGGCGGCGATCGACGAGCACTTCTCCCCGGAAGAGGTCGCCGCCCTCGAAGCCGAGGCCCGCCGGCAGGCGGAGCAGGTCGATCCGGCGGTCCGCGCCGAGATCGAGCGTGCCGCCCGGCAATTCAAGAGCGGCCAGGCGCCGTAGCCCTCCGCGGGACCGGCGCCGGGTGGCGACTTGTCGGATGCGCGGCCGCATGCTCTACTGTCCAGGTTCGTCAGGATCGTCCGGGCCGGCACCGCGCGGGCCGGGCGGTGCTCGCGTGGGAGATGTGTATGCGCGTTTTGTCCGGAATTCAGCCTACGGGCGCCCTGCACCTGGGCAACTTCTTCGGCGCCATGAAGCAGCACCTCGAGCTCCAGCATGAGCACGAGTGCTTCTTCTTCATCGCCAATTACCATTCGCTGACGTCGATCAACGACGCTGCCCTGCTGCGGCAGCTCACGCTCAACGTCGCCCTGGACTACCTGACCATGGGGCTCGACCCGGCGAAGGTGAGGTTCTTCCGCCAGAGCGACGTCCCCGAGGTCACCGAGCTGACCTGGCTGCTGGCCACGGTCACCGGCAAGGGGCTGCTCGAACGGGCCCACTCGTTCAAAGACAAGAGCGCCAAGGGCATGGCCGTCAACCTCGGCCTGTTCTGCTATCCCGTGCTGATGGCCGCCGACATCCTCATCTATCGCAGCAACCTCGTCCCCGTCGGCCGCGACCAGGTCCAGCACATCGAGATGGCCCAGGACATGGCCGGCTATTTCAACCAGACGTACGGCGAGGTCTTTATCCGCCCGGAGCCGCGGCTGAACGAGACGCCCGTCCTCCCGGGCACCGACGGCCAGAAGATGAGCAAGAGCTACGGCAACATCATCGAGCTCTTCGGCGAGCCCAAGGTCACGAAGAAGAAAATCATGGGCATCAAGACCGACAGCACGCCCGTCGAGGACCCCAAGAACCCCGAGACGTGCACGGTCTTCGCCCTGCTGAAGCTGCTCGCTGAGCCCGAGGAAGTGGCCGAGTGGGAGCAGCGCTACCGCGCCGGCGGCATGGGCTACGGCGAGGCCAAGAAGCGCCTGGCCGAGCTGTACGAGGCGACGTTTGGTCCGAAGCGGGAAGCGCGACAGGCCTGGGCCGCCCGCCCCGACGACGTCGAGGATATACTGCGCGACGGCGGCCGCCGAGCCCGCGCCGTGGCCCGCCAGGTCATGGCCGAGGCCCGCGAGGCCTGCGGTATCGTCCAGGCCCTGGACTAAGCGCCGCTCGCGCCGCCCATCCAGCCCCGGACCGCGGGCGTGCCCCGGGGCCTCCAGACCGCACGCCACCGAGATCGCCGTGTCCGAACCGTATCGCGTGCAACTCGACGTCTTCACCGGTCCGCTGGATCTGCTTTTGTACCTGATCCGGCGGGACGAGCTCGATATTCAGGACATCCCCATCGCCCGGGTGACCGAGCAGTACATCACTTATGTGAAGATGCTCGAGGAACTCGACCCCAACACAGCGGGCGACTTCCTGGTGATGGCGGCCACGCTGCTGGAGATCAAATCGCGGGCCCTGCTGCCGACGCCGCCGCTCGAAGCGCTGGACGGCGAGGACGAGGATCCGCGCTCGTCGCTGGTCCGGCAGTTGCTGGAATACAAGCGTTTCAAGGACGCGGCCCGCTCGCTGGGCAGCGCCGCCGACGACCGGGCCAAGCGCTACGTGCGCAAGCCCGCCGATCTCCCGCCCGACTTGCAGGGCATCGACCTCGAAGAGGCCCAGGTCTGGGACCTGCTCGACGCGTTCAACCGCGTGATGACGGCGATCGGGCAGGGGCCCGGCGGACGTGTCCTGCAGTACGAAGAGACACCGATCGAGCTCAACGCCGCCGAGATCGTCGCCATCCTCCAACAGGAGGGGCCGACGACCTTCCGCGACCTCTTCGACGGCCAGCACGACCGCGGCACGGTCGTGGGGCGGTTCCTGGCCCTGCTCGAACTGGTCCGCTCGAAGCGTGTCCGCGCCGAGCAGGACCGCAACTTCGGCACGATCTACCTGTTCCTGCTCGAAGAGGAGCCGGAGCTGCCGCCGGAAGAGGAGCTGGCCGAGCCGGAGTTCGCTTCACCCGAAGCTACTGAGATGGAGGCGTCCGCGCCCGAAGCTGCGGGGCCGTCGCTGGCTGCTGCCGAGAT
The DNA here is from genome assembly GCA_050115495.1 of Phycisphaerae bacterium. Lineage (GTDB taxonomy): Bacteria > Planctomycetota > Phycisphaerae > UBA1845 > Fen-1342 > JAAYXS01. The sequence goes on along the minus strand of JASFQK010000033.1, from coordinate 2,119 downwards.
GGATTCCGTTCCGGGCGAGGACGATGAACCCGTGTCTGATTTCCCTGAATCACCGCCGGACGGCGGAATGGAGCCTGCCGATGAGCAAGCCGAGTGAACGTCTGAAGGAACTGAACCTGACACTACCGGGGGCGGCCGCTCCGGTGGGTGCGTATGTACCGGCCACGCGTCTGGGCAACATGCTGTTGCTGAGCGGGCAGGTGCCGCTGAAGGACGGCAAGGTCGCTTTCGTCGGCAAGGTCGGCGGACCCGGCGGCCGCACGATCGAGGACGCCCAGCAGGCCGCCCGGCTCTGTGCGCTCAACGCCATCGCCGTCGGGGCGGAGGCGGCCGGCGGTGTGGATCGCCTGGCGCGCGTGCTGAAGGTCGTCGTGTACGTCGCCGCCGGCGAGGGTTTCACCGAGCCGCATAAGGTGGCCAACGGGGCGAGCGATCTGCTGGCGGACGTCTTCGGCGAAGCCGGCAAGCACGCCCGCGCCGCCGTCGGCGTCGCCTCGCTGCCGCTGGACGCCACGGCCGAAGTCGACGTGACCTTCGAGATCGCCGGCTAGCGTAGCGGCCGATCTCCGTGTCGGCCGTACCGTAGCGTCCGGGCTCCGTACCGGACGTCTTTGGCGGGCCATGAGCCATGAGCCGGAGTGTGGCATGCTGAAGCCTTAGGCGCCGGCATGTCTTTCCTTCGCGTCAGGAGGAACATGCCGGCGCTGCGCTTCGGCATGCCACACACGCGTCCCGTAGCGGCCGACCTCCGTGTCGGCCGGCGACCGCCGAAGAGCGCACGACCGCGAACGTAGCGTCGGCCCCCCGTGGCCGACGTCGAACGCCGAACAGCAATGGCACTGGTGGACAAGCCACCAGTGGCACCGACGTGTACTGCGCCGCGACAAGGCCCACGACAATGGCCCCTCCGGACACCACAACCGCGCTCGGCATCGACATCGGCGGAACCCGCGTCCGGGTGGGACTGGTCACCGCCGACGGGGAAGCGCTGGCGCGCACCGACGCACCGCTTCCGCCCGGCGGTGAGCCCGACGCCCTCACTCGCCTCCTCGCCGACCGCGCCCGGGAAGTCTCCCGCCACGCCGCCACACCACCCGCCGTCGCCGGCGTGGCCCTGCCCGGCGTGTGGGACCGCGCGACCGGCGTCATGCAGCGGGCGATCAACCTGCCCGAGCTCGAAGGCGTGAACCTGCCCGCGCTGCTGACCGGCGCGCTCGATCGGCTCGTCCACCTCGAAACCGACGTCAACGCGGCCATGTGGGCGCAATGGTTGCGCCTCGACCGCCGGCCGGCCCGGCTCGTGTACCTGTCGCTCGGTACCGGCGTCGGCGGCGGCGTGCTGCTCGATGGCGCGATCGTCCGGCACACTCGCGGCGGCGGCGGACACTTCGGCTTCCTCATCGTCGATACATCGCCCGAAGCCCCGGTCGGCGAGAACAGTCTGCCGGGCAGCCTGTCGGCGTTCGTCGCCGGCCCGGCATTGCTGCGGGCCGTCGGCGACGCGGAGGGCGACCCGACCGCCGACGAGCCGCTGCCCCTGCACGTCGTGGCCCGCGCCGCCCGGGCGCTGGCCATCGGCATCGCCCAGCTCGTGCACATCTACGCGCCGGATGCCGTCGCCCTCGGCGGCGGCGTCATCGACCATCATCCCGAACTGCTCGCCGCCACCCGCGCGGCCTTCTCGCGTTATCAGACCCGCCTGACGCCGCCCGCCCTGCGCCTCGAGCGCGCCCCGCTGCCGACGGATGAAGCGGGCGTGATCGGTGCGGCGCTGCTGGCGCTGCGCGGCGAGGGCAGTTAAGGCGGCACCGCCGTACCCGCCGCAGTGCGGGTTGGCGGGCACGGGCCGCCCTACGTTTGTCGATTCGCGCGTTTGCGGCGGGTTGATCTCCTGGTGGAGATGGTGGGCGTTGGGGGCGGTTGTCGGCGGGGTAGGAGGGTGGCGAGGAGGCGCGCGGGCCAGGAGCGTGGCGGCGGCTGGGGGTGGTTGGCGGGAGGTGACGCCGGCTGGCGGCCGTTTTGCTTCCAGATGGCGTAACGCTGCGTGAAGTACTGGCCGGCGGCGAAGACGATTCGCCGGGCTAAGCCGGTCCAGGCGTCGTCGGTTACGCCGTAATGG
>JASFQK010000032.1:0-81768 GCA_050115495.1 Phycisphaerae bacterium | reverse complement strand
GGCGTCGAGCGCGGAACGGTCGTCAGCGTGTTGACCGAGTGCCTGCACCGACTCAACGCCCCCGACATCCTCCAGCAAATCCCCGAAGTGAAACGCATCCGACCGAAGAAGCTGTCGACCTGGTGGCACGAGTACCTGAACCGGGAGGCCAGGTACGAGTCTGGCTTGTTGAACGTCGTCGCCGAGTGTCTGGACGAACTGATCGTGCGGCCGGGGATCGTGGAGATCGACTGCGGTCCGCTGCCGACGTGGTGGCAGGAACGCTGGGCACAGATCCGGAAAGGGGGCGGCGTCAGCACCCCCCTGGAACCCGAAGATACCCGAGAAGATGAGTGATGAGCGAAGCCCGTGCAGGGCGGGCCGTGTCCGCCCAATCCCTCGCCGAACCGGAGAAGTCCATCGCAGCAGAGGACGAACACCATGACCACACCGACCACGCACCAACCGCACGCCTTCGCTCTGACGGCGTTGCTCTCCGATCTCCAGCCACACCCCGAACTCGACCTGCCGACGATGGCCTACCATCTTCGCCAATCCGACGCCACCGCCGCCGACGGTCATAGCCACGCCGCCATCAACGAGGCCCGCGCCGCCCTCGAAGCCCTCATCGTCAGCATCGCCTGCACCATCCGCCGCGACCTGCCCGGCTGCACCGATCCCCCGCTCCGCGAACGCGTCCAGGCCGGAACGGCGTTCCGCACGCACCGCCGCTGCTTGCTGGACGCCGGCTTCGTCGATCCCGACGAGAACGAGCTTCTGCAATACGTCTACAGCGTCGCCACCGCCCGAGGCAGCCATTACGGCGTAACCGACGACGCCTGGACCGGCCTCGCCCGGCGAATCGTCTTCGCCGCCGGCCAGTATTTCACGCAGCGCTATGCCATCTGGAAGCAAAACGGCCGCCAACCGGCGTCGCCTCCCACCAACCACCCCCAGCCGCCGCCGCGCGCCTGGCTCCCCCGCCTCCTCGCCACCCTCCTGCCCCGCCGACAACCTGCCCCACCGCCCTCCACCTCCACCAGGAGATCAACCCGCCGCAAACGTGCGAATCGACAAACATAGGACGACCCGTGCCCGCCAATCGCGAATTCGTCCGACGTCGGCTGCGGGGGCCGACGCTACGGGACGGCCGGCACCGAGGCCGGCTGCTACGGAACGACGAAAGACATGCCGGCGCCTAAGGCTTCAGCATGCCACACTCCGGCTCAAGGCTGATAGCCGATAGCTGACGGCTGATGGCTGATGGCTGATGGCTGATGGCTCTCCAAAGACGGCCAGCACGGAGACCGGCCGCTACGCCACGCCGTGTTGCCTTGCCCGTGCCCCGCCAACCCGCCAATACGCGACAGAACCCGCCAGAATCCGCCAGAACCTAGCATTCCTAGAATTCCCCTTTGCCTCTCTCCCGAAGCGCGTCTATCTTTCACGTGCTCACGCAGTTCCCGGGCCCGCCTTGACGGACCCTCGGTCTTCGGAGCCAGGACGTCGATCGAAACGTTGTAGCACGAACCGAGAGGCTCGTGTGGTCGGCGACCAAACCCCGAAGACCGATCGTCTCGTGACCCGTGCGTCGGCGGAGCACCTTGCCGATCATCGTCGGCTCGTAGCGTCGGCCCCCCGTGGCCGACGTCGACCGGCGACGACCGTTCACCTCGGTGAACACGGCGATGGTGCTCAGAGGACGTCGCTCGCATCGGCGAACGCCAGGACACGGCTGCCTGCACGGAACCGCACCCTCGCGGTCACTCAGCGCAGCACCGGAGCGGATCTTTGACAACCGAATACGCGTCCTCGGCCCACGAGCAAGCTGCGATGCAGGGGCAAAGGGGCTGAGAAGCAAAGGAGCAGAGGGAGGGCGATCGGCCCCCGACCGCTCCGCTGCCTCGGCACTCTGAGTGGAGCCGAAGGGGCTGCCTCCGGCTCAGGGCTCAGGGCTCAAGGCTCACGGCTTGTAGCTGACGGCTGATGGCTGACGGCTGACGGCTCCCCAACGACGTCCGGTGCGGAGCCCGAACGCTACATCGGCGGGGGCCGGCGGCGCTACGGCTCGGGGGATTCTTCGGGGCCTTCCTCGGACTCATCGGGCGGGGGGGCGTTCAGCGGCGGGAGGTCGACGCCGAGCTTGTCCTTGAAAATGGGCAGCCACTTGCCGAGCTCGATGACCATCTCGGTGCGGTCGGCGCGGAGCATCTTCTCGGTGACCTGCGGGGCCTGCTCCAGAGCCAGCAGCTTGACCAGTTGCTCCTCCGTCTCGCGGATGAGCAGTTCGGTATCGTTACGCAGGGCGATGGCGTCGGGGCCGGCGGACCGGTCACGCACCTTGCCGAGCGGCATCTCGCCGGTGGCGTAGCGCTCGACGCCGTGATGCAGCAGCTTGGCCAGGACGATCGCGTAACGCTTGCGCTCGGCCTCATCGAACGCGCCGCGCAGCGTCTCGTTATGGCACAAAACGGCCAGATCGGCTCCCTCAGCGCGGACGCTCGAGCCCGTGTACAGCTTGGCTCGCTCTTCGAGCACGTTCAGGATCGCCTGGGCACTGGCCCGGAGGTTCGTGGCGGGCGTGACACCGCTGTAGTTCATGGCGGCGTAGATCAGACGCAGCGTCTCGCCGGACGATTCCTTCCCACCCGCTGTCTTCAGGGCGGCCAGGACGGTTCCGCAAGCCGCGGCGTCGCCGGCGAGCTTGGGCTGGAGGCGGCGCAGGGCGATGGCGGCGGTGGCCCGGACGGCGGCGCGGTCGTCGCCGAGGGCTTCGATGAACAGATTGAGGCCGCGCAGGTCGTCAAAGTGGGCGACGAGACTGAGCAGGCGAGCCGCCGACAGGGGCGGTGCTTTCTGGTAGGCGGAGCTGACCGCTTCGAGGCAGGCGGCGACGTAGCCTTCCTTGAAGGCGTCGGTGCCCTTGTACGCCTCGCGAAGCTGCGTGTTAGCACCCTGGGCGACCAGGGCGTCGGCGCCGACGACGTTGGCGATCCGCTGGCCGAGCCACTGTTGCAGGGCGGCGCGGTCCTCGTCGGTCAGGGCGCTTCGGGTCTGCAGGTTTTCGAGCGTGGTCGCCGGCTCCTGGGCCCGGAGCGTGCCGGCGAAGGCGAGCAGGGCCGCCAGAAGCAGGGCGCAACGAGGGCTGGTCATCAGTCGTACTCCCGATCTACAAGGCCAACCGCGTCCACCGGACGCGGGAGGGCATTCTAGCCGGATTGCCGGGCGACGTGCCACGGTTGCCGCCGGCATTTCGCATACGGGGCGGCCGAAAATGCGGGCCGGTACCGCGCGCCGAGCCGCTGCGGTTGCTCTTCGGACCTTCCGCAGTGGAGTCAGTCCGTCGTTTTCCGCCGCCCGCCGGCGGTTTTGTCAGGCGCCCGGATCACCGGCCGGTGGGTTATAATAGGAGTAGTGGAGTGCGATCATTCGGGCCATGGGTGTGAAGGGAACGGACGGATGGGTGGATCAGCGGCACAGCCGGAACTGGAAGCGCAGCAAGCGGTGCAGCAATTGCCGCCGTACCGGGTCATCCTGCACAACGACGACGTCAACTCGATCGACCACGTGATCCTGACGATTCTCCGGCTGACCAACCTGGGGGAGCGCGATGCGGTCGAGCGGACGCTCGAGGCGCACGAGAATGGCCAGAGCCTGCTGCTGGTGACGCACCGCGAGCGGGCGGAGCTGTACGTCGAGCAGTTCGCCTCTTGCGGGCTGACGGTCACCTGCGAGGCCGGGGACTGAGCGCCGGGGGCTATTCCACCGTCACCGATTTAGCCAGGTTCCGCGGCTTGTCCACGTCACAACCGCGCAGCACGGCGGCGTGATAGGCCAGCAGTTGCAGGGGGATCACCGTGACGAACGGTTGCAGCGGCTCGGGAACGTCCGGGACGTAGAGCACGTCTTCGGCGAGGCGCTGGATGTCGCGGTCGCCGTCGGTGGCGATGGCGATCACGTGCCCGCCGCGGCTGCGCACCTGCTCGATGTTGCTGACCACCTTTTCGTAGAGGTGGTCGCGCTGGGCGATGATGACGACGGGCATGTCCTGGCTGATGAGGGCGATGGGCCCGTGCTTCATCTCGGCGGCGGGCAGCCCCTCGGCGTGGATGTAGCTGATTTCCTTGAGCTTCAGGGCGCCTTCGAGGGCGATCGGGTATTGCAGGCCGCGGCCGAGATACAGCCAGTTGTTGGCGTCGATGAAGCGGCTGGCGATGTCGTACGTGCGATCGGAGAGCTTCAGGGCCTGGTCGATGGCCTCGGGAATCTGGTCCAGTGCTTCGAGGTACTCCTGGCAGTCGGACTGGCTCATGTGCCGCCGGCGGCCGAGGTTCGCCGCCATGAGCGAGAGGACCATGAGCTGTCCGAGGAAGGCCTTGGTCGAGGCGACGCCGATCTCGGGGCCCACGTGGAGGTAGACGCCGGCGTCGGTCTCGCGGGCGATGGTGGAGCCGACGGCGTTGACGATGCCGAGGGCCAGGGCACCGCGTTCGCGGGCCTCGCGCAGGGCCGCCAGCGTGTCAGCCGTTTCACCCGACTGCGAGATGGCCAGCACGACGGTGCGGTCGTCGATGATCGGGTTGCGGTAGCGGAACTCGCTGCCGTATTCGACCTCGCAGGGGATGCGGGCCATATCCTCGAAGAGGAATTCGCCGACCAGGCCGGCGTGCCAGGCCGTGCCGCAGGCGGTGAGGATGATGCGCTTGCAGCGCGCCAGCTCGCGCGCGACGGAGGTCAGGCCGCCGAGGATGACCCGGCCGTCGGTGAGATCGATGCGACCGCGCAGGCAGTTGCGCATGGCCTCCGGCTGTTCGAAAATCTCCTTGGCCATGAAGTGCTTGTGCCCGCCGAGTTCGAGCTGCTCGATGGTCATTTCGAGCTCGCTCACCTCCTTGCGCACGGGGGCGGCGTCGAGGGTCATGGTGCGCAGGCCGGTGTCGCGGCGGATGACGGCGATCTCGTTGTCTTCGAGGTAGATCACCTGCGGTGTGTGCTGCACGATGGCCGAGGCGTCGGAGGCGAGGACGTACTCGTCCTTGCCGATGCCCACGATGAGCGGGCTGCCCCGCCGGGCGCCGACCACGACGTCGGGCTCATCGGCGTGGATGACGGCGATGCCGAAGGTGCCGCGGACCTCGTTCAGGGCCCGGCGGACGGCGTCGGCCAGGTTGCCCTCGTACAGGTGGCCGACCAGCTTGGCCAGGACCTCGGTGTCGGTCTCCGACTCGAACTCGACGCCCTCGCCCTTGAGGTAGGCCGACAGGGCGGCGTAGTTCTCGATGATGCCGTTGTGCACCAGCGCCAGCCGCCCCGAGCCGTCACATTGCGGGTGGGCGTTGATCTCGCTGGGGGCACCGTGCGTCGCCCAGCGCGTATGGGCCATACCCAGCGTGGCGCCGTCGGTCTCGGGATCCACCTTCGATTCGAGGGCGGAAATGCGGCCAACAGCCCGCCGGATGACCAGGCGGTCGTCCCGGATGACCGCGAGCCCCGCGGAGTCATAACCGCGATATTCAAGTCTTTTCAGGCCCTCGATAAGGATAGGGCTGGCATTCCGGTGTCCGATATAGGCAACGATTCCGCACACGGGGCGCCTCCTGGCACGCAACGGAGTTCAGCGGGCGGCATTCTAGCTCAACTACGAACCATCGGCGCCGGCGTGCTTCGGGTCGCGGAAATTTTGTCCGACCCTAACCACTCCCCGGCGGACATCGCGCCGATCAACCCGGAGTGGCCCTGCACTGCGGGGGCGGCGGTACGGTCCTGTCGCCGCCGGTGCAGCGCCACGCGATGGGGTTGGACAGGAGTGCGTTCGATGGAGCAGCCGCCACAGACTCCGATTCCCGAGCAGCTCTTTTCGCACCTGCTCCAGGATGACGCGGACCTGCGCGACATCGTGGAGGAGTTCGTGGAGGGCCTGCCGCGCCGGCTGGAGGAGCTCCGCCAGGCCTTCGCCGCCCTGGACTGGGACCAGTTGGCCATGCTTGCTCACCGGCTGAAGGGAGCGAGTGGGTCTTACGGTTATCCGGACCTTAGCACCTTGGCCTCCACGATGGAGCAGGGCTTCAAGGGTCAGCAGGCGGATGACTTCGAGGCGTGGTTGAAGTCGTTCGAGGCCTACGTCGACGCGGCCAAGCGCGGGTTATCTGAGACGTAGCGGACGGGCAGTTCATTCCGGACACCGCCCGGCGGGCACCGGGCAGTCCTTGGGGGTTCGTGGTCCGATATCTCACGCACTTTCCGCGGCCACGCCTTGGCGCGTTGCCGCCCGCGGGTCGGGCGACTATCGTTAGCCGGCGGCGAGCAGGCGAACGCCGGTATTGGGGCGAGAGGTGGGAGTACCATGAACTACCGCAGATTGGGCAAGGCCGGCGTCAAGGTGTCCGAGATCGGCCTGGGCAGTTGGCTCACATATGGCGGGGGCGTGGCCGCGGACGTCGCCCGGGCCTGCATCCGCCGGGCGTTCGACCTCGGCATCAACTTCTTCGATACCGCGGACGTGTACGCCCTCGGGTCGGCGGAGGAGTGCTACGGGCGGGAGCTGGCCGAGTTCCGCAGGCGGGATATCGTACTGGCGACCAAGGTCTACTTCCCGATGAGCGATCGGGTTAATGACAGGGGGCTGTCGCGCAAGCACATCTTCGAAAGCGCTCACGCTTCGCTGAAGCGGCTGCGGACCGACTACGTCGACCTGTACCAGTGTCATCGCCTGGACGAGGAGGTCGAGATCCACGAGACGGTGCGGGCGATGGACGACCTCGTGCGGCAGGGGAAGGTCCTGTACTGGGGCGTGAGCGAGTGGCCGGCCAGCGCCATCGAGCAGGCGTGCGATTGCGGCTTCGAGTTGAACGCTTCGCTGCCCGTGTCAAACCAGCCGGAATACAGCCTTGCAGCGCGGCGCGTGGAGACGAACGGCGTGCAGCGGATGTGCCTGGAGAAAGGCCTGGGCATGGTCGTCTGGAGCCCGCTCAAGCAGGGCGTGCTGACTGGCAAGTACAGCGGCGGCGACGCGCCGACGGGCAGCCGGGCGGCCGACAAGCGAATGAACGTGTTCCTCAAGGAGATCGACCCGGCGCTGGCTCAGCGTGTGGAGCGGCTACGGCCGATCGCCGAGAAGCATGGGCTGACGCTGGCGCAGTTGGCGCTCGCCTGGTTACTGGAGCGGGAGGCAGTCAGCAGCGTGATCATCGGCGCCAGCCAGCCGGAGCAGATCGAGGAAAACGTGGGGGCCGTGGGCGTCGAGTTGACGCCCAGCGACCTCACGCAAATCGATGAACTGTTCCCGGCGGGGCAGAACCCGTAGGGCAAGTTCCGCCCGCCGGTTGCTCTGTTATTCAGCGAACATCGCGCTTTCGGCGAGGCGTTACGCCCGCAGTGGGTTCACTACCAGGCCGCTGGCCAGTTTCGGGTTGAAGTAGGTGCTCTTCTGCGGCATCAGATCGCCGGCGCTGCACACGCCGCGCATCTCTTCCATCGTCGTGGGCTGCATGAGGAAAGCGACGCCGCTGGTCTCGCGGGCCGTGTCGACCGCCGGTTCGGCGGCCTTAATGTACTGAATGGTCGGGGCCTGGCCACCACAGAGCTTGGGCGTGACCAGGCGGTCGAGTAGGTAGGCGTGCAGGAAAGCGAGGCCGAGCCGGCGCCACGCGGGGCTGTGCTCGGGCTCGAGAGCGTCGAGGATCTCCGGCTTGCAGGGCCGCAGCGCCGAGTAGCTCTTGGTGGCCGGATCGTAGCACGCGACGGCCTGGGGACCGAACGCGGCGAGGGCGCGGACCGCTTCGGCGGGGTCCGTGACGCCCATTTTGCTGACTTCGACCTGCGGATCGGCCTGGAAGATGTCGGCGGTAGCTTTCACGCCGGGCAGAACGCGATGCGTCGGCAGGATGAGCAACCCGGAATCCTCCATCGCACAAAGGACGGCGAGGACGTAGTTGGCGGGGTGCTCATCGGGCAGGGCACCCTCCTGCTGGGTGAGCCAGTCGCGGTACAGGAGGCCGGTGCCGTAGCGGTGATGCCCGTCGGCGATGAAGATCGGCTTGGGCTGAAGCAGCTTCTGGACGGCATTGATGGTGTCCGAGTCGCTGATACCCCACAACAGGTTGTCCACGTCCGTGCCGGGCACGCGGCCGCAGCACAGGCGTTTCTCGGGCAGAGCGGCCTCGAGGCGGTCGCTGACCTCGTTGGCCGCGTCCTCGAAGAGGCCGAAAATCGGGCTCAGGTTGGCCTGGGTGGCCTTGGTCAGGGCGAGGCGGTCTTCCTTGGGGCCGCCGAAGGTCTGCTCGTGGGGGAAGACGGTGCCGGTGCCGAAGGGTTCGAGGCGGAGTCGGGCGAAGAGCATGCGGCGCGTGTAATCGCGGCCCTCATGCTGGAATTTCTGGTGGTAGGCGTAGAGCATGGGCTGGGGGTCGCGGAGCATGGTGCCGTCGGCCAGCCAGGCGTCGAGCGTCTGCCGCGAGGCCCGGTAAACGCTGTCCGGGCCGGCGGATTTGGGGGGGACGTGCGGGAGGTCGATCTTGACGAAATTCAGCGGGTCGGCGGCGAGCAGCCGCTCTTTGTCGCTCTGATCGAGAATATCGTAGGGCGGGGCGAGGCGGGTGGAGAGGTCGCCTCGGGGGGCCTGGGACGCGGCGTAGCGGATGGCGGTGAACGGGCGAATCGTACTCACATTCTGGTCCTTTCGAAGCTGGGTCATTCCTACGGGCCGGAAACATCCGGGGGCGGCACGGCGGCCGATATTGCATTTCTCCTCGTGGCGGCTGCTTGCGTCCAGGCCGGTGGAGCGGCCGACTCAGACTTCCCGTTGACTCGACACCTGCGCCGATCTAGGATGTCGAAGTGTGCCTAAGTGGCAGGGGGAAACAGCCGAAATCATCCGGTGATGACGGCCGGATTGTAGCTACCCCGAAGTAACGGAGGTTCCCAAGCATGTTAGCACGGTGCTCCCGATACTTGTTCCTGTCCGTGCTCGTAACTGGTCTGCTAAGTATCACGTTGCTGGGCGGCTGTCCAGTGCAGCAGCAGCCCGCGACGACAGCGGACGACGAGGACCCGTCGACGGTCAACCAGGATGACTCGTCCACGGACACGAGCGGAGACGACCGCCCGATCCCGCCCCCGCCGCTCGACGGCGAGGACGAGGAAGGGGAGGAAAACCAGGGGGAGCAGCAGAACCCCGACACGGGGGATGGCACGACCCCGGAGGACGAGACGGGTGGCGGGAACGCCTACCTGGGCTTCACGTCGCCGTTTGACGCCGTGACGGTTCGTCCGCCGGGCGCGGTCAACATCGTGTTCAACCTCGCCTTGGATTACCGGACGTCCGTGGCCCAGACCGAAATCGTCGTGGCCCGGGACGACAACGCCGACCGGGCCCCGGACGGCGACCCGGTGTACGTCCAGATACCGGCGGTAGCGGCGGCGGAGGGCGTGAACACGTACACCTTCGGCACGCAGGCGCTGGTGAACGCCGGCCTGGTGACGAACGACTACGGCCGGTTCGTGCTGGGCATCCGCATCCGGACCACGGGCGATATGACGGCCATCGGCTACGCGGCCGGCACGGTGACGATCGACGCCCAGCCCCCGGTGGCTACCTGGATCGGCGCCGGGCCGCAGGGCGGCGTGGCGGATCAGAAGGACCACCTGGTCACCCGCGAAGGGATCTGGGAGGTCAGCCTGACGACGGATGACACCTCGCCGCATACGGTGACGGTGCTGCTGGATCCGGACACGGTGCCGCTGAGCGGCAACGAAGTGACGTTCGTGGAGGCCGGCGTGACGGCCGGGCTGCACACCTTCCCGGTCGTGCTGGCGACGGCTCCGCTGGGCAAGTACTACTACTATGTCATGATCTCCGACGGCATCGATCCGCCGGTGAAGTTCTACGCACCGCGAGACAGCGGCGGCTTCGTCCGCCTGCGGCTGACGGATCGTCTGGTGGGCGAGTTCCCGCTCAGCAAGCTGACGAGCAGCATTCACGGGGCGATCCTGCAAGGGTTCAACTTCAACGACCTGGCGGGCAGTTCGATGGTCAGCGTGCCGGACATGACCGGCGACGGGGCCAGTGAGCTGCTGATCGGGGCGCGTTACGGCAAGCCGAACCTGAGCGGGTTCCAGGGCCAGGGCTGGGGCGAGGCGTACATGATCTACGGCAACCCGGGACAGCGGTTGCACGGGATCAAGTACCTCAACTCGACGGGCACGACGATTCCGGGCGTGACGTTCCGCGGCATCCGCGTGCCCCAGAACACCAACTACACCGAGGGCTTGTCCGACATCGCCGTCGTGCCCGACATGGACGGCGACAACCTGGCCGAGCTCGTGTTCAGCTTCCCGCGCGTCGAGTCGCTGACGCTGGAGTCACCGGCCTTCGTGGAAGGCGTTCCCTACCAGCACCCCGAACTGGTCGCGGACGTCAACGGGATGGGCCGGTTCGAGTTCGACGCCATCGATTACAACAGCGGGGCGTGGGTGCCGGACCAGGTGCAGTTCGCGCGTGGCGGCATCGTCATCGTGTCCAGCCACAACGAGATGCTGCAGGATTCCGGGACGCTGACGCGCAAGTTCGACCGCGTGCTCGACCTGCACGAGGTCGGCGAGATGTTCGACTTCATGGTGCGCCCGTCACTGGCCATGTACATGCGCGACCTGTATCCGAATCCAGCCGGGTTCTTCGGCTGCGAGGACTGCATCGAGGAAACGCCTGAAGGGTGCGTGTGCGGCGGCGAGGATCCCGACGTTCCGTGTGAGGAGGGCTGTGACGACTGCGGCGGCATCGGGGAGAATCCCGACGAGACGGAGTACCAATCCTGGGTTGTAGCCTGGGATGTATGGCTAGGCGGGGGGTGAGAGAGCTGCCACCAGGGACCCGGTGGGTTCCAGATGCCTTGGACGACTGTTGTTGCTGATCCTCCGTTGACCAATGCCTCCATCTTTACGGCGCAGTTGCCGCTGGATGTCGCGCCTTGTGAAGACAACGACTACGACGGTGACCCGGACGGCTGCGAAGTGACCAACCGCTGGTTTGTGTGGGGTAGCGACACGGCCTGCCCGCTCGTCCCGGTTCCTTTGCCGGGCACGACTGTGGCCTGCACTCCGTCCTGGGTGGTGGTGGCGGGCATGCCGCCGATCAGCGCCTGGACCGGTTTCTACGGTCGGGCGACCGTGGGCAGCCCGCGGTCCCACAGCGTCGGTGGTGTGACGCTTCCGCCGACGTCGGTCGGGGCTCGTGTCCTCGGTCAGTCGGTGGATGACCGCTTCGGCACGACCGTGGCGTCGGACGGCCGCTGGCTGTACATCGCCTCGCCGCAGCGCACCGCGCTGCGCGAGGACGTGCCCAGCCTGGACGCCGACCGCGTCGCCGCGGGCGTCGTGTACCAGTTGCGGACCGACGTGCGCGTCGGCAACGGGCCGAACCGGGCCCAGCTCTGGGTCGAGCCCGGCACGCGCGAGATCCCGGGCGAGGACGAGAACGACCCGCCCGAGATCGTCCGGCTGACCTACCCGAACGTCGACACCGAGATCCCCAGCCGCACCGACTACACTATGCCCGTGCCGCACCAGTACATCATCGAAACGATCGGCTCGATCCGCGGGAACTACGGCGATCCGGAGCTCTTCGAGTTCGACGGTAACGACTGCGTCGAGGGCTCCTCGGCCAGCGTGCTCGATGCGAGCAGGATTACCGGCTACACGCCGTACGTGACCGGCACCGCCGGTTACTACATGGACCGAACGCCGCAGATCGTTGGGCCGCATAGCGATGCGACGATTTCGTACGTGCGGGCTCTGGGCGATGTGGACGGTGACGGCATCCGCGACTTCGCGGTCGGCTCGACGAACGTGCGGCAGACCGTGGTGACGCCGGGTGCCCCGGGTGAACCGGCAACCGTGACCTTCTCCGGCCAGGCCGTCGGCTCGATCTTCATCGTCTACGGCCGCGGACAGGGCCTGGAGGGTGACTACCTGCTGGAGAACCTGGCCAAGTCGCCGAGCGACCCGTCGCGCCTGAAGGGTGTCATGCTCCAGGGCACGTCGGCCGGCCAGAACCTAGCCCGCGTCTTCGACTCGGCGGGTGACTTCAACCACGACGGCTACGACGACGTGATCGTCGGCAGCCCGGACGGCAACGCCGTCACCGGTGGCTACACCGGCGAAGTCGTCATCATCTTCGGCTCGCAGTTCCTGGAGAGCCCCTCCGGCGGCTGGACGGTGGCCGAGATGCTGTCCGACGCGAATGCCGAAGCGGTTCGCTTTGTCGGCGAGGCCGCGGATGACATGGCCGGGGCGAACGTCGCCGGCGTCGGCGACGTGGATGGCGACGGGTACGGCGACGTGCTCATCGCCGCTCCGGGTGCTGAAGGCGGCAAGGGCGCCGTCTACCTGATCTACGGTTCGGCTGATCTCGTCGGCGAGCAGGAACTCGCCGAAGTGGGCACGGTCGACCTGCCGGGCGTTAAGTTCGTCGGTCGCGTCGCGGGTGACCGCGCCGGCGGCGGAAGCAAGACCTTCGCCGGCACGTATCCGTCGGATCCGGGCTATTCGTTCGCGGCGTACTCACGCGGCGTGGCGGCTCTGGGCGACATCGACGGCGACGGCAACGACGACTACGCCATCAGCGCGATGCTCGCCGATCCGAGCGGCCGCGTTGACTCCGGCGAGGTGTACATCCTGTACGGTCGCGGCGACAACGACTAGCGTCGCGGCCGGGCCGGTGACCGCCGGTCCGTGTTAGAGAAAACAAGCGGGCCCGCCACGACTGGTGGCGGGCCCGTTTTGCATGTGTGGGAATGACCGGGGGTCTTGCGGCCTTACGCGAGGCCGGGGACGTCCACGCCCTTGCTGCGGGCGACCTCGATGGCCAGGTCGTAGCCGGCGTCGGCGTGGCGGAAGACGCCCGTCGCCGGATCGGTGGTCAGCACGCGCTGGAGTCGGCGGTCGGCCTCCGCGGTGCCGTCGGCCACGATGACCATGCCGGCGTGGAGCGAGTAGCCGATGCCTACGCCGCCGCCGTGGTGGATCGAAACCCACGACGCGCCGCAGGCGACGTTGGCCATGGCGTTGAGCATGGGCCAGTCGGCGATGGCGTCGGAACCGTCCTTCATGCCTTCGGTCTCGCGGTTGGGCGAGGCGACCGAGCCGCAGTCGAGGTGGTCGCGGCCGATGACGATGGGGGCCGAGACCTTATCCGAGCGGACGAGCTCGTTGAAGACCAGGCCCATGCGGGCCCGCTGGCCGTACTTGAGCCAGCAGATGCGGCAGGGCAGACCCTGAAAGGCGACCTTCTCGCGGGCCATGCGGATCCAGCGGCAGAGGGCTTGCTCTTCGGGGAAGGTGGCCAGGACGGCTTCGTCCGTGGCGGCGATGTCCTTCGGGTCGCCGGAGATGGCACACCAGCGGAACGGGCCCGAGCCTTCGCAGAACAGCGGGCGGATGAAGAGCGGCACGAAGCCGATGACGTCGAAGGCGTTCTCGACGCCGGCCAGTTGAGCCTGGCCGCGGAGGTTGTTGCCGTAGTCGAACGTGATGGCCCCGCGCTCCTGGAGCGTGAGCATGGCCCGCATGTGCTCGGCCATCGTGCGGTAGGACTCCTTGCTGTAGCGCTCGGGGTCCTTGGCTCGCAGAGCGAGAGCGGCGTCGTAGGTCATGCCGTTGGGGACGTAGCCGTTGAGGGCGTCGTGCGCCGAGGTCTGATCGGTGAGCACGTCCGGCGTGATCTTGCGCTTGATCAGCTCGGCGAGCAGGTCGGCGATGTTGCCGAGCCAGCCGATGGAAACCGCCTGCCCGGCCTGGCGGGCCTTGAGCGCCCAGTCGATCGCCTCGTCGAGGCTCTCGGTCATGCGGTCGAGGTAGCGCGTCTTGAGGCGGCGTTCGATGCGGGCGCGGTCGACCTCGGCGGCGAGGAACGTCGCCTCGTTGAACGTCGCCGCGAGCGGCTGGGCCCCGCCCATACCGCCCAGCCCGCCGGTGACGACCAGCCGGTTCCTGAGCGAGCCGCCGAAGTGCTGGTTGGCGGCGGCGGCAAAGCACTCGTAGGTGCCCTGGAGAATGCCCTGCGTGCCGATGTAGATCCAACTGCCGGCGGTCATCTGGCCGTACATGGTCAGGCCGAGGGCTTCGAGTCGGCGGAATTCGTCCCAGGTGGCCCACTTCGGCACGAGCATCGAGTTGCTGATGAGGACGCGCGGGGCGTCGGGGTTCGTCTTGATCACGCCGACGGCCCGGCCGGACTGCACCAGCATGGTCTCGTCGTTTTCGAGCCGCTGGAGCGTGGCGACGATGCGGTCGAAGTCGGGCCACGAGCGGGCCGCCCGGCCGCTGCCGCCGTAGACGATGAGCTCGTCGGGCTGCTCGGCAACGTCGGGGTCGAGGTTGTTCATGAGCATACGCAGGGCGGCTTCCTGCTGCCAGCCCTTGCAAGTGCGCTGCGTGCCGCGGGGGGCACGAACGGTGCGGGCACCGGCGGTTACAGACGCCATCGACATTCTCCTTGGATCGCTACGGATCGTGGGGCGATTATAGCAGGATTCGCTGGCGGAGTGGCCTTCGCGCGGCGGGGCTGGTGCGGACGCGACGGCCCTACGGTGACAGCGGGAGCGTTACAAACTCGGCGCGATCGCTCCAGCGCAGGCGGCGTCCCCCGTGGACGTGGGAGGTGCGATGATGGACGAGGAAGATCTGCTCGATGCCGTCGACGTCCACGGTGACCGGAAAGTAGTCGGGGCGGACGCCCGCCGACTCGTAGTGGATGAGGATGTCAGGTCGGTAGGTGGCCAGGATGTACGGCGTGTCCCTCTTGTTGTGGCCGGGCAGGTAGCTGTCCGCCCGTGCCGTGGTGCGGGCGACGTGACGCTCGCACTTGCCCAGCAGATCGACGCAGTTCCGGTCCGAGAAGTACGGCAGCAACCCCGCATAACCGACGCCGATACAGGCATCGTCATCTGCGACACGCTCAATGGCTTTCCAGAGACGCACGTTCATGGCGTTGTCGCCCACCATCTGCGGCTGGGCCAACAGGACGATATGGTCCCAGTGGATCCCGTTGATCGCCAGCAGGCAGACGGCGGCCAGGACTCCCAGCGGCAATCGTCCGCCGTGGCGCCGAGGCAGCATATCGCGGACTATGCCGCGTATGCCGGCCGCGGCCGCCACGAACAGCGCCGGCGTGGTCGGAATGAGGAAGCGGTTCAGCGGCCAGGCATCGCCGCCGACGTAGACCTGGAACGCGAAGGACAGGCAGAACGCCCCGATCAGGAAGGCGGCAATGCGCCGCCGGCGTCCAAGCAGCGCCCACAGACTCAGCCCGAGCGGCACGGCCATCGTTAGCAGGCTGATCGCCGAATTGTCCACGCCGGCCAAGAGGCGGTCCGCGAGCGGCCAGCCGGTCATCTTGAGGTAGTACGTGTTGGGCATCCAGTCGCCGTAATACACGCGGCGCCACCATGCCTGCAAACCGAGAGTGACGCTGACGAGAGCCAGCCCGACGACCGGTCGCCAACGCTGCTGACGGACGCGCAGGAGCATCCAGCTCGCCGTCCAACAGGTCAGTAGCACGGCGTCGGCATGCAACAGCACGGCCCACATGAACCAGACGTAGGGGGCAAGGCGGCCTCGTCGCTCGCGCAGCGCCCACACCGCGGACGCCAGAGCCATGGTGACGACGAAGCAAAGCGCTGCCGTCTCCATGCCCATCAGACTGAAATACAGCAAGTTGTAGTATGTGACGCACAGCACGATCGCAATCAGCGCCGGGCGGGGCAGCAACCGAAACGCATTGCACAGACGGTACGTGGCCCACACGCAGCACCACAGCATCGGGATGCCCAGCAGTTGCGTAAGCAGGCACGTGTGGCTGGGCCCCAATCCGGGCAGGTGCAGCAGGGCCATCACCAGCGTCCACGCTAGGTTGGAGAATCCCTCGACGTGTTCGCCGATCTTCCACACCAACCCGTGTCCCTCGGCTAGGTGCCGGGCGTAGCGCATCGAAATGAGGGCGTCGTCGAACAGGCAGAAATACCGCTGCCTGGTGACGACCACACTGGAGCGCCAGATGAACAGCAGCGCGTAGATGCCTTGCAGGCCGCAGAGCAGCAAGGTCACATGAGAGAGGGAGCGGCGCGCCGCCGCCGGACGGATACCGCTGAGTCGAACGCGAGGCTTCGGTGTCGCCGTGTCACGGTTGGCGCGAAGGTGGGCGACGCGCGGCTGGCCGGCGCTATCTGCAAGGTTTCTCCGTCCCCCGCGTTCCGCGGACGTAGCGCACCCGCCCGTTCTCACTGGTCGCGTCTCGCCAGGCTCCGCCGATCAACACCGTCCCCTCACGCGGCCACGTGGTCGCGTCAGACGCGTTTGTTCGGTTCGGGGCGACTTCACAACCTGACCCCTCACACGACAAGTGTAGCGAAGTGCACTCGTGCGGTTCAACCGCGCGTCCGTCGTGGTCCCCTCCGTGGAGGACGGTTGCAGGACTGAGCTGCTCAGGCCAGGCGGGAACAGACCAGCAACTGGACGACGAGACCGATGATGCCCAGGACGACGCCGGCGCGACCCGCCCCGATACCGGGCTGGCCGGGCAGGCTGGTGGCGCGGCGGACGGTCTGAGCGCCGAAGCCGATGGCGATGATGGCCGGGAAGACGCCGACGCCGGGCAGAAGAAGGGAGAGCACGCCGCAGACCACGGCGACGGCCGCGGCCGCCCCAGCGAAATCCGGTGTCGTGCCGGACGAGCTGGGCATTTCGACCGGGGCGCCACTGAGCTGTGCGCCGCAGTACGGGCAGTAGCGGGCGTTGAGGTTGCCACGCGGGGCCACCACCCGCCGACAGCGATCACATTGACGGGCGTAGGCCATCACTACCCTCCCGGCTCGGCGGGCAGGGCTTCGACGACGGCGATGCTGGCCGACATGCCGAGCCGCGTAGCGCCGGCGGCCAACATAGCCTGTGCCGTGGGCAGGTCGCGGATGCCCCCCGCTGCTTTGACACCCAGATTGCCGGCGTGCTTGTGGAGCAGGGCCACGTGCTCAACCGTCGCCCCGCCGCCGGCGTGAAAACCGGTCGACGTCTTCACGAAATGGGCCCCGGCCTCCACCGCGCAGCGGCAGCCGAGGATGATCTGCTCGTCCGTCAGCGCCCGCGTCTCGAGGATCACTTTCACCAGGGCGTGCGGGTTGGCCCCGCGGGCGGCCTCGACGACGGCGGCGATGTCCTCGGCGACCGTCGCCTCTTCGCCGGCGATCAGCGCCCCGAGGTTGACCACCATGTCCACTTCGGCCGCACCCTGCTCGACGGCCAGGCGGGCTTCGAGCGCCTTGGCCGCGGGCGTCGTAGCACCGAGGGGGAAGCCGACCACGCTGGCCACACACGTGCCGCTGCCGGCCAGACGCTCGACGCAGCGAGCCACCCACACGGGGTTCACGCAGGCGGCGTAGAAATTGAACTCGCGGCATTCATCGCAGAGGCAGTCGATCTGCGCCGCCGTCGCCTCGGGCTTCAGCAGCGTGTGGTCGATCGTGCGAGCGAGCGTGGTGCGTGTGTGCGTGGTCATGTGCGGTCTTCCGGTTCAGCTTGTTCCGCGACGATCAGGCAGGCGTCCTGCACCGAGTGGCCGGTCTCGCGGGCGATGGCCACTTCGCGCGGCGTGACGTCGGGTAGATTCGCGTTCAGCACGATGAGGCGGTCGCGAGCGGTGGTCAGTCCCGTAACCAGGTCGTCGCATGCCCACGCCCGGCGGATCGGTATTGCCGCGGACATCAGCCGGCCTACCAGACCCTCGCCACAGAACACGCCGGCGATGCCCTCGATCCCCGCGGGCATGACGAGCTCGATCAGGTCGTTCCAGCGGCGGGGTTGGATGGACTCGATGGCGTGTCGGGCGCGGTGCACGACGCGGTGCTCGCCGCCGCCGTCCAGAGCGCATTGGAGGATGCGGCCGTCAGCCGTACCGATGAACACGTGCTGCTCGATCGTGGCCAGGCTGTGGATCGTGTCGCCCGCGTCGGCGAGCGCCGTGACGCTGCCGGCGGCCGGGTCGTAGAGCTGCACGGTCTGATCGGTCGCGAATAGGATGCGACCGTCGTCAGTGGCCGTGACGGCGCGGACCGCGCGAGGCTGACCGTCCGCCGGAGCGAGCAGACATTCGGCCTTGTCCGGCTCCGCCAGCGGCCAACGCCAGCAGCCAAGCTGCGAGTGCGTCGCGTAGAGCACGTCGCCGGCGACCGCGATCGCGTTGAAGCCCGTGCGTGGCGCCGGCGCGTCGGGCACTTCGAAGCAACCCTGCGTTTCGCCGCTGTCAGCCGCCAGGGCCCACACGCCACGTGCCGCACCGACCAGCAGCCAGTTGCGCTGCGAACAGAACGCCACCGAGCGCACACCGCCTAGACTTTCGGCGAGTGTCACGCGACGCGTTATATCGTGTGGCGGCGCCGGGGCGAGCCACAGGCATTCCTGGCCGGCGACGACCACGATTGCAGTGGCGGTATAGCGGTCGGGTGTGATGCGCCACAGGTTTTCGAGCAGGCGACCACGATCGCCGGGCGAGAGGGCGGGCAGCAGGTCGTGCCACTGCATGCGCTCGTCGCCGCCGGCGGCGGACTGAAGCTGAGTGAAGATGCCGCTGAGCCCTTCGAGGCGGCGCTGCGTGGCGGCGAGCGCAGCCTGTTGCACCATCTCGTGGGCTTTGATCCGCTCGACGTGGGCGGCCGTCTCGCGGCGGAGCGTCTCCTCTTCGGCGAGTGCCGGACTCGCAAAGCGTGCCACGGCCAGCCGTTCGAGCGTCGCCCCGCTCGAAAACAGGAAGCGCTTGAACCCCTCGCGCAGGACGGCGAGCAGGTCGGCACTGCAATCCTCGTGCACGAGGTCGACGGCGCCACGCTCGCGAATGAAGGCGAGCAGTGTTGCGCGCCCGCCGCCATCATCGACGGCCCGGGCCAGTTGATCCAGGGTGAGCTCGTCGCCGACCAGCAGCGAGCGGCCCAGAGCGGCGACATCATCATCGCGGCCCTGCCAGCGGAGGACGATCTCCACCGTAGCCGACACGGCGTGTCCCGAAGCGGTGCGTACCTCCGCGAGGTGCAGCGGCACCGTGAGCGACCGATCGCGCACGAGCAGTAGTCGATCGCCGCGCTCCGCCGCCGGATCCTCGCCGGCGGGAACGAGCCGGCGGCCGCCGTCGCGGCGTTCGACCAGCGCCAGCCAGCCGTCGGGCACCGGCGTGGTCGAAAGCAGGGCGCGCGGCCACGCGTCCCCGGCGGCGGCAAGAGCCACCAGGTGTTCGTCGGCCAGACGTTCCACGATGCTGCGGCTCATTCGGCGATTCGCTCCTTCCGGCGCGGCGGCCTCAGTTCGTCCAGCCCGCCGCCGCCCAATCGCGATTCTGCTTCTCGACCATGCCGGGGATCAGGAACAGGTCGAAGAACGATCCAACGCCCAGCAGACCCCAGGTCAGCAGCCAAACGGCCCCGGTGACGTACCGGCCGAGGTAGAAGCGGTGGATCCCCGCCGCCCCGGCCAAACACAGCGCCCACAGCCCATACGCGACGCCGGCGCTGATCGGCGCCTGGCGCGCGACCGCGGCCGGCGGCCGGTACAGCGCACATCCGCACTGCCCGCAGTAGCGGGCCCGCGCCGGGTTCAGGCCATCGCAGGTAGGGGACGGGCATCGCCGCAGACCCGGCACGTCGCGAACCGGTTGTCGTGGCATGGCTCGTCCTCCGTATACCTGACGGGAGTTCAGCCCATCGTGGCCGCCCACTCCTCGTACTTCTGGCAGTCCTTCGAGCTGACGGACGGCAGAACTTCGCCGATCGTCTCCCGCACGTCCGCCATATTAATTTTACGTGGTTCGGCGCCGCCAACCGATTCCAAAAACGGACGAGTTGCCGAACGCGTGCAGATGGCCTTGATGTCGGCCCCGCTGTAGCCGTTGGTTTGCTCGACGAGGGCCGCGAAATCGACGTCGTCTTCCAGGGGCCGCTTGCCGAGGTAGATCTCGAACAGCTTGAAGCGGGCCGCCGGATCGGGCAGCGGAACGTACACGCGGGAGTCGAAGCGCCCGGGCCGCATCACCGCCCGGTCGAGGCTCCACGGCTCGTTCGTCGCCCCCATGAACATCAGGGCCCGCCCCGCCCGGCGGTCGAACCCCTCGAGCTCCTGGAGGATCTGCGGCACGACACGTTGCATGACGGTCGAGTCGGATCGGCGGCGGGCCGGCACGAGCGCCTCGATCTCGTCGATGAAGATGACGCTCTTCTCTTCATCCTTGGCGGCCTCGAACAGCTTGCGGACGTTCTGCTCGGCCTCGCCGACCCACTTGCTCATGATCTGGGCCGGGCTGATGACGAACATGGTGGCCTCGACCTCGCAGGCCACGGCCTTGGCGATCATGGTCTTGCCGGTGCCGGGCGGGCCGTAGAGCAGCAGGCCGCCGCCGGTGTCGATGCCGTAGTGCTGCGCCAGTTCCGGATGGCGGAAGGGGTAGATCATCTTGAGGTAGATCTCTTCCTTGACGTCTTCCAGACCTGCGATGTCGGTGAAGTGGATATTGGGCTTCTCGCGGACGATCCAGTCGTCGGCGCTCGCGCCGCCTTCTTCATCTTCACGGGCGCGGTCGCCGGTACGGCCGCCGCCGCCACCCTCGCGCGAGCGGCGCGAGCAGTCCTTGGCGAGATCGATCAGCTCGCGGGCGTAGGCTTCCTGTTCGGCACGCTGCGTCGCGTCGCGGTTCTCCTCGGCGATCTCGATCATGCACTCGGCGGCCTGGATGAGGTAGGGGCGGGCGGTGACGTAGTCACCCTGCTTGAGGGCGGTCAAGCCCTTGTCCTTGAGTCGCTTGAACGTGGCGAAAGTTGCAGCCATGTTGCCCGCCCTGCTCCGCAAAGACCGCGCCGGGAAGGCCCGCCGCGCGGACGAACCTCGGTTCTATGAACGCGGCCGCGAGCGCCGCCGGAGGAAATCGACGGCGGCCAGCACGGCGACGCCGCTGGCAAAGACGATCACGAAGCCCAGGTAGGGGTTGGTGAAGAGCCAGGCCAGGGCCGTGGCCAGCGCCAGCAGGCCCAGGGCCGGCAAGCCACCCCATTGTCGTTCGTCGTAGTCGCTCATGTCTGTCGTCCACCCCGCGGGGCGTGGCCGGCCGCGGTTACTTGGTTTCCTTCGCACCGGGATTCTTGAGCTGGGCGAGCTCGGCACGGAGGGCACTCATCTGCTGAGCCTCGCGGGCGTCCTCGACCTGCTCCTCGGCCTCGATCATGCGGTCGATCTCCTCGTCGGAGATGGCCTCGCTCGCGGCGGCACGCACGTCGGCCGCCGCCCCTTCCTCGATCGAGTCGAGGAACATCTGCATGCGCTCCTCCATCGACTGCGACTGCATCATGGCCTTTTCCCAGTCCATTTGCGTCTTCACGAGGTCGGTGTCGCCGTAGAGGCGGCTCACCTCGGAGGCCATGGTGCTCATGGCCTGGGCGAAATCGGCGCCGGCCTCGGCCTGGCGCTTGATGAGCAGGGCGTTCTTGACGGCCAGGAGCTGCCGTTCGAGCAGCTTCTTGATCGTGGCCGTCTTCTTCAGCGAGTTGCGAACGAACTGGTACGACGCCATGTCGCCGATCTGCCGGGCCTGCCGGGCGTTCTTGACGAACTCATCCGTGAACTTGTTCTGCTCGGCGATGGCCTTCTCGATCCGCCGGATGCCCTGGCGGATCTTCATATCGCGTTCCATCCGGCGTTCTTCTTTGGACTTGAACAGGCCCATGGTGATCTCCGGCAGGTGGCGGGTCAGGCGTCGGCGGCCTTCTCGCGCTCGCGGACGCGCCGTTCGGCCTCGTCGAAGGCGGCGTCGGTGTCCTTGATCAGTCCGGCATCCATGTCGTTCCAGATCTTGAGCAGTTCGCCGGCGGCAGGGGAGACGCCGGCCGTGGCCTCGTCCGCCTCCTGGCCGAGGCGCAGGATCTCGTCGAGCCGCTCCTGGTAGACCTCGGTGGAGACGCGGTCGTTTTCGATGAGGCGCTCGATGACGGCCAGGTCGCCCTCGCGGATGAGCGTGCGGGCGCTGGTGCCCACGCCGGCCCGCTGCGTGTTCTCGCGGAGCATGCGCAGCCGGGCGACGGTGAGGTACTCCTTGCTGCGGATGTTCAGGTGGCGGGCGAGCATCATCTGCTCGGTGTGCAGCAGGTCGTATTGCTGGGCGAAGGTGCGGCGCAGCTCGGGCGTCTTCTCCTTGGCGCCGCGGTCGATGATCTGCTGCTTCTCGCGAGCGAGCTTGGTGACGCGCGTCTGCATCCGGTTGCGCTCGTTTTCGAGCATCATCTCCTGGGCGCGCAGCTCGGTGAGCGTCATCGTCGCCAGGGTCTTGCGCTTCGTGGTCAGCCAGGTGAAGAAGTTCATGGCCTCGCCTGCTCTCCTGCGGCCCGCTTAGCCCATCTCGGGCCCGGCCTTCTCCTTGTTTTCGGCGGACGGTGGGGCCTTTGCCGCCGGGGCGCGCTGCTCCTCGGCCGGGGCCGGCGCGGCGGGCGTCGCTTCGGCCGCCGGTGCCGCGGGAGCGGACTCGGCGGCGACCTGGGCGAACTCCGCCATGATCGCGGCCTCCTCCTCTTCCATCTCCGGCGTGGTGGCTCCGACCTCGATGCCGGCGGCCAACTCGGCGTTGGCGGCCAACTCGCTGACGACCTGCTCGGCCTCCGCGGCCTGACGGGTCAGCTCCTCGGCCTTGGGCAGCTCCAGCCGCCGGCCCTGCTCGGCCAGCGTCAGGTTGTGGATATGCGTGCCCAGGATGTCGATCTGCTGGCTGAAGACGGTGGCCTGCGAGCGCACGCGGCGCAGGTCACGCCGCACCCGCACCAGCCGTCCGGCGATCTGCTTGCGCTCGGCGTTGCTCTTGGCGGCGGCACCGCTCTGGACGGCCTGCAACTCCTCCGCCTCGAGCGCCCTGATCCTCTGATCCACCTCGTGACGCTGCTGCTCCAGGGCCACACGCTGCACCGTCAGGGTGCGTACCTGCTCGGCGGCGGTGGGCTTGAGCCGCAACAACCGGCGGATTCGGCTCCAGATACTCATGGCGTTGTTCTCATCGCTCAGGGGGCTGCGACATACATGGACCCTGTTCTCATGTACCACGGTCAGCAGACGCGAGTCCAGCCGGCAGGCCTTGCGGATCAGGGCCTCGGTTTGCTCGGGGGACAGCCCGGTCTGCTCGGCCAGTTCGGCGATCGAGATGCCCCGCGAATCGAGCAACGTGGCGCTTTTGTCCAGATGATACCGCAAACGCTGCAAGCGGTCGTCCTGCGATTCGAACTCGAGCAGCCGCGCCCAGGGTCCGCTGCGCACGGCGTCGGGCATGACCACGTCCCAGCCGCCGTCGTCACGCCCGTTCATCAGGATCAGGCGGGCTGGGCCGGGGACGCTGACCAGGGCTTTCGCCTCGGGCGTGAAGCCGGTGGCGCTGGCGAAGATGACCGCGGTGGGACGCTCGCTGCGCGGCATCAGCTCGTAGCGGGCGAGGGCGTCGAGGACGGCCTCGCGACCGATCGGGCCGACGGCCTCTCCGCTGACCAGGGCTTCGAGCGGAGCGAGCATCTGCGCCCGCACCCGGGCCACCGGTCGCGACAGCAGACCGCCCAGCACGTTCCGCCGAAAGCGGAGTTGCACGGTGCGCGTGCCGGGGAGTTGCTCGACGAGGTCGCGGTCGTAGCGTTCGAGCCGGGTCAGCGTGGCCCGCACGGTGTCGACGCCGTCGGGCATGGCTTCGATGATGAGGCGGTCGGCCGGCAGGGCGCCGCGCAGAAGCGTGGCGGCGCGGGTCCGCAGTTGCTGGTGGAAATGCTCCTCGAACTGTCGCAGCCGGCTGCGCTCATCCATAGGCATCGAGATCAGCCTCGCGGGCCAGGGGTCGCCCGCAGCGGGCGCAGTACTGCGCTCCGACCGGGTTCGGGTTGCCGCAGCGCTCGGCCGGGCAGGGCGTGGTGCGGACTGGCTTCGTCGGCATCGGCGGCACCGGAGGCCGCCCCGTGCCGGCCATCAGTCGGAACACGAAGCGGAAGAAGCGGGTCACCAGCACCACCGACATGAAGAAGAACCCGATGATGCCGATCAACAGCAACCCGAAGACGATCAGGATGACGCTGTCCGCCAGCAGCACGGGACGCTACTCCTCCTCGTCCGGCAGCGCTGCGCCGCAGAAGATGCAGAAGCGGTCGTGCAGCCCCGGATAGCCGTCGCACGACGGGCAGCGCCGCACGTGCGGCACCAACTGGTACCGGCACTGCGTGCAGAATTGATCGTCCGGACCCACCACGTGCTGACACCGCGGGCAGTAGTCGGGCTTGCCCACCACACCCAGCCGCGGCGGCGGCGGTGGCGGCACCATCACCACAGATGGACGCTTCACGGTCAACCGCGCGTCCAGATCGTCCAGCACCGCCCGGGCATTCTCGTATCGGCGGTCGTGCCGGGCGTACAGCCGGCGGAATACCTCGTCCAGCCCGGGGGGCGTCTGGGCCCGGACCGTGCTGGGCAGCTCGGCGCCGGCCGGCCGCTCACCGGTGAGCATTTCGAACAGGACAACGCCGACGGAGTACAGATCGCTCCGGGCGTCGGGCTTCAGGTCGCCGTCGCGCACCTCGGAGGCCATGTACGCCAGCGTGCCTACCAACTGGTCCTCGCGGGCCAGCGAGGCGGACTGGGCGATGGAGCGCAGCGACTCGGCGTTCTTCACGCCGAGGCCGAAGTCACCGATCTTCACGTCGTCGACGGTCAGCTCCTCGATGGGGCGCTCGTTGAGGTCGAGCAGGACGTTGCCGGGCTTGAGGTCGCGGTGCAGGACGCCGCCGGCGTGGGCGGCTTCCATGGCCCGCAGCAGGCCGCGGAGCACGCAGAGCGTGACGTCGATCGACAGACCGGTGGGGTGCTCGTCGATCACCTGCCGTAGCGACGGGCCGCGGACGAGCTCCATGACCAGGTACGGATTCTCGGCGAAGGGGTCGAAGCCAATGACGCGGATGATGTTCGCGTGGCGCAGTCCGTGAACGACCACGCCCTCGCGCTGCAAGTAACGAACGTATTCCGGCTCGGTCGGCAGTTTGACCGCGACGTGCTCGCTGTCCCAGACGTGGTGCCGGGCCTGCCAAACCTCCCCGAACGTACCGGAGCCGATGCAGTTCTCCAGCACGTATTCGCTGATCCGCATACCCGCCTGATACTTGGTCATGTCTCGCCGTCCATCCATCCCCGGCTCTGGCGGCACGACGCCGCTCAGAGGCCGGTTTGCTCGGACAGGTACTCCGCCACCAGAAAATTATACGTGCCGGCGAGGGCCAGGGCGGCCAATGTCAGCAACCAGCCCCACCCGCCGGCGGGAAACCCGTTCAGCAGGATGACGCCCAGCAGGGCGTCGAGCACGACGTAGGAGCCAATTACGGCCACGCCGGCCCAGTTCGAGCTCAGCTCCAGGATCCGCCGAATGAACAGGCGGATCGTCCAGGGCAGGGCGCCGACCACGGCCACCCATAGACTGGTACGCCAGATGGCCCCCCAGAGTGCTTGCCGACCTGGGGCGCCGATCTTGTAGAGCCCGAAACCGAGGGCGACGATCAGCGCCAGGGCGATCCAGCCGAGCACCTTCTCGCCGAGGCGTCCCAGAATGCCGCCGCCGGTACCTTCCATCACCTTAAGTGTAATCGCTCCAGCGAGTAACGGAATTAGAAAAACGACGCGTCTTACGAAGGCTTACAGCCCAGCGCGCGCGATGGCTGCCCAAGAGGGAATTCGCGGACGCGGGGCTATTCTTCGCGCGGACGTTGCGCGGAGTTCGCCTGCGGGGCGAGGTGTGCTCCTTTCCGCCTCCCGCCGGCGCACTACACTACGGGCAGCCGGAATCCTGCCGGCCGTCGGCGTGGCGGCCGCGAGGACCGTGCGGCGCAGGAGGTGCCCGCCGTGGCCAAAGCGAACAAGACAGTGCTGGCGACGTTCGATAACCCCAGCCCCGGGCGTGACTACGTGATCCGACACGTGGCGCCGGAGTTCACCAGCCGCTGTCCCCTGACCGGGCAACCCGACTTCGGCACGGTGACCATCGAGTACACGCCCGACAAGCTCTGCGTCGAGCTCAAGAGCCTGAAGCTGTACTTCCAGGCGTACCGCGACGAAGGCGCGTTCTACGAGGCGCTGACGAACCGGATCCTCGACGATCTGGTCGCCGCGCTGCGGCCGCGCCGGCTGCTCGTGCAGACGGACTGGAATCCGCGCGGGGGGATGCGCTCGACGATCGTGGCCCAATACGAGGCGGCGCAGCGGCGCCGTCGTCGCGAACCACGCTGAACGGCGGCCGGCTTAGGCCTTGCCGAACAGCTCCTCGTGCAGGCGGTCGACGACAACGTCCAGCATGTCGTCCGTGATGTACTCGTCGGCGGCGATCTGAGCCCGCAGGTCGCGGATACGGACATCCGCGGCGCTGTCGGCCTCATACGTGCGGGCCGCCTCGGACAGCTCGACGCGATCGCTCTGTTCGGGCGATGCGGCGGGCGCCTGCGCCTTGGGGTTCTGGTTGGGCACAACACCCGACAGAGCCGGGTTTACGGTGCGGTTTGTATGGGGGGCAATTTCCAACATGGCAGACTACAGCCTTCCAGTCGCGCGCCACGGCGCGCATAAAACACAGCCCGTGTCGGCCGACGTTCCTCCCTGAATGTCGGGATCGTCAGTTGCCGGTGGACTGCTGACCGCTCCGTCGGCTGTCAGTCTGCACCGGCCCCACTCGCTCTAAAGGCTCTATCGGTCGGATTGCCCATAAAACTTGCTTGAATTCGGCAAGTCGCGAAGATTTTTCGGCCCGCGCGAGAAGATCTGCGTTTGGCTGTTTGTCGACCTGTTTTTATCAGACAGGCAAGTCTTGCCGATAGCCGGTGTCCGAAGCAAATCTCGCCCGGCGGGCTCCCGGGCGACTGTGAATGGTGTGATCCGTGAGTGAGTTCAGGATGTCAGGGTGTGAATATCCTCAGGCTCCGCCTGACCCTCGATGAACCGCCGCACGTGCTCGTTCCGCGTTTGCTGGAGCTGCGCCGGCGTGCCGTCGGCGATGAAGCGGCCGTTCCACAACATCAGAATGCGGTGACCCACGTCCGTCGCCAGCCGCATGTCGTGCGTCACCACGATCCCGGTCACGCCCACGTCCTGCTGCAACTGCCGGATCAATCGGTTGATCACGTCGCTGCGCTGCGGGTCGAGCCCGGCGGTGGGCTCGTCGTACAGGATGACCTTCGGCGGCGGCTCCATGGCGATGGCCCGCGCCACGGCCACGCGCTTCTTCTCGCCGCCCGACAGGTCCGCCGGCCGCTTGTCCTCGAACCCGGCCAGTCCGACCATCTCCAGCCGCCGCGAGGCCAGCGCCATGATCTCCCGCCGCCGAAGCGGCGCCGCGCTGTTCTCCATCATCGGAAAGGCGACGTTCTCGGCGACGCTCATCGAATCGAACAGGGCGTTGAGCTGAAAGACGAAGCTGATCTGCCGGCGAATGGGCACGAACTGCCGCTCGCCGAGCTGGTCCACCCGCTGGCCGGCGAAGTAAACCTCACCCCGATCCGGCCGCAGCAACCCCACGATGTGCTTGAGCAGCACGCTTTTGCCCGTACCCGAGCGGCCGATGATCACCGTCGTCTGTCCGCGCTCGATGCGCAGGTCCACGTCGTCCAGCACGCGCTGCGCGCCGAACGACTTGCTCAGTCGGCGAAGCTCGATGATCGGGTCGGCGACTTCAACCACGCTCGTCTCCGGCTAGATCAGCGACCGGAAGCCGTACCACGCGGTGTACAGCCCGTTCATGACGAAGTTGATAAACAGGTCCAGCACCAGGATCGACATGAAGCTGATGACGAAAGCCTCGGTGCAGGCCTGGCCGACGCCCTGGGCTCCCGGCCGGCAATGAAATCCCCGGTAGCAACTGACCAGGCCGATCGCCCCGCCGAAGAAGATCGCCTTGATCATCCCGGTGCACAGGTCCCACATCTCGACGATCTCGGCCGAGTAGCTCCAGAACGGCGCCGAGGCGCCACCCTTCACGCCGGAGAAGATGAGCCACGCCCCCAGGGCGCCCATCAGGTCAGCGTAGGCCGTCAGCAGCGGCGCCAGCAGCAGACAGGCCAGGAACCGCGGCGTGACCAGGAAGCGAATCGGATCCGCCCCCATTGATCGCAGGGCCAGTAGCTGCTCGGTGACGTTCATCGTGCCGAGTTCGGCGGTCAGTGCCCCGCCGACGCGGCCCGCCAGCATCACCCCGGCCAGCACCGGGCCGAGCTCCGCCGCCACCGAGATGTTCACGATCGCCCCCAGGCGGTCGGTCAGGCCGGCGGCGTCGAACTGGTCCCAGCCCTGCACGATCAGCACCATGCCCACGAACGCGCCGGTCAGCATGATGACCGGTACCGAGCGCGTGCCGATGTAGAAGCACTGCGGCAGGAATCGCCGCCAGCCGCGCAGCGTGCACATGTCCAGTGGAGCGTAAGCTGCGGCGCTCGCCCCGAACGTCCAGAAGTGCCCGAAGCCGGCCAGCAGGGCCGTAGCCTGGGCCCCGATGGCGCCCAGCGATCGGATGGCAGCGTTGCTTGTGCGCATGGGACTTGGGCCTGCCGACGAGTACCCCGGGCGCCGCCGCCGCGCCGTCGCGCCGTGCGGCACCGCAGACGCGTACATTATCCAACTCGACGCCATTACGCGACATCTGTTATACTCGCTCTGGAAAGAGGCCCGAGCAGGAGGACGGGCACGGGAAGAATCAAGGATGGTTCTCCATGGCCCAGAGCGTTGAGCGCCGCGTGGCGCTTCGATTCTGCCTCACGACGATTCGCGGGCTCGCGGCCTTGTTCCTGTGGGTCTGCGTGCTCAGTTTTAGTACGGGGGATCCGCCCGCGAGCAGCGTCTGGCAGCTCAACCCCGATGGGGGTGTGAGCAACCTCTGCGGCTCCACCGGGGCCTGGATCGCTTATTACCTCTTCTATTACCTGGGCATCGGCACGTACGCCCTGCTGGGGCTGCTGACCCTCATGGCGGTGGCCTGGCCGCGACAGGTACCGGTACGTGATCCGGCGTTGCGGGCCCTGGGCGTGGTCCTGGTGACCGCCGCCGTGTGCACGTGGGGGGCGCTGCTCGTGTCGCCCTCGGACAAGTACCTGATGACGGGTCCGGGCGGGGTCTTGGGGGCGGCCGTCGGCCCGTTCTGCCGGGCCCAGCTCCGCATCGCCGGCACGCATATCGTGCTGAGCTGCGCCCTGATTGTCGGGTTGCTGCTGGCGGCGGACGAGCTGTTGGTGCGGCTGGTCCGCTGGCTCGGCTGGACATCCCGGCGGTCGATCCCGGTCCTAGCCCGCGGCGGTGAAGCCGTGGCCAAGACCGGTGCGGCCGTCGCCTCGGGTGTGGCCACCGGTGTTACCGTGCTGTCGCGCGGCCTGACCGGCAACGGACGGCAGGAGCCCGCCGAGGAGGAGATCGCAGCCCCCAGGAGGAAGAAGAAGACCGTCGCAAAGCCTGAGGAGCTCGAAGAGGAAGAAGAGGAAGAACCGGAGGAAGAGGAAGAAGTCGACGAAGAGGTCGAAGCGGAAGAGGATGAGGCCGAAGAGGAGGAGCCCGTCGAAGTCGAGCCACCACGGCAACTTACGTTCGACGCCGCGAAGAAGCGGCTGGCGGACGAAGCCCCGGCCCGCGATGTGGACGAGAGCGGCTTCGCTGCTGCTCCGGTCGTGGCGCACGCCGAGGTCCAGGCGCCCGCCGGCAAGGGCGCGGGGGCTGCGGGCGGACGGCGCACGCGACGACCGGCACCGCTCCCGGAGGACGACGACTACGAGTTGCCGGCCCTGGAGCTGCTGGAACCGCCCGTCCCGATGGACAAGTCGGCGATCGAGGTCCTCTGTCGCGAGAAGGCGTACATCCTCGAACAGACGCTGAACGAGTTCCGCGTGGGCGTCCAGGTGGTCGCCATCGAGACCGGCCCCGTGATCACCGTCTTCGAGCTGAAGCTGTCCCCCGGCGTCAAGGTCAGTCAGATCGCCTCGCTCTCCAACGACATCGCCCGGGCGCTGAAGGCACCGGCGGTGCGCGTCGTCGCCCCGCTCCCGGGCAAGAACACCATCGGCATCGAGGTGCCCAACACCGACAAGGAGAAGGTCCGCCTGCGGGACATCATGGAGCTGAGCGGCCGGCGGACCGACAATCTCGCCTTGCCGTTGTACCTCGGCAAGGACGCCTCCGGCCAGCCGCTCATCAGCGACCTGACCCGCATGCCGCACCTGCTCATCGCCGGCACGACTGGCTCGGGCAAGAGCATCTGCGTCAACAGCATCATTCTGTCGATGCTGCTCACGCGGTCGCCTTCCGAAGTGAACATGATCCTGGTCGACCCGAAGATGGTCGAGCTGGCCGGGTTCAAGGACATCCCGCACCTGATGTGCCCGATCGTTACCGAGGCGGCCAAGGCCGAGGGCATCCTCGAATGGGCGACGGGGCTGATGGACGAGCGCTACGCCCTGCTGGCCGAAGCCGGCGTGCGGGAGATTCGCGCCTACAACCGGCTCGGCCGCGACGGGCTGAAGGAGCGGATGAGCATCGCCAGCGACGAGGAGCTCGCCCGCATCCCGCTGCACTTGCCCTACATCGTGATCATCATCGACGAGCTGGCCGACCTGATGATGACCTCGGCCAAGGAGGTCGAGTTCAACCTGTGCCGGATCGCCCAGAAGAGCCGGGCGGTCGGCATTCACCTGATCGTCTCGACCCAGCGCCCGCAGGCCAACGTCGTCACCGGCCTCATCAAGTCGAACCTGCCCTGCCGCATCGCCTTCCGCGTCTCCTCGCGGCTCGATTCACGCATCGTGCTCGATCAGAACGGCGGCGAGACGCTGATGGGGCAGGGGGACATGCTCTTCCTCGCCCCGGGCACGTCGAAGCTGCTGCGGGCCCAGGGGACCTTCATCAGCGATGAGGAGATGCGCAGCGTCGTGAAGCACTGCCGCGAGCAACGCACCCCGGATTTCCATCCGGACCTGGTGCGCATGCCGGGTGCCGGGGCGGCGACGACGGGCGAGCGCGACGAGCTCTTCGACCAGGCGGTCGACGCGGTCATCGAGACCGGTCGCGGCTCGGTCAGCCTGCTCCAGCGGCGGCTCACGATCGGCTACGGCCGCGCCTCCCGCCTGATCGACCAGATGTACGAAGCCGGTATCGTCGGCGAGTACAAGGGCAGCCAGGCCCGCGAGGTCATCGTCACCAAAGAGGAGTGGCAGGCCGCCCGGTCACAACGCGACCGCGAAGAAGCCGACGAAGCCGCCGAGTTCCCGATGGAATAGCCGGGCGACCGGGGGAAAAATCCAGGGATAGCACCGGGATCACGGCCGCGGTGGACGTTCGCGGCGCGGGCCGCGCTCACGCTTGCGGCTCATGTGCTCGAGTCGGCGATCCACCTCGTCGGCAGCCTCGTCGCGCAGACGCCGCACCTGCTCACGCATGGTGGCGATCCGCTTGTCGGCTTGCTTGGTGAGCAGGTCCGTTAGCGCGGCCTTGAGCGCCACTTGCTGCGTCGCGTCGGTTTCGGCGAGCACTTTCTCGACGGCTTCGCGGATGCGGGCCGGCTCGGCGCTGAGGTCGGCGTCGGGGCCGGTCAGGTCGGCGACACGCCGCTGCACGAACGCGTCACGGTTGGTCTCGAACTTGTTCGCCCAGCGCTCCAGGACCTGGGCCTCGATGTCGATGTTGTCGGCCAGGTAGGTCCGCATCTGGTTCAGCAGCGGTTCCTGCTGGTCTTCGGGCAATCGTTGGACGCCCCGCCGGAGCATCTCGAGGCTGAACAGATTCCCCGCGTGCCGGGCGATGAGCTCGGCGAGTTCGGGATCCTCGGCGTGAATCCGCCGCAGTTGCCGCAGGCGGGCGATGAGTCGGGCCGAACCGTGACTGAGGGCCTTGGGGCTCTTCTCCTCGATGCGGTCGAGCAAACGGTTGAGCCGGGGCATCTCCTTGGCGACGAACGCCCGCAGCTCCTCGGCCTCGCCGGGTTGGAGCGGGCCGCGGTCTTCGGGAGCCGGCTCAAGCAGCATGTACGGCCAGCGCGGACCGTGCTTGCCATCGGGCGGTGGGCCGCGGTGTTCGTCGCCCTCGGGGCGCTCATGCTGATCGCGGGGCCGGCCGCGCTCGCTGTCGCGATGGCGAGGCCGACGGCCCGGGTCGCTGCGCTCGGTCTCCGGCTGGCTGGTCGGTTCCTGGGCGCGTGCCGTGGGTGTGCCGGGCAGGCACAGGAGCAGCACGGCGAGGAGCCAGGGGAGCATGGCGAGCTTCTGCGTGTGGTTACCGATCATCCGTATCTCGCCCTTAGAGAGAGCCGAGCTGATCGAACGAGGCGTCCAGCAGCTCAATGTACGTGTCGCTGTCGCCGTTCGCGTCGCCCGCCGCTTCGAGCATCCAGCCGTCGTCCGTGAGGAAGGCCAGCCGGTCGCTCGTGTCTGAGACCGCCTCGGCCCAGACGTCCAGCAGATCTTCATCGGGGAGCGGCGTCGAAGGTGTCGGTGACCGCGACAGCACTCCGCCGAGGCCGATCGCCAGCAGAACCGACGCCGCTGTCCCCAGCCAGCGCACCACTTCAGGTCGGCGTCGGGCGGGCGCCCCCAACCGCAACGCCTCATCGCGGACGAGAGCGTGCGTTCGGCGCAGGGCGTCAGGAGAGGGCGGCGCCGCCGGCAGTTCGGCCAGCACGTCCATCTCCCGTTCCACGAGGCGCTCGAGCTCACTCAACGGCCGCGTCATGGCCTTACCCTATTCCTCAACATCAAACCCGCGTCGTAACCGCTTCAGGGCCCGGTGTGCCCGGGCTAGCGCTGTTCCAAGCGGAACGCCGAGCAGGTCGGCGATTTCCGGAAACGTCATGTCAGCGTAGTGCCGGAGCATGAGAATCTCGCGCTCGGGCGCGGAAAGCAGCTCCAGTCGCTCGCTCAGGTGCATCTGATCCTCGCGGGCCACTGCCCGCTCGTGCGGGTCGATACTGCCGGAACCGCTTCCGACATCCGCCACGTCGCCCTCGTCCAGGTCGTCTCCGGCGAGCGAAGCCATCGTTCCCCGGCGTTGACCGGACCGTGCGCGGTCACGAGCCAGATTCGCCGCGATCCGGAACAGCCACGACTCGAATCTGCCCTTGTGCTCATACCGGTCAATCGTCCGGACGACGCGGAGGAACGTCTCCTGCAACAGCTCTTCGGCGACATCGCGGGAGCCAACCAGTCGATACAACAAGCCGAACACCCGCGCATTGTACATCTCCACCAGAGCGCTCAGAGCTTCCGGGTCGCGGCGACAGGCCCGTCGAACGATTGCATCCAGGTCGCCGCCCTTCACGATACTCGGCGCTCCTCAGGGCCTAACGCTGGTCCGGGCCGGTGATTGCCGGCGGCGGCGGAAAGGGGAGAGAGGACGTAACCGGCTCTGCCTCGCGAAGACAGCCGTTGCTGCGTTGTGGTAACGATATTATAGGCCGAGGGCGGCCACGGTCATTGCAGGCCGTATTCCTTGATCTTGCGGTAGAGCGTTCGCGTCCCGATATCCAGCATCTTCGCGGCCTGCTCTCGGTTCCCGCCCGTGGCCAGCAGCGTCTTCTCGATCATCAGCCGCTCGACCTGGGCCATCGTCAGGCCGACCATGCCCGTTCCGCCGACGGGGACCAGGTCACGCGACCCGCGGATGGCTTCGGGGAGGTCGTCGGCCTCGATTCGGCGGTTTTCGGCCTCGACGGCGAGGGATTCGACCAGGTTGGCGATTTCTCGGACGTTGCCCGGCCAGAAGTGCTTGGCCAGCAGGCCCATGGCCTCGTGCGAGATGCCCGGGACCGACAGCCCGTGGGCCTCGTTCGCCCGCCGGAGGAAGTGCATCGCCAGGATCGGGATGTCTTGTCGGCGCTCTCGCAGCGGCGGAACGTCGATGACCCACTGCTTCAGGCGGTAGTACAGGTCCTCGCGGAACTCCCTGTCCTCGACGCGCTGGAAGAGGTCGGCGTTGGTGGCGGCGATGACGCGGACGTCCACGCGCAAGACCTCGGTCGAGCCGACGGGCGTCACCTCCCGGCGTTCGAGCACGCGGAGCAACTTGGCCTGCATCGGCAGCGGCATGTCCCCGATCTCGTCGAGGAACAGCGTGCCGCCGTCGGCCGCGACGAAGTAGCCTTTGCGATCGCTGACCGCGCCGGTGAAGGCCCCCTTCACGTGGCCGAACAGCTCGCTTTCGAGCAGGTTTTCGTTGAGGCCGGCGCAGTTGACCGACTTCATCGGCTTGCGAGCCCGGTCGGATTGGCGATGAATGGCCTCGGCAATGAGGTCCTTACCGGTGCCGGTCTCACCGAGGATGAGCACGGTGAGCTTGTTGCGGGCGGCTTTCTTGATGCGCTCGATGATGCGGGTCATCTGTGGCGTGGTGCCGATGATGCCCTCGAAGGCTTCGTAGGCGTGCTCGTCGAGCGTCTGCTTGAGGAGGCGGTCCTCGCGGCGGGCCACGGCCCGGTCGGCGGCGCGGACGACGCGCTGCACGAGGTCCGCCGCCGACAGGTCGGCCGGCACCGCCTCGACATCGATGTGCCGAGCAGGCGGCAGGGGGCCGACGTGGCCGATGGAGACGAGACCGGCGTCCGGGGCGAGACCGTCCAGCAGGTCGATGAGAGCCGCCGTCGTGGGCTGGCCGGCCACCTCGGCGCCGGCGACGACGGTGTCCGGGGCCCGCTGCCGGATCGAGGCCAGGGCCTCGGGCAGGGTGGCGACGGCGTTGCACGAGTGGCCGTGCTGTTCGCGCAGAACGTCGCGCAGACTGGCCGCCTCGGCTCGCTTATCGGTGACGATCAGGATGAAGGCGGTCTGCCCCATGGGTTCCGGTACGGTTGGTTGTGGTCGTGGTACAGGCGCGGCTCGTTCGTCGCGAGGGGCAATTTAGCACGATTTTTGGGGGATCGCCACAGGCAGCGTGAGCGGAGGGCGTTTGCGCGAAAAAGGGGGACGGGCACCTCGCGGCGGGCGGCTAGTCCTTGGACCTGGCGGCGGCTTCCGCCTCGCGGCGCTTGCGCTCGCGGGCGGCTCGCGGGTCTTCCGGCTCCGCTTCCTTGGCCCAGATCGAGCGCAGGGCACCGTCCCAGACGTACGCGTTCACGCCGCCGAGCGTCAGGACGCGCGAGTACGTGCCTTCCTTGCCGAGGACCAGGACGTGGGTGCCCTTCTCGAGCTCGCCCTGTGGCGGTTCGAGCTGCGATGGGCCGTCCTTGAAATAGGGCGTGGTCTGCGTGATGACGTGCGAACAGCCGCTCACGCCGGCGAGTAGCAGAGCGAGTAGCGCCAGCGTCAATTCTGTCGCCAACTGGCGGCGGCTGCGCGATATTGGCGTGCAAACGCTCACAACGACACTCCCGCGGGCCGCCGCGTCGAACGCCCGGGTCCGCACCGGTATCATATCCCCATGGAAAATGAACGCACGCTGCCCGTCTTGGGCGAAAACGTCTATCTGGCCCCGACCGCGTACGTCGGCGGGGATGTCATCTTCGGCGACGGGTGCACCGTCATGCACCAGGTCGTCATTCGCGGCGATGTGTCGCCGATCCGCATCGGCCGGCGGGTCAACGTGCAGGATGGGGCGATCATCCACACGAAGAAGGACGTGCCGCTGGAGATCGCGGACGAGGTGTCGATTGGGCACCGGGCCGTGGTGCATTGCCGGCGGGTCGGAGCCGGGAGCCTGATCGGCACCGGCGCGATCGTGCTGGACGATGCGGAAGTGGGGGCGGGGTGCATCGTGGCGGCGGGGGCCGTCGTGCCGCCGGGAATGATCGTGCCGGACGGGCAACTCGTGGTCGGGATCCCGGCGCGAGTCATGCGCGAGGTGAACGAGACGGATCGCAAGTACCTGACGCGCGTGGTGGAGAGCTACGTGCGGCTGGGCGCCGTGCACGCGGCGGGGCGATATCCCAACGCCGCAGCGCGATGAGGGCGTGATAGCGAAGTGTGGCATGCCGAAGCACAAGCGCCGGCATGAACGTGTCTGCGAGAGTGGCAGACATGCCGGCGCCTTCGGCTTCAGCATGCCACACACCGAGGACGTCCGGTACGGAGCGCGGACGCTACCATTCGACGTCGGCCACGGGGGGCCGACGCTACGACGCGAATCGGGCGTTCTTCGGCGTTCGACACGGAGGTTGGACGCTACGGACTGGATGCTACGCCGGGCGGCGGAGGCCGTCCTTTTGGGTCTTCGCGTCCTTGGCCGGCTCGGCGTCGGGCAGCGGCTTGCCGCGCTCGTCGAACGCGTTGAAGTTGAAGACGTACTCCCACCAGTTGTTCAGCCGGCCGTCGGCGTTGACGCCGGGGGCCTTGGGCAGGTGCGTGAACCACCAGTTCATGTAGTTGCGGTGATAGTCGGGGTTGCCGTCGCGATCCTTGTAGGGCGACTTCCACTCTTCGCAACTGAACTCGCGCTGGCGGCCGGTCAGCTCCGGGTACGTCAGCCAGTCGTCGGCGGTGCTGGTCACGGCCGTCTTGTTGGCGTAGTCGTAGTCGCGCTCGGCGTTGGGCGGATAGTGGCACGTGCCGACGGCGGCCGTGCCGGACTGCGTCTGATTGGCGGCGAAACGTGCCCAGTTGCTGGTGAGCTTGTCCACTTCCCAGCCGCCGTAGACCCGCGACATCGTCGCCTCAGTGCGGTGGCAGAGGTCGTGGATCATCTCGGCGACGCCGCGCTCCATGTTGAAGCCCATGACCACGAAGCGGCGCTGGCAGGGCACATCGCCGTAGACGCCGCCGTTCACCTCGAAGGCGCCCTTGCCGACCATGCACGACTCCCAGTAGCCGAAGTACGGCAACCCGAGCATCCAGACCTCGTCGATCTCGCCCGACTCGACGCGCTTGTACACGTCGAACTCCTTGCACATGTGCGGGTAGTCGATGCCGTCCGGCTTGTGCCAGGACTCCGCCTTGAACACGCCCTGACGCAGCGCTTCCATGTACGTCTCCGGCGTGTACATGAAGCCGTCCGTCTTTTGCTGGAACCGGCGGACGACGAGCCAGTCGGCGATCTCGAACTGCACGTAGCCGCCGCTGGCGTCACAGAGATCCTGCATGTAACCGGTCACGAGCGGCAGGGGATCGTTCCAGCCGCCCACCTCACGCAGGCCCTTCGGCGCCGCGTTCGGATCGTCCGGCGAATGCAGCTTGCCGGGAATCCACGGGTTGAAATCGAGCACCAGCACCTTGATACGGAGCGGCTGCTGGTCGCCAGCGATCTTCGCGGGCGCTTTGACGTGCGGGATCTTGTCCGCCGCCAGCCGCTCAATATCGCTGGGCAGGTCACCGGCCAGGGTCGGGACCACAAGCAGCATCATGCTGGAAAGGGCCAGGATCGTCAGAAACGACTTCATTGGGCGCATGTGTTAACTCCATAAGCACCGCTGCGGCCGAAGAGCGACAAACGCGATCCGGCTGTGCGGTAACCGCTGCACACTCCCTCGAATCGGTCGAACGCCGACACACACCGGCGAGCGGCCGCCCCTGACTGGTGCATACTCTACCATGCCATGAGCCGGACGATAAGGGCCCGCATCGCAACTTCGCCGCCGCTACGGCTCCGACCAGTCAAGGGCATATAACTGCAACGTGCTCTTCTCGCTGGCCGGCCAGGTGTGGAGGAGCTGCACGTGGGGGGCTATCTCCGGGTCGCTGTGCAGCAGCTCGGCGACGGCATCGTTGCCGGCTACCTCGAAGCCCTCGCCCACGCTGAGCGCGAGGTAATCCGGCCGCTCGCCCAGGAGCAGCTCGCGCGGCAGCACCGTGTCGCCGGGCAGGTCGTACCAGTACACCCAGCGGGCATCGGTGTAGAAGACGATCCGCCGCTCGCTGCTGGCGGTCATGATGCGCTTGGTGGCGATGTCCGGGTCGTGCTGCCGGAGCCAGTCGGCCGCCGTCGCCAGATAGCGGGCGCTGCGGTTGGGCACCGGCAGGGCGTACGCCGCCAGTGAGAGCACGGCCAGGATTACGGGTGCCAGCCAGCCCACCGATCGCCGCTCGCGGGCCAGCGATACCAGCCGGGCCAGCAGCACCGCCGCCGGCGGAACCAGCAGCATGACGATGACCAGCATGTGCCGCTGACCGAGGTAGTGATAGCGGTGCAGCAGCAGCAGCGTCAGCGTGAAGTGGCCGGCGATACAGGCCGACACGCCGGCCAGTGGCGGCCACAGCAGCCGTCGCCGCAGGTTCAACAGCGGTCCGATAGCCAGCAACGGAATCACTACCCGTCCGGCCCGGAAGAGCTGGTACAGCGCGTAGGGCACGAGGGCGTACCAACCCCGCTTCTGCGTGTCCAGGCGTGCCAGGCTCACGGTGGCGGAGGCCGGCGCGTCGAAAGCGGTCTCGTCGGCGGCCAGCAGAGGTGCCTCAGCGGGCAGCTCCAGGGCGACGTCGCTGCTCTTCAGCCAGTCCAGCGGGTTCTTCTTCGACGACAGCGTGCCGACGACCGACCAGTACGGCACAGCACAGACGAGGAAGCCGGCGAGCAGGGCGGCCGCTCGTACGCCGCGCCGGCGCCAGGGCGTCGCGCGATCGGGCACCATCCCGGCCAGACCTGCCAGGGCCACGACGATGCCCTCCGGTCGGGTCAGGAAAGCCAGTCCGCCGGCGACGCCGCAGGTCGCCGCCGCTCGCACGCTGTCGAGCCGGAGCAGGGTCCACGCCCCCCACAGGTACAGGGCCAGGTGAAGCTCGTCCGACATGATCTCCGCCGACAGCCACACGTTCAGCGGCAGGACCATCGCCAGGACCATCGCCGCGCAGGCCGCCAGGCCGGTGTCGATGGGCAGCTCCAGTCGGCGGACGAAGCGGTGCGTGATCGCCCCGGCCAGGACCACGACGGCCATACCGGCCAGCCACGAGACCGCCTGCCCGCTCCGTTGCCACGTCATGGGCGTGTCCGGAGCCCCGCAGCAGCGGGCCAGGCGCTGGGCGGCCAGCACCGCCGCCGGCATGAGGGGATGTTGCGCGGCATTCTCGCCGCGCAGGTGGGCCAATCCCTGCTCGCCGAGGTCGCGGGCGTACCAGCAGAAAGTCACGCTATCGCGGGAGATGCAGGGCATGGTCAGGGCGATCGCCCCATGCCACAGCCCGGCGACGAGGAGGATGCCCACGGCGATGCGACCACAGGGCCAGCGGTGTGGCTGTGTGGGCGGTACCGTGCTGGTCTGGGTCTGGGGGCGGGCCATGCTCCCGGTGTCCGCGGCCGGCTATGCCTCAGCCGATGGGGGCTGCTCGGCCGGCGGCGGCTCCTCGGCCGGTGGAGTCCCTCCCGCCGCGATCGCCTCGGCCTTGTAGCCGCCGGCGGCCCGGTCGCGCAGGTAGAGCACACCAAAGACCACGATGATCACGATCGAGAAGCCGGCCACATAGCGGAAGGACATCCGCCCGCCGTAGTTGTCGGCCGGCAGAAGCACCTTGCCGATCTGCTTGACAACGGCTTTGCCTTGTTCATTGTTCGGGGCGTTCTTCTGGGCGGCGCGCAGCACCTCGGCCGTGAGGCCCTCGGGCAACGTACCGGTCTTCGCTGCATTGAGCACGCTGCGGGCCCCCGCCTCCGCGTGGTCCTTGGGTCCGGTCACAACGCCGAGGATCTCACTGCGGAACGGCTCCTGCTCTTTCTCGGCGAGCGCGGGGTAGGTGTCGACGACCTGGGTCAGCGCCGCTACGGTGGCGTCCTTGTGGGCGACCAACTGCTCATGCAGGTAGCCGTCGGCGATGCGGCCCATCTGCGGGGCAGTCACCACGCCCACGATCAACATGCCCATGCCGCCCATCAGGGCCAGGCCAAGCTCGCCGCTTTTCGGCACGCGCTCGGAAGTTACGCCTAGCATCGTCGGCCAGAAGTAGCAGACGCCGACGGCGAACACCGTCGCCGAGGCGAAAGCCATCGCCGACGTCTCGGCGTAGCTCAGCCAGTACAGGCCGACGCCAGCCAGGATCGCCGAGCCGACCAGGATCCCGGTCGGCGAGAGGCGGTGGACGATCGGGCCGGCGTTGAAGCGCAGCACGGCCATCAGGCCACTGATGTAGGCCAGGACCAGGATGCCGGGGATGCCGCCGGATTCGAGCACGGCGCTGACCCAGCGATTGGGGCCGAGCTCGATCGAGGCGGTGATGCACATGCAGACCAGCAGGATGATGAACAGCGGCCGGGTCAGGGCGGCGGCGATCATGCCGCCGAAGGACACGCCCGACTGGGCCCGCTCGGTGGCCGGGAAGCGCTGCCCGATGAACGTGATGCCGTAGAGCACGGTGGGGATGAGGATCAGGCCGAGCTTGAGCTGCCAGCTCGGCAGCCCCACCTTGTCGAGCAGGTAGGAGGCGACGGCGCCGATCACGATGCCGCCGGGGAACCACATGTGGAACTGGTTCAGCTTCTTGGTCTTCTGGTCGGGATAGAGCGTGGCGACCAGCGGGTTGCAGACGGCCTCCACCGTGCCGTTGCCCAGGGCCAGTACCAGCGCCCCGCAGAACAGCATCCAGTAGCCGTTGGCGCTGATCATCAGCAATGTGCCGCCCGCGTGGCAGACCATGGCGAAGTACAGCAGGTTGCGCATGCCCAGCACGTTGCAGAACGGCCCCAGGATGAAGATGGACACGGTGAAGCCCCAGATGGCGGCGCCGCCGATCCAGCCCACCTGCTCGTTGCTGAGGACGAATTCCTGCTTCAGCGCTCCCATGATCGCCCCGACCACGCCGAAGCAGACCGACGTGGATATCAGGGACAGACAGCTCCCGACGAACAGTCGACCTTTGTTCATCTGTGCCACCCTTTCTCCTGAAAATTGCCTTCGACCGCGGACGGTTCGGCGGAAGGCAGGGGCAATGTACGACTTCCCCGCAGGTCGGTCAAACCGCGGCACGGACCCCGTGACGCCCGCCGGCCGGGTCGCTAGGATGGGGCCCTGCCTGGACGTTCCCTGCCCCCTGAGAAGGATGACGAAGCATGAGTGAGTTCGCGGAAGGCCTCGAGCCGGGTTCGGTCCAAACCCCCGGCGCGGGCAAGCCGGCGCTGGTGACGACACGCCTGTCGATCATGATGTTCCTGGAGTTCTTCGTCTGGGGGGCCTGGTACGTCACCGTGGGCAACTACATGGGCGCCCACAACATGAGCGACGCAAGCCACTGGGCGTACACGGTCGGCCCGATCGCAGCCATCATCAGCCCATTCTTCCTCGGCATGATCGCCGACCGGTTCTTCGCGACCGAGCGCGTGCTGTGCGCCATGCACGTGCTGGGCGGCGCAGCGCTGATCGTCGCCCCGTTCCTGACACCGGCCGAGGGCGGCTCGCACTGGCCGTTCACTGCGATTCTGCTGCTGCACATGCTGTTCTACATGCCCACGCTCGGACTGACGAACACGCTGGCCTTCCATAACCTGACCCACCGAGAAAAGCAGTTCCCGATCGTGCGTGTGTTCGGCACGGCAGGCTGGATCGTCGCCAATTTCGTCGTCAGCAGGTGGCTGAAGGCGGATATGGGGGCCGAGCAATTCTACGTGGCGGGCGGCGCGGCGATCCTGCTCGGTGTGTTCAGCTTGCTGCTGCCGCACACGCCGCCGCCGGCCAAAGGTAGAACCGTCTCGGTACGCGACATTCTCGGGCTTGACGCCCTGGTGTTGATGAAGAGACGCTCGTTCTCGGTCTTCATCATCAGTTCCTTCCTGATCTGCATTCCGCTGGCGGCTTACTACAACTGCGCCCCGATCTACGCCAACGCAGCCGGCTTCCGCTTCCCCGCGTCGAGCATGTTGTTCGGCCAGATAACCGAAGTGGTCTTCATGCTGCTCATGCCGCTGTTCTTCATGCGGCTGGGCGTGAAATGGATGCTGCTGATCGGCATGTTCGCTTGGGTGTTGCGCTATGGTCTGTTTGCTGCCGCGGCTTCCAGTGGTGTAACTTGGATGATCTTCAGCGGGATTCTGCTCCACGGCATCTGCTACGACTTCTTCTTCGTTACCGGATTCATTTACGTGGACAAGCAGGCCAGCGCGAAGATCCGCGGCCAGGCCCAGGGCCTGCTCGTACTCATCACGCAGGGCCTGGGCATGCTGATCGGGGCGCAGCTAGTAGGCATGATCGTCAACACGCTGACATCGGCGACTCGTGATTCGTTGTTGGACGTGGCCAACGGTCTGCGTGAACGGGCCATCGCCGCGACTGCAGCAACCTCCGATGCGCT
This sequence comes from Phycisphaerae bacterium, assembly GCA_050115495.1. Taxonomy (GTDB): domain Bacteria; phylum Planctomycetota; class Phycisphaerae; order UBA1845; family Fen-1342; genus JAAYXS01. The sequence continues at coordinate 39,571 of JASFQK010000032.1, read as the reverse complement.
GTGGAACGAATGGTCGCAAGCCGCTCAGTTGCTACTTGCGGCCAGGGACTGGCAGACCATCTGGCTGATCCCGTGCATCATGGCCGGAGTTGTGGCCATCACGTTCTGGGCGCTCTTCCGGGAGAACAGCAAGGCCGCTGGCGAGCAGATCGAGAAGCTCTAGGTAGCCTTGAGCCTTGAGCCGGAGATGGCATCGTCGGGCGTACCACGGCGCCGACTCGGCCGTAGCGTCGGCCGAGGTTGAGAGCCTATCCCCAAGACTGGGTGGGGCAGGCATCTCGCCTGCCGTCTTGGCCTCTAAATCAACGAATGTCGGGCGGGACGCCCGACCCACCGGGATTAATCCCCAAACTCGCCCCCCGTGGCCGACGTTGAGTGCCGACAGCACCCCGGACTATCGCTTCACGTGCCGGAGCCGCCGGCAGATGGCCAGCAGCGCGGGTAGGGCGGTCAGCATCTCGCGTGAGGCATTCACGCGGCTGTCGGGGTGGTTCCGCCAGATGATGCCGACTTCGCCGAGCCGATAACCCAGCCGCTCGGCCAGGCCCAGGACTTCGCAATCGAAGAGCCAGCCGTCGACGGTCTGGCGGGCGAAGATGTCCGCCGCTGCCGGGCCACGGAAGAGCTTGAATCCGCACTGCGTGTCGCGGACGTCGGGCAGCAGCAGTTGGCGGCGCATGGTGCGAAATGCCCTCGCCAGCCAGCGGCGAAGCAACGGCTGCGGCGGATCCAGCCGGGAGTCCGGCAGGTCGCGCGAGCCGATGGCCACGTCGCAGCCGGCGGCCAGAGCCTGTTCGAGCTTCTCCAGCTCCTCGATGGGCGTGGACAGGTCGGCGTCACACAGCAGCACCGCGTCGCCCCGCGCCTGCTGCACGCCCCGCCGAACGCTGTAGCCCTTGCCGCGGTTGCGGTCGTTGTGCAGGAGGACGATCGGCGGCGGCCCGGACTGTGCTCGGGTGACGACGCCGGCGGTGTCGTCCCTGCTGCCGTCGTCGACGACGATGATCTCGGCGGGCAGGGCCCGGGCGGCGAAGTACTCGCGCAGGCGAGTGAGCGTCGGGCCGATGCGGCCGGCCTCGTTGTAGGCGGGGATGACGACCGATAACGCCGGCCGGCCTTCCGAGCCGGGAGCGGGTCCGCTGTGCGAGCTGTCGGGTTTTGGCGGTGGTTGGCGTGGATCCATACGACGTCGCCAATGGCTCGTGTGCCGTCAGGCGGTGCAGCCTAGCGGCGAAGCGCGGCGTGGGCAAACCGGGAGCCGCCGCTCCACCAGAAGTGAATTGACGTCCCGCGCCGGGCGCCGATACAGTATCCGGGATCGGCTGTTGTCCGTGGTCAGTATCAGCGCTCGACTTCGAGGTTTCTCATGCACCAACCAGACTCACCCCGGAAGAAGAACACCATCACCCGTCGCGAGTTCGTGCAGTCGGCCGCTGCCGCCGGCCTGCTGGCCGCCGTGCCCACCTGGGCCCAGGAAGCCACGGCACCGGCGAAGAAAGAGGACGAGCTGGCGATCGCCATCATCGGTCCGGGCAGCCAGGGACGCTTCCTGCTGACCAAGTGCCTGAAGATCCCGAACGTACGCTTCATCGCCGTCTGCGACATCTGGCCTTACCACCAGAACTACGCGGCGAACATCCTGAAGAAGTACGACCAGCCGGTGAACGTCTACGAAGACTACCGCGAGATGCTCGACAAGGAGAAGAACCTCGACGCGGTGATCGTGGCCACGCCCGACTGGATGCACGCCGAGCACGCCAACGCCTGCCTGAAGGCCGGGCGGCACGTGTACTGCGAAAAGGAAATGTCGAACACGCTCGAAGGGGCGGCGAGCATGGTGCGCACGATGCGCGAGACGGGTAAGCTGCTCCAGATCGGCCACCAGCGCCGCAGCAACCCGCGTTATTTCCACGCCCTGAAGATGATCGAGAAGGACAAGATCCTGGGCCGCATCACGCACTGCGAGGGGCAGTGGAACCGCGCCCAGTTGTTCGAGCTCGGCTGGCCCGAGGGCAAGGAGCTCGACGCCGACACGCTGAAGCGCTTCGGCTACGACACGATGGACGCCTTCCGCAACTGGCGCTGGTATCGGAAGTTCTCGGGCGGCCCGATGGCCGACCTCGGCTCGCACCAGGTCGACGTGTTCAACTGGTTCCTGAAGACCCCGCCCAAGGCCGTGCTGGCCAGCGGCGGGCTGGACTACTACACCGGCTATGAAGGCCGCGACTGGTACGACAACGTCCTGGCCATCTACGAGTACGAGACCCCCGCCGGCCCCGTCCGCGGCTTCTATCAGGTGCTGAACACGACCAGCCACGGCGGCTTCTTCGAGACGTTCATGGGCGACGAAGGTTCGCTGGACATCTCCGAGGACGCACGCGTCGGCCGCGTCTTCCGCGAGCAGACGGCCAAGAAGCGCGAGTGGGAAGATGAGGCGGAGAAGGTCGAGGAGATGGGCCGCGACGCCATCGAGCTGAAGATCGGCGAGACGCTCACGCCCGAAGGCCAGAAGACACCCGAGGCCCAGGCGATGCTCGAGCAGGCGGCCAAGCCGCCGCACCAGTTGCACCTGGAGAACTTCTTCGACTCGATCCGCGGCAAGACGAAGCTGAACTGCCCGGCCGACGTGGCCTACGAGGTCTGCGTGTCGGTGCTGAAGGCCAACGAGGCCGTCGCTTCGGGTCAGCGATACGTCTTCCGCCCCGAGGAATTCCGCGTCTAGCGGCCCGGCGCTGCCGCCGGTCGTCGCCCGGAGATGAGCACAAAGGAGGTCGCGTGCCCCGCCAGCCTGCTGCGCTGCTGCCGTTGATCTGCGGACTGCTCGCCACGGGCTGGGTCTTCGCCGCCGACCTGGCCGAGCCCCCCCAGACGCTACGCACGGACAGCGACGCACCGTACGTGCACCGCATCACGCTGTACGACGAGGACGGGGCGGCCATCGACCCGACGGACGAGACCGCCGGCCCCTATTCGCCGCGAGCCACCTGCGGCAAGTGTCACGACTACTCGGCCATCAGCAGCGGCTGGCACTTCAACGAGCCGCACGGCGCGTTGCCCGGTCGCCCGGGCGAGCCGTGGTTCCTCGTCGATCGCGAGACGGGCGCCGTCTGGCCCATCTCCGGCCGCGGTTGGCCGGGAACGCAGACCCCGGCGGCGGCAGGAATGACCGACTGGCAGTTCGTCCTGCGCTTCGGCCACCATACGCCCGGCGGCGGCTACGGCGCGCCGACGGCCGCAGAGATCAACGCCGCTCCCGAGTCCGTTCGCTGGCACATTTCATCACAGCTCGAAATCGACTGCCTCTTCTGCCACAGCACCGGCCAGCAGCACGACCCCGCCGTCGCGGCCCAGCAGATCGAGGTGCAGAACTTCAAGTGGGCGCCGACCGCGGCCCTTGGCCTGGCCGTCGTGCGTGGCGAGGCCCGCAAGGCGCCGGACGACTGGGACCCGCTTGCCCCGCCCAATCCCGACTACCCCGAGCAGGCCGGTCCGCGACTGGTCTGGGACCGAACGCGCTTCGATCCCGACGACCGCGTCTTCTTCGACGTGACCCGCCGCGTGCCGAACGAGCGCTGCCTGTTCTGCCACACGGTGCGTGAGGTGGGGATCGACGCCGAGTCGGACCTGCTCAGCACGCGTGACGTGCACCTGGCCGCCGGCCTGCTTTGCGTCGACTGCCACCGCAATACCATCGACCACGCCACCGTCCGCGGCTACGACGGCGAAGCGGCCGATCGCGGCATGCCGGCCCTGGCGGCGTACTCGTGCGCCGGCTGTCACCTGGGCACGCCCGATCCGGACGATCCCGACGTCTCGCTCGGCGGGCGCTACGGCGCACCGCACCCCGAGCACCGCGGTCTGCCGCCCGTGCACTTCGACAAGCTGACCTGCACGGCGTGTCACTCGGGCCCGCTGCCCCGGCTGAAGCTCCAGCAGTTCCAGACGGCGCTGGCCCACGGCCTCGGCCTGGCCTCGCGCGATCGCACGAACGACGATCCGCCGCTGATCCTCGGCCCGGTCTTCGCCCAGCAGTCGGACGGGCGGATCGCCCCACAGCGCATGGTCTGGTACGCGGGCAGCAGCGACCTCCAGCCGTACCGCTGGTCGCTGGCGCACAACGTGCGGCCGGCGTCGCAATCGCTGGGCATCGGCGATTGCACCGATTGCCACGCCGAGGACGGCGCCGTCTTCTTCGGCCAGGTCATCGGCGCCGACGGCAAGCCGGTCAGCATGACGGCCTTTCGCGGCGACGATGAAGCCGAGGCCCGCATCTGGGCGCTGGGCTTCACCGTGCGGCCGGTGTTCAAGGTCTTCGGGTTGGTCTGCGCCGCGCTGATTGCGCTCGTGCTGGTGCGCTACGTATTGCAGGGCTTCCGCGGCGAGCCGCCCACGCGACGCGGCTTCAGCCTCTACGAGCGGCTTTTCCATTATGCGGCCATTCTCGGCGCGCTGGTGCAGTTCGCGACGGCGCTGGTCATCCGGCCGATCGTCGGTGAGATGGAAGGCTGGCTCCTGCTGGCGCACATGTCCGGCGCCGGCCTGTTCACCCTGGGTTTCACGGGCACGGTGCTGCAATGGGCGCCGCGCTGCCGATTCGGTCCTGGGCCGGCGGCCGCCGGTCTGACCCGCGGACAACGATTGATGTTCTGGCCGGGCGTGGTTCTGGGCCTGGTGCTCATGTCGGCGATGCTGGTGGCGATGCTGCCCGTCTTCGGCACCGAGGATCAGCACGCCCTCACGGAGATCCACGCGACGGCGGCCTGGTGTTTCGCCGCCGTTATGGTGTTGCATACGCTGGTCTCGCTCTGGGCCCGGCGGCTGACGAATGAAGGAAGATCGACATGACCCACCGCTGCAACTGCAAGATGCTCGCCTGCCTTTCGGGCCTGCTGACCCTGCTGCTGTGGAGCGGCGCCCCCGCCGTCACGCAGGAGACGAAGCCTAACACGGCCGACGCCGCCAAGCAGGACAAGAAGCCCGCCGGCGACCTCGTGCCGCTCGAACTGAAGCTGCCCAAGCCCGCTTTCAAGGGTACGCCGGAGAACGTCCCGCCCGGCACGCGTCTCGAGCCGCCGCGCAAGGGCCCGCGTCCCGACCTGATGGTCCCGCCGGGTACGGTGCTCGTTTCCCGCGGCATGCCCGTCACGGCCAGCGACAACGAGCCGATCATCGGGGCGATCAAGTGCGTCACCGACGGCGACCGCGAGGCCAACGAAGGCAGCTACGTCGAGCTCGGCCCCGGCCGGCAGTGGGTGCAGATCGACCTCAAGAAGAAGGTCGCCATCCAGGCCGTCCTCATCTGGCACTATCACTCCACCGCCCGCGTCTACCACGACGTCGTGGTGCAGGTCGCCGACGATGAGGACTTCATCACCAACGTCCGCACCGTCTTCAACAACGACCACGACAACTCGTCCGGCCTCGGCCTCGGCAAGGAATACGAGTACTGGGAGACGTTCGAAGGCAAGCTGATCGACGCCAAGGGTGTGGTGGCCCGTTACATTCGGCTGTACAGCAACGGCAGCACGGCCGACGATCAGAACCACTACACCGAGGTCGACATCTACGGCAAGCCGCCGAAGTAGCCGCCATGCCGGCCCGGCTCGCAGCCGCGGTGCTCGTCCTCGTCGCCGTCGGGGCGCTGGCCCTGCGGCTGCCGCAACTGGACCGGCGTTACGTGCACACGGACGAGGCGGTCCACGCCTACAAGTTCAATGAGCTGCTGACGACCGGGCGCTACGTCTACGACCCGCACGAGTACCACGGGCCGACGATCTACTACTTCGCGCTGCCGGCGGCCTGGCTGAGCGGGGCGCACGACTGGCGCGACACGTCGATGGCCATGTTCCGCCTGGTCCCCGTGCTGTTCGGCGTCGGGCTGGTACTGCTGCTGCTCCTGGTGGGCGACGGACTCGGCCGCGGGGCGGCGGTGCTGGCGGGCGTGCTGACCGCGGTCTCGCCGGCCATGGCCTTCTACAGCCGCTACTACATCCAGGAGACGCTGCTCGTCTTCTTCACCATGCTGGTGCTGGCCGCCGGCTGGCGCTATGTGCGCTCGGGACGCGCCGGCTGGCTGCTGCTGGCCGGTGCCGGGCTCGGGTTCATGCAGGCGACGAAGGAAACGTGCGTCATCGCCTGGGGAGCACTGGCTGCGGCTCTGGTCGTGACCGTGTTCTGCCGGCCGCGCGGCACGATGGCCGTGCCACGCCGACCGAGTCTTGCACTGCTGATCGCGACACTGCTCGCCGCTGTCGCGGTTTCGGCGACGCTGCTTTCCGGGTTCTTCACCAACCCGCGCGGCCCACTGGACGCCTGGCGCACCTTCGCCACCTACTTCAGCCGCGCCGGAGGCAGCCAGCACATCCACCCCTGGAATTACTACCTGAGCCTGCTGGCATACACGCGCTACGCTCCGGCGCCGGCGTGGAGCGAGGGGCTCATCCTGCTGCTGGCGCTCATCGGCGCCGTCGCCGCCTGGTGCCGCCGGGCGACGAGCCGACTGCCGCTGTTCATCGCGGTGTACACCGTGCTCCTGACCGCGGCGTACGCGGTGATCCCCTACAAGACACCCTGGTGCCTGCTTGGCTTCCTGCACGGCATGATCCTGCTCGCCGGCTTCGGCGCCGCGACACTCATCCGCCTCGCCGGCGCCGGCTTCGCTCGCTTGGCGGTCGTGCTCGTGCTGCTGACCGTCGGCATCGCCCACCTCGGCGTGCAGACCGTCCGCGCCGACGGCCGCTTCACCAACGACCCCCGCAACCCCTACGTCTACGCCCACCCCGTCTCCGACGTCCTCAAGCTCACCGGCTACATCGACCGCCTGGCCCGCACGCAGCCGGCCGACCAGCCGCTCGTGATCCACGTCATCGTGCCGAACTGCTGGCCGCTGCCGTGGTACCTGCGTCATCACGAGCACGTGGGCTACTGGGAGGATGTGCCCGCCGGCGTGGGCACCGGAGCGGGCGTCGTCATCGCCAGCAGCCGCTTCGCTGACCAGCTCGACCCACTGCTCGGCGACACGTGCGACGTGCCCCGCTACTATGGACTCCGCCGCGACGAGACGCTGGTCGTCTACGTTCGGCGTGACGTGTACGCGGCCTTCGTGGTCGCCGAGACCGCCGCCGCCAGCCGCCCGTCGGACTAACCCCATGAGTGACGCCCCACGACCGCCGGCCCTCGACATCGCCCCGGCGACCGCTCCCGGCCCGCGGCACAGCTTCACGCACGACGCGATGGCCTGCGAGTGGGGGCTGTGCATCGTCGGCGGAGAGGCCGGCTACGCCCATCAGGCCGCCCACGCCGCCTTCGAGGAAGTTGATCGCGTCGAGCAGGAGCTCAGCCGCTTCATCCCGCACAGCGACGTGGCCCGGCTGAACGCCACGCCCGCTGGCCAGCCGCTGCGTGTCGGCGTCGAGTTGCTCGAATGCCTCACGCTCGCCGCCCAGCTTTGTGAAGACACGAACGGTGCGTTCGATGTCACCGTCGGCGGGTTGCTGCACGCGAGCAGCGCCCCAGCCAGCCGGCCCGTGAAGGTCGGTATGCGGCTGCTGGGCATCGACCCGGTCCAGCGGGCGGTCGTCCGCCGGGAGGAGGGGGTGGTCGTCGATCTGGGTGGCATCGGCAAGGGCTATGCCCTCGACCGGGCGGCTGCGGTGCTGGGCGACTGGTCCATCGAGCGGGCCCTGCTGCACTCCGGTCAGAGCACGGCCTGCATCATCGGCCCGCCCGCCGACGCGTCCGTCTGGACCGTGGCCGTGCGTGACCCCACCGATCCGGCGAAGACGCTTGGGTCGATCCGCCTGACCACCGGTGCGCTCAGCGGCTCGGGCGCGCTGCTGCACGGCCGGCACATCATCGACCCGCGTTCGGAGAAGCCGGCGACGGGTATTCTGGGCGCCTGGGCCCACGCGCCGACCGGCGCCTTCGCCGACGCCCTCTCCACCGCCTTCATGGTCCTTTCGCCGACGGAGGCCGACGACGTCTGCCGCCGGCGGCCGGGCAGCTCCGCGCTGCAACTCGTCGAGTCGGCGGACGGGCCCCGGCTGCACGCCTACGGCGACCTGTTCGCTTCACTCGCCGCGGCCGGCGGCTCCGGCTGACGGCGCCGCACCCCGCTTTCACACCGGCGTGCTGCTCGCTACCATGGCCACCGCGTTCGGTAATGGAACCGATCGGGGGCGTGAGGTATCCACATGGCCAACAAGATCAGCCGGCGCGGCTTCCTCGGCAGGGCGATCACCGCCGGGACCGTGTTCTATATCGTGCCGCGGCACGTGCTCGGCGGGCCGCGCTGCACCGCACCCAGTGAGGTCATCACCCGCGCGGTCATCGGGACCGGCGGCATGGGCATGGCCGGCCACGTCACGGAGAACGTGAAGGGCGAGCCGGCCCGTACGCTCGCCGTCTGCGACGTCGACCAGCGCCACCTCGACCGGGCGATGAAGAAGGCCGGCGGCGAGTGCAAGGCGTACAGCGACTGGCGCCGCGTGCTCGACCGCACGGACATCGACACCATCCACATCGCCACACCGCCGCACTGGCACGCCCTGATGGGCATCGCCGCCGCCCGGGCCGGCTTCGACATCATGACCGAGAAGCCGTTCTCGCACACGATCGCCGAGGGCCGGGCCTACGCCGACACGGTCCGCCGCTGCGGCCGCGTGCTCCAGGTCAATACGCACTCCCGCTTCGGAAACCTGTATCACTACGGGGCGTCGAAGATGCTGTGGAAGTTGGTGCGCAGCGGGCTGCTCGGCCGGCCGCTGACCGTCCGTATCGGTCGCGTGCAGGGCTTTAACTGGAAGGTCGCCGAGTGGAGCGGGCGGCCCAACCTGACGCCGCAACTGGTCCCCGAGAACCTCGACTACGACATGTGGCTCGGGCCGGCCCAGTTCAAGCCATACCACCCGCACCGCGTGCACCAGACCTTCCGCGGCTACTGGGATTACGACGGCGGCGGCCTGACCGATATGGGCCAGCACTACCTCGACCCGGTCCAGTACGTGCTCGGCAAGGACGACACCAGCCCGGTCGAGGTCTCCGCGGTTGCCCCGTGGCCCTCGCATCCGGACGCGGTCGGCATGTGGGAATCGGTGACGATGCGCTACGCCGACGGCGACACGATCATCCTCACCAGCGGCGAATGGGGCGACCCGGAGCCCGCTGGCAAGCCGTTCATCGAGGGGCCCAACGGCAAGGTGTTCGACAACTACCGTACCGAGCCGGCCGGGCTGTTCGAGCAGCTCGCCGGTATCGCCGATCCGCCGTCGCTGCTCGATTTCGAGACCGCCCTGAAGACGCGGCAGAAGGCCGGCGGCAACGAGGAGGCTGCCCATCGCTCCTGCACGCTGGTCAATCTGGCGGCGGCCGCCATTCGACTCGGGCGGCGCCTCGCGTACGACCCCGTGAACGAGCGGTTCGAGAATGACGAACAGGCCAACCGACTGGTCGCGGTGCCCATGCGGGCCCCGTGGCATCTGTAAAGCGGAGGAGCGGATGAACACGAACCATCTGCCGTTGATTCACCGTCGCCTCGGGCTGACGTTCGCTGGCGTCGCCGGGTTGCTGCTCGTCATCTGCGGGCCGGCGGCAACGTTCGCTCAGTCGGACAACCTGGATGCGATCCTCGCCCGCATCGAGTTCGACAATGCCAACGATCCCGCCGAATTCGGCGAGGCGCTGGCGAGTCTCGAAGTCGGCGACCTGGCCCAGCTTTGCGACATGCTCGTCGCGCCCGGCATCGGCGATGACACGAAACTCCGCATGGCGCTCAACGGTGTGACGTGGTACGTCGCGTCACAGGGCACGCCCGAGCAGCGCGTCCGCGTCATCAAGGCTTTGGGCGCCGGCCTGCTTGCCGACCTCCCGACCACGGTGAAGACGTTCTTCATCGCCCGGCTTCAGCTTGTCGGTGACGCGACTGCGGTTCCGTACCTCGCCGAGTGTCTGCACGACGCGGCGCTCTGCGAGCCGGCGGCGCGGGCGCTGGTCGCCATCAACCGGCCGCAGGCGGCGACGGCTTTGCGTGATGCGCTGTCCGCCGCTGACGACGCCCAGCGTGTCGGGCTCATCAATGCGCTGGCAGCGCTGCACGATGCCGAAGCGGCAACGCTGTTTGAGGCGGAGCTCGATACGCAGGACGACGGCATTCGTGCCGCAGCCCTGTGGGCGCTCGCCGAACTGGGCGAGCCGGCGCGGCTGCCGGCCGTCCGCTCGCATCTGGACACGCTGGTGGTGCCGGGCGAAGCTGCGGCGTTGCTGCTGCGCTACGCTCAGCGGGGCGCGGAAGTCGGGGAGAACACGTTCGCCGCCGAGCTGTTCCGCGAACTGCTCAACGACGAAGCGGCTGCGGCGGATCCGTCTACGCCATGCGCCGCCTTGCACGGTCTCGCCGCCGCCGAAGGGCCGGCGTGTCTCGACGACATTCTCGCCATGATGACGGATGAATCCGCCGATCGGCGGGCGTGCGCGACGGACGCCGCCATTTCGCTGCCCGGTCGCGAAGCCACGCAGGCCCTCGCCCAACGGCTGACGTCCCCCGGCGATGCGCCGGCGGTACGCGTGGCGATTATCGACGTGTTGGCCCGCCGCGGCGACGAAGACGGCCTGCCCGCCGTCACGCAGGCCTTGCGCGACAAAGACCCGCAAGTCCGCCTCGCCGCGATCGCGGGCGTGGTCACGCTCGGCGGCCAGATGGGCGGCAATAGCCTCGTCACCTTCCTGCACACCGGGCCGAGCGACGACGAAGTCCAGGCCGTCCGCCAGGCCATGCTGCGCATTCCCGGTGAGTCTTTCGACCGCCACCTCGGCGCAGCCGTCGATCACACGCCACCGCCGGTTCGCGCCACGCTGCTCGATGTCCTCGCCGATCGGCGGGCCCGCACCCAGCTCGATCGCATGTACACGCAGGTCGCCGATGCCGACGAGGCCGTTTCGATCGCAGCGCTGCGCGGCGTCGAAATGCTCGGCGACGAGAGTCGCACGGACAAGCTGCTGAGCCTGCTGGCCGGCACGGAATCCGAAGCTCGGCGTGAGGCTATCGAGCACGCCCTCGCGGCCACGTGCAGCCGCGCCGCCGACCATACCGCCGGCGCTGCCCCGTTGCTCGCCGCGCTGCAGCCGGACAAGCTCGAACAGTACTGCTCGCTGCTGCGCGTGCTCGGCCACGTCGGCGGCGACGAGACGATGGCCGCCCTGCGCACGGCGACGACCGACACGCGCGAAGAGGCCCGCGAGGCGGCGTACAAGGCCCTCGGCAACTGGCCCGACCCGGCGGCCACCGAGGATGTCCTGCACCTCGCCGAGCAGGCCGAGGACACGCGGCACCACGTGCTGGCCTTGCGAGCCTTCGCCCGGCTCGTGCCGTTGGACAACATGCGCACCGCCGAGCAGATGCTGTCGCTCTACGACACCGGCCTGAAGATCGCCCGCCGGCCCGACGAGCGCAAGATGCTGCTGGCCCGCGTGGGTGACGTGCACGACCCGGCGACGCTCGCCGTCCTTGAGCCGTATCTCGCCGACGAGGAACTGCGTGGCGAGGCGGCGATGGCCCTGCTCGCCGTCGCCGACGGTTTGCTGCCGGGCGGCTGGGCCGAGGCCCGCGTCGCGATCGACAAGGTCCTCGCCGCCGCACCCGCTGATAATGTCCGCCAGCGAGCGACAGAAACCGGCCAGCGCGTCGCAGAATACGAGGATTTCGTCACCGATTGGCGCGTCGCCGGCCCGTACTTCAGCGAGGGCAAAGCCGGCCACGAGCTGCTCGACGTCGTCTTCCCGCCCGAGGAGTCGGCGGCGACGATCGAATGGCGCCAGCAGCCGGTTTCCGACGGTGGCGACTTCTGGCGGATCGACCTGAGCCGCAACGACGGCATCGCCGGCGACAACCGGGTCGCCTATCTCGCCACCCGTCTTCACTCGCCGCAGGAACAGGACGCCCGCTTCGAGCTCGGCAGCGACGACGGCATCAAAGTCTGGCTCAATGGCGAGGTCGTGCTCAACAACAACGCCCTTCGTAGCTGCGGTCGCGGCGACGACAAGGTTGCCGTCACGCTTCGCCAGGGTTGGAACGACGTGTTGCTCAAGGTCAGTAACGACGGCGGCGCGTGGGCTGCCACGCTCCGCGTTCGCGATCCGCAGGGCGGGCACCTCGACGGTGTCCGGACCGCCGCGGACGGCCACGATTGAAGTATCACTGCACAGGAGAACCTCATGCTCCGCCAGTTCGTGAGTGTTTGTCTGCTTGTGGCTGGTTTCATGGTTGTAGGATCGGCGACCGCCGCCGCCCAGCCCGCGGACGCTACGGCGAAGATCACCGCCGCCGCCCCGGACAAAGCGCCGGCCACCCCGCAGAAGCCACGCCGCCTGCTCGTCTTCACCCTCTGTCGCGGCTTCGTGCACAGCTCGATCCCGCTGTGCAGCCAGACCATGGAGATCCTCGGCCGCCGGACCGGCGCGTTCGATGTGGTCGTCAGCGACGACATCGAGATGTTCACGTCCGCACGGCTGGCCGGCTTCGACGCCGTCTGCATGAATAACACGACCGGTGAGCTCTTCCTGCCGACGGACTTCGACAAGCTCCCCGCCGACGAGCAGGCCGCAGCCCGTCAGCGTGACGAGCAACTCAAGAAGAGCCTGCTCGACTACGTCCGCAACGGCGGCGGTCTCGTCGGCATCCACGCCGCCACCGACTGCTTCTACAAGTGGCCCGAGTTCGGCGAGATGATGGGCGGCTACTTCAACGGCCACCCGTGGAACGAGGAAGTGACGATCAAGGTGGACGAGCCGAAGCATCCGGTCGTCGCCATGTTCAAGGGCCAGCCGCTGGTCATCGCCGACGAGATCTACCAGTTCCGCGAGCCGTACTCGCGCGAGAACCTGCGCGTCCTTCTGAGCCTCGACGCGACCCGCACGAACATGGACAAGCAGGGGATTAACCGCACCGACGGCGACTTCGCCGTCTCGTGGGTCCGCAACTACGGCAAGGGCCGCATCTTCTACTGCTCGCTCGGCCACCGCGACGAGATCTACTGGCAGCCGCAAGTCCTGCAGCACTACCTCGCCGGCATCCAGTTCGCGATGGGCGATCTCCTCGCCGACGCCGCCCCGTCCGCGCAGCACAGCGCGGCCGCTCCGGCCAGCACCGGCGATTGGAAGCCGCTCTTCAACGGCCGCGATCTGACCGGCTGGCGTGGTCTTGCCGGCGATCCGAAAGCGCTGGCCACCCTGAGCCCTGCGGAACGCAATGTCGCTCAAATGATCGCCGACGAGAACATGCGGCAGCACTGGTCGGTCCAGGACGGCGTCATCGTCTTCGACGGCCAGGGCAGCCACCTCTGCACCGCCGCCGACTACAGCGACTACGAGCTGAAAATCGACTGGAAGATCGAGGCCGGCGGCGACAGCGGCATCTATCTCCGCGGCTCGCCGCAGGTCCAGATCTGGGATCCGGCCGAACACCCCGAGGGTTCCGGCGGTCTGTACAACAACGAGCATCACCCCAGCAAGCCGCTCGTACGGGCCGACCGCCCCGTCGGCGAGTGGAACACGTTCCTCATCCGCCTCGTCGGCGACCGCGTCAGCGTCACGCTCAACGACCAGTTCGTCGTCGACGATGTCCCGCTGGAAAATTACTGGGAGCGCGACAAGCCGCTCTATCCCACCGGTGACATCCAGCTCCAGTCACATGGCAGCAAGCTCTGCTTCCGCAACATCGCCATCCGCGAGCTACCGCCGGCCGCGGCGACGCCTGCCTCAGCATGGCGTGAGCTCTTCAACGGCCGCGACCTCACCGGCTGGCACTGCAAGCCGGAGACCTGGGTCGTCGACGACGGCGCGCTGATGTGCAAGGGCGGCAGTTACATCTGGACCGACGAGCAGTTCGGCGATTTCATCCTCGAGCTCGAATTCCGCATCCCGAAGGACGCCAACAGCGGCATCTTCTTCCGCACGGCCAACGTCAATGACCCCGTGCAGACCGGGCAGGAGATCCAGGTGCTGGATTCTTACGGCCGGCCGACGGTGGACAAGCACGATTGCGGCGCCCTCTACAACATCATGGCCCCGCGCGTCAACGCCGTCTTCAAACCGGGCGAGTGGAACCACGTTGTGCTGACCTGCCGCGGCGGCCACATCACGAACGTGATGAACGGTGAACTCCTCGTCGACGTCGACCTGAACCAGTGGACCGAGCCGGAGAAGAACCCCGACGGCACGCCCAACAAGTTCAAGACAGCCTACAAGAACATGCCCCGCTCCGGGTACATCGGCTTCCAGGACCACGGCAATCCGGTGTGGTACCGCCACATCCGCATCAAGCTGCTGACCGCCGCACCCACGACGGAGCACAAGGCGAACTGACTGCCGGCCCGCCGGCGCTAGTCCAGCATCCCAAGCTGCCACATGAGGAACGCCCAGTCCTCGCTCTGGTCGCGCACGCGCATCGACAGCGGCTTGCCGGCACCGTGGCCGGCCTTGCGCTCGCAGCGCAGCAGGATCGGCCGGTTGCCCGACGTCGCCGCCTGCAACCGCGCCGTCATCTTGAACGCGTGCGCCGTGTCGACGCGGTTGTCCGCCTCGGCGGTGACGATCAGCGTCGCCGGATAGTCGGTGCCGTCGTGCACGTTGTGGTAGGGCGAGTAGGCCCGCAGCCAGGCGAACTCCTTGGCATCATTCGGGTCGCCGTACTCGTGCACCCACTGCGCCCCCATGCCCCACAGGTTGAAGCGGAGCATGTCCATCAGCGGCACCTGCGACAGCGCCGCCTGGAACAGGTCCGGCCGCTGCGTCACGGCCGCCCCGATGAGCAGACCGCCGTTACTGCCGCCCTTGCAGGCCAGCCGGTGCGGGTTCGTGTAGCCGAGCTCGATGAGCTTCTCGCCCGCCGCGTAGAAATCGTCGAAGCAGTTCTGCTTGTGCTCGCGCCGGCCGCCATCGTGCCACGCCTGGCCGAACTCGCCGCCGCCGCGGATGTTGGCCAGCACCCACACACCGCCGCGCTCGAGGAACGGGATGATCCGCGGGCGGTAGGTCGGGAAGAAGCTGTTGTTGAAGCCGCCGTAGCCGTACAGCAGCGTCGGGTTGTCGCCGTTGAGGGCCACGTCCTTGCGGGCCACGACGAACATCGGTACGCGCGTCCCGTCCCGCGACGTGCACCAGACCTGCTTCGTCTCGTACCGGCTCAGGTCCACCGGGCACGCCTGCTGATGCAGCGTTGCCGTTTCCTGCCGATCCAGATCATAGCAGCACACCTGCGTCGGCACGACCCACGACGAGTACGAGTAGAACAGCTCCGGCCGCTCCAGCCCGCCTGCGAACGCCGACACCGTGCCGATCCCCGGCAGGTAGCTCGTCACCGTACCCACACCCGGCAGCGGCACCTCCTCCACAAGCTGCCCCTCCAGCGTGTATACCAGCAGCCGCGAATGCACATCTTCGGTCACGTGCAGCACCAGCCGCCGGCCGACGATGCCGAAATCGTCGATCACGCCCTTCTGCTGCGGGATCAGCTCGCGCCAGTGCTCCGGCGTCGGTTGCGCCACGTCGGCCACGCAGATGCGGAAACGCGGCGCCTCGTGATTCGTGCGTACGAACAGCGTTCCGTCGAGCACGTTGCCGGTCGTAATCGTCCCCAGGCCGGCGGCCACCGGCTGAAGCGGCTCCGTGCTGTCCATCCGGCCGAAGAACAGGTCGTTCTCCGACGGGTCGCGGAAGAAGTTGAGCAGCACGTATTGACCGTCGCTGGACGCGTACGGCCGGGGCTCCTCGTCGATCGGGCGGCCTTCGCCCCAGACGTAGCGATCCTCGGCGACGTCGGTCCCCGCGCGGTGGAAGTACACCCGCATGTGGAAGTTCTCCTCGCCCGCCGGCACCATCGCCGGATCGGGACAGCGGTTGTAGTAGAACCCCGTGCTGTCGGCATTCCAGGCCACGGAGCAATACTGCGTGTGCGGGATCGCGTCGGGCAGGTCCACGCCGCGCTCGACGTCACGGATGTACAGCGTGCTCTTCTCGGAGCCGTGAGCGCTCTTGCCGTAGGCGATCAGCGAGCCGTCGGGCGACGCGAACCACCAGTCCAGAGCGACCGTGCCGTCCTCGCTGAACGTGTTTGGATCGAGCACCACCCGGTCCTCACCGCGGTAGTCGCCTTCGCGTACGTAGATCCTCGCGTGGTTTTCGAGGCCCGCCCGTTTCATCAGGAAGTACCGGCGGCCGTGCGGGAACAGGTTCGACACCGTGTCCACGCCATAAACAGCCTCCAACTCGGCGGCAATCTTCTGTTGTTCGGCGGCAAATGGCGCCAGTGTGCGCTCGGTGAGCACATTCTGCGCGTCGACCCAGGCCTTGGTGGCGTCGCTGTCTTCGTCTTCCAGCCAGCGGTACGGGTCGGCGACGCTGACACCGTACAGCACGTCGACCGTGTCGCCGGTCGGCGTCTTCGGATAGTCCGCCGGGTCGAAGCCCCGGTGCGTCGCGCAGCCGCACAGCACCACGCCGGCGAAGGCGATAAGCAGAATATGAACGGGCAGGGGGATGATGCGGATGTGGGTCGTTCTGAACACGGAGGATCTCCTTGGCAGCCTCGCACCGGCCCTCGCCGGCACCGCAGCCGCCAAACGTAGCACGAAATTCGCCAAAACGCACCAGCCGGCGACATAGGACGCACCGGAGCCACGTCGGAAGTTGTGTACGAACAAGCGGAGGCGACGCCCCGTCGTGCCACTGCGGGCTCGCGTGTCCTAGTGCCGTAGGCACGGCTGATTGTAGCCCAGCACGCAGTGCTGGGATTCGCGACCGTCCCCGCGCCGCAGTCCCGGAGGGACGACTGAATCGACCGCTCTCCAGGATACTTCCGCGTCGGGTGCGTGTTGACATGCGACGGTCGACGCGGAGGTCGGCCGCTACGATGCGCGTCGCGCGCTTGTTGATACTCGACGTCGGCCACGGGGGGCCGGCGCTACGGGTTCTCGGCTCGCGCTGCGCGCCGGCGCCTGATGACCGGCAGAAACCACAGATAGACGCCGGTCAACCACAGACCGAGCAGCACGACGCCACTGGGCAGGAAGATCCACAGCCGCGCCGCATCGTGAAACCAGGATCCGTCGTGCAGCGCCTCGATCACATCGCTCCGGCGATAGGCGACTTGCAGAACATCGCCCGTCGCCGTGTCGATCTGGATCTCCCAGTGGTTGCGGGCCCGGACCTTGACGATGCCGCGGTCGGGCCGCACGTCGAGGCGGTCGATATCCGGCCAGTCGGCGATTTCCGCCTCGGGGACGGTGCGGGCGACGGCCAGGATCGCCGCGAAGTCCAGGCGGGGTGTGCTGTCGGTGCCGCGCACCGTCGCCGGCTGCACCCACGTCCAGCTCTTCTTGAGTTGCAGCAGCAAGCCCGTACCGAGCACGATGAGTGCGGGCAGGGCGATCAGAATGCCCCCGAGGCGATGCAACTGCCGCGCGGATAGCTTCGGCCGGCGAGAGAACAACTGACGGCTCATGGACACCGGGCCCCATCCGGTCGGTAGTGTGCCAGAAACCAACTGCCGGCCTGCCCTTCACAGACCGACCCAACCAATTCGCATGGTAACCGCAACGACACCAATCTGTCAGCCGTCCGCCACCGTTCGAAGTGTCATGCCGGGTGCCACTGGCGGCTTGCCCACCCGTGCGCGCATTCGTCGACGGACGACGTTCAGTTCGGTGTGCGGCCTGCCCCGGGCAGCGCGGGCAAATCCTCCCTGCCACGAGCGCGAGACATGCCGGCGCCTATGGCTTCAGCATGCCACACTCCGGTTCAGGGCTCACGGCCTGCCGAGTGCCACTGGTGGCTTGCCCACCGGTGCATGCGCCCTTTACCAACCGACTCCCGTCACTGGGGAACAATGTCGGCTTGCGCACATCCAAGTGCCGTAGGCACGGCTGATTGTAGCCCAGCACGAAGTGCTGGGATTCGCGACCGCTCCCGCGCGCTAGTCCCGGAGGGACGACTGATTCAATCGTCCTCCAGGACACTCCCGCGTCGTGCGCGTGTTACCGTTCGACGGCCGACGCGGAGGTCGGCCGCCACGACGCGCATCGTGCCCGTGTCCGCATTCGACGTCGGCCACGGGGGGCCGACGCTACAAAGGCGCCCGCCGTCTACCGCACGTTGAAATACCGCGCCTGCGGATGATACGTAATGACCGCGTTCGTCGTCTGCTCCGGGTCGAGCTGGTACTCCTCGCTCAGGTGCACGCCGATGCGACCCGGCCGCAGCAGCGGCATCAGCAGCGCCTGATCCTCGAGGTTCGGACACGCCGGATAGCCGAAGCTGTAGCGGCTGCCCTGGTAACCCTGCTGGAAGATCCGGCGGATTTCGCGGGCGTCGTGTTGGGCGACGTCCAGCTCGATGCGCACCTGCTTGTGGATGTACTCGGCGAGGGCTTCGGCCACCTCGACGCCGAGGCCGTGCAAGAACAGGTAGTCCTGGAAGCGCGTCTCGTGGAACCACAGGGTGGCCACCTCGGAGACGCGTCGCCCGGCGGTCACGATGCTGAAGGCAGCGACGTCCGTCACGCCTTCGCGCAGCGGCCGCCAGAAATCCGCCAGGCACCAGCCCGGATGCTGCCGCTGCCGCGGGAACGTGAAGCGCAACAGCTCGTCACCGTGGGCGCTGGGCGGATCGTTCGGCCCCGTCGGCGGGTTGAAGATAACCAGATCGTCGCCGTCGGAATTTGCCGGCCAGTAGCCGTACACGGCCTGCGGCGTCAGGATCTGCTCGCGCGTGCAGCGTTCGACGAGCTCGCGATAGATCGGGCGGACGTGCTGCTCGATGTACCGCTTGAACTCGTCCGCGGGCCGGCCGTGCTTGCGGAACTGCCACTGCACCTGGAAGAGCATGACCTCATTGAGGTACGCCAGGGCGCCCTTGAGCGGGATGTGCTCGACGACGCGGTCGCCCCAGAACGGCGGCTGCGGCACCGGATGCGTGTACGTGACCGTCTCGCGCCCCTCCGGCTCGCCACGGTGGGGGGGCGCCGCCGAACGACTACCGCGACCGGCGGGTGGCGGAGCCATTTCCTCGACCGCCGTCAGACCGCGGCGCTGGCTGCTCTCGCGGGCCAGGTCGCGCGTCGTGGCCGCCGTCGCCGCCTGCGCCGTCGTGATCGCCACGGCGAAATCGGCGACCGGCTCGACTTCCTGTTCAGCAATCGCGGCGGTGGCGGCACCGGTGATGTTGCCCATGAGCTGGAGCCCCTCGAACGCGTCCTTGGCGTAATGCAGCGGCCCGCCGTAGATCGACCGCAACTCGCCCTCGACGAAGCGCCGCGTCAGCGCCGCCCCGCCCAGCAGCACCGGTATCGTGATGCCGCGCTCGTTGAGCACGCGCAGGTCGTCGCGCATCACCAGCGTCGACTTGACCAGCAGACCGCTCAGCCCGACAGCGTCCGGCTGGTAGTGGTCGATGGCCTCGATGATGTGGGCGATGGGCTGCTTGATGCCCAGGTTGTGCACGGTGTAGCCGTTGTTGCTGAGGATGATGTCGACGAGGTTTTTGCCGATGTCGTGCACGTCGCCGCGCACGGTGGCCAGAACGATCGCGCCGCGCTCGACCGCCTTGTCCTGATCCATGTGCGGTTCGAGGTGCGACACCGCCGCCTTCATCGTCTCGGCGCTGCGCAGGACGAAGGGCAGTTGCATCCGCCCGGAGCCGAACAATTCGCCGACGGTCTTCATGCCGTCCAGCAGGAACTCGTTGATGATGTCGATCGGGCCGTACGTTTCGAGGGCGGCGTCGAGATCTGCTTCGAGCCCTGCCCGCTGCCCGTCGATGATCCGCTGCCGCAGCCGGTCTTCGATCGGCAAATCGGTGATCCGCCGCTGCTGGCCAAGCTGCTCGCCCTCGGCGAACAGGCCCATGAATCGTTCGAGCGGGTCGCCCTGTTCCCGGCGGTCGTAGATCAGATCGAGCGCCGCCTGCCAGCGCTCGGGGCTGATCTGGTTCTGCGGCAGGATTTTGCTGGCGTGGACGATCGCCGCCGTCAGGCCGCGATTGCGGGCCTCGGCCAGAAACACCGAGTTGAGCACGACGCGCGCCGCCGGCTGAAGGCCGAAGCTGACGTTGCTCACGCCGAGGATGGTCTGGCAGTTCGGCAGCTCCCGCGTGACGGCCTCGACACCGTCGAGCGTCTCCAACGCCAGCCGCCGATCTTCTGTGTTGCCGGTCGTGATCGGGAACGTCAGGCAGTCGAAGAAGATGTTCTCTTCGGCCAGGCCGTGCGTTTCGGTGAGCAGCCGGTGCAGCCGCTTAGCGATGGCGATCTTGCGATCGGCCGTCTTGGCCATGGCTTCCTGCGGGTCCTCGTCGATGGTCAGGGCGACGACCGCCGCCCCGTACTGGCGCAGGAGGCGAGCCATGCGGGCCACGCGCTCCTCACCCTCTTCGAGGTTGATCGAGTTGACGATGCACTTGCCGCCGGCCAGCTTGAGTCCGGCCTCGATGACGTCGAGCTGCGTGCTGTCCAGCATGAGCGGCACGAGGGCGTCGCGGGCGAAACGGTCGATCACCAGATGCATGTCCGGAACGCCGTCGCGGCCGACGCAGTCGACACACACGTCCAGGACGTGCGCCCCCTCGCCGACCTGCTCGGTGGCCGTCGCGACCATGCTCTCGATGTCCCCTTCGAGCAGCAGCCGCCGGAACTTCCGCGACCCGTTTGAGTTGCACCGTTCGCCGACGATCAGGAAGCTGCGATCCTGGCGCAGCGTCACGCTTTGGTAGAGGCTGCTGGCGGCCGGCTCGTGTACGGGCTGCCGAGCCGCCGGAGCACGTCCGTCAATGGCGGTGACGATCGCGGCCAGGTGCTCAGCCGTCGTGCCACAACAGCCGCCGACGATGTTCACGCCGTCCGTCTCGACGAACTCGCGCAGCCAGCGGGCCATCTCGTTCGGCGTCAGCGGAAACACCGGGCAGCCGTCCACAAGCTGCGGCAGGCCGGCGTTCGGCAGCACGCTCAGCCGTCGCGAGCAATGCGCCGACAGGTACCGAATGTGCTCGCTCATCTCCTGCGGCCCGGTGGCGCAGTTCAGCCCGATGACCGCGACCTCGGGATACGCTTCGAGCGCCGTGACGGCGGCGGCCAGGTCGGTCCCCACAAGCATCGTGCCGGTGCTCTCCATCGTCACCTGGCACATCAGCGGCACGACGCGGCCGGTCGCCTCGAACGCCTGCCGGGCCGCCTGCACGGCCGTCTTGGCCTGGAGGATGTCCTGGCACGTCTCGATCAGGACGACGTCCACGCCGCCGTCGAGCAGCCCCCGAATCTGCTCCGTGTAGCTGGCCAGCAGGTCGTCGTAGCTGATCTGCCGCAGCGACACCAGCCGCGTCCCCGGTCCGACGCTCCCCGCCACGAACCGCGGCCGAGCCGGCGTGCTGAACGCCTGGACCGCCCGCCGGGCGATCCGGGCTGCCGTCACGTTCAGTTCGTAAGCGCGCCCGGCCAGGCCGTACTCGGCCAGCACCACCCGGTTCGCCCCGAACGTATTCGTCTCCACCGCGTCGCAACCCACCTCCAGGAAGCCGCGGTGCACCTGCTCGACCACGTCCGGACGGGTCTCGTTCAGGATCTCCGAGCAGTTCTCCAGGTCGCGATAATCACTCAGCGGCAGGTCGAAGCCGTGCAGACTGGTCCCCATGGCCCCGTCGAAGACGAGCACCCGTCGCTCCAGGCAGTCCAGAAACAATGAGCCGGATTCCGGCATCAGTTGGCGTCTCCTCTCGTGCGGACCTTCCCCCGGCGGGAGCGGTTCCTCGCCCCCCGGGGGCGGCCCAGTTCCGTATTGTACACGCCGCCGGCCGCCGTCTCCGCGGGGGGCTTGCCAGCCGGGCGAATTCCCCTATTATAAAGGTTCTGTGATAATCGGCCGAGGTATGCCCGCCATTTGACCGGAGTGGTTCCCGTATGACCGACGTAACCGCGGACGTATCAACGTTCTTTGAGCAACAGGAAGTCGGCGTCGACTCCTATGACCATCTGGCGGACACCGTCCTGGAGACCTTCAAGGCCCGGGAACGCTTCGCCGAGATGCTGAGCGAGTACAAGGAGCAGGTCGAGCGCGGCCAGGGCGAAGCGTTGAAGCTGGCCCTGGGTCTGGCGGTGCTCGGCCGCTACCGGGACGCCCTCGAGTGGCTGGGCAAGACGCCCGACGGCAAGTTCCGCCGCTTCTACGCCGCCCGCGCTGCCGTGGCCCTGGGCCGGCACGAGCAGGCGTTGCAGGAGTTGGAGCAGGCCGCCGCCAAAGGCTGGGACCGCTTCGACGCCGACATGCACGCCGCCGCCATCTACCTGCAACAGGGTGACGTGGCCGCCGCCTCGAAGCTGGCCAAGGCACACGAGCGCGTCGGCCAGGACCGCGCCGACTGGTACTACGTGCAGGGGCTGATCCTCGAACGTGCGGATGACTGGGCCGGCGCCCTCGAGCAGTACGAGAAGGCTCTCGCCCTCAACGCCGACCACCCGCAGGCCACCTTCCGCTGCGCGTATGTCTACGACATTCACGGCGAAGACGAGCGGGCCATCGATCTCTATGAGGAACTGGCCTTCCGCCCCCGGGCTCACGTGAACGCCCTGATGAACCTCGCCGTCATCTACGAGGATCTCGGCCGCTACGACAAGGCCCGCGAGTGCCTCCAGCGCGTTCTCAAGGCCTACCCCAATCACGCCCGGGCCCGCCTGTTCCTCAAGGACGTCGAGAGCTGCTGGCAGATGGTCGTCGAAGAGGCCGGCGACGAGCACGTCGACGCCGCCAACCAGCTTCTGGACACCGCCATTTCCGAGTTCGAGCTCTCCGTCCGGGCCCGCAACTGCCTCAAGAAAATGAACATCCGCTCGCTCGGCGACCTCGTGCGGCTGAGCGAGTCCGAGCTGCTCTCGTTCAAGAACTTCGGCGAGACGTCGCTCACCGAGATCAAGACGCTGCTGAACAAGCGCGGCCTGCACCTCGGCCAGTCCGCCGAGGAGCTCGTTTCCCAACCGACGGGTGAGCCCGGCGTGGCCCGGGTCATCGTGCCGCCCGGCCGCGAGGCCATCCTTCAGAAGCCGGTCAGCGAGCTCGAACTCTCCGTCCGCTCCCGCCGCTGCCTCCAGCGGCTGGCGGTTTCGACGCTCGGCGAATTGTGCCAGCTCAGCGAGGCCGACCTGCTCGCCGCCCGCAACTTCGGCGTGACCTCGCTGAACGAGGTCAAGGCCCGGCTGGCCGACCATTCCCTGCAACTCGCCCCCAAGCGCGGCGAGTAGCGGACCCCCGCGGTGGCCGAAGGCTTCTCGTTCCGCATCCGGCACACGGTCGATCACGCCCGTTGCGGCACGCTGCAAACACCCCACGGCGCCATCGATACGCCCGCATTCATGCCCGTCGGCACTCGGGCCACGGTCAAGGGCCTTACGCCCGCCCAGATCGCCGAGACCGGCACGCAGATCGTCCTGGCCAACACGTACCACCTGATGCTCCGCCCCGGCGTCGAGGCCGTCGAGCAGCTCGGCGGCCTGCACCGCTTCATGGGTTGGCCCGGCCCGATCCTGACTGACAGCGGTGGCTTCCAGGTCTTCTCGCTGACCGACCTGCGCCGCGTGACCGACGAGGGCGCCTCGTTCCAGTCACACATCGACGGTGCCCACCTGCATCTCACGCCCGAGACGGCGATCGACGTGCAGAACCGCCTCGGCGCCGACATCATCATGGCCCTCGACGAATGCCCACCGCTGCCCGCCACGCCCGAAGCGCTGCGGTCGGCGGTCGAACGCACGATCGGTTGGGCGGTTCGCTGCCGGGCGGCGCACCGCCGGCCCGACCAGGCCCTGTACGGCATCGTGCAGGGAGGCCTCGACCCGGCCCTCCGGGCCGAGTGCCTCGAACGCCTGCTGGCCATCGGTTTCGACGGCTACGCCCTGGGCGGGTTGTCCGTCGGCGAGTCGCCCGCGGAAATGTGGCAGCTTCTCGAAGCGTTCGGCCCGAAGCTGCCGGCGGACCGGCCGCGCTACCTCATGGGCGTCGGCACGCCCGTGGACCTCGTACAGGCCGTGACCGCCGGCATAGACCAGTTCGACTGCGTGTTGCCCACGCGCAACGGCCGCAAGGGCTACGTTTTCACCAGCGCGGGTCCGCTTCGCCTGCGCAACGCTCGCCATCGGCTGGCGGACGAGCCGCTGGAGCCGGGTTGCCCCTGCTACGCCTGCTGCAACTTCTCACGCGGCTACCTTCGGCACCTCTTCCTCTCCGGCGAGATCCTTGGAGGGACGCTGGTTTCCGTGCATAATGTCCACTTCTACCAGGACCTGATGCGGCAGATGCGCGAGGCGCTCGCCGCGGGCACGTTCGCTGCGTGGCGACGCTCGTTTCTGCAAGGCCCCGCCGCTCAGGTCAATACGGATGGTGACGAATGACGGATCTGCTGCTGCTGCTGGCCCAGGCGTCTCAACCGACCAAGGCTCCGCCCCCGTCGGGCTGGGAGGTGTTCTTCCGGCAGATGTTCCCCCTGTTCCTGGTGGTCGGCATCTTCTGGTGGTGGATCTCCCGCAGCAAAAGCAAGGAGCGCAAGACCTACGAGGACATGCTCAGCAACCTGAAGCGTAACGACCGCGTGCAGACCATCGGCGGCATCCTGGGCACCGTCGTCGAAGTCCGCGACAACGAGGTTGTCCTCAAGGTGGACGAGTCCAGCAACGTCAAGATGCGCTTCAACCGCGCCGCCATCAAGGAAGTGCTGCGCGAGACCGCCGAGACCAACTGACCGCCAGCCCCGGGTCCTACTGCGGCTTGGTCGACTCTCCCGGCTCGATCCAGTCAATCAGCCCCACGTCCACGCCCTGCCCACCATGCGTGTTGTGGCAGTGCACGGCGAACACATTCCTCCCCTGCCGCAGCGCCCCGGGCTCCTCCAGCGGAATCATGATGTAACTCGTCGTGTAGCCGGTGACCGCCGCCGCCCGCCGGCCGTTGACGTACACCTCGCAGTCCTCGTCGTGATAGAGCCGCAGCCGCGGACTGGCCGGCAGCTCGGCGACCTCGAAGCTCCGCCGCAGCCAGATGTCCTCCGTCTGCCACTCCGACCGCACGACGATCCCGGGCGTGCCGTTGCGACCGAACCCGGCCACCGCCTCGGTCCAGCCAGAATCGTCGAAGTCCGGCCGCTCCCAGCCTTCCGCCGGCGTGGACGTCGTGCAACGCCACGTGCGGCCTTTCTCCTCCGAGGTCGGTTCGATGGTGACGATGCGCGGCGGCGGCAGGAACAGCCGCGCGGCCACCGCGGCCGCCTGCGCCGGATCGATCTTGATCTCGGCCCGGTCGTAAGTCATCACACCGTTCACTTCGATCTCCACGTCGGTCGTCTGCGTGTAGATCGCGGCTGACAGACCCGGGTCGGCAATCAGCGGGCGGAGCTTCTCGACGACGTCCACGTATGCCGCAGTGAGCTTCTCGCGCGAGTCGAAGCTGCGGTACCCCCAGTTCTTCTCATCCTGCCACGTATGCCCCTTCAGTGGCAACCCCAGACCGCCGAACTCGCCCAGCACGGCCGCTCGTTTCGGTTCGGGCTTGGGTGAGGCCGGACCCGGATAGGCGTGAATGTCGTGCACGTCGCCGACGCCGCGATCCGTCCAGCCGCTGGCCGAATTGACCAGCCGGGTCAAGTCGTGCTCCTTGATCCACGTGGCGATGCGGCCCGTATCGAACTGCCCCCAGCCCTCGTTGAACGGCACCCACATGACGATCGACGGGTGGTTGACCAGGGCGTCCATGATGCCCCGCAGCTCGCGCTCGTACTGCTGTGCCGACTCGGGAGAGCGCTCGATGTCCGCGTCGTTCGGGCCGATGTACCGGTCGCCGCTGGGCATGTCCTGCCAGACCAGCAGCCCGAGCCGGTCGCACCAGTAATACCACCGGTCCGGCTCAACCTTAACGTGCTTGCGGGCGGTGTTGAAGCCCAGCCGCCGGGAGATCTCGATGTCGTAGCGCAGGGCCTCGTCCGTCGGTGCCGTGTAGAGGCCATCCGGCCAGAACCCCTGGTCGAGCAACCCGAACATGAACAACGGTTTGTCGTTGAGGAGGATGCGCGTGACGCCGTTGGGATCAGCGCCGACGTTCACATTGCGCATGCCGAAGTAGCACGTCACCTGGTCCAGCACGTCGCCGTCCTCGCCCTGCCGCAGCGTCACGCGCAGGTCGTACAGGAACGGATCGTCCGGCGACCAAAGGTGCGCCTCGGGGATCGTCAGGTCGATCTGAGAGGTCGCCTTGTCCGTGACAGTGGCCACCTCGCGCCCGTCGACGAGTGCCGTCGCCTCGATGACCAGCCCGTCGGTCGGCCCGACGATCTCCGCCGAGATGATCAGCCGCATGCAGCCCAGGTCCGGCGTCAGTCGCAGTGACCTGATGTGCAACTCCGGCACCGGCTCCAGCCACACCGTCTGCCAGATGCCGGTCGTCGGCGTGTACCAGATGCCGTGCGGTTTGCGCACCTGCTTACCGCGCGGCTGCGCGCCGGCGTCGGTCGGATCCCAGGCGCGGACCACCAGCTCCTGCGTCCCCTCGGGGCGGAGCGCCGCCGTGATGTCGAACGTGAACGGGTCGTAGCCGCCGCGGTGCGTGCCGACACTCTGGCCGTTGACGAAGACTTCTGTTTCCCAGTCGACCGCGCCGAAGTGCAGCAGGACGTGCCGCTCACTCCACGCCGCCGGAACCGTGAGCGCCCGCCGATACCACAGGCATTGCCCGTCCTCGACGCGCTTGCCGACGCCGGAGAGCGACGACTCGATGGCGAACGGCACGAGAATCTGGCCGTCAAAGGTCTGCGGCCGGGCGTCGTCCTTGCCGCGCAGGGCGTATTCCCACAGGCCGTTCAGGTTCAGCCAGTCGGCTCGGACCATCTGCGGGCGCGGGTATTCGGGCAGTGCGTTGTCGGGCGAGACGTCCTTTGCCCACCGCGTGGCCAGCGGGCCGTCGGCCGGCTGCCATTGGGCGAAGGCGATCCCCGTCGAAGCTGCGATAACGAGACATGCCAGGCCAAGCCAGAAGTGGTTCATGAGCTGTCCTCGTGTCTTACCGGTTTCGCCGGCCTGCCGCGCCGCTCTGCACGAGCTTCTGCAGCAGGATGAACGCCAGCAGTAGACCGCCGATCGCGATCCGCGTCCACCACGAGCTGAGCGTCCCCTCGAACGTGATGGCTGTCTGGATGATGCCGAAGATGAGCACGCCGATCAATGTGCCGAACACGTTGCCCACGCCGCCGGTCAGCAGTGTGCCGCCGATGACCACCGCGGCGATGGCGTCGAGTTCGAGCATGGTGCCGGCGTTGGGGTTTCCCGAGGAGGTGTAGAACGTGTACAGCACGCCGGCCATGGCCGAGCAAAAGCCGCTGAGCGTGTAGACGCCGACCTTCGTGCGACCGACCGGCAGGCCCATGAGCAGGGCCGAGCTCTCGCTCCCGCCGACCGCGTACACCGCTCGCCCGAAACGCGTCTGGTGGGCCACGTACAGCGCGGCCAGCAGGGCGGCCAGAAAGACGATCACCATGATCGGAAAGAACGTGAAGCTGACGTCGTCGATCCAGTCGTACAGTGGCTGCCGAATCGAAACCGTTTCCATGTCGATGACGAAACCGATTCCGCGAGCCAGGAACATCCCCGCCAGCGTCACCAGGAACGGCGGTAGGCCGAAGAAGTGCACCACCGCCCCCATGCCCAGCCCGAGTGCCGCCCCGAACATCAGCACCGCCGGTATGGCCACAAATGGCGTCAGCTCGCAGCGCTGCATGAGCGTCGCCAGCAGAATGCTCGTGCAGCCCACCATCGCCCCGACGGACAGATCGATCCCGCCGGAGAGGATGACGAAGGTCATGCCGATGGCGGCGAGCCCGAGGAAGGCGTTGTCGCGGAAGAGGTTCAGCAGCACCGCCCACGAGCAGAAGCCGTCGTAGCGCAGCGACGCGGCCCCGTACAGCAGCAGGCAGACCACAGTCGTGGCGACGAGCGGCACATGCTGGCGGGCCAGGCGCAGCTTCATGCCGTCGCCCTCCACCGCCGCAGCAGCTCGCGCAGCCGCTCCGCTTGCAGCAGGCAAACGACCAGCACGACCAGCGCCTTGACGACGAGCGTGTGTTCGACGGGCACGTCGTGGGTCAGAATCGTCGTGGTCAGTGTCTGGATGATCAGGGCGCCGATCACCGTGCCGATGAGCGAGAAACGCCCGCCGGTGAGAGCCGTTCCGCCGATGACCACTGCCAGAATCGCGTCTAGTTCGAGGTACTCGCCCAAGTGGTTCACGTCGGCGGCCCTGATGTCGGCCGCGTCAACGATGCCGGCCAGGCCGGCGCACAGCCCGCAGAAGCCGTACGCCAGCAGCTTCACCAGTCGCACGCGCACGCCGGCGCACCGACTGGCCGCCTCGTTGTTGCCGACGGCCTCGATGAGCAGGCCGAGGGCCGTGCCCCGCGTCAGCAGCGCCGCTGCGCCGAACATCACTGCGAAGAGTGTCACCGTGAACGGCAGGGCGAACAGATACCCGCCGCCGATGAAGCAGAACGTCGGATGCTCGCAGCCGACAACCTGTCCCTTCGTGAGGAGCTGCGCTAACCCCCGTCCCGCGACCATCAGCACTAGCGTCGCCACGATCGGCTGCACGCGAAACAGCGCCACGAGCAGACCGTTCCACAACCCTGCCGCCAGGCTTACGCCGAGCGCGCCGGCGATGATCAGCCCCACACTCGCTGTCGTCTGCGTGATCAGCACGGCGGCGACCGCTCCGGCCATCGCCATTACCGCCCCGACGGACAGGTCCACACCGCCCGTCGCGATCACCAGCGTCATCCCCAGCGACGTCAGCAGCACCGGCGCCGCCTGGTTCAGCACATCGATCAGCGAGCCGTACAGGTGCCCGTCCTTGATCTCCAACGAGAAGAACCCGCGCGTGCACACCAGGTTGAACAGCAGCAGCAGAAGTAGTGCGGCCGCCGGCCAGACCAGCCGGTTGATGCGACGCGCCGGTGCCGGGGTGGACAGTTCAGCCATGGTGCTCGTGAGCGGCGATACGTTGCATGATCGCGGGCAGGTCGATCTCATCGCCGGCGAGCTCGCCGACCTTGGCCCGGTCCCGCAGGACGAGGACACGCTGACAGTTGCGCACGACTTCCTCCAGTTCGGAGGAGATGAACAGAATGGCCATGCCTTCGGCGCACAGCGTGGCTACGAGCTTCTCGATCTCGGCCTTCGCCCCGATGTCGATGCCGCGCGTCGGTTCGTCGAGGATCAGCAGCCGCGGTTGTGCCGCCAGCCAGCGGGCCAGGATCACTTTCTGCTGGTTCCCGCCGCTGAGCTGACCGACTGGCTTCTCGGCGTCGGGTGTAGCGATGCTCAGGGCCTGTGAATAGTGCCGAGCGAGCCGAACCTGGGCCCGCCGGCTGAGCGGCCGCAGCCAGCCCCGCCGCGCCTGAAGCGCCAGGATGATGTTCTCTCGCACGGACAGCTCGGGCACGATGCCGTCGGCCTTGCGATCTTCCGGGCAGAAGCCCAATCCGCAGGCGATCGCCCGCCGCGGCGAAGTGAGCTTCGCCGGCCGGCCGTCGATTTCTGTCTTTCCCGAATCCGCCGGCTCCAGCCCGAATAGCAGCCGGGCGAGCTCGCTACGACCGGAACCGAGCAGTCCGGCCAGCCCCACGACTTCGCCCGCGTCGATGCGTACGTCGAGCGGCTGGAGCGTGCCGGACCGGCCGACGCCCGTCGCGCTGAGCAGTAGTTCGCGCTTGACCGCCGTCGGCCGGGTCGCCGACTGCGTCGTGAGCCGCGCCGCCGTGTCGGCATCCTGGCCGATCATCTTCGCGATCAGCTCGATTCGCGGCAGCGCCGCCGTCTCGTATTCGCCGACGAGCCGCCCGTTGCGCAGCACGGTGAGCCGGTCGGAGATTGCGTACACTTGTTCGAGAAAGTGCGTGATGAAGACGATGCCCAGCCCGCGCTCCTTCAGCGTGCGCATCACGCCGAAGAGCTGGGCCACCTCCGCCGCATCGAGGCTCGAAGTCGGCTCATCCAGCACCAGCAGCCGCGCCTGTACGTCCAGCGCCCGAGCCACCGCCACCATCTGCTGGATCGCGATCGAGTAGCTGCTCAGCGGCAGCGAGACATCGATGTCCAGATCCAGCCGGCGCAGCGCCTCGGTCGCGCCCCGGTGTATCTCCCACCAGGCCAGCCACGCCCATCGCCGCGGCTGCCGGCCGAGATAGATGTTCTCCGCGACGGACAGGTACGGGATGAGGTTCACTTCCTGGTAGACCGTGCTGATCCCGAGCGACTGGGCATGTTGCGGCGATTGCGGCGTTACGGGCTGCCCGTCCAGCAGCATCTCGCCGTCATCGCGCCGATACACTCCCGTCAGCACCTTGATGAGCGTGGATTTGCCCGCCCCGTTCTCGCCCAGCAGTGCATGAATCTCCCCCGCCCGGACCGTGAAATCCACGCCGTCCAGGGCGCGCACCCCGGGGAACGTCTTGCAGATGCCACGCATCGCCAGCAGTGGGGCGGAAGCGGCGGCGGCCGGCGTCACGGCGACGCAATCCTCCACTCCAGGATGCCGCCGGAGAAGCCGTCGCGCAGCTCGACCTCGATGCGCACAGCCGTCGTCGTTACCGGCTTGAACTCGATCTTGTTGAAGCGGTTGCGCCGCACGCCGTACACCATCGATCCGCTCACCGGCTGCCACTTGTCCCGCACGCGATACAGCAGTCGCCACGAGGCTGGGGGCCGGCAACCGCCCTCCGGGCCGTCGTCGAACCAGTACACCTCGGCCTCGCTCACGCTGCGCGGTTCGGCGAAGTCGTACTGCACCCACTCGACCGACCCGCGGCGATCCCACCAGGTGAACCGCGGAATGGTCTGGTCCTTCGATGATTTCGGTTCGAGCCCGTCGCTCAGCGCGCCAAGCGAGTCACCCTCGTAGCAATGCGAGGCGCTCGCCGGCAGTGGCTCCTTCCGCTCGGGCCGAGCCTTCCAGATCACCGCCTCCGGGCCGCTGCCGATTACCGGAAACGCCGCGATCCGCAACCGGGCGCAGCCCATCGGAATCAGCATGACCATCTCGACCGGCTCGTTCGAACGCACCGGGCTGTCCTGCAGCGGTCCGACGAGCCCCCAGTAATCCTCCTGCCACGCCCGAATTCGCCGGGCCGGCACCTCCAACTCGATGACCGCCGCCTCGGGCGTGAACGGCTGATCCGCCCAGCGCTCCGGCCGCGGCAAGACCTTCAGCGTCGACGTCGGATCTTCCTTGTCCAACACGAGCCCGTAGTTCCACGGCGTCGTGGGCAGTAGCTCGAAGCCCGGCCATTCGTCCGTCCCGCCGGCCCGCTCCCATTCCTCCCCGATCTTCAGCGCATATGTCAGCGGCCCGCGCTGCACCGAGGCGCAGTTGTGGCTCTTCGGCCAGCGCTTCACCGTCAGTGGCATCGGCAACCGCAGCTCGAGGCGATCGCCCTCCGTCCACGTGCGCTCGATGACCGCGTACGCCGCCGGCTCTTCCGGCCAGGGCCGCTCGTCACCGTTGATCTTCAGCGTCGGCGCCGTGCACCAGGCCGGCCGCCGCAGATACAGCGAGAAACGCACCGGTTCCGGCGTCGACACCGTCAGCAGGACCAACTCGTCAAACGGATAGCGCGTCTCTTCGCTGATTGTCACTTCGCTCCCACCCGCGACTTTCGCCCGCACCCGCGATGGTGCGTACAGCACCGCCGCGAGCCCCTCGTCCGGCGTCGCCAGCCACAGATGCTCCGCGTAGTACGGCCAACCGTGACTCACGTTGTGCTGGCAGCAGCGGTACTGGTGCGGGTTGAACGAGAACATGTCGCCGCCGTTCTCCACACCCGGCGACTTGCTCTGCCGATCGCAGCGTACCAGGTTCGGCGCCGTCAGATAGTGCAACGCCTTCAGATCCGGCGTCATCGAAGCCGGCAGCGAGTTGAAAGCAACCTCTTCGCACCGATCGGCCCAAAGCGGCTCACCCGTGATCTTCAGCAGGTTCTCGAACGACAGCATGAACTCGACCATCGTGCACGTCTCGGCGGCCTGCCGCGGCCCGGTGAAACCCGGCCGGCAATTCTCATCAGCGCCGAACATGCCCCCCGGCACCTGCCCGTACATCCCCATCACTTCGGCGTAGTCACGCTCCGTAGCCGCCAGGTGAGCCGGATCCTTCGACTGCTGGTAGTAGACCGCCGGTCCGCGGAAGCCTTGGGCGATGTTCACGCCGTGCCAGTTGGCCACGCCGCCCGTCCAGTCGGCGGTTCGGCGGTGGATCTTCTCCGCCAGTTCGAGCAGCCACGACTCGCCGGTCAGGTTGTACAGCCAGTAGACGTTGGCCAGGTTGTCCGCCGCCCGCTGCTGCTGCCAGAAGGGGAGGAGGAAGTCCTCTTCGGGCACCGCCAGCTCCCACCGAAAGTAGGCGGCCATCCACGCCGGCACGCGCTCGTCGCCGGTGTACTCGTAGTACGAACGGATGGCGTCGAGCATGATCATGTTGGGCCACAGGTCGGGCTTGCCGTCGAGCCGCGTCAGGTTGGCGTGCGGCCCGAAGTACCCGTCGTCCTGCTGGCTGGCCAGCACCGCCTCGATCCAGTCGCGCGCCTCAGCGATGACGTGCAGGTCTTGCAGCACGTAGCCCATGTCGCCGAAGCCCTTCAGCCAGTAGGGCACCTCTTCCCACCCGTGCTCACCGAGCCCGTCGGGGGCGCGCCAGGCGTTATCGTCTTTCTCCAGAAACTCGCTGATCTCCGGCAGGTGACCGATGAAGCCGTCCGCCTGCAGCCGGAGCTGCGTGTGCAGCCAGCCCTCCGGCTTGATCGCGCCGATCGGCAGCTTCACCAGCGGGCTCGGCAGCAGCGGTGGGCGATTGCCGACGTAGAAGCTGTTCGTCGCCTCTGTCTCCGGCCGCGCCAACCCACGGATCCGCTCATCCGCCATCCCCGCCGCCGTCCCCAGGCCCAGCACCACCATCATCACCGTCACCTTGCGCATGCCGTTCTCCACAACCGACGCGGCGGCTCGGCGTTCAATACTTGCGGCTGTCGATGACGTCCGCGGCCACGGACTGGTCGAAGATCTCGTCGTGGACCACCGTCCACTTGGGCACCTGCTCGCCCGCCAGCACCTTCTCGACCGCGTCGAACGCCGCCGGCCCCAGCAGCGGGTTGCACTCGACCGTGCAGTTCAGCTTCCCGGCGACCATCGCCTCGAACGCCGCCCGCACACCGTCGATCGACACGATGAGAATGTCCTTCCCCGGCTTCAGCCCCGCCTCTTCGATCGCCTGAATCGCCCCCAGGGCCATGTCGTCGTTGTGGGCGTACACGGCCTGGATGTTCGCCCCTTCGGCCTTGAGGAACGCCTCCATGACCTCTTTGCCCTTGGCTCGCGTGAAGTCCCCGGACTGCGACTTGATGATGCGCAGCCCCGGATGCTCCGCTAGCACCTCGGCGAAACCCTTCCGCCGATCGATCGCCGGCGCCGCTCCCGGCGTGCCCTGCAGCTCGACGATATTACCCTCCGCCCCGAGCATCCCCGCCAGCCAGCGGGCCGCCATCCGGCCTTCCTCGACGAAATCCGAGGCGATCAGCGTCGCGTAGAGCGACGGATCGGGCACATCCACTCCGCGGTCCACCAGGATCACCGGAATGCCCGCCCGCTGAATCTCCTTCAGCACCGGCGTCCAGCCCGTCTCCACGACCGGCGCCAGGACGATCGCGTCGACCTTCTGCGCGATGAAGTTCCGCAGCGCCTTGATCTGATTCTCCTGCTTCTGCTGAGCGTCGGATTGAATCAGCTTCACGCCGCGATGCTCCGCCTCCGCCTTGATGGACTCGGTTTCGGCGGTCCGCCAGGCGCTTTCCGCACCGATCTGGGAGAAGCCTACCTTGAGCGGGCTGCTCCGCTGGCCGCCGGCCGCCTGGGACGTCGCCGGGCCAGACGGCTTGCTGTCGCAGCCGCAGAGCAGGAACAGGGCGATCATGCCGGGAGTCAGCCACAGAGTTCGGGAAACGCACATCGGCGCTCTCCTTTCGCAGGGGTTGGAATCCGTGATAATACGATCCGCGGCCGCCCCCGTCGACGGTCCCGCCGTCGACGCGGCCCCGCGGGAAAGGCCGGCGACTCACGGTGGCTTCGCTCGCCCAATACCTCGACCCGAAAGTCGTCCAGCAGGTCGGCCAACTCGACCTGCGGGCCCGCTTCATCGTCGAGGGCTTCCTCGCCGGCCTGCACAGCTCACCCCTGCACGGCTTCTCCGTCGAGTTCAGCGAGCACCGCAAGTACGTCCACGGCGACGACCCCCGCTCCATCGACTGGAACGTCTTCGCCCGCACCGACCGCCTCTACGTCCGACAATACAACGCCGAAACGCACCTGGAGTGCTATCTCCTCGTCGACACCTCGGCCAGCATGGGCTACGTCGGCGGCCTCGGCCCGCGGCACCTCCCCTCGCCCCAGCCGGCGGGCAAGCTCCTCTACGCCATTCACCTCGCCGCCGCCCTCGGCTACCTCGTCACCCGCCAGCAGGACGCCGTCGGGCTCGGCCTCATCGGCGAGGGTCTCCAGCAGATGCTGCCCGCCCGGTCGCGACGCGGTCATCTGGTCGACCTGCTCCGCACGCTGGCCTCGGTCGTGCCGCAGGGACAGACCGGCCTCGCCGACGGCATCCACCAGGCCCTCACTCAGGTCCCGCACCGTGGCCTGATCGTCGTGCTGAGTGACCTGCTCACCGACCGCGCCGCCGTGCTCGAAGCCCTGCACCACGTCCGTTTCCGCGGCCACGACCTGATCGTCATGCACGTCCTCGACGCGGCCGAGGTGCGCTTTCCGTTCACGGGCAGCCTGCGGCTGGAGGACCCCGAGTCCGGCGAAACGATCGTCGCCGACGCCTCCGCCGTCCGCGCCCGCTACGTCGAGGCGATCGAAAGCTGGCGAACCGAGCTCAGCCGCAGCCTAGCCGCCGCCCGCGCCGACTACGTCCCCCTCGACACGGCGATGCCCTTCGACAAAGCCCTCGTCGAGTTCCTAACCCAACGCAGCCACCGCCGGTAGCTCGCGCCGGCTACCCCCGTAGCGGCCGGTCTCCGTGCCGGCCGTCTGTAGCGTCGGCCCACCGTGGCCGACGTCGTGTGCCGGATAATCGTCCGCTTCGCCAACCAACCCCCGCCCGCAATGCCTCGTTGCCTCGGCACCCTGAGCAGAGTCGAAGGGGTTGCCTTCTTCCCGCCCCCCTTGTCTCCCCGGACCGTCTTCCTGTAGCATGCTTCCGTTGTTTCGCGTGCGACCGCCCGCGTGGCTGTGACAGGGGTGAGGCTCCTTCGCGAATCAGGGGAACCACCCTCTCCGTCGGCGTGTACCGTCGCACAGGCCAGGTGATCAACGAGGAAGGGCGTCATGATGGACCGAGGCCAACAGCACTGGATCAGACCGCGCCGCCTGCGATCATTCCTGCTCATCCCGGGCATCTGTTTAACCCTCTCGCTGGTGGGTTGCACCGGCACCCATCGTCTCTACGAGGGACCACCCAAGCCCTCCACCGAGGTCGCGATACTCAAAGGCGCGATCCCCTTGTACCTGCTCAAGGTGGACGGCAAGCCCGGCCGTAACTACTGGAACGGCAACGGCGCCTACAACGGCTCGCGTGACGGCATCTTCTCCGTCGAGGTCCTGCCCGGGCGTCACGAGCTCTCCTTCGAGTACGACACCTACTTCCTGGGTGGCAGCGGTTCCTGTCCGTTGTACTCGCGCTCTGAGGAGTGCCTGAACTACACCGTCGATGCCCAACCCGGCTATGTCTACATCTTCCGCGAGGAGATTGAAGACCGTCGCTGGCGTGTGGTCTGGGAAGCTAGCTGTACGGATAGTCAACTGACCCTGTGTCAGGAGTACTTGGGCCAGGGCAAGTACGAGGAAGCGGAGTCTGTCTGTGCGCAACTGCTGCCATCAGTTGAACGTGCCCGTGGGCCTGATGATATTGAGGTGGCCGTCGTTCTGTATTGGCTCAGTCGGGCCCGTGTGGCTCAGGAAAAATACAACGAGGCCGAGGTTCCTGCCCGGCGTTCGCTGGCCATCTGCGAGAAGGAACGCGACGCTGACGACCCGGATGTGGGGAGGGTGCTGAGTGTTCTGGTGACGATCCTGTCCGGCCAGGGACGAGACGGCGAGGCTGAGCCTTTGGCCCGCCGGGCGCTCGCCATCACGGAGAAACACACGCGCGCCCGCGATCCGGATCGGATACCTGTTCTGCAGAGCCTCGCCTGCGTGTTGCACAATCAAGGCAAGCGCGACGAAGCCGAACCTCTTTACAAACGGACGATCTCCGTTATCGACAAGGTTCGGGGCAAAAATCACCCTGATGCAATCGTGCCGTTGCGCGCCTTGGCTGTGGTCTACTGGGCAACGGGCCGATACGCTTTGGCGGAACCGCCGGCCCGGCGTGCCCTGGCCCTTGCGGAGCGGCATCTGCCCGCCACGGATCCGCTCGTGCAGAGGTGCACCGTCTGCCTCGGCGACGTGCTGTACTGGCAGGGGAAATACGATGAGGCAGAGCCGTTCTACCAGCGCGCCCTGGCCAACGCCGAGAGAGATCTGGGTCCGGATCATCTCGGCGTCGTCGAGTACGTGAGGCGGCTCGGCGTGTTGTATGAAGACAAGGGAGACTACGAGCGGGGCGAGTCTCTCGCGCGACGGGCGCTCGCCATCACGGAGCAGACTGACGGCGCCAGCCGCGGGGATTTGGAATTGTGCTTGTTTGAGCTCGCCTGGGCGCTCTCCATCCAACAGGGACTCGTTGAGGCCCGGCCTCTCGCCGAACGGTCGCTGGCCCTTGCCGAGCAGCTTCCGGATCTGGGACAGCCGAATCTGGGCAGGCGGTTTGGACTGCTCGCCAACATATGCTACCGGCAGGGAGAGTACGCCCGAGCCGAACCGCTCGCCAAACGCGCCGTGGCGATCTGGGAGAAGGTCGTGCAAGAGAACCAGCAGGACACCAAGGCCATCGACCACTGCGTGTTCAATATGAAGCTCTACGGCGCGGTACTCGAGGCGCTGGACCGCAAAGCCGAGGCCGACGCCGTGCTGCAACGGGCCAACGCGCTGCAATCGTCCGAGTAGCCCGAACGCCGCATCTGCCAAGCCACCCGTCCCGGCGGAAAGCGAACCACCCCCGTAGCGGTCGCCCTCCGTGTCGGCCGTCGATTACCAACCCGGCTTCGCACCGGGCAGTAGCGTCGGCCCCCCGTGGCCGACGTCGTGTGGGGGATAATCGTTCGCCCCGCCAGCCGATCCCCGCCCGCGAACCCTCGTTGCCTCGGCACCCTGAGCGCAGCCGAAGGGGTTGCTTTCCCCCTATAATCCCTCAGAAAACATGACCACCCAACCCACCAGCATCCTCGGCCTCGAAACGTCCTGCGACGAAACGTCCGCCGCCGTTGTCGTCGACGGCCGCGACGTCCGCGCCAACGTCGTCAGCTCGCAGGTCAAACTGCACGCCCGTTACGGCGGCATCGTGCCGGAAATCGCCTCACGCGCCCACGTCGAGCAGATCGCCCCCATCCTCGAACAAGCCCTCGAGCAGGCCGGCTGCCGCTACGACGCCCTCGACGCCATCGCCGTCACCGCCGGCCCCGGTCTCGTCGGCTCGCTACTCATCGGCGTGACGGCGGCGAAGACGCTCAGCCTGCTCTACAACCTGCCGCTCGTGGCCGTCGATCATATCGAAGCTCACGCGACCAGCGCCGCTTTGCTGACCGACTCACCGCCCTGGCCGGCCGTCGCCCTCGTCGTCAGTGGTGGCCATACATCGCTCTACCTCGTCCGCGACTTCCTCGACGTCACGCTCCTCGGCCAGACCGTCGACGACGCCGCCGGCGAGGCCTTCGACAAGGTCGCCGCGCTGCTCGAGCTCGGCTATCCCGGTGGCCCCGTCATCGAGCGCGCCGCCCAACCCGGCAACCCGTCGGCGATCCGCTTCCCCCGCCCCTGGATCCACGAACCGCACTTCAACTTCTCCTTCAGCGGCCTCAAAACCGCGGTGCTGTACCACGTGTACGGCCCGGGGCGCAAATATGGCTCGGTCGCCCACCTCAGCGCGGGCGAGCTCGCCGACATCGCCGCCAGCTTCCAGGCCGCTCTCGTCGAGACGCTCATCGCCAAGACGGTGTCGGCGGCGCAGCACGTCGGCGTGAAGAATGTTGTCGTCGGCGGCGGCGTGGCGGCCAATGGCGCCCTGCGGCGTGGTTTGGCGGCAAGCTGTGCCGATGCCGGCATCACGTTGCATCTGACCCCCGCCGAGTATTGCACTGACAACGCTGCCATGGTCGCGGCGACGGGCTATCGCCGCCTCCTCGCCGGCGACCTCACCGACCTTTGGCTGGAACCCCGCGCCGGCCTCCGCCGCCCGCACCGGTAGCGTCCGGGCTCCGCACCGGATGTCCTCGTAGCGGCCGGTCTCCGTGCCGGCCGTCCGTAGCGTCGGCCCCCCGTGGCCGACGTCGAATGCCAACAATCACACGACCCGCGCCGTAGCGTCCGACCTCCGTGTCGGGGGTGTGGCATGCTGAAGCCTTAGGCGCCGGCATGTCTTTCGCTCTACTCTCTACTCTCTCCTGCTCTCCTCTCTCGCGCAGCGCGGGTGCCACTGGTGGCTTGCCCACCAGTGCTGGCACAACCCCGCCCCGCCCGCCACTGTCTTTTCGCAGCGGGACCCGCCTGATTTCTCGCGTCGTCGCGTTAGCCTGCCAGTGTGGCACCTGCCAATGGCTGGTGGACTTCTTCGCCGCGGAGCAACCCCACGATCAACTCACGCCCCACCCGCCTCGCGCTCCCCGCCTACCTTCGCCCTTCCCACCGCGCTTCCACAGCTTACATCCGCTCTTCGACCTTGGCTCATGCCTCCCGCCAATCCCAACCCTGCGTCAGGAGTCCGTAGGGCGACTCTTCTTCGGACCAGCGTGCCCAGCAGCACCGGTGGCGCGCAAAGCTAGCGATTCTTCTTCTTGGCGTGCGTAGTCTTCGGGATCAACCTTCGCACGCCGGGTGGTGGCTGGTCTATGTCGGCGCGACCCTCCGCAATTGCCTTGGCCCATTCGCGGTAGAGCCATTGGCTTTCTTCGTCACATTGAAGGTACAGGAGGAGGCCGGCCGCGCAGGCAAGTTGCTTGTGGCCGTGCTCCAAGGTGGAGTAGCGGTCGTAGACCGGTTCCGGGAGGCGCGAGGACATCTGCTTATAACGAGCCATGCTCGCATTATCGTGGATGCTGGCACAGCGAAAACTGAAAGAAATATAAATGCAACTTACTTGCAATTTACGTTCAATTCGAGTACTGTGTAGGACAGCATTCGAGAACTGTCTTGGCAGGACGACCGCCAACAGGCACTACGTGTCATATGTGCCACCACGGCCAGGGCAGCCTCGCCCCGGGTGAGTGTCCGCGCTTATCATGCGGGCGCTGCCCGGTGCGCGGGGTCGTGATGGGTTGACTTGACGGTCCGCCCGCGACCTTTAGCGCATCGGGTGGCGCCCGTTTTCTATTCGGG
>JASFQK010000031.1:0-83112 GCA_050115495.1 Phycisphaerae bacterium | reverse complement strand
GTCCGCATGACACGAAAACCAAAAACAAAGGCCACGGCAAGCTGAAACGCCCCAGCAAGCTGCCCACCGCTCCACCACCACGAGCAAACACCAAGAAACGAGCCGCGTGACAAGGTTAGTACCATTGAGTTCCACCCGCCGTTCCGCCGGGGCTTGGAAGGGGCGGGCGTTCGCCAGTCCCAGCACTGCGTGCTGGGCTACACTCATGCAGTCCCTACTGGACGTCCAGAAGGCCGGCACGTGTCACTGGTGACTCACACTACTGCGAATATCGATGCCCTCGGTGCCACTGGTGGCTCGTCCACCAGTGCGTTGTGTCGTTGGGCGAGTGAGCGCCGGGTGCCACTGGTGGCTTGCCCACCAGTGCAGGTGTCGATGCGTGAGTGAGCGCGCACCAACACACCGGATGCAATCCGGTGCCACAATCTGGCTGACGGCTGACGGCTGACGGCTGACGGCTGACGGCTCAAGGCTTACGGCTCACCGAAGACGTCCGGTACGGAGCCCGGCCGCTACGCGCACCGCGCGCCGCTACTCTGCCGGATTCGCCACCCGCCCCACAAACAACAACGTCCCCGTTTGCCGATCGCGGATCAGCAGCAGGAACGGATGATCCACCGTGAACGCCGGCGGTATGCCCGCCCGCTTCATCACCACCGCCGAGCCGGCGGCCGCTTCGGTACCCTCTTCGTTGACCTCCGCCCGCGCCTGATGGATCACCAGCCCAATGTACAGGTCGCGCGTCCCCGTCATGCCCGAGAAGTCCGCCGCTCCCGGCGTGAACGCGTCGGTCATCCCCATCGCCTGCAGCGTCTTCGCTAGGTCGAACCGCGTATCCAGCGTGAACCGCGGCAGCGCCACGCGCACGTTCTGCGCCCGTAGCCCGCCGAGCCACCCGTCCAGCTTCGCCGGACTGAGCGACCGTTCGACCTCCGCCAGCCCGTCCATCGCCTTCGGCAACACGATCACCATACTCAACCGCTCGCCGGCGTACGGCAGTTCGAGCACATCCACGTCATCGCCAAACGCCAGCGGGAACTCCCCAAACTGGCTCATCATCGGCACGATGACGTCGCCGGCGGCACCTGCATGAAACGTGCCGTCGCGCGTCCGCTGCGGGTCGAATTGCGCCGCCCAGCTTCCTTTGAAGTGGATCGCGTTCGTCAGCACCAGCCCGACGGCGGCGTCGAGATCGCCCTCGTGCAGCAGCTCCGCGATCTTATGCCGCGTCTGCTCATCGACCCACGTGTTGATCGTCTGCCGCGCCTGCTCGGTGGCGCCGGCGAAGTCGACCTCGCGGCAGCCGGCCCTGTACTGATCGCTGGCCAGCGCCAGGAACTCCGGCAGGAAGCCATACCCCTTCTGCCCCCACAACGCGTTCGCGACGTTCAGCGTCGGCCCGCCCTCGCGGTCCGCCGACTTCAGCGCCGCCTGCAACCTGGCGAACGCCGGATGAAACTTGTCGGCCGGCAGGTCGAAATGCAGCACCTGGGCCATCTGCCTTGCCGTCTCGCCCCGCGCTCCGCCGTAAGTCATGGCCAATGCAGTAGATACGCTGTATGGGCTCATGAGCAGGTTGCCCTCGGTCTCCCGCAGCCGGCCGTACAGGTCGAGGGCGAACGCCGTGTTCCCCGCGGCCGCCGCCTGTTGGTCCCCATCCGTCGGCGGCTTGTCGTCGCCATCACCCGCCGCCGCCAGAAACGCCCCGCTCGCCACGGCCGCCACCAGCGCCGCCACCACGCCCAGTGTGAATACGTGTGTCATGCCCGAACCTCCGATCGTCATGCAGACCGCGGACCAGATCTGTCCGGCCACATCGTCACCCGCCGCCGCGACCCGGGCAAGGCGCAAGGCCCGCCGACGATGGGGTGCGATGTGGCCGCTATTCAGTGAGACGCCCCCAAGCCGCCGCGGTTCCCGAAACCCGGTCGCCCGAGTCATACGGCGTATGATCGTGCTCTACCGGCGTCGCGTAGCGGAGGCTGGACAGGGGGCAGATAATGGAAAATGAGAGGGACGGCGGTGCGGACCGCCGGCACAGCCCAGGGAGGCCCCTTGTGATGAATCGTGGAGTACCTGGCATGGGGCAGAGGTTCGCGTTTGCCGTGGCTACGGCGTTGATGGTGGCTGCGTTCTCGACCGCACAGATGGCGACGCCGCCGGCGTCGCCGAACGCCGCCACCTGGTCCGAGCTGATCGACGGGCTGCTGGCGCTTCCCGCGCCGCCGCCGGACTGGGAGGAGCAGGCCCGCAAACGGAACGAAGGCCTGCCCGCTGCCCAGCGTGACTGGTTCGAAGGCGAGCCGCCGGAAGACGCCGCGCCTGACGTCCTGCTGGGGTACTGGGCGGACCACGCCTGGCCGGAGACCGGCGGGCCGGCGTCCGTATCGCGGAGCGTCGGACTGAGGCTGCTTGAAGCCTGCGAAGAGCAGCCAGGCGGGCTGGCGAACGTGGTGGATCTGCTCCCGGACGAGCCCGCCGTCCACGAACGTGTTGAGCGGATTCTCACTGCGTTGAAGCGAGCCGGGAAGGACGACGAGTGGTGGTGTGAGGATGTGCGGGCGTGGCTCATTACGTACAGCGATCGTTTCCGCCCCCAGTTGATCGCCGCTGCACAGGCGGCGAAGGACGGAGGATACTGGGTCACGGGCTATTGCGCGTTGCACACGCTGGCCATCAAAGACTGGGCGACCGCCGAGCCCATTCTGCGGAAGCATTTGACCGGCGATCAACCGCACGTTGCGGCAATCAGCCTGGGTGTTCTCTACGCCCACGCCGGGCAGGTCGAAGATCGTGCCGCGCAGAGCGCGTTTCGCGAGCAGTTAAAACAGATCGTGGCGGACCACTCGGCGGTAGAGGACGCTCGCGACGAGGCGTGTGATGCGCTCATGGCCGAGCAGTGGCCGGGCCGGGACGAGTGGTTCCTGTCGCTGTTCTCCGAATCGGCGCTCGGCGCGGTCACGGACCGCACGCTCATATCGGCACTCGAGGCCGTGGTATGGGACGCTCCCGACTACTGGATCCCGCGCATCGTGCCGTTCGTCGGCGGCAAAGATGTTGCCGCCCACAACGCCGCCGTGAGCTGTCTGGTTCAGCTCAACGACGGGGGCGCCAGTGCGGAGACGCTGCGCCCCCTGTTGCCGTGGTTGACCAATCCGGCTTGGGCAGCCGATCGGTGCGGGCAGGGCCGACTTGGGTTGATACACAGCCTTGATGAAGTGGACCTGCCGGAGTGCAAGGAGGGGCTCCTTTGGGTTGCCGGCCATGATACGGGTTCTGCCCTCGCGGGCGCCGCTGATGCGCTGGCGCACTACGGTGTGAAAGAGGCTGTTCCCATTCTGAGAGCGGCTGTAGCGCGCGAGACTGAGCAGTCACATCGCCGAGACATACTCGCAGCGCTGGCGTCGCTCGGCGGTCTATCCGTCGAGGAGTCCGCCTCGGCCGTCGAGGCGTACGCCCGTGCGGTCAGCACCGACGAGGGCTGGGAGCGGGTGAAGCAGGCTCTGCGCTCGTCGGATGACGCCGCGCCGCTCGAGCCCGAGCTCAGCATGGGTAGGTATCTGGCCGTGGATTGGGAAACGCCGAGCGAGGCGGTCGCCGAGAGGCTGGTCTCGCGCGTTGCCGAGCTGCATGCCGCGAATCCGGCCGTATCGAGAAGCCTGTGGTTGGCCATCCGCGCTTGGCCGGCGGCGCCCGTCGATCGAGAGGTGGTACGCCGTATAGCGGCGGGGACCGCCGATCCGGCCACCGTCCGCACGGCCCTGGATCGGCGGGCGTCGCTGGCCGGCAACACCCGCGAAGCGCTGGAGAAGCTCTGCGAGCAGGGCGGCGCACCGGCCGGCATCGCGGCGTGCCTGCTGCCCGACGCCGTCCGGCGTGAGCAGATCCTCGCCGGTTCGGACAGTGTTGCGCAGCAGGCGTTGCTGGCCTGCGCCAGATTGGCGCGCGTGGCGCTTCCCTTGCCGCGGGTCGGCGAACTGCTGTCGTTGGCGAATGACCGTGTCGCCACAGCCGCGGAGTCCTACCTGGAAAGCGAAGACAGCCCCGCCGCTCGCCAGCTCGTCCTGAGCCACCATCCCGGCGAAGCGCGGATCCTCGGTGCCTGGCAGGCCTTCAACGGCGGATACTCGGTGCGTGAGAGTGTCAGAGGCTGGGAGCGGGAGCTTCAGAAGACC
Source organism: Phycisphaerae bacterium (assembly GCA_050115495.1). GTDB lineage: Bacteria > Planctomycetota > Phycisphaerae > UBA1845 > Fen-1342 > JAAYXS01. The sequence goes on along the minus strand of JASFQK010000031.1, from coordinate 78,937 downwards.
GTCTGCGCCGATGATGGCCCGGACGAAGTCATCGCGTTGGTAGGCGTCTCGAACTGGGGGTATTGGGGGCAGTATGTGATTACCGTCAGCGGTCAGGAGGTCGAACTGCGGCACGACCGCGGCGAAGAGGAGGTTCAAGTCCGCCGGCTGACTGAGGAGGAGTGGCGGGACCTGCGGGCGTTTTTGTCCGATAACTCGATCGACGACCTCGCCCCGCTGACGCTGCAAGTCATCGACGGCCTGGAGTGCGACTACATCCACCTGACCCGCGCTGGCGGCCGCCGCGTCTTCATGATCAGCCCCGACAGCGCCGGCGGCACCCTCTACGACCGCCTCGTCCGCCGCTTCGAGCGACTGGAACAACCGCCGACCGCCACGCCCAACGAGTGACCCGGCCGGCTTGACGTTTCGCGGCCGTAATGGGGGTGCATTCCCCATTTTGTCGTCGAATCGTCAAGTGCCGCCGGCCCCGAGTAGACGTCGGTGCAGGGCTGCCGACCCGGACCGCAGTGGTTCCGCCGGACCTGACCGCATCTGTGCCGGAGTCTCGCAGCGCGGCGAGCGTGATCCAGGAGATGTGCGGTCGCCAATCCAGCCCGAGCGTTCGCTCGTCCGCACATCATCCTGCACTCAGCACGGCAAATCCCGCGCGTGATCCCGCGCCTCTACGCTAAGATCGGGCCTGTGCGCGGTTATCGCTCTTTGTTTCCGCGGCGAGCCGGTTGGGCACTCAGGACGAAAGTGCCCTCCGCGGAACCCATCCACGTTCAGGAGGATGACAGATGGTCACGTTGCCGATGGGCAGATGCCGTACCACGATCGTGCTTCTTCTCGCTGTCGCGACGACAGCTTGCGTGTCCCTCGCAGACTACCGGTTGTTCGACGATCTGTCGGACGAAACGCTGGGACCGCTTCACGGCCAGGATGACTGGTCCTCCTTCGGCGGCGGCAACGCCGTCGTCATCGATCCGGCGGACGCGCTGAACCAGTGCCTGTATGTCCCGTCCGAGTCGTCGGTGTTGCGCAAGGCGCTGAGTGCCGAGGGGCTCGCGTTCCCCGACGGCACGAGCCGGATGTTCTTCTTCCGCATGCGCGTCGCCAACCGCCAGACGTTCTCCGTTGGCCTGTCGCCGTGGACGAGCCCGAGTGAATACAGCGACTTCGCCCCGGAACTCGGCATGGCCAACAACACGCCGAACCTCGATCTGCGTGTTTGGGACGACGACGGCGGCAACTACGAAGCGCTGGTCCAGCTCACGCCGGACACGTGGTACAACGTCTGGGTGCGGGTCGATACGGCGGGGAACTACTACGAAGTATGGCTGAATGACGTGCCCGGCGGCGTCGCCACCGCGGCCGACAAACTCGCCGCACCCGACGGCGACGAGACGTTCGACTTCCGCACCGGCGACAACAGCGCGCTCCAGAACTTCTACATCAAGACCTCCGGCGGCAGCAGCGGCTTCGGCCCGACCTATTTCGACGACATCTACCTCGAGACCTCGGCGAATCTGTCGCTGTGCAACCCGACCAACCTGGTCTTCGGCGACTGCGACTGCGACGGCACCGTCGGGCCGGCGGACCTCGCCGCACTGCCCGATTGCCTCCTGGGCCCGGAGATCCCGTCGCTGGACTGCACCTGCCTCCAGTCCGACGACGATGAAGACGTCGACCTGCACGACGTGTCGGCGTTCCAGTTGCACTACGGCAACTGAGCCGCGGTGTGCCGGCACAGGCGCGTAGTCCGATCAGGCCGATCTGAGTTCGTCTCGGCTCAGCCCGCGTCCATGTTGGCTGTGGCGAATTCCGTCGTCTATTCGTGACTGGCCGTACCGCGCGGGCTCACGAAGTGCACCGGCGTCACGCAATCCACCGCTCGCCACCGCTCGGTGACAACCGGCCGGCGAGTGAGGATCCGACCTGTTCTTGATCGACTTGACCAACCGTCGACTGAGCTGAGCGGACAGCATCGGTCGGTCGCTCGAACCAACTCACGATTCGGGCTGATCGACATCCTCGCCGGCGATCAGGCTCACCATCAGGCCCAGCCGAGGCGTCGGCAGGCGCAGGCGATAGCAGTGAAACTGCTCGCGCTTCATGCCGATCCGTTCGAAAACGTGACTCACCAGGTCGCGGTAGACCGTCGACTTGAGCGGGCTGTCTATCATTGCCGTCGGTGGGATCGCCGCGAAAGAGCCACCGATCGCGGCCGGCTCGACCCGCGGAGACCATAAGCTCGCTTCAGGCGGTCGGAACAGCATATCGGTGATCATTGGGCGATACGCGAAGCCTTCCTTGACGAGGTCCTCGTACACGTAGACCTCGAGCACCAGCGACTCGGACGGGATCAGGCAAGCCGTGCTGAAGATCATCTGCGGGTCTTCTGTGAGCGGCAGGATGCAATCGTGCTGAATCTCGCCGAAGCACATCGTGGCGGTCTGGTCGAGGCCGATGGCGACCGGCTTGATGAAGTACACCATCGAACCGCCGATCTGCTGGCAATCCACGGTCGTCGCGCCGCCAGCACAGAAACGCGGCATGAACGGCACGGTCGGGGTCGCACCGTTCTCCGCGACCGATGTCTCCGCCGGATCGAGCGGCGTCGACAGGTGCAACACCGGCGACCCGGGATCGTCGTCCGCGGGACTTGTGTGAAACAGGCGTACGACGCGAAAGACCGCCTGCCCTTCGCCGCGCAGCCACCAGAGGTTGCTGAACATGTCCACGACGGCGGCGCTGGAGATGCCCTCCAGGCTGCCGGGGTACATCACGCAGCAGCGCAGTTGCGACGCCGCCTGCACGCCGACTCGCAGGCAGTTGGCGTTGAACATCAGGCGGTTGGCGTTCTCGATCGCCGCGGGGTCGGCGGACGTCGCCGTCAGCATGGTGCGCAGCGTCGGTTCGTCTCCGGCGCGGCGCTCGACGAACAGGCGATAGGCGCAGTGCGTGTCACGGACGGCGTCGATCAGCGTCTGGTCGACGGACCGTCTGGCGCAGGCCGTCAGCAACTTCTCCAGCGCCGCGGGGCCCACCACGAAGCCGGCCGCCTCTTCCCCCGTGCGAGCCTGGACGAGCCGCCAAATGCGCCACGCGAGCGTGTTCTCAATCTTGAGGGCCCGGGCGAGCCCGGTGGCGGAATCGCACGCCCGGGCGGCGACGTTCAGCAGCGTTTCCATGGCCCGCTGGAGGGGAGCGATCGCGCCGTCGAGTGCGGTCAGAAACTCCGCGGTGGCACCAGGAGACGCCGCAGAATCCGGGGGACTCCCCGGAGTCGGTTCGATGGCGTCATCCAGGCGTGGCGCCGAGTCGGGCTCGGTTCCGCGTCGCGTCATGGCTCCATAATACCGGCAATAGCGAGCAAAGTCTCGGACAAAATTGCATGAAATATTGCTTGCAATGGTCGCCCCTCGTCAGATAGGATGACCCTTACGCCGACCGCTCGGTATCAAGCTTCCTGGGAACGTCGTTCCAGAGTCGAGCGAAGTCCGGCGGTATCCCCAATCCCGGAGGTGGAGTGTGTTTCGAAGAAGCCTCAGCGCAACCCTGTTTCTTGCCCTCATCCCGGTCCTCGCCCTCGCCCAGACACCCTATCTGGTCAGGGACATCAACCCCAACGGCGACTCCTACGCCAGCAGCTTCACGGTCTACAACGGCGCGCTCTACTTCAATGCGAGTGACGACGTGCACGGCTTCGAGCTGTGGCGCAGCGATGGTACGTTCGCCGGAACGCAGATGGTCTCCGATCTGCGGCCCGGCTTCGATGGCTCTTTCCCGACGGGCATGACCCAGTACAACGGCCGGCTCTACTACGCGGCCAACGACGGCGTCAACGGCAACGAGCTCTGGTCCACCGACGGCACAGCCGCCGGCACCGCGTTCGTGGCCGACTGCAACCCGGGTCCCGACAGTGGCAACCCGGAGGTGTTTGTGCCGGTGGGGGGGACCATGTTCTTCCGCGCGTTCAATGCGTACGGCATCGAGCTGTGGAAGTCGAATGGAACGGGCCCGGAGACGAACATGGTGAAGGACATTCACCTCAACGACTGGTCGCTTCCCAGCGGCATCACCGAGCTGAACGGGCAGGTGTACTTCGGTGCCGACGACAGCTACGACGAAGCGTACGGTTATGACCGTGAACTGTGGACCAGCGACGGCACCGAGGCCGGCACGGTCCGCGTGCTGGACATCAATCCCGGGCCCGCCGGCTCGATTCCGACCAGCTTCACGCGACTCGGCAACGAGCTCATTTTCCAGGCCCGCGAAAGCACGCACGGTATCGAGCTGTGGCGGACCGACGGCACGGAAACCGGCACGACGTTGCTGAAGGACATCAATCCCACCGGTTCGGGTGCCCCTACGATGCTGACTCAGATTGACAATTACGTGTACTTCAACGCCAGCAACGGCGTTGATGGCGCAGAGGTGTGGCGGACCGACGGGACCGCGGCGGGAACGCTTCAGATAGCCGACATCAACCCCACCGGCGCCTCAGACCCGCTGTATTTCACCGCGCTCAATGATGGCGTTGTCTTCACCGCCGACGATGGCGTGCATGGCATCGAGCTTTGGTGGACCGACGGCTCCGAAGCCGGCACGCACATGATCAAGGATATTAACCCGGGCGATGCGCTTTCGAGCCCGCTGTTCCTGACGGTGGTCGGGGACGAGGTCTATTTCGCTACCGTCGAACAGGGCAGCGAGGAGTGGACCGTCCTGACGTCGCTCTGGAAGTCGGATGGCACCGAGGAAGGCACGGTCAGAGTGTGGGACGCGCCCGGCGAGTGGTTCGGCTACAGCATCACCGATCTGAACCTCGTCGGCGACACGTTGTTCTTCATGGCGCCGACCGGCTTCGACAGCAGCGGCTACAGCGAGAACTTCGAGTTGCACGCCCTCACCGTCCCCGAGCCCGCGACCGGGCTGCTGCTGCTCGGCGGCCTGATCCTGTCGCTGCGCCGCCGCGGCTAAGCCCGAAGCGCCCGCGCTCAAGCTGCCCATCGCCGGCTTGAACCGCGTCAGCCACCGCAAGCCTGCAAGAAACCGTCGCACCAAAACATGCGGCGGTTTCTTTTTTTGCGCTGATCAAGCGCGGGCCATCGATCCCTGCTCGTCGCGGCCAGTCCTTCTATGGCGCTGATCGTCCCCACGAAACGCGAAGGGGCTGCAGCCGCTCAGATCATGAGCGTCTGCAACCCTTGCTCGTGAACGGAGAGGGCGGGATTCGAACCCGCGGTACAGTTACCCGTACACACGCTTTCCAAGCGTGCCCGATCGGCCACTCCGGCACCTCTCCCGGGCTGTATCGTCTATGGATTCTAACCCCCGCCGCAAGGCCCCTGCAACTGAACCGTCCGCCGGAGTTACCGGGCCATGCGGCGAGATCCCGCCCTCGTCGCCCGTCCCGCGAGCCCGTCCCGTGCTCGAGCTGGAGCCGTCGACCGCAGCGGATCGACGTCGTCATCAAGCCGCCTGGACCAACGCCCCCGCTCGCCCGCCGGCGGTTTTGCTGCGGCGTCCCCCCCAGGGGGCCGGCGGTGTGACCCGTCCGCCGGCCCCGCCCATCTCCGCAACCGCCAGCGATCCCCGCAGCCGCCAGCGACCCTGCGGGCCCGCTACCGTCGCCGCAACAGCGGTACGGCCAGCACCGGCAGCGCCAGCGCCGCCGGTTCGGGGACGATGTGCATGCTCACCTCGTAGAACGCCGCCCCGATGAGCGGCGGTTCCACGGTGGCCGCATCCACGGCCACCTGTGCGAAGACGTTCAGGCGATAGCGGCCCGGCACCAGCGTCGCCGCATAATCGACGTCGTTCTCGTACATCACCTCGTACAGCGTGGTCCAGCCGCCGCCGATCTGCTGCTCCAGCGTCACCGAGTTGTCGACGTCCGGCGGACCCATGCCCGGCGGCAGGTACATGTGCCCGGTCAGCTCCACCGGCGTCGCTGCCGAGAGGTCGAAGACGACCTCCAGCATGCTCGTCGACTCGGCGTAGGCCTCGGTCAGGGCGGGCGCGTCGATCTCGGCGAACGCCTCGCCGTCGCACGTGATCACCGCCGGCTGCAACCAGGAGTTCTGCTCCGCGCTCCCTCCGACCGTCACGCCGCCCCACGCAATCTCGTCCTCGAACTGCCCCGTGAACGGCCCGAAGCCGCTCGTGCTCGCCCCGTCCGAGAACCAGTCGTTCGGCGGCGGGGCCCCGTCGATCTCGCCGTAGATGCTGGCCGAGCTATACCGCTCCACGTACTGAAAGTCCCCGGCGGCGGAGCCGACCAGGACCAACCCGACAAACAGAGTTAGACCGATGAATCTGGACATGCCCACTCCTCCTGTGCCTTCCCGACACCGCCTCGCCGGCGGCCCGTGTCGGCTCCCCGCGCCGAGATGATGTGACCAGCGCGAGGACGCTGCCGATTGTCGCGATTTCGCCACCCGTTTGTCAACGAACATCTGTGCCGCAGCCCGCCGACCCGGCCGGTTTGACGGCCCGCACGCCGCATCGAAGAATACGCCCCGTGGCGAACAGCGGCCGCGAGCCGCACCGCCGCCAGAGGACGCCATGCCCGCGCAGCCGACGCCAGCTGAGCACAGCCCGCCACAATCGCCCGCATTCGGCGGTCACGCGATCGCCAGCCGGGCCGTAGCGCTCGGCCTGCTCGCCGGCTTCGTGTACCTGCTGATCACCGGCAGCTTCATCTTCGAGTACCGCCAGACGAACTACGCCCATCACATCCTCATGGCCGACGCCATGCTGCACGGGCAGTTGGCGGTTCGCGATGAGGCTTTGCGGCACAAGTACGTGCAGGTCGCTGCCGAGGTCGCCGCCGCCCTCGACTGGCAGGCCAGGAACACCGGCCAAACGCTCGATCCGGAGGCGCGAGCCCGGCAGATTCAGGAGCACGCCCTCGGCGTCATCATGTCCGATTGGGCCGATCACGACGGCCACATCTACGGCTACTGGGCCCCGCTGGCCGCGGTCGTGGCCATGCCGTTCGTTGCCCTGTTCGGCCTCGACGTGAGCGACACGCTGATCAACGCGCTGTTCGGAGCGCTAAACGTCGGCCTGTTCTACTGGCTGCTGCACCGTGTCTCTGCCATCGGCCTCGTCCGGCTCGACGAGCGCTGCCGCGTGGCCCTGACTCTGCTCCTGGCCTTCGGCACGTCACACTTCTGGCTGACGTGCACGGCGCAGGTGTGGTTCGCGGTGGAGGTCGTCACGCTGACGGCGATGCTCGGGGCGCTGCTCGCCGCGTGCACACCCTCGCCGGCGGCATGGCCGTGGCTCGTTGCCGGCGCGCTGTTCGGAACGGCGATCCTCGGGCGGAACATCGTCGCCCTGACCGGCCTGTTCTTCATCGCCCTCATCTGGCTGCGCTTGCCGGCGAGCATCGCCTCGCGCTGGCGGGCGTTCGTGTGGCGCGCGGCGCTCTTCACGCTCCCCGCCGCCACCGCCGTCGCCACGCAGTTCACCTACAACTACGCCCGTTTCGGCGACCCGCTGGAGAGCGGCCTGCGCATCCAGGTCGAGACCGGCGGCCAGCCCCGCTTCCGTGAAGCGTACGAAACCTACGGCTTCTTCTCGCTGCACTACGTGCCGCACAACCTCAAGCACTACTTCGTGAACTGGGATTTCCCCCTCGCCGAGGACGGCACCCGCTGGTTTGACCGCGAAGGCAACAGCCTGTTCCTTGTCACGCCGCCACTGCTCTACGCGCTGCTCTGCTGGCGGCGGCGAAGCTCGTTCATACTGGCCCTGCTCGCCGGCCTGCTGCCGCTGCTGGTGGCGCTCCTGCTGTACTTCGCCACCGGCTACGTGCAGTTCGGGCCACGCTACCTGCTCGACGTCATGCCACTGCTATTGCTCCTGGCGGCGATCGGTATGAACGGACGGCTGACGGCGATCGGCTACGTCCTGACTGTGCTCGCCGTGGCCGCCAACCTCTTCGGCACGTACCGGCTGTGCGCCCACAACTTCGCCCTGGTGGAGCCGTGGGTGACCAACTACACGCTACCCGTTCTCGTGTTGTTCGCCCTGCTGGTGGGCGGACTGTGGCGCTGGTGGCCGCGCCGCGCTCAGGTCGCGACCGCGCACGGCGAACCAGACCGTGCCGGCCACACCGCAACCGAAAGCCACCAGCAGGTTGACCTCGGGCCCGATCATCCAGAGCGCGGCCCCGCCGAACGCGGCGAGTGACACGATCGTATCCCGCGCCAGGTAATACACCCCGAACGTCACGGCTTTGGCGTCTTCCGGGGCGAGATCCATGATCAGCGCTTTGCGCGTCGGCTCGCCGAACTCCTTCAGCCCGCGCAGCACAAACGCCACCACCAGCGGCCAGAACGACTGACACGCCAACAGCACCAGCGGAAACAGCGTGAAGAAGCCGAACGTCATCACCACGAACGGCTTCTTCGTGCTACGGTCGGCGAGCCAGGCCACGGGCACGTAGATCAACATGGCAGTGGCCATCTCGACCGTCGTCAGCAGGCCGAACTGCACCGCCGTCACCGGGGCGGCGACGGTGCGCAGGCACCAGACCACGACGAACGCGTAGGGGATCTGCTCGCAGAAGCGTACGAGAATGTCGGCGACCAGCAGGTTGCGCAAGGCAGGATCGAGGTTGCGGATCAGCCGCAGCGGGTTGCCGCGCGGCACGGGCCGTCCACCCGGCGTAGCGCGGTCGTCCTCGATGAGGGTCTGCTGGAGCACGACGGCGAGCAGAGCCATGGCCAGCGCCGCCCCGAACGCCAGCCGCACGCCCGTGATCGGCCCCCACGCGTCGATGAACGCTCCGCCGATGATCGGCCCGAGTGCCATCGGAATCCGCCGGACGAGCGAGTGCATCGACACGCCCATCGTCCGCTTGGCCGGCGGCAGGACGCGGGCGACGAGCTCCATCGTGGCCGGCAGCGAGATTGCCGTCCAGGACAGGAAGAACAGCGCTCCGACGAGCACGGCCGGCCAAGCGGGGACGAGGATGACGATCATGAACCCCACGGCGGCGACGAGGTTGAACAGCAGCAGGGCTCGTTTGGTGCCGAGGCGCTGGGCGAGGTACCCGCCGGGCAGGGAGTAGAGGGCCGACAGCAGGTTGTCGAGGCCGTTGAGCACGCCGATGGAAAGCGCCCCACCGCCGAGGGCGATGAGGTAGATGGGCAGGAAGCGTTCGGCCAGTCGTTCGCCGACGCCGACGAGCACGACCATGGCGAGCAGGCCGACGATGCTCTGGCGCAGACCGAGGAACTGGATAATGCGTTTCGGGCCCGACATGGGGCACATCGTCCCCGAGCCGGCCGCGGTTCGCCAGCGGAGCAAACTCGCCGGAGCGAAGGGGTAGGGCGGGTTTCACCCGCCGTTTGTTCCATTGCCGGAAACGCGCCACCTGTGCGCAGAACGACGCGCCGGGCGGAGCAGACCCTACCGCTTGCGGCGGCGGCGCTTCTTGTCACGCTGGGGGTTGTACTTCGTGGTGCCCTTCTTCATCTTCGGCATGTGCCCATCCATCATGCCCGCCTGCCCCATCTGCTGGGCGAACTTCATGCGGTCGCGCATGCCCAGGCCGGCCATCTGCTTCATCATGCCACGCATCTGCGTGAACTGCTTCACCAGCCCGCTGACGTCCTGCGGCTCGACGCCTGCCCCGCGGGCGATCCGCCGGCGGCGGGAGGCCTCGATGACCTCCGGGTTGCGGCGTTCACGCGCCGTCATGGAGTGGATGATGCCGCGGAAGCGGTTGAGATCCTCCTCGGGCATCTCCATATCGCCGATGGCCGAGCCGATCCCGGGGATCATCTTGAGGATCTGCTTCATCGGGCCCATCTTGCGGAACTTTTCGAGCTGCGACAGGAAGTCGTCGAACCCGAAGGTGCCCTTCTCCATCTTCTTCTGTTGTTCGAGGGCTTCCTTCTCGTCGAACTGGGCCTGCGCTTTCTCGACCAGGCCGACGACGTCGCCCATGCCCAGGATGCGGCCGGCGACGCGGTCCGGGTGAAACTCCTCGATGGCGTCCAGCTTCTCGCCGACGCCGATGAACTTGATGGGCTTGCCGATGACCTGCTTGACGGAGAGGGCGGCCCCGCCGCGCGTGTCGGAGTCGAACTTCGTCAGGATCGCCCCGTCGAGCTCGAGCCGCTCGTCGAAGGCCTTGGCCGTGTTGACGGCGTCCTGGCCGGTCATGGCGTCGAGGACGAGGTAGATCTGGTGCGGCTGGGTCGCGTTGGCGATCTGCGACACCTCGTTCATCATCTCCTCGTCGATCGCCAGCCGGCCGGCGGTGTCGAGGATGACGACGTCGCGGTCGAGCTTGCGCGAGGCGAGGAGGGCGTTGCGGCAGACCTTGACGGCGTTCTGGTGGTCGCGCTCGGTGTAGACCGGCACGCCGACCTGCTCGCCGAGGACTTCGAGCTGGTCGATGGCCGCCGGGCGCTTGAGGTCGGCCGCGGTCAGCAGGGGCTTCTTGCCCTTCTGCATGCAGTAGCGGGCGAGCTTGGCGCAGGTGGTCGTCTTGCCGGAGCCTTGCAGGCCGGCCATGAGGATGACCGTCGGCGGGCGGGAGACGAAGGGGATGCGTGTCTCGATCGGGCCCATGATCTGCACGAGCTCGTCGTGCACGACCTTGACCATGACCTGTTCCGGCCGCAGGGTGTCGAGCACCCGCATGCCGATGGCCTTCTCCTGGCAGTCGTCGCAGAACTTGCGGGCGACCTGAACGTGGACGTCGGCCTCGAGCAGGGCGGTGCGGATCTCGCGCATGGCCTCCCGGACGTTGGCCTCGGTGATGCGCCCGCGCCCGCGGATACTGCGGAAGACGCCGTTAAGCTTCTCGCTGAGTTGGTCAAACATCCCGGCAGTGTATCGCAACGCGACCCGGTTTTCACCATTCCGGCGCCCCCAGGAGAGGCCAGGACCGGGGGCGACGACCGGGATAGGATGTCCCCTCAAAGCCCAGGACGCACGGCAGATGCCGACAGTCTCTGGTTCGGAACGACCTAGTCCCGTAGGGACGAATGATTGTAGCCCAGCAGGAACTGCTGGGACTCCGATGGGCCTTCCCGACAATCTAGTCCCGTAGGGACGGCTGAGCGCGACGCTGCGCAACACAACCTTCAGCCGTCCCTACGGGACTCGGGGGAGGGAGCGTCCCGCCGAAACCCAGCACTGCGTGCTGGGCTACAATCAGTCGTCCCTACGGGACTAAGAGACGCGGACTTGGCCGTTGCGCGAGACGCGGACGTGCCTGTAGACCTCGCCGCTGCGGACCGGCGCCCCCGGGGGAGGGGGGCTACAGGGGCCGAACCAGTTGGATCTCGTCACGGAGGGGGATGCCGAACGTGCCCGTCATCGGCAGGGCCGGCTTGAGTCGGCGGGCCTCCACCAGCGCCCCCGGTCGTACACGCGTCAGCTCGAACCCCCGCCGCTGGTAGAACCGCAGGGCGTTCATGTTGTCGTTCGACGTCTCGACCACGAGCCGCTGGGCGCCTGCCCGCCGGGCCCGCTCCGCCAGGTGCTCGACCATCGCCGTCCCCATGCCCCGCTGCGGCGTGAGGGCGTTCAGCGTCACGATCTCCCACTCGACGCCGCGGGCCTCGTAGGTCATCAGCCCGCAGGGCCGGCCATCCTCCTCGACGATGACCGCCGGCAGGACCAGGCTGTCCATCAGCACGCCGCGGACAACGACGCGGTAGTCCCCCCATTCCTCGGTGAGCGTCTGCTGGATCCAACTCCGGTCGGCGTGGCCGGCGGCGCGCAGGTGCACGTTGCGTCTCCCGCTTGGTTTCTGGCGGGTTTTGTAGCTGCTATGGCGGAGATTGGCAAAGGGGGGAGGGCGCGATGAAGAAGGGGACAGGCACCGCGCTGCGGGGGACGCTTGGTGTTCTGAGCCTTCTGCGGGCGCGGAGCCAGTCCCCTTTTTCGGCTAGCTGGCTTCGAGGACCAGGAGTGTGACGTCGTCCGCGGGGTGCAGCGAGCCTTCCTTCGTGTCCAGGTACTCGGTGACCCGCTCGACCAGGGCGTGCGCGCCGTGCTTTGCCCACTCGCGCAGCCGGGGCGCAAGCTCCTGCGGATTGGCGCCTTGCTTCGTCGGTACGAAGAAGTCGTCCTCCAGCCCGTCCGTGAAGAAAATGACCTTCTCGCCGGGCGTCAGCTTGAGGCGAACCTCCTCGAACTCGGCGGGCAGGTCGGGCAGGCCGAGCAGGCTGCCGCCGACCATGATTGGCTCGATCGTTCCGTCGGTCCGCACGAGCAGCGGATGCGGATGCCCGCCGCGAGCGAGGCGCAGCTCGCGCTCCGGGGCGCAGTAGACGCCGTAGGCCGCGGTGACGAACTGGCAGTGCGGCAGTCTCTGGCGGACGAGGCACTCGTGCAGGTCGGTCATCGCCTCTGTCGGCTTGACGACCCGATAGCTGTCACGCTCGATCTGCTTGGGCAGCAGGGCGTGACGCAGAAACATGGTTAACAGGCCGGCGGCGACGCCGTGGCCCATCGCGTCGGCGATGAACACGCCCACGTGGTCCTCGTCGATGCGGAAGGCGTCGTACATGTCGCCACTGACCCAACTCGCCGGTCGGTAGAGGGCGGCGAAGCGGACGTTGGAGACGTCCGGTAACTTTGCGGGCAGGAAGTCCCGCTGAAGTTGGCCGGCCAGACGCATCTCCTGGTCGATCTCGCTGAAGTAGCGGTTGAGCTGGCCGCCAAGGCGGTGCACGTGGTCGAGCTCGCGTTCGAGTTGGCGCACGAGGGGAGCGTAGTGGGCGAGGGTGGTCAGTCGGCCGACGACCTCGTCGAGTGTGACGGTCGGGTCAAGCCACTGGACGAGCGGGCCGGAGAGGTCCTTAGAGTTATCGGACTGCCCCCACACCACCGTCGGGATCTTCCCCTCAGACAGCTTCTCGACCAGCTTCGCCGCACGCTCGCCCGCCGGCTCGTCCATGCCGCTGCCGGCGACAATGACCGCCAGGTCGGGCCTCGAACTACCGAGGTTTTCGTTCGCCGCCGCCAGTGCCAAGCACTCGGCGGAGCAGCCCTGTCGGGCGAGTCGGCGGCATAGGGCCTGGGCCTGCTCGGGAGCAGCGTCGAACACCAGGAGTTGGGCAGCGGAGTTCATCTGGCGACCGCATCGAGGGGCGCGGACTCGTGGTCGGCTGTTATCGGACAGCCAGCGCGGGCGGGGCGCTAGCCCCGTCTGACCCGCTACCACCCCTTCGTCGGCCTACGGAGCGGTCTTGAATACTGTGTCCGGAATGGTGAGGCGGTCGCCTTCGGCGATGCCGAGGCGGGCGAAAGTGCCCTGTTTGACCTCGAGGGCGAACATCGCCGGCTCGATCGAGGAGAAGGTCTGGAGCGTTTGCGGGGGCATCTGCCAGATCTTCACAATGGTGCCGTCGTAGCGGGCGAAGGCGATGTCCAGGGGGGTGATGGTGTTGAGCATCCAGAAGCTGCGCAGACGTTCGTCCGAGAACACGAAGAGCATGCCCTGGTCGTCTTCGATCTCGTCGGCCGGGACGTGCATCAGGCCTTCCTGGACGACGCCGGGACGGCTGGTGTCGGCCTCCTGCGCGAGCCAGACACGGAAATCGTGGCCGTCGACGGAGATGGTCGCCGTCGCGAGGGAGTCGAGCGGATACGAGCGGGCGGCGTCGCTGGCGCGGCGGTTGTTGTCGCCGGTGCCGGCACCGCCGCCGTTGTCGCTGGCGCCGAAACAGCCCGTGAGCAGCAGGGAACCGCCGGCGAGCAGGCACGTGGCGGCGGACAGCAGCAGGATGGTCTTGGACAAAGCGGCCTCTCCGGGTGGATCGTTGACAGCAGGATACATCACCACTGCCGGTGGCGCCAAGATCCGCCACACGGGCCGCGATACCGCTACACTGGGGCTTTGCGGAGTAAGTGTGTCCATGGACGGCGTGATCAACCTGCATAAGCCGATCGGACTGACCAGTGCGAAAGCGCTCTACCGTGTGCGCAACATCACCGGCGTGCGGAAGAGCGGCCACGCGGGGACGCTCGACCCGCTGGCCGAGGGTGTGCTGGTGCTGTGCCTCGGGAAGGCGACGAAGCTGACCGAGTCGCTCATGGACCAGCCGAAGGTGTACCGGGCGGTGGCGCGTCTGGACGTGACCAGCGACAGCTTCGATAGCGATCGGCCGATGCGGCCGGTCGAGGTCGCTGAGCCGCCGACAGCGGAACAGGTTATCGCTGCTTCCATGACGTTCGAGGGGGCGATCGAGCAGGTCCCGCCGGCGGTGAGCGCGCTGAAGGTGGGAGGCCGGCCGGCGTACAAGCTGGAACGGGCCGGGAAGGCGCCCGAGTTGGCGGCCCGCACCGTGCAAATCTACTGGGTGCACGTGCACCGCTACCAATGGCCGGAGATCGACTTCGAGATGGCCTGCGGGCGGGGGACGTACGTGCGGGCCCTGATTCGCGACCTGGGCGAGCGGCTTGGCACCGGCGGCTGTCTGACTGCCCTCGTTCGGCGAGCGGTGGGGCCGTTCACGCTGGAGGCGGCGTGGACGCTGGAGAAGCTGGCGGAGGCCGCTGCGCCGGCGTACCTGACGCCGCTGGAGGAGGCCCGGGCGTGGCTGGCCCGCCGGCCGATCGCGATTCCGCCGCGGCCGGACTGAGGCTGGGCGTGAGTGGGGCAGGTGCCGATTTGATAGATTGGCGGGGCGCGGCCACAATGCCGGACCTGCCGGACCCGGTTCGGGACCGGCGTGACCCTCTGAGTTAACGGAGCAAGACGCGATGCGCTGGAGCCGCTATTTCGTTCCCACGACGAAGGAAACGCCTAAGGACGCCACGGCGCCGTCGCACGTGCTCATGCTGCGGGCGGGGCTGATTCGGCAGTTGGCCGCGGGGTTGTACTCGTACCTGCCGCTGGGCTACCGCACGCTGCGCAAGGTCGAGCAGATCGTCCGCGAGGAGATGGACCGCGCCGGGGCCGTCGAGCTGCACATGCCCGTGCTGCAACCGCTCTCGCTGTGGCAGGAGACGGGGCGCGTGGCGGCGATGGGTGACGTGTTGCTGCGGCTTGGCGGGCCCGAGGGCGACTGGCGGCCGAACACCGTGCTCGGACCGACGCACGAAGAGGTCATCACCGAGATCGCCCGGGCGTACCTGAACAGCTACAAGCAGCTCCCGATCACGCTCTACCAGATTCAGGCGAAGTTCCGCGGCGAGGCTCGGCCGAAGAGCGGCATCCTGCGCACGCGTGAGTTCCTCATGAAGGATGCGTACTCGTTCCACGCCGAGAAAGAGTGCCTCGACCGCGAGTACGACAACATGTACGAGGCGTATTGCCACATCTTCGCCCGATGTGGCCTGCCCTATCTCGCGGTGCAGGCGCAGAGTGGGGCAATCGGCGGCGACGTGTCGCACGAGTTCATGGTGCTGACCGACGCCGGTGAAGACCTCGTCGTGCTCAGCGAGAACGGCGACTACGCGGCGAACCTCGAACGGGCCACCACCCAGCCGTTGCCCGCCCAGACCGAGGCGCCGGCGGCGATGGAAGAGGTGCATACACCGGGACACGGCAAGGTCGAGGACGTCTGCGCGTTCATGGGCACGCGGCCGGAGCAGATGATCAAGACGCTCATCTACACCGGTTGCGTGACCGGCGCCGACGGCAAGGAGCGCGAGCTGCGCGTCGTGGCCCTCGTCCGCGGCAACCACGACGTCAACGAGTTCAAGCTGAACAAGGCGGCGGGGGCGGTGCTCGAGCTGGCCGATCCGCGGGTGATCGAGGAAGTGACGGGGGCGGGTGTCGGCTTCGCCGGTCCGCACACGTTGCTGGAGCGCATCGACCTGATGGTGATCGACCGCGACGTGACGACCATGCGCAACGCGGCCAGCGGAGCGAACAAGACGGACTATCACGTGCGGAACATCAACCCGGGTCGCGATTTCCCCATCGAGGGCGAGAAGGTCGTCGTGGCCGACATTCGCAACGCCGTCACCGGCGATCTGTCGCCGACCGGCAGCGGCAGTCCGCTGAGCATGCGCACGGCCATCGAGATCGGCCACGTGTTCAAGCTGGGGACGAAGTACAGCGCGGCGATGGAGGCCCAGTTCCTCACGCGCGAGGGCAAGCCGCAGCCGCTGATCATGGGCTGCTACGGCATCGGCGTAAACCGGCTCGTCGCGGCGGCCATCGAGTCGCACCACGACGACAACGGTATCGTCTGGCCAATGTCCATCGCGCCGTTCCACGTGCTGGTCATGGCGCTCGACCCGCGTGACGACGAGGTCGTGAAGACCGCCGAACAGATCCAGGCAGAGCTGGCGGCGGCCGGGCTCGAAGTGCTGTTCGATGATCGCGACGAGCGGGCCGGGTTCAAGTTCAAGGACGCGGACCTCGTCGGCATCCCCGTGCGGATCGTCGTCGGCCGCAAGAGCCTCAAGGACGGCGTGGTCGAGCTGAGCCACCGCCGGGATGGCGTCAAACAGCCCCTCCCGCCGGCGAAGGCCATCGCCAAAGCGACTGCCATGGTTCGCGACGAGCTGGCGGAGTTGACGAAGTAGGTGCGAGCCGTCAGCCGTCAGCCGTCAGCCCTGAGCCTTGAGCCGTGAGCCATGAGCCGGAGTGTGGCATGCTGAAGCCTTAGGCGCCGGCATGTCTTTCTCCCCGTACAGGCATGCTCACGCCTGCTCATGCCCGCGCCTGAGAGCTTGGGCATGCCACGCACCGCGCTCGCACTGGTGGGCAAGCCACCAGTGGCACCCACCGGTGCCACGCGTAGTGGCGTCTTCTTTGCCTCGTTGCCTTGTTGCCTTGCCCCGAAACGCGGGCATCGCTGCGGATGTCGGCAACCAAGCGCTACCCATCCGACTTCAGAACGCCAAACGCCCTAAGCAACGTGCGGGCGCCGAGAGTCGGCGGAAGCCGGCCGGCGCGGACTTCTTCTTCGAGACGGGGCAGTGTCGCCTTCACCTCGGGATGAGCCTTGAGGTTGGCGCGAAGTTGCTCGTCCACCATCGTCCACATCCAGCGCAACGTCTGCTCGCGCCGGCGAGCCTGGAGAACGCCGGTTTGCTCCAGGAGTTGGCGATACGCGGTCACCTGCTCCCAGATCTCGCACAGGCCCGTGTTCCGGCGGGCGCTGCACGTCACCACCGGCGGCGTCCAGTCGGCCAGACGCGGCTGCATGAAGTGCAGAGCACTGCGGTACTCGGCGGCGGCCCGCTCGGCGGCGGGCACGTTGTCGCCGTCGGCCTTGTTCACTGCGATCAGGTCGGCGAACTCGAGCAGGCCTCGCTTGATGCCCTGCAGCTCGTCGCCCGCCCCCGGCAGCATCAACGCCAGGAAGCAGTCGGTCATGTCGGCGACGACCGTCTCGGATTGCCCGACGCCGACCGTCTCGATGAGCACAACGTCGAAACCCGCCGCCTCGCAGGCGAGCATCGTCTCGCGCGTCTTGCTGGCGACGCCGCCGAGCGTGCCGGCACTGGGCGACGGGCGGATAAAGGCGTTCGGGTCGATCGCAAGCTGGGCCATGCGCGTCTTATCGCCGAGGATGCTGCCGCCGGAGATGCCGCTGGACGGATCGATAGCCAGGACGGCGACGCGGTGTCCCTCGCTGGTCAGGTGCAGGCCGAAGCTCTCGATGAACGTGCTCTTGCCGACGCCGGGAACGCCTGTGATGCCCAGCCGGCAGGCGCCGCCGGTGAAGGGCATCAGGCGCGTAAGCAGTTGCTGGGCGAGGTCGATGTGCTGCGGGCTATGCGATTCGATGAGGGTGATGGCTCGGGCGAGGACGGCCCGATCGCCGGCGCGGACACCGTCGGCGTACTCGTCGAGCGAAAGCTGGCGTCGGCGGGCGACGGGGCGCGGCGGCGTCGGCGGGACGGGTCGCGGCTCGGGCGTCTGGGCGGGAACGCTGGACATCGCGGGTTTGCCTACACTGCGGACCGCCGGCCCGACTCACACGCGGGCCGAAACAGCAACACGTACGCCGGACGGCCGCACCGCGGACCGTGTCTATCTTAACCGAAGCCTGACGGCGGCGTATCGCGAAGTCGTCAGCGGGACGGTTCCGGCTCGGTCAGGCCAAGGCGGTCTTCGAGCTCGTTCATGAGCTTGATGGCTGCCTTGCTGATGACCGTGCCGGGGCCGAAGATCGCCGCGGCGCCGGCCTCGTAGAGCGCGTTGTAGTCCTGCGGCGGAATGACGCCGCCGACCACGATCATGATGTCCTCACGGCCGAGGCGGGCCAACTCCTCGCGAAGCTGCGGCACCAGCGTCAGGTGGCCGGCGGCGAGCGAGTTCACACCCACCACGTGCACGTCGTTCTCGACCGCCTGGCGGGCGCTCTCGGCCGGCGTCTGGAACAGCGGGCCGACGTCCACGTCGAAGCCGAGATCGGCAAAAGCGGTGGCGATGACCTTCTGCCCGCGATCGTGCCCGTCCTGACCCATCTTCACGATGAGCATGCGCGGCCGGCGGCCTTCACGTTCTTCGAAGCGGTTGACCGCCTCGCGGACACGCTGGACTGAACTCTGATTCTCACCCATCTCTTTGCTGTACACTCCTCTGACCGTGCGCGAGGTCGCCTGGTGGCGGCCGTAGATGCGCTCGAGTGCGTAACTGATCTCACCCACGGTGGCCCGGGCCCGCGCCGCATCGATCGCCAGGGCCAGCAGATTCCCTTCGCCCGTCTCGGCGGCCTGCGTCAACGCGGCCAAAGCGGCGTCGACCTGGCCGGCGTCACGGTTGGCCCGCAGCTTCTTCAGCCGGGTGACCTGGGCGTTGCGCACCGAGGTGTTGTCCACCTTCAGCACTTCGACGTTCTCTTCCTGGGCGAGCGGATACTTGTTGACGCCGACGACCGTCTGCCGGCCGGAGTCGATGCGGGCCTGCGTGCGGGCCGCGGCCTCCTCGATGCGCATCTTGGGAATGCCGGCCTCGATGGCCTTGGCCATGCCGCCGAGCTCCTCGATCTCGCGGAGGTGGCCCCACGCGCGGTGGATCAGCTCATGCGTCAGCCGCTCGACGAAGTAGCTCCCGCCCCACGGATCGACCACGGAGCACGTGTCCGTTTCCTGCTGGAGGAAGAGCTGCGTATTGCGGGCGATCCGGGCGGAGAAATCGGTCGGCAGGGCGAGGGCTTCGTCGAGGGCGTTGGTGTGTAGGCTCTGCGTGTGGCCCTGCGTGGCGCCCATGGCCTCGATGCACGTGCGGATGACGTTGTTGTACACGTCCTGCGCCGTCAGGCTCCAGCCGCTCGTCTGGCTGTGCGTGCGCAGCGACATGCTCTTCGGGTTCTGCGGGTTGAACTGGCGGATGAGCTTCGCCCAGATCACGCGCGCCGCCCGCAGCTTGGCCACTTCCATGAAGAAGTTCATGCCGATGCCCCAGAAGAACGACAGCCGCGGGCAGAACGCGTCGACGTCGAGCCCGGCCTGCACGCCCGTCCGCACGTACTGGAGGCCGTCGGCCAGCGTATACGCCAGCTCGAGGTCGGCCGTCGCTCCCGCCTCCTGCATGTGATAGCCGCTGATGCTGATGCTGTTGAACTTCGGCATGTGGCGGCTGGTGTAGGCGAAGATGTCCGCGATGATGCGGATGCTCGGCTCGGGCGGGTAGATGTACGTGTTGCGGACCATGAACTCCTTGAGGATGTCGTTCTGGATCGTCCCGGCCAACTGCTCCGGCCGGACGCCCTGCTCCTCGGCGGCGAGGATGTAGAGGGCCATCACCGGCAGCACGGCGCCGTTCATGGTCATGGAGACGCTCATCTTGTCGAGCGGAATGCCGTCGAACAGGATGCGCATGTCCTCGATGCTGTCGATGGCCACGCCGGCCATGCCCACATCGCCCATCACCCGCGGATGGTCCGAGTCGTAACCGCGGTGCGTCGCCAGGTCGAAGGCGATGCTCAGGCCCTTTTGGCCGGCGGTGAGATTGCGGCGATAGAACGCGTTCGACTCTTCAGCCGTCGAGAAGCCGGCGTACTGCCGCACCGTCCACGGCCGCATGACGTACATCGTCGGGTACGGCCCCCGCAGGAACGGCGGCAGACCGGGCATCGTGTGCAGATGCTCGAGCCCATCGAGGTCGGCGGCGGTGTACAGCGGCTTGACGTCGATGCCTTCCGGCGTGTGCCAGGCGAGTTGGTCGAGGGCCGTGCCCGCGGCCGCGGCGGCCCGCGTCTGCCAGTCTTCGAGCGTGCCCTGGGCTTTGGCGCCGCCGGCGAAGTCCACTTTGGAGAAGTTGGGGATGTTGCTCATGACAGCACTCCCTCCTCGCGCAGCAACTCTTGCAGGGTTTGCAGGACGTCGCAGCGTATGTAGATGAAGCGATCGACCCCCGCCTCCTGGTAGGCGGCCTCCTTGTTGCCGGGCTGGCCGGCGAGGACGACCGTGCGGGCGCCGGCGGCCTTGAGCGCCGGAGCGACCTGGGCGACGACCGTTTCGTACAGCGTATCGGAAGAGCAGATCACGGCGATGTGCGCGCCGCTTTCCCGGCAGGCTTCGGCTGCGGTGTCGGCGTGGGCGAAGCCGTCGTTGGTGATCACATCGAAGCCGCCGGCCTGGAAGAAGTTGCGGGCGTACGTGGCTCGCGCCGTGTGGTGGGCGATGGGGCCCATGTTGGCCAGGAAGACCTTGGGGCGGGCCCCGGTCTTCGCCAGGTACGCATCGCTCGCGTCGCGCAGGGCCTCGAAGGCCTCGGCGAAGCGGTGGGCCGACAGCGGCGTAATGTGGACCGTTTCGGCATCCTGCGTCAGGGCGGAGTAAATCTCGCCGATGGTGGTGCCCGCCTTGGCCGCGTCGATCAGGGCCGGCATCACTGCGTCGCCCGAAGCGCCGCGGTCGGCAATGAGCTGGTGCAGTCGCTGGCCGGCATCGGTCGTCGGCCGAGTGCCGTGGCGCTGGACCGCGGCGTCGCGCAGGGCGACGTAGTCGAGCTGCTCGCGGGCGAGGGGCTGCTCGGCGAGGTTGGGGAATTCGCTCA
This sequence comes from Phycisphaerae bacterium, assembly GCA_050115495.1. Classification (GTDB taxonomy): domain Bacteria; phylum Planctomycetota; class Phycisphaerae; order UBA1845; family Fen-1342; genus JAAYXS01. The sequence continues at coordinate 57,999 of JASFQK010000031.1, read as the reverse complement.
CGCCGGTGATGGGGTCCTTGCGCTTGGCGAGGTTCTTACGCCGCGGCGTGAAGGCCTCATCAATGTGCCGGGCGATCCAGCCGCTGAGGACCGCCTGCTTCATGCCGCCGAGCACCTCGATGACCTGAAGCAGCTCCCAGGCCTTGACCGCCAATTCGTCAGTGAGGTTCTCGAGGAACCAGCTTCCGCCGGCGGGGTCGATGGCTCGGTGCAGGTGGGCTTCTTCCTGGAGGATGATCTGCGTGTTGCGGGCGATGCGGCGGCTGAAGCGGTCGGGCAGGCCGAGGGCGGCGTCGAAGGGCTGCGAGTTGACGGCGTCGGCGCCGGCGATGGCTCCGGCGAAGCAGCACACCGTGTTCCGCAGCATGTTCACCCACGGGTCGCGACGGGTCATGACCCGCCGGCTCGTGCGGACGCTCATGCGCATGGTTTGCGCGTCGGCGTCGCCGCCACAGGCTTCGACCACGCGGGCCCAGAGCTTGCGGGCGGCGCGGAGCTTGGCGGACGCCAGGAAGAAGTGGCAGCCGACGTTGTAGCTGAAGAGAATCTGCCGGGCCGCGGCGCCAACGCTCATGCCGCCGGCGGTGAGGGCCCGCAGGTATTCGATGCCCGTGGCCATCGAGAAGGCGAGGTCCTGAACGACGGTGGCGCCGGCGTTGTGGTACGTGCCGGTGCGGACACGGACGGACGTCACGTTCGGCAGGTTTTCATCCGTCCAGCGGGCCAGGTCGACCATCCGCAGGATGGCTTCGTCGAGCGGGACTGGCAGCCAGCCGGCGCGGACCAGCGTCGCCAGCGGGTCAGCGTTGAACGCGCCGCGGGCCTCGGCGAAGCTGACCCCGCGCCGCTGCCAGAGCGCCACGAGCAGGGCGGCCGCCAGGCGGAAGCCGGTGCCGGCTTCGAGCGAGATGTTGATCAGCTCGGGCCGGACGTCCTTGAGGACCAGGTCGAGGTCGTCGACGTTGTAGATCATGATGCCGTCGCGGCCGACGAGGTCGGCGGCGCGATCGTCGCCGGGATCGAGGCCGGTGCGAGCGGCGCGGTCGAAGCGAAGGATGAGCGAGTTCACCCCGTGGGCGAGATCGTCGAGGATGGCGGCGTTGGCTTTCTGCGGGCAGGGGTAGGTATGCTCCTGCTCGATCAGCCAGCCGTGCCGGGCGCCGCCGAGGGGCTGGCCGCCGCGGGTGTAGGGCGGCAGGCCGGGCAGGCCGCTGGGGTCGCCGGCGGAGGGCCAGTGATGGGCGCTGTAGACCGGCTGGATCTGGACGCCCTCGTACGTGTGGGTGACGAGGCGGCGCTCAAAGGGGGCGCCGTTCAGGTCCTCTTCGACGAGTTGTCGCCAGTTTTCGTAGGGTACAGGTGGGAAGTCTTCAGCCAGGTCGGGTTGCGGTGGCAACATCAGGCGTTCCTGTGAATCTTGTTCGGGGGGCGGTCGGTGCTCCGGCGTTGCGCTCCTCACGCAGGGCGCGCTCGAAATCGCGCACCGCCCCACGGTCACGGCCCGCTGCGGCGGGGACAGCTCCTCGGCGACAGGGGGGCCTCACACCCCGGAAGCACATTCTGTTCCAGCCACCGCCGTTCTCGGCACATCGGCGGACGGCCCGGTTGTGAGCCATTCACGCATATTGGCTGTCCGCAATCGCCGATGGCCGTCGGTGTGCGGCCGCTTGTTCGCTCTTCACGATGGAAGAGGCATGCATCTTGCATAGCGTTAGGGCCTGAACTGCCGGCCGCCGGTGTGGCGGCGGCGCTCGCAAACGGAGCCGTTCGATGAAGCCGGTAGAAGGCGTAAGTCACGTCGGCATCGCCGTCCACAGCATTACGGAGGCGAGGTCGTTCTACGAGAAGGTTCTCGGAGCCCACTACGAGGGCGAGGAGACGGTGCCCGGGCAGAAGGTGCGCGTGGCGTTCTTCACCGTCGGACCGGTGCGCCTGGAGCTGCTCGAGCCGACGGAGGCGACCAGCCCGGTGGCGGCGTTCCTCGAAAAGCGCGGCGAGGGCGTCCACCACATTGCCTATTCGGTGTCCGATCTGTCGGCGCGCCTGGCCGAGCTCAAAGCCGCCGGCGTGCGTCTGATTGACGAAGAACCGCGCCCTGGGGCGCATGAATCGCGCATCGCGTTCCTGCATCCGAAGGCCACCGGCGGCGTGCTGACCGAACTCTGCGAGCCGGCGCCTCGGCATTCCTGACGCGCGGTCCGTCCGGCAAGGAGCCTTGCGACATGTCCGAAACTCCCGCGAAGCGCGTGCTCAGCAATCGTGAGAAGATCGAGGAGCTGCGCACGCGACGGGCCCGGTATGAACTGGGTGGTGGTAAGGCCCGCATCGACAAGCAGCACCAGGCGGGCAAGCTGACGGCGCGCGAGCGCATCGACGTGCTGCTCGATCCGGAGAGCTTTCAGGAAGGCTTCCTGTTCGCGCAGCACCGCTGCACGCACTTCGGATTGGAGGGCAAGGAACTGCCCGCCGACGGCGTTGTCACCGGCGTCGGGGCGATTGACGGCCGTCTCGTGTACTTCGCCAGTCAGGACTTCACTGTCAGCGGCGGCGCGGCCGGCCAGGTCCACTCCGAGAAGATCGCCGAGACGATGGCCGCTTCTCTGAAGACCGGCAGCCCGTTCATCTTCATCAACGACTCGGGCGGGGCCCGCGTGCAGGAGGGCATCGACAGTCTCGCCGGCTACGGCCGCGTCTTCTATCACAACGTGCTGCTGTCGGGCGTGGTGCCGCAGGTTTCGCTGATCTGCGGGCCGTGTGCCGGCGGGGCGGCGTACAGCCCGGCGCTGACCGATTTCATCATCCAGACACGCCAGGCGCAGATGTTCATCACCGGCCCGGCGGTCATCAAGCAGGTGACGGGCGAGGAAGTCACCGCCGAACAGCTCGGCGGACCCGAAGCGCAGATGAGCTACTCGGGCGTCGTGCACTTCGTGGCCGACGACGACCGCCACGCCGTCCAGATCTGCAAGAAGCTGCTCGGCTTCCTGCCGTCGAACAACCTCGAATCGCCGCCGCGGCTGGAGCACGACGGCGTGATCGAACTCGACGAAGAGCTGAACCACATCATCCCCGACGATCCGAAAAAGGCGTTCGACATGCGGCACGTCGTGCAGCGTGTCGTCGACAACCACGATTTCCTAGAGGTGCAGGAGCACTTCGCCCAGAACGTCATCGTCGGCTTCGGGCGGATTCTCGGCCGGCCGATCGGCATCGTCGGCAACCAGCCGATGGTCATGGCCGGCGCGCTGGATATCGACAGCTCCGACAAAGTCTCCCGCTTCGTCCGCTTCTGCAACGCGTTCAACATCCCGCTGGTGACGTTCGTCGACGTGCCGGGCTTCATGCCGGGTGTGAAGCAGGAGTACGGCGGCATCATCCGCCACGGGGCGAAGATGCTCTTCGCCTACTCGGCGGCCACCGTGCCCAAGGTCAGCATCGTCCTGCGCAAGGCGTACGGCGGGGCGTACCTGGCCATGTGCGGCAAGGACCTGGGTGCCGACCGCTGTGCCGCCTGGCCCAGCGCCGAGATCGCCGTCATGGGCGCCGAGGGCGCCGTGAACGTCGTGTTCAGCAAGGAGATTAAGGCGGCGGAGGATCCGGCGGCACGCCGGGCCGAGCTGATCGACCTGTACCGCTCGACGTTCGCCACGCCGTACGTGGCCGCCGCCCGTCGCCTGATCGACAACATCATCGAGCCGGCCGACACGCGGCGTTATGTCGCGGCGGCGCTCGAAGCGCTCGAAACCAAGCGCGAGATGCGGCCCGAGAAGAAGCACGGCCTGATCCCGCTGTAAGTGCATTGCCGCTGCGGGCGACGTTTGTCCGCGGCGGAGAAGGATAAGTCCATGTTCGCGGTGTGGTTTGGTATTCTGGCTGAGGCGTCGCCGCCCGCTGCCGACGGCAACCTGTTCGACGGCGTGATGCTGTCCATCGTCGGCGTGGCCGTCGTTTTTCTGGCCCTGGTGCTCGTGTGGGGTGGGCTGGAGCTGTTGCGGGGGATCCTGTCTCAGCGCCGCGCGGCGACTGTCGTGGCCGCTGCACCGGCGCCGGCCGATCCGCCCGTAGCGGAGGACGGGCCGGTCGATGGCCGCACGCTCGCGATTCTCACCGCGGCCGCCGTGGCCGCTCTGGGTCCGGGGGTACGCATTCGGCGTGTGCGCAGCGTGGTCCGCCATCCAAGCTCGTCCTGGACCGGGCACGGTCGCATCGCCGTTCAATCCTCCCACCGTTTCCGAAAGTGACCGCCATGAAGTTGCGCATCACCGTTGAAGGCAAGACGTACGAAGTGGATGTCGAGGTGGTCGGCGACGCCGGACCGGCAACGCCGGCACCGGTGAAGGTCGCCGCACCGCCACCGGTGGCCGAAAGTCGCCCGGTACGCTCGCAGGCACCTGCGCCGGTCACGGCGCACGACGCCAGCCGTTGCGTGTCGCCGCTGCCGGGCACCGTGCTGAAGATCCACGTGAAGGCGGGTGACACCGTCTCGGCAAACCAGACGCTGCTGGTGCTCGACGCGATGAAGATGGAGACGAACGTCCCTTCACCCGTGGACGGCCGTGTCAAGGCCGTGCACGCCACCGTCGGAGCCACCGTGAAGCAGGGCGATCTGCTGATCGAGTTCGAGTAAGCCCGCGCAGCCGCGCCGGGACGCGTGCCTGACACGTCGTCCCGGCGGTCCAAGGAGCGGCCGCCATGCTGGAGATGTTCCTCAATTACCTGCGCGACTCCGGGTTCGGGCAATTCACGCTCGGCAACGGCGTGATGATCCTCATCGGGCTCGGCTTCATCTTCCTGGCGATCCGCAAAGGCTTCGAGCCGCTGCTGCTCGTGCCCATCGGCTTCGGCATCCTCATCGGCAACATCCCCTACGACGTGCGCTCGCTCAGCGTCGGCGTGTACGACGGCCCGGTCGACGAGCACACGCTCGTCTATTACAGCGGCGCCACTTCGGTGACCATCGACGGCGTGACGGTCGGCCCCTGGCAGCAGATCTACCCACCGCCGCCGGACAGCGACCTTCCCGCCCGTCGCTACCTGGTGAAAGATCTCGTCGAGCGCGGCCTCGCCGTGATGGTCAATCCCGAGGCCAAGCTCGTCTACAACCAGGAGATCCCGCAGCCCGGCGTCATCGACCTGCCCCAGGGCCGGCAGATTCTGGCCCTCGCGCCGGCGACCGACCACCGCTATCCGTCCATCGTTTCGCTCGACTCCCAGAACCCGTGGAGGGCGGGCGTCTTCTGGTGGCTCTTCCGCGGCGTCGCGTGGGGATTCTTCCCGCCGCTCATCTTCCTTGGCGTCGGCGCGCTGACCGACTTCGGTCCGCTGCTCGCCCAGCCGCGCACGCTCCTGCTTGGGGCGGCGGCGCAGGTGGGCATCTTCGGCGCGTTGCTGGCGGCCATGCTGCTTGGTTTCACAGAGGAACAAGCCGCGTCGATCGGCATTATCGGCGGCGCCGACGGCCCAACCTCGATCTTCGTCTGCACACAGCTTGCCCCCGACCTGCTCGGAGCCGTCGCCCTGGCGGCGTACAGCTACATGGCGCTCGTGCCGGTCATCCAGCCGCCGATCATGAGGTTGCTGACGACACCGAGCGAACGTCGCATCCGCATGGCCCCGCCGCGCGAAGTTACGCGGACGATGCGCATCATCTTCCCCATCGTCGGCTTTCTGTTGACGGCGTTCATCGCCAACGGGGCGCTGCCGCTGCTGGGCATGCTCTTCTTCGGTAACCTGCTGCGCGAAAGCCTCGTCACCGAGCGGTTGGCCAAGACCGCCAGCACGGCGTTCGTGGACATCATCACCATCCTGCTCGGCGTCACGGTCGGAGCGAAGACGCAGGCCAGCAACTTCCTGACCCCCCAGACCATCAAGATCTTCATCCTCGGTGTGGCCGCCTTCGCCATCGCTACGGCGGCCGGCGTGCTGTTGGCCAAGCTCATGAACCGCCTGAGCCGCGACCCAGTCAATCCGCTGATCGGGGCGGCGGGCGTGTCGGCGGTGCCGATGGCCGCCCGTGTCGTGCAACGCGTCGCCCAGGAAGAAGACCCGCAGAACTTCGTGCTCATGCAGGCCATGGGCCCCAACGTCGCCGGCGTGATCGGTTCAGCCGTTGCGGCCGGCGTGCTGCTGAGCCGCCTGCAAGGCTGACCACCCGTGGAGGTGATCTCGTGCAACGCGCTCACCTCACCGAGATCGATTCCACCAACCTCGAAGCTGTCCGCCGCTGGCGGGTGAGCGATCAGGCGCACCCCTTCCTCATCACCGCCACGGTGCAGACGGCGGGCCGTGGCCGTCATGATCGTCCCTGGCAGAGCCCGCCGGGAGGATTGTGGTTGACTGTCGCGTGGCCCCTCCGGCGGCCGCCGGCGCACTACACGGCCGTGCCGCTGGCCGCCGGTGCGGCGATCGCCCTGGCGCTGGAGGAGACGTGCGGCGTTCGCCCGCAGATCAAGTGGCCCAATGACGTGTTGATCGCGGGGCGGAAGGTCGCCGGTGTGCTCGTGCAAATGGAGCTCGCCGCGGACCAGCCGGCGGCGATCGTCGGCGTGGGCCTCAACGGCAACTTCGCCGCTGCCGACCTCGGCCCGGACCTGCTGTACCCAGCGACGTCGCTTCAGGATGAGCTGGGTCGACCGGTGGATCTCGACGCCGTGCTAGCGGCGGCGGTGGGGCAGCTCGAAGCGCTTCTGGTGGCGTACGATCGCGACGGCCCCGCGGCTTGTCTCCCCGACGTTCGCTCCCGGCTCGCCTGGCTCGGCGAGCAGGTGCGGGCGCAGCTCATCACCGGCGGGCCGCCCGTCGTGGGCCGCATCGCAGGACTGGCAGACGACGGCAGCCTCCTCCTCGACGCCGGCGACAGGCAGCACCGCGTCAGCGCCGGCGAGATCGCCCGCCTGCGTCCGTGAACCGCGCTCGGAGACTCCGGGTGTCCTCGAACGTCCAGTGCGAGGAGGGACCGCGACGAGCTCCTAGGGGTTCTCCGGTGGCGGCGGCGGCTCCTCGCGCTCACGCCGGGCTTTCTCTAGCGCGGCCTCGGCCTTCTGCAGCTTCTCGTTCAGCTCCGCGACCTCTTTGTTCAGGCGGTCCACCTCGGCTTGGGCAGTAGCCGCGGCGGCCTGCGCCTTGGCCACGGCTTCTTTCCGGCTCGACTGTGCCTCACGCTGAGCGGTCTGCGCCTGAGCGAGGTTCTTGTTGGCCACGGCGAGCGCTCGCCGCGTCTGCTCGGACTGCGACTCGACTTCGCGCAGCGCCTCCGCCATGGCTGCAATCTGCTTGTGGAGCGCGGTGGCATCCGTACGGGCGCGGTCCTTCTCTTCGTTGGCCGCGTGCAGTTCAGTGTCTCTCTGCTCGAGCGTGGTCTGTGCCGAGGTGAGCTCGGCGTTGAGTTGCTGGTTGTCCTGCTCGAGCTGGGCAACCTGGCCCTCCAGTTGTTCCACCCTGGCCTGGTTCTGCGCGCACCCGGCGGTGATCAACAAACCGGCAGCCATTACGGCCAGCACAACCCGCGTCGCTGTGTTCATGGGCAATCTCCTTGCATGTGAACTTGACGCTGAGACGGAGCGGATGCGGTCGGGCGGGAGGGGGTCGCCGGACTGGTGACTTGACGAACGCCGGATCGGCGTGTCGCGCGGGCTCCGGACGAACCACGAAGCCCCGTCCGTACTCCGGGCCGGGTCTGTCCCGACCGGCAGGATTGTACATCATTTCGTTCACTAGTGGAACGAAGCACGGGGGCTACAGCGAATCGCCCCTCGGCGCAAAAAACGAACGGACCGGCGCCTTTGGCAGGCACCGGCCCGCTTGCCCCCTAACCATGAGGAGTGCGGCTGGCTCCCTTTTGGAGCTCTACGAACGCCGCCTGCCAGCGATCAGAGCCAGGCTCGCGCCCAGCAGCAGGATCGCGCTTGGCTCGGGCGTTGGCGTTTCCTTCAGCGTGAAGACCGTGTACGGCTCTTCCTCGTGCGGCACGACGTCGATGACCAGTTCACCGTCCGACGCGCCGTCGCCCGGGAACCACACGCCGCCGTTGGGAATGATCGCGTCGCTGCCACCCTCGCCGAGGCCGAAACCGTCGACCGAGAACAGCGTGCAGGTCGCGTTGAATTCCTGGTTGTCAAACGGCGAAGTGTAGAAGCCCGACGCGAATGTCAGGTCCGCGTTGAACACCGCGTCCTGCCCGTCGAGCAACAGCCAGTGGAAATCGGTCCAGTCGCATCCCGTCGAGTTCGTGATGATCTCGTCGACGATCATGAACCGATGCACCGCCGGCCACGCGATCTGGTGGAACTGAATGGGGATCGGTGGGAAGACGCCGCCCACCGGCGGCTGCACGAACTCCGCCGACTTCTGCAGGTAGAGCGTGTCGTCGCTCACATCGTCGACGATCAACGACAGGTACGGGATCCACGAATCGTCGTATGTCGCCGCCCACCCTGAACTACCCAGAACGACGGTTTCCGCCTGTGCCCCGGCCGTCGCCAGGATCCCGCACACGAGCAGCGCAGCAAGCCACGTGACTCGCCCGTGCGGGATGAACTGTGTTGTCATGGGTCTCCTCTCCGACTTCCTCGCCTCTCTCTTCTCACGGACTGCGGACCCGCTGCCCGCGCGCCCAAACACAATCTCATATCTAACAGTTTTCGGCCCTCAATCGCAATGGGGTATTTACCCTATTCTTTGCCTTCTCTGTCATCAATATTTCTGTCGGCTTGTCAGCCTACAGGGACACAGAGCGACGTACGTGGCTCGCCATCACAGGAACAGCTGTCACCTGTTGAGCTGGTCAGGCTTGACGCGCCGGCCGGTTCGAGCTACAAACCATAATTGGTCACTGGTGTCCGCCGCTCGGAGCGGTCGGAAGAATAGGGAATCCGGTGCAAGTCCGGAACGGCCCCGCCGCTGTGACCGGGAACGAACACTGCACAAGTCATTGGCCTGCGACAGCAGGCTGAGAAGGCGCAGCCAGTAGGTGCGACACGCCGCTTTCGGCGAGTTGCGAGCCCGGGAGTCAGAAGACCTGCCAGCAAGACCCATCTGTCTCGGGTTGCCTTCGCGGGAAGGTTCCGTGCCCACGCCAGCCTGTCTGATTCCTTTCGCAGGTGCCAGAGCGGCGAACGTTTGCGCGGGCGATGTGTTCGCGCGCGGCGTGCTGCCGGTCTGGCCGTGCCGTTCCTTCCGGCGTGGTGAGCTCGGCTGACGCACTTACCGCTGCTCGCCGCAGGCAACCGGCCTAGGCCGCTCCAGGGAGCGGGCCTGGGTGAGGTTTGTAAGGAGGAACATTGTGAGAGAAGGAAGAGGACTGAGCAGGAGTCTGTTGTCTGTGGTGGTGGTCCTTTGTGCGGCGGCCGCACCGGTCTGGGCCGATGCCTTCGCGGACTACACGCTTAGCGGATCGTTCGTATTGCCGACCCCGACGACCGGCGGTGAGTTCGACGTGCTGGGGGATGGACGGTTGATCACAGTTTCGGGCGCCGAGGTTCTCGTCGAGACGGCGCCGCTGTCGCGCAGCTTCAATTCGGTCGGCGTATTGCCCGACGCCGACATGCCGGACCCGGTCTACGCCGGCCCCGCGTTTGTGCGTGTCTCTCCGGACGGGATGAAGGTTGCCGTCGGCAACAACGGCGGCAGCTCCTGGAGCAACTACGAGGTTGGCGTCTTCGACCTGACCGGGTTGACTGGCGACTGGTTCTCGGCACGTCACTACGACGCCGCCTGGATCGACGGGACGCATTTGGTCATGAGCGCCGGCGGGGTCACCGGCCCGCCGAGCGTCGTCACGGCGCTGGACACGACCAGCGATCCGGGCAGCCCGCTCAACCCGATGCTCATCGACAACATCGGCGGCTACTCGGGTGGCATCGCCTTCGACGCCGCCGGCAACCTGTACACGGGTAACGGTTTCGCGGCCGCCGGTCCCAGCGGCACCGGCTGGATCAAGGCGTTCGCGACGGCGGACTGGCTGCCGGCTTTCGAGGGCACCGGTCCCGCCGTGGACTTCGAGGTTGGCGGCACGCTCGTGGCCGACGTTCTCTCGGCGAGCTCGCTCGGTTTCGACGCGGAGGGGAACCTGCACGTCGGTGGGGCAGACTCGACCGGCGGTGACTTCGAGTACGCGGCGCTCATCCGGCAGGTGGCGCTGGCGGATGCCCTTGGCGGTGGCGGGCCGGTCGATCCGCTCGATCCGCAGCAGGTCTGCCGACTGGACCCCGACCCGACGGCCGGCAGCCTCTACGACGTCGTGGCCAATCACGTCACCGGCGAGCTGTACGTACGCCAGGGAAACGTGGTCTACACGTACGTGGTTCCGGAGCCCGCATCGGCAGCGCTGCTTGCCCTGGCCGCGGCGTTGGCTCTGGGTCGCGGCGCTCGCCGCTAGGCCACCGGCCCGCAGACGCGGACGGCTGCTCCACGGAGGGGGCTGCCGTTCGCCGCGGGCCACCTGGAGACGCGCAACATGACCAGACACAGTTACTTACCACGATTGGCGGCGGTCGCGCTGGCCGTCGTGTTCGTCGGTGCGGCTCGGCCCGAAGACCCGTTCGCGACGGCGGTGATGAGCTTCCAGCCGGCACCCGGGCAGTTTGCCAACGTGCCCGAGTTCAACGATCCGGCCCGCGCCCTCGGTGCACCGATCGGCGGCGGCACGTACGACCCCGACAACAGCAAGCTCGTCAGCCTCGGCGGTTTCGGCGGATCCATCACGCTGCGCTTCGACCACACCGTGCTCGATAATCCGGCGAACGCGTTCGGCGTCGATGCCATCGTCTTCGGCAATCCCCACTGGGTGGGCGACGATCCAAACCGGCACTGGGCCGAGTGCGGCGTGATCGAGATCAGCCGCGACGCTAACGGCAACGGCGTGGCCGACGATCCCTGGTATCTCGTGCCGGGTTCGCACGTCGTCGATCCCGGTGGGCAGTGGTACGTGCAGACGTGGGACGACGACATCGAAGACCCGACCTACCCACCACTGCCGCCGCCGCCGAGCAATCCGTACCCCAACTGGATTCCGCCCGGTTACAGCGGCGTGTGGGACACCGCTGGCTATCGCCTGCCGAGCGAGATCTTCGACCACGACGTCGTCGAGAACCCGGCCGGTCCGTACGCGGAGGAAGAGGGCATCTTCGGTTATGCCGACTTCACGCCCGTGCTGTCGCGCGGCGACATCGACGGCGACAACATCGTGGACGAGCCAGACCTGCTGCCGGAGTCGTTCTACACCATGCCCGATGATCCGCTCGCGGTGGGCATCACACCCGGCGCCGGCGGCGGCGACGGCTTCGACATCGCCTGGGCCATCGACCCGGTCAGCGGATCTCCGGCCGGCCTCGATGGGTTCGACTTCATCCGTGTGACCACCGGTGTGAACTACGTATCCTTGTTCTTCGGCGAACTCTCGACGGAAATCGGGGCGGTCGCGGATGCGGCGCCACGCGGCGACGTCAACTGCGACGGCCGTCTCAACAATTTCGACATCGGTCCGTTCGTGCTGGCGCTGACCAACCCCGAGGGCTACGCTGCCGCCCAGCCGGGTTGCTGGCGCCTGCGTGCCGACGTCAACGGCGATGGACTGGTGAACAACTTCGATATCAGCCCGTTCGTGGGCCTGTTGACCGGAGGATAGACGCGTGCGCCGGCGGGCATTCAGTCTCGTGGAGCTGCTGGTCGTCGTCGCCATCCTGGCGGTACTGCTGAGCGTTCTGCTGCCCGGGCTGCAACACGCCCGGGCGCAGGCGCAGACGGCCGTGTGCGGCACCCACCTCCGCGAGATCGCCCTGGCCAACGCCCTCTACGCCGGCGACCATGAGTATCGTTACTGCCCTGGCGCGGCCAACTTCGTGACCCGCAATCTGCATCGTTGGCACGGCACGCGACAGCGGCCGAGCGAGCCATTCACCAGCGCCGGCGGTCCCTTAACACCATATTTGGGGCCCGAAGGCCGCATCCGGGCCTGTCCGGGCCTGCCTGGCGGCCGGCCCTCGGACGGCACGCGAGGCTTCGAGCGCAACTGCGGGGGGTACGGGTACAACCTGGCCTACCTGGGCCGTGAGCTGGACAGTGACGCCTCCGGGCTGTGTCGCGTCGTCACCGACCTGCATGGCGCACGCGTTGACGCCGTCCGTCATCCGGAGGCGACGTTGATGTTCGCGGACAGCGCCTTCGTCAGCGGCGAACCCGTGGAGTACAGCTTCGCCGAGCCACGGTACTTCCCGGTGTATGGGACGCGGGCCGATCCGTCCGTTCATTTCCGACATCGTCGATGGGCGAACGTAGCGTGGGCCGACGGGCACGTCGATCGCCGGCAGATGACGTTCACCTGGCGCAGTGGCTTGTACCCCGGCGATCCGGGAACCTGCGACGTGGGCTGGTTCGGCCGCGACGACGACAACAGCCTGTTTGATTTGGACTGAGCGGGGCGGGTTCGCGTTATCGGATTGCCACGCCAGGGAGCCGGCGGCAGGGGCGTTTGGCCGGTACCGGGAGTGGTTGAGGCGGGGGGGCAAACCACCGCAGAACTGCGAGCATTTCTTATCAGCCGTCGCCGCGCGGCGATCTTCCCGCCATTTGGTCCGGTTTTTCTTTTTCACGTTTGCCTTCGGCGATTTGAGGGGCATAGAAAATGGCGTCGTGAGAGCTTGGGTGTGTGGCACCCACCTCGTAGAACGTGTGGAGCAGAATATCTCCATTGTAATTGACGGAACTCTTTTTAGAGGGAGAAAGGAAACACCATGAAGAAGCTTGCTTGTGCGATTCTGTGTGTTGGCCTGGCTGCGACGATGGCGAATGCCACGGAGCTCGGCCTGTTCTTCTCGACCACGGACGATCTCGCCGCGGCGCCGACCGCCTCGAACCCGGAGCTCACGCTGAACTGCGGTGAGTCCGAGACCGTGTACATCTGGGCGAAGGTTGACGTCTCGATGGGTGACTCGTGGCTGGGTGTCGACCTCGGTATCTCCGGCGTGGACACCATCGGTTTCGAGGGCATGTACTACAACCCGGACATGAACCCTGTCACGGCCCCCGCTGCCTGGCGTTATCGCTGGAACGGCGGTCTCAGTGTGGATGACAACTCCGAGTTCCCCGACACCGCGCAGCCCGGCGTCAACCCGATCGGCGACTACTACCTGCCGTTCGAAGACAACCACGTCAACGGCGTTGGCGTTGGCGTCCCCTCGTCCAAGTTCCTGGCTCTCGGCAGTGACCTCGACACGATGATGGTCATGGACAACGACTGGATCTACGGCTACTACCTGCTCGGCGAAGCCACCTTCACCTGCCCGGATCCGTGCGGTGGCGAGTCGTACGAGATCTTCCTGGCCGTTGGCCCCGGCGGCATTGCCAGTGCGACTGGCGGCCCTGGCGACGACAGCATCCAGTTTGGCGTTGGCGATGACCCGATCCTGAACGACGACTACTGGGGAACCTCGTCGGTCGCCGACCTGACGATCAACTGCGTCCCTGAGCCGGCCAGCCTGCTGCTGCTCGGCATCGCGGGCCTCGCCCTGCGTCGCCGCTAAGCGGTACACTGCGAGTCGAGAGATTCGCGGCTCTAGACATCTACGGCAGGGACCGGACGATCTCGTCCGGCCCCTGCCTTTTTCGTGCGCGGTGACGTCCTGGCGCCGGCGAAGCAGGGGGGGCGCAGAACCCTCCGCGGCGGACGTGGGCGACGGGATGGACGCAGCGAGGAGCACGGCCGGATGGATGGGCGAACTTCGTGTCGGATAGCCTGCTGATCGCGTAATTATAGGACATTCTCGGCTCAAAGGGCAGCGCCGTTCACTGAATTTTCGCGAAACTCCCATTGCATTGCATATTCCAACGCGGTATAGTCGGCTTCGTGAGAGTGAGGGTGAGCGGCACCCACCTCGTTAGAAACGGTTTGGAGGAGGAGTCCTCCAGGTTGCAACGGCTCTTTTTTTGAGGGAGAAAGGAATTACCATGAGGAAGCTTCTGTGTGCGTTGGTCTGCTTGGGCTTCGTCTGTGGCGCCGCCAACGCCCAGGCAACGCTCGGCGTGTTCTTCTCCGATACGGATGCGCTCGACGTCGCGCCTGCCGTGACGAATCCCAGCATCGAGCTGCAGTGCGGCGAGTCCGTCACGTACTACATGTGGGCCAAGGTTGACGTCTCGATGGGCGACTCCTGGCTCGGTGTGGACCTCGGTCTTGTCGGTGCCGACTACGAGGGCATGTACTACAACCCGGACATGAACCCTGTCACGGCCCCCGCTGCCTGGCGTTATCGCTGGAACGGCGGTCTCAGTGTGGATGACAACTCCCCGTTCCCCGACACCGCGCAGCCCGGCGTCAACCCGATCGGTGACTACTACCTGCCGTTCGAAGACAACCACGTCAATGGCGTTGGCGTTGGTGTCCCCTCGTCCAAGTTCCTGGCCCTCGGCAGTGATCTCGACACGATGATGGTCATGGACAACGACTGGATCTACGGCTACTACCTGCTCGGCGAAGTCACCTTCACCTGCCCGGATCCCTGTGCGGGCGAGACCTACGAGCTGTTCTTCGCGGTCGGCCCCGGCGGCATTGCCAGTGCGACTGGCGGCCCTGGCGACGACTATGTCCAGTTCGGTGCTGGCGATGACCCCATCCTGAACAACGACTTCTGGGGCACCTCGTCGGTCGCCGACCTGACGATCACCTGTGTTCCTGAGCCGGCCAGCCTGCTGCTGCTCGGCCTTGCCGGTCTGGCTCTGCGTCGTCGCTAATCTCTCATAGCGATCCGCAAGCCCGAATCTCACAGGAGCCGGACGCAAGTCCGGCTCCTTTCTTTATTTGCGTGAAAGGAAGGAAGAGGGACGCGGCGCCGCTGAGCGGTCGCAGCGCGGGGAAGCAGCCTACAGCGGAGCCACTACCGACGGGGGGACCCGCAGAAACTCAGCCGCCGCCGCCCGGGTCTCGGTGACATCCTGGCGGATCTGCTCGATAAGCTCCTGCGGCCCATCGAACCGGCGTTGGCCACGCAGCCGGCGGAGCAGGTGCAGGCCGAGTCTCTGTCCCACGAGCGGCTGATCCCAATCGAGCAGGTACGCCTCGACGCGTGATTGAGACTGCTCGAACGTGGGTTGGGGTCCGACGTTGACCGCGGCCGGCCGCCACGATCCGTCCAGCAACTGTGCTGCCGCCGCGTACACTGCTTCCGCCGGCAGGAGTTGGGGGATCGCGTCGAGATTCGCCGTCGGGAAGCCGAGTGTGCGACCGCGGCTGGCCCCGTGACCGACGATACCGGTTACGCGGTGCGGTCGGCCGAGCATGGCGGCGGCCACGTCCGCGCCGCCCTCGCGCAGCGCGGCACGGATCGCCGAGCTGCGCACGGGCGGTGCGCCTGCCAACTCGGGGCAGGCTGTCGTCTCCACCACATGCACCTCGTAGCCGTACCGACTGGCGGCATCACGCAGCGTCTGCACCGAGCCGCCGCGACCCCGGCCGAAGTTGAAGTCCGGCCCTTCGACGATGGCCCGCGGCCGGCAGCGTTCGGCGATAAGGGCGAGGAATGCGTCGGCTGTCTGGGCGAACAGCTCCGGCGTGCTGCGGGCCACAACGCACGCATCCACGCCGCACGCGGCCAGCAGGTGCAGCTTCTCCTCGGCGGTGACCAGCCGGGCGGGGGCCCGTTGCGGGCTGAGCACGGCGGCGGGGTGCGGCTCGAACGTCAGGGCGACGACGGGCGTGCCGAGCGCCGTCGCGGCCGACCGGGCGCGTTCGATGATGCGTTGATGACCGCGGTGAACGCCATCGAAGTTGCCGATGGTGAGCGTGACGCCGTAACGGGATGGCGTGAACGATTCGATGCCGTGACAGACTTCCATAGGCGCGTTGATCCGAAGGCTCCGCAGGTCGAGTAGGGCCGCAGTGGTCGCTGGCAGTTCGGGCCCGGGCCGCGCTTAAGGGGCGGTGGGCAGGTCGAAGCCGAGCGCCTTCTCCCGGCGGCGGAACTCGGACTCGGTGAGCCAGATGAGCTCGTATTGCTCTCCATCAAAGATGATAACGTGCCGCCCGTCTTCGCGCAGGTACAGCCTGTGGGGGGCCTTGCAGCAGCAGACACCGGTGGGTGCGTCGGGCGTCGCGGCGGCGGCACCGTAGCGTGTGTTGTAGAAGTAGTGCTCACGGCGGCTCAAGACCTCTTCCTCGTACCGCTCGCGCTCATCGAGGGAGGCATCACTGGGGGGCGGCTCGACTTCGGGCAGGGGCAGATGGCGCGGGGCGACCTCGCCCTTGCCGAGCAACCCCTCGAGCTGTTGCCGTATGTAATCCATTCGCTCGAAGCAGGTCTGCACCGACTGGTGGTCCCGCTGCGCCATGGACAGCACGAGGATCAGCGCCGTGGCCAGGACGAAGACGCAGATGTTGATCCAGACGCGCCAGCGGCGTTCGGCCATGGCTCGCCAGGCGGCGCGGTCGGCGGCGGTTCCGGGAGATGCTGGCGGTGTGCCCTCATTCATGAAGCGGGATCCTCACTGACGGGCGGCAGCCGCCCGCATGCGCATTCTATTTCACCTCGCCCGCGGGTAAAGTACCCGCATGATCCCGATCGAACGCCTCCCGCTTCTGGCTGCGACGCTGAACGAGCAGCTCTGGGTAGCCGGCGGGGCACTCCTCACCATCGGTCTCGGCGTCGCGCTGCTCTACTGGATCGACCAGGAATGGGCGGCCCGCGATCGCCGCGCCGCCGGCCACGACGTCGCGCCGCCGGCCGACGCCGACGACGAACCGCCGCTGATCTGACTCACTTCGCCGATCGCCACGCCGCCCGCAGCTCGTGCACCCTTGTGCGCGCCGTCCCGACGGTGAGCTCGCCGCCGGCGACGACCTCGCCCAGCTCGACGAGCCGCACGCCGTGCGATTCGAACAGCCGTCGCAGGTCGGCTGCTCGGGCCGTCTCCACAACGTACGCGGCGCAGAGCTCACCGAACGGCGGCAGATCTTCGTTAGCCGGTGCGTCGGTCAGCCGCAATCCTCGATCGCCCGCGATGGCCATTTCCGCCGCCGCCGTCAGCCAGCCACCGTCGCTGACGTCGTGACAGGCGACGATAAGTCCTTGCTGAATCGCCTCGGCCACGGCGGCGTGCACCGCGGCTGCAGCGGTGAGCGACATCCCGATGACCGGTAGTCCGCCGACGAGGTAGAGCACATCGCCCGCGGTCCTCAGATCGGACGTCACGCAACGCCGCGCATCCGGCACGATGCTCATCGCGCTGATCAGCAGCGTGGCCGGAATGGCCAGGCGTTTCGTCCGGCGGATGTGCGCTTCGAGCTCGGGCAGAATGTCGCGCAGCCGGGCCGCGTCGGTGGCCTCGCCGGCGGCGATCGCGCGCAGCGTTTCGAGCAGCGGTTCGACGTCGGCCTCGTCCAGGGCGAACTCGTTGTTCAGCGAGTCCTTGCCCGAGACGAACGGCACGCCGTACGCCTTCGCGACGTCGTAGCAGGCCTGGCAGGCGCGCACGAGCCGGCCGAGCTGCTGCGGGTCGTCGCTCCGGCCCCAGCAGAAGTTGTCCAGAATGGCCGTTTGCCGCGGATCTCCGCCGACGGCGACGACGTTGCGCACGGCCTCATCGATGGCGGCAACGGCCATCCAGTACGGATCGACGTCGCCAAGTTGCGGCGTGATACCGCAGCCGAGGGCGATAGCGCGGTGCGTATCGAGACGCGGCCGCACGACCGCCGCATCGCCGGGTCCCTGGCCCGGGCCGCCTAGCGGCTTGACCGCACTGCCGCCCTGCACTTCGTGATCGTACCGCCGGATGATCCACTCTTTGACGGCGACGACCGGCCGGGATAGCTCATGTCGCAGCGCAGCGAGCAATGCGGCGGGGTCCGCTGGCGTCGGCGCTCGCGGCGTACGGAGCTCACCGGTCGGCTGCCACTCGGCCCGGCGTTCGCTGCGGGGCAGGCCGTCGTGCAGGAAGGGCATGTCGATGTCGCCGACGATGTGACCTTCGTAACGGACGATGAGCCGCGCGCCGCCGCCAGTGCCGAACGTACCGATGACGGTGGCCTCGACCTCTTCTTCCTGCATGATTTCGAGCACGCGCGGGAGGTTCGCCGGCGGAACGGCGAGAACCATGCGTTCCTGCGCTTCGCTGATCCAGATCTCGTCGTAGCGCAGACCGGCGTATTTCAGCGGCACGCGCTCGAGTTCGACGGTCGCGCCGATCTCGGCGCCCATCTCGCCGACGGCGCTGCTCAGGCCGCCGGCGCCGCAATCGGTGATGGCGCTGTACAAACAGCCGCCGGCCTCGTCGCGGGCTCGCAGGATCGCGTCGAGGATGCGCTTCTCGGTGATGGCGTTACCGATCTGCACGGCGTGCGAGAATTCGTCGGCGTGGGCGTCGGTCAATTCAGCCGACGAGAACGTGGCGCCGTGAATGCCGTCGCGGCCGGTGCGCCCGCCGATGAGCAGGATAAGGTCATCCGGGCAGGCGGCCTTCGTGACCATCGCCGCCGGTATGAGTCCGACGCAGCCGCAATAGACGAGCGGGTTGCCCAGGTAGCGCGGGTCGAAGCAGACGGCGCCGTTGACCGTGGGGATGCCCATGCGGTTGCCGTAGTCGGCGACGCCCTTGACGATGCCGCGCAGCACGCGGCGCGGATGCAGCACGCCCTTGGGCAATCGGTCGAGCGGCCAGTCGGAGCCGGCGACGCAGAAGATGTCGGTGTTGGCGATCGGTTTCGCGCCGAGTCCGCAGCCCAGCACGTCGCGGATGCACCCGCCGATGCCGGTGGCTGCACCGCCGTAGGGCTCGATGGCCGACGGGTGGTTGTGCGTCTCGACCTTGAAGGCGACGCCGTATTCATCGTCGAAGCGGATGATGCCGGCGTTGTCCTGGAAGACGGAGAGGCACTCGGGGCCGCGGCCTTCGGCGATCAGCTCCTCCGTCGCCCGGGCGATCGTCTCCTTCAGCAGGTTGCCGTAGCGGCGCTCGATCGGCTGTTGCGGATTGGGCGAACCGTCGGCGGGGAAGGCGGCGCCGCGATAGGCGATGGCGCTGCGCAGCGTTTTGTGCACGCAGTGCTCGGACCAGGTTTGGGCGAGCGTCTCCAATTCGAGGTCGGTCGGGTCGCGGTCCAGGTCGCGGAAGTGGGCCTGTACCGTGCGCATCTCGTCGAGCGAGAGGAAGAGGTGTCCTTCGCGCGAGAGCCGTTCGAGGCCGCCGTCGTCCAGGGTGCGAATGGACACATGCCGCAGCTCGAAGCGGAAGACGGGCGGCTTCGGGGCCGGATGCACGCCGGCGGTGCCGAGCACGGTCTGCTCGATGCAGTCGTTGGCGAGCGTGCGGGCCGCCGTGGCCAGCACGTCCGCCGGCTGAACCGGCCCGCGCACAACGTGCCGGCGGCCGGTGCGAACGACGTCGACCGGCAGGCTCTCGGCCCGCAATTCGGCGAGCGTGCTCTCGGCGACGGGGTCCATCACGCCGGGGCGGGGGTGCACTTCGATCTCGACGGCGCCGGCCTCGGGCTCGTGCGGTTGGTGCTCGTCGCGGATCGCGGCCGACTCGGTGACCGGGTCGGTCAGCAGGTCGGTGGCGATGTGCTCGGCCTGTCGGCGGGTGAGGCCGCCTTCGACGAAGAACAGGCGGACGGTCCGGGCTTGTTCGACCGCCGACAGTCCTGCCTCATGCAGCCGGGCCAGGACGGTCTGGTCGGCGACCGGCCGACCCTGGCGGTCGCGGGGCGATACCTCAATGCAATAGACACTCATGTGGAATCCGGGTCCGGGGTTCGGGCCTTAGTCGATCCAGTCGGGGTGCTCGAACTTGCTCGCCACCCACTCGTCGCGGATCTGGGCTGCGCGCTGCAGCAGACGCCCGATATTACCGTCCTCGTGTCGCTCAAGCCACGTATCCACCCGCCGGAGATCCTCGATCAGCCGGCCGATGGCCTCGCGGACCTGCTCGCGGTTCGAGACGAGGATGTCCTGCCAGAGCCAGGCGTCCCGGCTGGCGACGCGGGTCACGTCGAGCAGGCCGGTGCCGGCGACACTCAGCCCCTCCTCGCGGGCCGCCTCCAGCAGCAGCAGGGCGGCCGACACGTGCGGCAGGTGGCTGACGCGGGCGATGAGCTCGTCGTGCTGGACGGGCGACATCGTGGTCACGTGGCCGTGAACGATGCTCCACATCGAGCGTATTACTTCCAGGGCTCGCTTGTGTGTCGCGGACACCGGCGTCAGGATCACGTGTACGCCGTGGAAAAGGTCCGCCCGGGCGAAGGTCACGCCGCGTTGGCGGAATCCCGCCATCGGATGGGCCCCGACGTAGTTGCCGGGGTGGGGCATGATGCCGGCGGCGGCGGTCACGACGGGGACCTTCACGCTGCCGACGTCGGTCACGATAACTTCGGCGTCGGTGAGCCGTGGGGCGAGCTGCCGGAGAACCTGGGGCATCGCCGACAGCGGCACGGCCAGACAGAAGAGCTGGATCCCGGCGGGCAGGTCCTCGACCCGCGTGAAGCCCTCGTGGACGGCGCCGGCCCCGACGGCGGCCTCGGCGTCGCTGGGATCACGGGCCAGGGCGACGAGCTGCCCGCGGTAGCCCGCCGCCTGGAGGGCCAGCCCGACCGAGCCGCCCATGAGGCCGGGGCCGACGATGCAGATTGTATGTAAATCGTTTATTTTCAGGGTCTTATGCCTATTCGTTTCGCTGTAATCGTCTCCGGCGGCAGGGTCCGCCTCGCAGAGTTTGACGAGATTAATCTTGCATTTTGCGCTCCAGAGCGGTTAGGATTTCGCCCTTGTGGGTAAGCGGTCCGGGCTGCGACGAGCCCGGCGTTGGCGCGGTATAAGGTCTCAGGTGCCTATGAGTACACAGCCTAGCTCCCAGTCCAGAGCGGGTGCAGCGACCCCGTACGTGCTGGAGTTTGAAAAGCCGCTGGCCCGAATGGCCCAGGAGATTGAACGCCTCGAAGCCACCCAGGCCGAGTCGGGGCGCGATTTCTCGGAGACCATCGAGGGAATTCGCGCACAGCTCCAGATCGCCCTGAAGGAAGCGTACGCCAAACTGACCCCCTGGGAGCATGTCTTGGTCGCCCGGCATCCCAGGCGGCCGCTGCTCCGCGACTATATCCGCATGATCGCCAAGGACTTCTGTGAGCTCCACGGCGACGCGACCTACGGGGACGACCGGGCCATGGTCTGCGGGTTCGCCCGGATCGGCGGCCAGCGGGTCATGATCGTCGGCCACCAGAAAGGCCGCGACACGAAGGAAAAGATCGAGTCGAACTTTGGCTGCGCCCACCCGGAAGGGTATCGCAAGGCGCTGGCCAAGATGAAGCTGGCGGCGAAGTTCAAGGTCCCTATCGTCTGCTTAGTAGATACGCCAGGGGCCTATCCGGGGGTCGAGGCGGAGGAGCGGGGCATTGCCAGTGCCATCGCGGTCAACCTGGCCGAGATGTCCCGGCTGCCGACGCCGATCGTGGCGGTGGTGATCGGGGAGGGCGGCAGCGGCGGGGCCCTGGGCATCGCCGTCGCCGACCAGGTCGCCGTCATGGAATACGCGTATTACTCGGTGATCAGCCCGGAGGGCTGTGCGGCGATCTTGTGGAAGTCGGGCGAGCAGGCTCCGCTGGCGGCCGAGGCGCTGAAGCTGACGCCGAAGAACCTGAAGCGCCTGGAGATCATCGACGCGGTCATCGACGAACCGCTGGGCGGGGCGCACCGCGACCCGCAGGTGGCGGCGAAGACGCTGGAGGACTGGATCAGTCAGAAGGTCCGGGACCTGCGGCGCGTGCGGATCGACACGTTGTTGCGCCGGCGCTACGAGCGTCTGCGCGGTCTGGGGGCGTTTTTCGCGGCCCGCCCGGCCAGCTCGGCCAAGACCACGCGGTCGCGCGGGCGACGGAGGTCGGCGGAGGCGGTCGCCGCCGGCGAGACGCGGGAGTAGCGCGTCGCGGGGCAGTGATGCTCCGCGGCGGCAGCAAGACAGAAGTCCTGGCGAGGGCACGCCGTCCGGTTTATGGGTCGGGCGGTTGACGCAGGGGACTACCGCCGGGGCCGGCTGGGGTCGGAAGAAGACAAGAGGTGGTCGGGTTGCCGGGTTCCCCGCTGGTGGGCGGCGAGGAACCGGGGATAGGTACAGCATTTGCTGTGGTAACCTGCCAGGCGAGGTACCGCGTTGCGTGCGGACGGATGTGAGAACGTGAACGCCGAACAGCCGGTCGCCCTGGACCTGGACCGCACGCGCGAGTTGCGGATCCGCTGGGCGGACGGCGTGGAAACGGTTCACCCGCTCGCTCACCTGCGTCGGGAATGCCCCTGTGCTGCCTGCCGGGAGCAGCGTGCGGCCGAGGCGGCGAATCCGTTGCGCGTGATGCAGCCGCCGGCGCGACAGGTGGACATGGTGACGGTTCGCACCGCCGAGCTCGTCGGCAATTATGCCCTGCGCATTGTCTGGAACGACGGGCACGCGACGGGGCTGTACGACTTCGGCCTGCTGCGCTCGCTCGGTGCGGGCGGCGCGGGCGAGGCGTGAGGGCTTCCGGAGATGAACTGTCGGCGACCGGCCGACGTACTACAAAGGGGCTCGTGCGATCGGCGAGTGCGATTTCGTTTGGTTTCGTCGCAAGACGCGTTAAAATCAGGTTTTGTCGCAGGGTTCAAGGTTCGCGATGTCAACAGAGAACACCATTAAACGTTTGGATCCGACCACCACGGTATTGCAGGCGGCAGACTTGCACCTGCTGCTGTACGACCGCCCGTTGCACCCGGAGCTGTTCCGGCACTACGCGGCGTACCGTGTGTCGCAGGGGCAGTACCATACGGATATCTGGATCGTCGGGCTGAGCCACGTGGTCACGCTGACGCGCGGCCAGCGCTCGGTCACCGAAGTGCTGTGTCCGGACAGCGACCTGCTGCCGACGCGCGGTTTGATCTCGCGTTTCCGCCTCAAGGGCGAGCGCGACCAGGAGCGGCGCCTGCCGGATGGCTGGTGCCACATGATCAGCAGCCAGGTCGAGACGATGGACGAGCCGCTGTACAAGTCCGTGCACAACGACCTGCTGCGCCACGCGCAGAAGCGCGGCTGGTACGTGCCGTACGACCAGTGGGGCGAGGGTGAGCTCGTGCCGTTCAGCTACATGGATCACGAAGCCCGCGACTCCGAGTTCCACATTCACGCTTTCCACGCGTTCCCGCACGATCGGACGCTGGTCAAGACGCAGTCGATCTTCGAGCTGGCCGGTTGATGATCGACCGGCTCGCAGTGGCGGCCATCCGCGCCGGTTCGAGCCGGTGCGGGTGGCCGTTGTCGTCTGCGGACGGTCGGAGCTGAAGGGATGAGCAGCACCGAGCAGGACACGATTCGCGTCGCCGGCGCGCGGGAGCACAACCTGCGCAGCGTGACGCTGTCGCTGCCGAAGAACGAGCTCATCTGTTTCACCGGCGTTTCCGGCAGCGGCAAGAGCAGCCTGGCCTTCGACACGCTCTATGCGGAAGGGCAGCGGCGCTACGTCGAGTCGCTCAGCTCCTACGCCCGGCAGTTCATGGGCCAACTGCCCAAGCCCGACGTCGACCAGATCACCGGGCTGGCCCCGTCCATCTCGATCCAGCAGAAGACGAGCGGCTGGAACCCGCGCAGCACGGTCGGCACGATCACGCAGATCCATGACTACCTGCGCGTGCTCTTCGCCCGAGCCGGCGTGGCGCACTGCCCGAACTGCCACCAGCCGATCACAGCGCAGACGCGCGAGCAGATGCTCGGCCGCATCCTGTCACTGGGCGAAGGCACGCGCTTCCTGCTGCTGGCGCCGAAGGTGCGGGCACAGAAGGGCGAGTACAAGGACCTGTTCGCCGAGCTGCTTCAGCATGGTTTCGTCCGGGCCCGCGTCGATGGCGAGGTCGTGGAGCTGAGCGACGCTCCGGCCCTGGACCGCTATCGCCGGCACGACATCGAGGTCGTCGTCGATCGGTTGGTCATCACGCCGGAAGTGCGGCCGCGCCTGGCCGAAGCGCTGGATACGGCGCTGTCCGTCGGCGAGGGCTCGGCCATCGTCGCGGTGGTCGAAGGGAAGGGACGCGGCGCGACGGGCGACATCCTGCTCTCGTCGGCGTACGCCTGCGCCGATTGCGGCGTAAGCTTCGAGCCACCCGAGCCGCAGATGTTCAGCTTCAACAGCCCGCAGGGCATGTGCGCACACTGCGACGGGTTGGGCACGCGCTACGACTTCGACCCGGAGCTGCTCGTCCCCGATCCGCGGCTGTCGTTCCTCGCCCCGTGCATCGCCGCCTTCCGCCATCCGCCGGGCAAGTGGCGGCAGCACATCTACGCCGGCGTCGCCGAACATCTCGGCGTCGATCTGGACACGCCGTGGGGTAAATGGCCCGAGTCGGCCCGCACGGCCTTCCTCTACGGCACCGGCGAGACGCACATCACCTACGAATGGAAGGGGCGCTTCGGCACCTGGCGGCACGGCGGCCCGTTCGAGGGCATCATCGCCGAACTCCAGGCTCGCCATCGCAAAACCAACTCCGCCATGGTCCGTCGGTTTTACGAGCAGTTCATGCGCCAGGGGACCTGCCCGCGTTGCGGCGGCGCGCGACTGAAGCCGCAGCCGCTGGGCGTGACGCTGTCGTCGGGCCGCGGCCGGCGACGGGCCGCGACGGCGCTGAACATCCACGAAGTCTGCCGCCTGCCGATCCGGGCGGCGCTGTCGTTCTTCGACGAGCTGCGCCTGGACGGCACCGCCCGCCTCATCGCCGAGGAGCCGCTCAAGGAGATCCGCGGCCGGCTGGGCTTCCTCGTCGACGTCGGACTCGACTACCTGACGCTGGATCGCGCCGCCCCGACGCTTTCCGGCGGCGAGTCCCAGCGTATTCGCCTGGCCAGCCAGATCGGCTGCGGATTGGTCGGCGTGCTCTACGTCC
This sequence comes from Phycisphaerae bacterium, assembly GCA_050115495.1. GTDB lineage: Bacteria > Planctomycetota > Phycisphaerae > UBA1845 > Fen-1342 > JAAYXS01. The sequence continues at coordinate 33,130 of JASFQK010000031.1, read as the reverse complement.
TGGACGAGCCGAGCATCGGGCTGCACCCGCGGGACAACCGGCGGCTGCTGGCGTCGCTGCAACGCCTGCGTGACCAGGGCAACACGGTGATCGTCGTCGAGCACGATCGCGACACGATGGAAGCCGCCGACCGCATCGTCGACTTCGGTCCCGGACCGGGCGTACGCGGCGGGCACGTGGTGGCCGCCGGCAGCGTCGCCGACCTCCGCGAATCGGCCGCTTCGCTCACCGGCGCGTACCTCGCCGGGCGGGAAGTAATCGAGGTGCCGACGACCCGCCGCCCCATAACGCGTAGGTCACCCAACATTTCTCGGCCGGTCGGCGGACAACGCCGCGCTCGGCGAAAACAAAATCCTCCGGCCGCTCCCGGTAAATTGTAGGTCGAGGGGGCACTCGGCACGCCTTACGCTGACGTTGCGTCCGTCGCGCCGAGACCGCGGGGGATCCTGTCTCTTTGGTGGTGGGGCTTTCTCATCTTACCGATACGACTCGCGTCCGGGACGAAGTCCGGGGCGACAGAAGGGTTTGAGCGTATGCCGGTCACGATGATCTGCCCCAACTTGAACTGCCGGTGCACAGTGGTGGCGCCGGACTCTGCCCGCGGGAAGGTTGTACGCTGCGTGCACTGCAAGCAGCTCTTCATGGTGCCTGCGCGGACCGAGGACCGCAACGCGCCGGCCGACCTCATCCAACCCGATGAGGAGGCCGGTACGCGAGGTGGAAAGAAGCCGGAATAGCCCACAGGCGGACCAGCTTTCGTCGGCAGTAAGCGGCGGCGAGGAATATGGACAACGATCGTACGCGCATTCCGATTCGACGTTTGCCCGTCCGCGGGGAGCGGCCGGCCTTGCCGGAGACCAACCCTGCGTCCACGGCACACGCCGCCGCCACCGACAAGCTGGCTCGTTCGTTCGGCCGTGAGCCGGAGCTGATCCTGGCTTGCCTGGAGACCGAAGAGCCCGACTCGCCGCGTCTGCCGCTGGTGCTGGCCGCGGCCGAGCAGGCGATCGCGGCCTGCCCGAACTATGCGGATCTGCGATACGCGGCGGCCCAGGTGGCGGTGCGTCTCGGCCGACATGCCGAGGCGCGGAGCTGGCTGGACGGCGCGCTCGAACTGAATCCCGGCTACCGCGACGCCCTGATTCTCGCGGCGCGGGTGGCCATGGCCGAGAACCGGCCCGATGAGGCGCTACCGGTGTTGCAGCGCGCGCTGGCCCACGGCGCTGACTACGCCGACGTGCACGTGATGCTCGGAGAAGTGTGGAAGAAGCTGGACGACGTCGCTCAGGCCGCACAGGCCTATCGCCGCGCCCTGGAGATCAACGGGGACCTGGCCAGTGCGCAACGCGGTCTGGCGACATGCGTTCATCCGGAGTGAGTGGAGGAAGCAATGGGCTACCTGCTTGAAGCATTGGGGCGTGGGTTGCTGGCGGAATTGCTGGCAGCCTTCGAGAACCAGCTCCCCGGGCTGGCCGAAGACCGGCCCGAAGGGCTGAAGGCCCGCTGCCACGAATCACCGAACTCGGCGGATCTGGCGGTGCGGCTGGGTGTGGCCTGCCTGCGACAGATGCGTCTGGCTGAGGCGCGCTCCGCTTTCGAGCGGGCGCTTAAGCTCGTGCCCACGTCGCCGCAGCCGGCTCTCGGGCTGGCCTGCGTGTGCGACGCCCGTGGGCAGACCTCCGAGGCGCTGCGCTACCTGGCCATCGCCCAGGCGCAGGATCCGGAAGACCCGGCGATCGCATTCTCTATCGGCATCTGCCACGAGCGGGCGGACGACATGGACGCCGCCGTGGCCAGCTACCGCCGGGCGATCGAGCTTTGTCCGGAGCTGCGCAACGCCTACGAGCGCCTGGCCGCGGTGGCCATCCGCCGGGGCGACTTCGAGACGGCGACGGTCTGCTACGAGCAACTGGCCGACCTCGAGGCGGGCGATCTGGACGTGCTGCTGACGCTGGCGAACCTGTACCTGCGCACGCGCCGGCCGGAGGAAGCGTCGGAGCAGTACCAGCAGGCGCTGCTGGTTGAGCCCGATTTCTCGGACGAAGCGCTGAGCACGGCCGACGAGTTCACCGCCGACGGCGAACTGGAACAGGCCATCGAGACCGTCGAGCACCTGGTGGCGCGCTACCCGGGCGTTGCGCCGTTCCATATTCATCTCGGCGATCTGTACGTGAAGGCTGGTGAGGATGGGCGGGCCGTCGAGCAGTACGAAGTCGCCCTGCGCACACAGCCGGAGCTGCTCGAAGCCACGGTGAAGCTCGGTACACAACACTTGCGCCAGGGTCGGCACATCGACGCCGCGCAGACATTCAACCGGGCCGTCGAGTTGAACGATCGGCTGATGCTGGCGTTCGTTGGGCTGGGCGTCTCGCAGCACGCCGCCGGCCATCGGCATGAGGCTCTCGCCACATTGGACCTCGCGGCGAGTCTCGAACCGAGCAGTACGCTGCTGTTCACCGAGGCCACACGCCTGCATCTCCAGTCGGAGCAGCGGCAGACCGAGCCGGTCGAGTCGTGGCAGGAGGAGGACGACGACGGCGAGGACGAGCAGGACCTGCTGGCCGAGGCGATCCGCCGGCACCGCGAGGCCCTGCAAGCCACGCCGCAGCACGCCGATCTGCACTATCGCTACGGGCTGCTGCTGCGGCAGGTCGGTGACTTCGACGAGGCGATCCGGGCGTTCCGCGGCGCCGTGGCCATCAACCCCGGCTACGCCAAGGCGCTGATCAAGCTGGGCGTTTGCCTCAAGGAGACCGGGCAGACTGACGAGGCCATCGACGTTTTCCAGCGGGCGCTGGCCATCGACGACAGCTACGTGGACGTGCACTACCAGTTGGGTCTGCTCTTCGCCCAGCGCAGCCACTTCGAGCTGGCGGTCGAGGAATTCGAGCAGGCCCTCACCCGGTACGATGGCAACCTTGCTCTGCGGGCGAACCTCGCATTGGCCCTGCAGAACATCGGCCTGGTGGACCGCGCCGCGGCGACGTGGCGCTCGATCTGTGACCTGACGCGCGACGGCGACGCGCAGTTTTCGCGCCGCTGCCGGCTGCTGCGACAGATGAACGGCGAATAGAGGCACGGGCGGGAAGGGTGGTCCCGTGGTCGGTTGCCGGCCACGGGACTTTTGTTTGCGCGGAGGGACGGGGGGATTCAGCGGGCGCTTGGGCTGGCGCGTAGAATGAGAGTGTCCGGTGCCGTTCGTGGCGCCGGGCAACGGGAGAGGCTGGCCCATGCTGGACCGCTGGTCGGTACGCTGGGGAGGGCTGTTCCTCATCGCCGTCACTGCGCTCGTGGTGGCGCTGCCGCTGCTGCTATTGTGGCCTGCGGCGAGCCCGCCGCGTGCGCCGGTCGGCGGGGGGGCACGCGCGGTCACCAGTCGGCCGGCCCCGTTTGTCGCCGGCCCGGCCACGCTTCCGGCGGCGCCTGTTCGAGAGCGCCCGGCACCTCCGCCGATCGTGACAACCGGTGGCGACCAGGACGAAACAGAGCCGAGCGGGCCGATCGTCGAAGTCGAACGTGTACAGGGTCAATCGGCGGCGCCGAGCGGACCGCTGCCTCCGGTGACCACGCGGCCGGCCACACCCGAGCAGCTCGACCGTTCACCCGAGGCCCGCGAACGTGGCGTGGCCGAGTTCGGCGGTACACCACAGACAGAGAACGCCGTCGAGGCCGGGCTGAACTGGCTCGCCGCCCACCAGTCGCCGGAGGGTATCTGGGACCGCTTCCACTTCGCCGACCTCGATCCGGATCGCGATCGCTGCACCGGGCATGCAATCCGGCGGACGGAGGTGTCGCTGGACGCCGGCCTGACCGGGTTGTGCCTGCTGGCGTTTCTCGGGGCGGGCTACACGGATGAGCGTGGTCCGTACCAGCGGGTGGTCGAGCGGGCAGTGACGGCGCTGCTCAATATGCAGCAGCCGGACGGCGGGTTCGGCCCTGGTCCCGACGATGAGATGGCCGGGTACAACGATTCGCTGGCGACGTTCGCCCTCGCCGAGCACTACGCCATGACGCGGCAGCCGCGGCTGGTCGAGCCACTGCAACGGGCGGTGGGGCGACTGGTGCGCGCTCAGCAGGCGCTGGGCGGCTGGGACTACCGGGCGTGGCCGGACATCGGCCGGAATGACACGTCGATCACGGCGTGGGTCGTGCAGGCGCTGCATGCCTGTGCGGCGGCGGGGATCGAGGTGCCGCGGCGGACGTTGGTGTTGGCGGCGCTGCATTTCTCACGGGCGACGCAGCCGGACGGGCGCGTGTGGTACGCCGACGCCGGCACGGGCTACGAGCTCGATGCGAGCGGGCGGCCGGAGTACCGCTTCGGACCGTCGATGACCGCCGCCGGCCTGACGTGCACACAACTGCTCGGCTGGCGCATGGATGGGGCGATGCCGCGTCGGCAGGCGGCGCTGCTGCTCGCGCGGCCGCCGTCGACGGGGCTGGCCCGCGGCCGCGACCCGACGGAGCTGCACAGCGAGTACTACTGGTACTACGGCACGGTGGCGATGTTCCAGCGCGGCGGGCGTGACTGGGAACGCTGGAACGCCGTTCTGCGCGACACGATTCTGCCGTTGCAGAATCGGCCGGCCGCCGGTGCTCGTCGCCGATCGGCCGACGGTAGTTGGGATCCGTACGGCTCAAACGGGGCCAAGTGGGGCAAGTGGGGCGAGATGGGCAGTCGCGTCTACACGACGGCGATCTGCGTGCTCACACTCGAGATCTACTATCGCCACACGCCAGCATATCTGACCGAGGATGTGCTGCTCGGCGTGGCAGATTGGCGGGCGTACCTGGCTGAGGCGAATGCGAGGCAGCGGCTGGATGCGGTGTCCTGTCTCGCCGCGTTGCGCTATGAGTCGGCGGAGGTGGTGCTCGTCGAGTTGCTGTCCGATCCGGATCATCGCGTGGCCACGGCGGCGGCCGAGGCGCTGGCCTGGAACGACAATCCGCTGGGTCTGGCGCTGTTGGATGATGTGGTGTCGCGGCTGCCGCCGTGGGGGCGTCATTCGACGGAGCGAGCCCTGGAGCGAGCAAGGGCGCTGACCCGACTGCCGGCGGTGGAGGGCGTGGTACGCACGTACGACGCGGGCCGGCGGCTGGCGACGCTCGAACTGCCGCGTGCGTATGTGGGGATGTCCGTGTCGGTGCGTCACGGCGGGCGCGAGGTGGGGCAGATGCGCGTCGTGCAGCGCTACTCCGGACGCACGGTGGTCGTTGCGGAGCTGCTGACGTCGCCGCGCGAGTCGCCGCCACAAGCCGGCGACACCGTCATCGCGCGTTAATCATCCCGCAGCGTCAGCCGTCGTGCCGCGACCGCCGACAACGCGCGTAGCGTCGGCCCCCCGTGGCCGACGTCGCATGTGACAAACGCTTCGCACGCCAACGTAGCAGCCGACCTCGGTGTCGGCCGTCGATCGTCGAGAGGCGCTCGCCCTCGCGGTCGGCTCAGCGCGTGATCAGGGCGATGAACGGGGCGATGTCGAAGTTGTTGATCTGTCCATCGCCGTTCACATCGCCGAGCGTGTGGTCGCAGTCGGGCCAGCGGTTGTAGTAGTTGGGATAGTCGGGCGGTATGTCGGTGATCAACACGACGAACGGGGTGATGTCGAAGTTGTTCACGTCGCCGTCGCAGTTCACGTCACCGAGCAGACCGCTGACCTCGCCGCCCCAGCGGGCGATACCGTCGGACGGGATGCCGCCGGCGCTGCGGAACCGTCCGCCGACGTACAGGGCGTCGTTCGCGCCGTCGTCGAAGAACGCCAGCGCATAAACCTCGTCGTCCATGCCGGTGTCGAAATCCGTCCAGTCCAGTCCGTCCCAACGGGCGACGTACGGCACGCTCGTCCCGCCGCTGCTCATGAAGCTGCCGCCGGCGTAGAGGCCCGGCATCGGCCAGCGCTCCACGTACTTCAGGACGCGGACGGTGTTCGACAGCCCGGCGCCCAGCGCGGACCACGCCTGCCCGTCCCAACGCGCAACGTGCAGAGCGCTTCGGCCGCCGGCGTTGCTGAACCACCCGCCGGCGTACAACAGCGAACTACCGAGGGCTTCGGCGGGAGCCAGGGCGTGGACCGGACCGTTCGTGCCGCCGTCCAGCTCCGACCACGTCTGGCCGTCCCAGCGGGCAATGTAGCTGACGGGTACGCTGCCGGCGGCGGTGAAGGCTCCGCCGGCGTAGAGGGCTGGGCCGCGTCCGTCGTCGAAGGCGGTCAGGGCGTAGACACGATCGTTGAGTCCGCTGCCGACGGCGGACCACGCCTGGCCATCCCAGCGGGCGATGTGCGCGGCGGGCTGGCCGCCGGCGGTGAGGAAGTCACCGCCGGCGTAGAGGGCCGGCCCGCGTCCATCGTCGAAGACAGCCAGGGCGTGGATGATGGGTACGGGCACGCCGCCGACACCCTCGCCGAGCGCGGCGAAGGTGTCGCCGTTCCAGCAGGCGATGTGCGCGGCGCTGACCGTGTCGGCCGTAGTGAAGCGGCCGGCCACACACAGCGTACGCTCATTGCCGTCGTCATAGACCGCGAAGGCCTGAATCGTCGGATCCTCCACGCCGCCCAGGCCGCTGCCCAGCGCTGTCCAGGACCAGCCATTCCAACGGGCGATATGGGCGGCGGGCAGACGACCGGCGGCGGTGAAGGCTCCGCCGGCGTAGAGCGCCGTGCCGTCGCCGTCGTCGAAGACCGCCAGCGCGTCGATCTGACCGGTCATGCCGTGGCCACCGTCGACGGCCGTCCACGTCGCGCCGTTCCATTCGGCGACGTGTCGTGGTGGATTGCGGAAGTCGCCGCCGGCGTAGAGCGTCGGCCCGGTCTCGCCGTCCGTGCTCAACAGGGCGCGGACGGGGGCGTCGAGCGCTTCGCCGACGGGGCTGAAGGTGATGCCATCCCAGCGGGCGATGTAGGGCGTGCTCAGGCCGCCGGCCAGCGTGAACGCGCCGCCGACGTACAGCGCTTCGCCCGCGCCGTCGTCGTGGACGGCAAGAGCGTAGACGGGCGGGAAGTCCTCGCCGGCCATGCCGTCGCCGAGCGCAGACCATGCCTGTCCGTCCCAGGAGGCGATGCGGTTGGCCGGCTGGTTATCGGCCATGGTGAACCAGCCCCCGGCGCAGAGCACGGGGCCATCCCGATCCGGCGGATCGAAGACGGCCAGCGCATAGACGTCGGTGTTCATGCCCCAGCCGACGGCGGACCACGCGGTGCCGTCCCAGCGGGCGACGCGGTTGGCGTGCACGTCGCCGGCCTCGGTGAAGCGGCCGGCGACGTACAGCGCCGGCCCGCGCCCGTCGTCAAACACGACAAAGGCGTGCGCACATGTCGGTTCGCCGGCGTCGAGACCTTCATCCAGCGCAGACCACGACGTGCCGTCCCAGCGGGCGACACACGATGCCGGTGTGTCGCCGGCGGTGCTGAACGCGCCGCCTGCGTACAACGCCGGTCCGCGCTCATCGGCGAACACTGTGAGCGCATGCACATCGCCGCTGAGTCCGGTATCCACGGCGGACCAAGTGCTACCGTCCCAGCGAGCGATGTTGAGCGCCGCGGCGCCGCCGGCGGTGGTGAATGTGCCGCCCGCATATAACGCCGGCCCGCGCCCGTCGTCGAGCACGGCCAAAGCGCGCACGGGACCGTCGAGGCCGTCGCCGAGCGGCGTGAACGTTGAACCATCCCACTTGACGATGTTGCCGGTCGTCAAACCGGCGGCGGTCGTGAAGTCGCCGCCCATAATCACGGCAGGCCCGCTGCCGTCGTCGAACGCCACCAGAGCCAGAACCTGGCCATCGGTGCCGGGGGCGGTGAAGCCCCCGGTCCAGAATAACGGACCTTGCGCCGGCGCGAGCCAGCCGAGGGCGAGGACGAGCAGGACCGTCCACAGCCCATAATAGAAGCGCGCAGTCATCGCGTTTCCCTTCCCTGTCTGGATGTCGAATGATCGCCCGAGAACAACGTGATTATCGCCCGTCAGCTCGGCCGAGACCGACGAGCCACAGATTCAATATACACTAATGGATCTGCCGGCCAAAGACATTTGCCTCTGGTGTAGAGGGAAGACGTCCGGTACGGAGCCCGGACGCTACGGGGTGGGGGAGGCCGATAACGGGCGGGGGCGGGTCGGCACGGTCTGCGCGGCGGGCGCAAGTGCTGCTGATGACGGGTGGGCGGCGCGTGCGGCGACAGCCGGCGACAGACTTCGCGAAAACGCAGCAAAACACGTCATTTTAGCCAATTCGCGCGCGGTGCCGCGCCTTCTGGCATGCGCGGCGCACCGCGTTGGCACGGCCTGTGCAGAAGAGGGGCAGCGAGTGCTACGCGGTCGGCCGCCACGGACGGCGGCGCGCGCAGTGCACGGCGAAGGAGTAACGGTATGCCTCGGCAGACACAGCGCATCGCGACGTCATGGTTCACCGCTGAGCCGGCGGTGACAGGCGAATGCGATGGCCGTCCGCTGCCGACGACGGACTCCACGCCGCGGGACTGGAGCGAACTGGGGCGGCGGGTGCTGGCTGAGGCGTTGCGGCGAGCCACGGATGAACTCGCCTTGCGCAACGCGATGACGCCGGCATCCGCCGCCATCCGCTCCATTGAGGAATGTCAGTCATGATCTACGGGCTGTATCACTCTGCGGCGGGCATGATGACCCGCGAATACGAGCAGAACGTGATCGCCAACAACCTGGCGAACGCGGAGACGGTCGGCTTCAAGCAGGAAGTCGCCGTACTCGCCGAGCGTGAGCCGGAGAGCGTGAGCGGGGGACGTCAGGGTCCGAGCGCGGTGGGGCTGGAGGCATTGTCCGGGGGGCTGTGGCTGGGACAGACGTACACGGACTGGAGCCAGGGCACGCTCGTGGAGACGGGGAATGAGATGGACGTCGCCCTGGACGGTCCGGGTTTCCTGGTGACCGAAGCGGACGGGCGCGTGCTGTACACGCGTGACGGCCGGCTGATGGTGGACGACACCGGTCAGGTGCGCAGTGCGACGGACGGAGCGCCCATGCTCGGCCCGTCCGGGGCGCCGGTCCAGGTGAATCCGTTCGGGGGAAAGCCGAGCTGCGACGAGGACGGCCGCGTCGTGCAGGACGGCGTGATCGTCGGGCAGTTGGCGGTGGTCGACTTCGCCGACCGGGACGCGCTGCGGCACGCCGGGTCGGGGCGGTTCGATGCGGGGGAGACGGCGACGATTCCGTCGGTGGCCCGGGTGCTGTCGGGCAAGGTGGAGGCGTCGAGCGTCGACCCGGTGCAGGAACTGGTAGGCATGATCGAGACCGCGCGGGCGTACGAGATCAACGCCCGCATGCTCTCGCTGCAGGATCAGTCGGCCAGCCGGCTGATCAATCTGCTGGCCCGCTAAGCGCGGGATCAGAACGAACGTTGAAACGGAGGAGTGTTCGCGATGGCGATAAGCGCTTTGCATACAGCCGCGACGGGGATGCAAGCCCTGTCCACGAAGATCGACGTCATCGCGCACAACATCGCTAACGCGAACACGCACGGCTACAAGGCCTCGCGGGCCAACTTCCAGGATCTGCTGTACCAGATGTACGCCCAGCCGGGCGTGCAGACCAGCGCCGAGACGACGTCGCCCCTGGGCACGCAGATCGGCCTGGGCACGGCCCTGGCCAACACGCAGATCATGTTCCACCAGGGGTCGGCCGAGCTCACCGGACGAACGCTCGACGCCATGATCCAGGGCGACGGCTTCTTCCGCGTGGAACTGCCCGGCGGCGGCGTGGCCTACACGCGTTACGGCAACCTGGTGCGTAACGCCGACGGCGAACTGGTGCTGGGCAACAACTTCGGCCACCGGCTCGCGGACGGCATCACGATCGATACGAACATCCCGCCCGAGCGGATCGCCATCGGCAGTAACGGCGAGATCACGGTGATCGACGACAACGCCCAGGCGACGGTGGTGGGGCAGCTCGAGCTGGCCCGCTTCCCGAACCCCGAGGGGCTGATCCAGTACGGCTCGAATCTGTACCTGCAAAGCCCCGCGTCGGGCGAGCCGATCCAGGGCGTCGCCGGCGAGAACGGGCTGGGGACGGTGATGGGCGGCAACCTCGAGTCGAGCACGACCGAGGCGGTCACCGAGTTGGTGGAGCTGATCAAGACGCAGCGGGTGTTCCAGATGAACTCGCAGACGATCCAGGCGGCCAACGAGTCGTTGCAGGTCGTCGCCAACCTGAGGCGGTAACGCCCGGGTAGCGGCTAAGCATTGAGGTGCAGGAAATGCGCATGCTCGGCATCATCCTGATTGCGGCGGCCCTGGGCACGGGGCAGGCGGCGGACCCGTCGCCGACCGACGTGGTTTCCCTGAAGCTCCGCCCGCAGGCACTGGTCTGGGGCGAGCAGGTCACCTTCGACGACGTATTGCTGTTCCAGCCGGCGAGGTCGTCCCTGCGGCAGGCCGTCGGCGGGCAGTCGCTGTCGGTGCCGGAGGGTGGGGCGTCGACGGTGGCGGTGACCCACGAGCAGATTGAACGCCGGCTGCGTGAGCTGGGCGTGGACCTGGGCGGTGTGCTGCTGGGCGGGGCGATGAGCTGCCAGGTCACACTGCGTCCGCCGCAGCCGGCCGAGGTGATCTTAGCGCCGGCGGCGCTCGAGGCGGAGAATGGGGTGCTCGCCGGGGCAGGCACGCTGGCTGAGGCCTTGCGGCGGCACGTGACGGACGAGCTGTCCGGACTCGGCGGCACGCCGGAGCTGGAGTTCGAGCAGGCCGCTCGGCAGTTCCTGGACCTGACGTCACCGCCGTTCGAGTTCTCCATTCGCGGGCAGGGGGCGGCGCGGCTGGGGCTGCGCGAGTATCGGGTCATTCTGCGGCGGGATGGGCGGACGGTGCGGGCCGTGAGCGTCTTCGTGCGCGTGCGTCTGTCCAAGGAGGTCGTGGTGGCCCGGCGGCCGCTGAACGTGGGGTCGTTCGTGCGGCGGGAAGAGATTGCGCTGGAGGCACGCCTCTTCGAGCGTGAGGAGGACATCGGGCCGGATCGGCTCGAACAGGTCGTGGGTCAGCAGGTGGCGCAGTTTGTGCCGGCCGACCAGATGGTGGCCCGCGGCGATCTGAAGGCCGTGGAGCTGGTGCAGCGTTCGCGGCCGGTCAAGGTGCTGAGCTCGGGTCGCAACGTGCAGGTGCACCTCACGGGGACGGCCCTGGACAACGGCAATTACGGGGACGCCGTGCGCGTGCGCCTGGGCGACGCCCGGCGAAGTCGGACGATTCTGCGCGGGATCGTCACCGGCGTGGGCACGGTACAGGTGATGGAGGAAGGATGATGCACGCTCGTTTGCACCTGAGATGCGCGGGGGCCGTGTGGCTGGCCTGTGGGCTGGTCGCGGTGCCCGCGGCGGCGCAGAGCAACTCGTTATTGCGCGGGCAGCGCTCGCGGCCGGCGCCGACGTCACAGCCGGTCGTCAGCCAGCCGGTGCCGACGTCGGCGGGGATCGGCATTCGGCCGGCGTCGCGCGTGGACGATGCGCCGCCGCCGAACGAAGTGCTGGTGATGGTCTCGCCGATCGGGGTGGAGCCACCGAAGCCGCGCAAGATTTGCACGCACGACCTGGTAACGGTGATCGTGCGGGAGTCGCGCACGAGCCTGAACGACGCCAAGATGGAATCGCAGAAGAACTGGCAGATCAAGTGGGAGCTGGCCAAGTGGCTGCGGCTGGACACGCATGACAAGCTGGTGCCGCAGGTGTTCCCTGATGGCACGCCGGGGATCGACTCCGACTTCGAGAACAAATACGACGGCAAGGGCAAGTACGACCGCAAGGACGAGCTGACCACGCGGATTACGGCGACCGTGATCGACGTGAAGCCGAACGGCAATCTCATCCTCGAAGCCCGCAAGCGGATCAAGACGGGCGACGAGGTCGTGATCGCCACGCTGACCGGCGAATGCCGTAGCGAGGACGTCACGGCCCAGAACACCGTGCTGAGCACGCAACTGGCCAACCTCGAGGTGGACATGCCGGAGCTCGGTGCTGTGCGCGACGCGACACGGCGCGGGTGGCTGATGCGGGCGTTCGATTTCCTGAGGCCGTTCTAGGCGAGATATGCCCCGGGGCCAGTGCCCCGGCCAGCGAGGATAAGTCTTGAAGTCTCAACGGACGAACATCGCCGCGGCTTTGACGGCACTGCTGATCGCCGGCGTGCTGGGCAGTGCGACGCCGGCCGGCGGGCAGGTGGTGCAGGCCACGGGCCCGGCGGCGGCAAACGCGGCCCCGGTCGGCGGCCGGCCGTTCACCGTGCGCGTGCAGGACGTGGCCCATCTCCAGGGCCAGCGGACGAACAAGCTGATGGGTTACGGGCTGGTCGTGGGGCTGGCCGGCACGGGCGACGGCGATCGGTATGCCTCGACCATGCGGGCCCTGATGGCCCTGCACCGGCGCTACGCGGCCCCCGTGCTGAGTGAAGACGATCTGAAGGGCAACAAGAGCGTGGCCATCGTCACCGTCGAGGTGACCATCCCTGAGTTCGGGGCTCGCGAAGGCGAGACGCTGGACGCCGTCGTTTCGGTGATCGGGGCGGCGGAGGGCCTGGCCGGCGGGCAGTTGCTGACCACGCCACTGCAATTCGTGCTGTTTGACCCGCAGGACCCGACGACACAGCAGATTTTTGCGCTAGCCGGCGGACGCATCGACCTGCCTGATCCGGAGGTGCCGACACGTGGCATCATCCGCGGCGGGGCGACGCTCGAAGCCGACTTCTTCTACTCGTTCATCGAGGGCGAGGCGATCACGCTCGTGCTCGATGACGAGCACGCCGGCTGGACCTGGGCCCAGGTGGTCGCCAAGGCGATCAACCACGCAAACGGTGAGCTGACGGCGGCGTACGATGCGGACGGCCGCGGGGCACGACGCATCGTGCAGGCCGAGGTGGCCGCGGCTATCGGACCGAAAAATGTGCGCGTACGCATCCCGACGCCTGAGCTGCCACAGCCGGCGGCGTTCATCAGCCGGGTGCTGCAATCGGAGCTGTTCGACCCGCCGGCACAGCAGGCCCGGGTAACGATCAACCGCGTGACGCGAAACATCTCGTTCACGGGCACGGTGACGATTTCGCCGACGGTGCTCCAGATTCCGGGTTTCGGCACGGTTTCGGTCGGAGCGCCGGGGCAGGGGGGCGCGGGTGGCGTGGTCGGTCTGGATCCACAGGCGACGGGCGGGGTGCAGTTCCAGGAGCTGCTGGAGACGCTGTCGGCACTGCGGGTCAGCCCGGAGCAGATGATCGCGGCGATCGAGCACCTGCATAGGAGCGGGACGCTGCACGCGCAATTGCGGTACGAGGAATAGGTCGCGGACATGAGCGTATCGGCCATCCAATCTGCTTCCTCGGCGGCTACGCCGCTCGACCCGCACGATCCGGTGCTGGTTCGCCGGACCGCGGCGCAGATGGTCTCGGAGCTGTTCTTCAAGCCGCTGCTGGCCGAGATGCGGGCATCGCCGTTTGGTGGGGAGATCGGTGGGGGCGGTCGCGGTGAAGAGGTGTTTGGGGAGCGGCTCGACGAACTGCTGGCCGATGCGGCGGCCAACGCCGACCAGGGCGGGCTCGTGACGCAGATCGCGAAGTACCTGTCGCCCGAGAGCGCGCAGATGCCGCAGGCGGAGGCGCAGGTCGAGGCGGAGCAGCCGAAGAGCACGAGGACCTGGCCGGGGGTCTGCTGGTCCACGCTGAAGCAGCTTCAAGAGATGGCGGAGGGTCAGACACGATGACACGTAACGGTCTACCGACGATTGCCCTGCACGCCCAGCCGGACGAGACGCCCAGCGCAGCACTGGCGGCGTGTGCGGCGGAACTGAACGAGAACCTGGCGGCCCTCCAGGGGCTGCTGCGGCAGTTGCTGGGGCAGGCGGAAGAGAAGCTGGCGGCCATCAAGACGGCGGACACGCAGCGGATGCAGAGCTGCTCCGTGAGAGAGTCAGATCTGCTGGCCGAGGTGTCACGCGTACGGCAGCGGCGAACGGCAATCTTTGCGCGCATCGCGCAGGGCTTGCCGACTGACCTGGCCCCGCCACGAACGCTCGGGGAAGTATGCCGGCAATTGCCAGAGCCGCTTTCCTCGGTTTTCAGGGCCAGGAGCGTGGGTTTGCAGTGTGCGGCGGCGCAGTTGCAAGAGAAAAACGCGCTGGTGGCACGCGTGGCACAGAACCTGCAAACGCATATTCGTGCGGTCTTCGCCACGTTGGCGAAAGACCAACAGGAGACAGTGGTGTACGGACCCCAGGGACAACACGAATCACGCAACGTGCGGTCCTGGGTGGACGCGGTAGGGTAAGCCGTGGCGTTGTTGGGTGCTTCATTCCAGATTGGCCGTAGCGCGCTGGCCGCGTATCAGTCGGCGATTGCCATCAGCGGCCAGAATATCGCCAACGTCGGCAACGCGGACTACTCGCGGCAGACGGGGCGGCTCAGCGCGCTGGAAGGCGGCGTGACGCTGGGCGGCGTGGCCCCGGGCGGCGGCGTCGTGCTGTCGGCCCTCGAGCGCCACGTCGATGAAGCGATCGAGTCGCGGCTGCGGACGGCCCTGGGCCAGCGGGCGGCGGCCGAATCGTCGCACCAAACGCTCAGCGACCTCGAGACGCTCTACTACGAACTTACCGACTACGACCTGTCGACCGAACTGACCGAGCTCTACAACGCCTTCGCGGCGATGCAGAACGATCCGGACGAAATGCCCACGCGGAACCTGGTCATTGCGGCCATGGACCGCGTGACGCAGTCGTTGCAGCGGCAGCGGGCGGCGGTCGTCGATCAGGCCGTCACGATGAACGTCAGCATCGAGCAGGCGGCGAACCGGGCGGCGGCCATCGCCGACGAGATCGCCGGGCTCAACGAGACGGTGGTCGTGCAGGAATCGCGCGGGGCGGGGTTCGGCTCGCCGTTGCGGGATCGGCGCGACACGCTGCTGCGTGAGCTGGCCGGGCTGATGGACATCCAGGTGCACGAGCAGAGCAACGGGGCGGTGAACGTCTACGTGGGCAGCGAGCCGCTCGTGGAGTTCAACCGTTCGCGCGGGCTGTCGGTCGAGACGGAACAGGTGGACGGGCTGGAACAGGCCACGGTGCGCTTCAGCGACAACAACGGCCTGGTGCTCGTCAAGAACGGAACGCTGGGGGCGCAGCTCGAGAGCCGGGAAGAGCACCTGCTCGACCAGATCGACAGGCTCGACCAGTTGGCTCGGGGACTGATCTACGAGATCAATCGCGTGCAGTCGACGGGGCGGGGCCTGGTCGGCTACGAGTCGATCACGGGGGCGTACGCGGTCAAGGACGTCGATGCGGCGCTGGACAGCAGCGCGGCGGACCTGCCCTTCCCGCTGGAGAACGGCTCGTTCATCGTGCACGTGCGCAACCAGGACACGGGCCAGGAGATCACCCGGCTGATCGAGGTGGACCTGGACGGGATCGACGATCCCAACGTGGCTGGCGACGAGGACACAACGCTGGCCAGCCTGGCGGCTGCCCTCAACGACGTGCCCGGCCTGACGGCCGCGGTCACGACGGATCGGCGGTTGCAGATCGACGCCGGGGCGGGCTCGGAAGTGTGGTTCAGCGAGGACAGCTCGGGGGCGCTGGCGGCGCTGGGCGTCGGGGCCATGCTGACCGGCGTGGACGCGGCGACGATCTCGGTGGCTGATGACGTGTGGAGCGATCCGCGGCTGATCGCCGCCTCGCTGTCCGGAGCAGCCAACGACGGCGACAACGCCGGGCGCTTCGCGGCGCTGGGCGAGACGGCCTCGACCCTGCTGAACAATCAGACGGCCGAAGACTTCCACGCGGCCATGGTGAACGACGTGGCCATCAAGACCTCGTCGGCGGCGACGGCGTACGAGGCGGCCGACGCGGTATACAGCAGTCTGAACGCGCAACGGGAGGCGGTGTCCGGGGTGAGCCTGGACGAGGAAGCGATCAATCTGACGAGATACGAGCGCGCCTACCAGGGCGTGGCCCGTTACCTGACGGTTCTGGACGATTTGACCTACGAGGTGCTCTCGCTGGTGACGTAACCTGAAAAACAGAAGGCAGAACATGTACCCACGGATGGATCACGGACGGTGGACTTGCACAAGAAGGTCGCGAAGCGGCCGCAAGCCATCGTGCGCGATCATCCGGGGTTTGTCGCGCTGGGGCGCGTAGTACGGAACAGACCATGGCAGTTATCCCGATCAACTTGGCACGCGTCAGCCAGAACCTGCGGGCGTTCAACCTGCTCGAGTCGGTGCGGGCCAACACCACCAGTCTGTTCCGCGTCCAGAACCAGCTCTCCACCGGGCTACGTATCGCCCGGCCGAGCGACGATCCGCTGGGAGCGACGGCGGTGGGGGCCGTCGATCGCCAGTTGGACCAGATCGATCAGATCCAGCAGAACCTGCTGCATGCCAACAACGCCCTGACGCTCAGCGAAGGGGCGATGCTCGACGCGGTCAACCTGCTGATGGACGTCAGCTCGGTCGCGTCCGAGACCGTGGGCGACACGGTGGGTGCGGACGAGCGTGAGGCGCTGGCCATCGTGGTGGACAGCGTGCTGGATCAGCTCATCGCGGTGGGCAACCGCCGGTACATGGACATGTACCTGTTCTCCGGTCACTACACGGACGACGTTCCGTTCGAGCTGACCGAGGACGGCGTGCTGTATCGCGGTGACGAGGGCCGGAGCTACACGATCGTGGATACCGACATGAGCCAGGACTCGTTCACCATCTCCGGTGCCGAGTTCTTCGCCGCCACGCGGGCCACGGTCGCCGGCGTGGTGGACCTGGATGCGGCGCTCACGGTCGACACGCGCATCAGCGATCTGCGGGGTACAACCGGCGGCGGGGTGACGCTGGGGCGGATCCTGGTCAGTGACGGGAACGAAGAGGCTTACATTGATCTGAGCGGCGCCGACACGGTCGGCGACGTGCTGGACAAGCTGAACGCGGATATGCCGGGTAACCTGGTCGCTGCCCTCGATGATCGCGGAATCACCATCGGTGACGCGCTGGGGGCGCAGCCGGTGACGGTACGCGACCTGGACGGCGGGCAGACGGCCCGCGACCTGGGGCTGGCGGCCGAGGGGCTGATGCTCGCCGGGGCGGGGTCCGACCTCGATCCGAAGGTCACGCTGCGGACGCGCGTGACCGACCTGGCCGGCGGACTGGGCATCAACGTGGCCGACAGCTTGACCATCCGCAACGGATCACAGTCGGCGACGCTGGACTTCAGCAACGCCGAGACGGTCGAGGACGTGCTGAACCTGATGAACCAGGCGGACGTGGGGGTCTGGGCCCGCCTGGCCAGCGACGGCCGCACGATCGAGGTGCTGAACCGGATTTCGGGCAGCGACCTGACCATCGAGGAGAATGGCGGGCAACTGGCGACGGCCCTGGGGCTGCGCACGCTGCACGGCGGAACAACGCTGTCGGAACTGAACGACGGACGCGGGGTCGAGACGATCGATGGGGCGGACCTGCGGTTCGTGACGGCCGACGGCAGCGAGATCGAAGTGGATGTGTCCGGGGCCACGACGCTGGCGGAAGTGGTGGACCTGATCAACGCGCAGGGTGGGGGCGCGGTGACGGCCAGCCTGGCGGCGACGGGCAACGGACTGGTGATAACGGATCAAACGGCGGGCGCGGGCACGTTCCGCGTCGAGCGCGTGAATCTCTCCCCGGCCCTGGACGGGCTGGGTCTGGACGTCACGGCCACGGGCGACACGCTCGCGGGACGGGACGTGAACCCCCTCCGCGTGGACAGCGGCTTCACGTCGCTGCTGGAGCTGCGGGACGCCCTGCAGCACGACGACACGCGGAACATCGGCTTTGCGGCCGAGCGATTGGAAAACGCCCTGAAGCGAATGCGAGAGGTGCAGGGCCGGATGGCCTCGCATGCCAAAACCATGGACATGCGCATGACCCGCATGGAAGACGAAGTGACGGCGGCCCGAGTGCTGCTGAGCGACGTCCGCGACGTGGACCTGGCCGACGCTGTGGTCCGCTTCCAACAGGTGCAGACTGCGCTGCAGGCGAACCTGTCCACGTCGACGCAGATCATGAATCTCTCGCTGATCGACTACCTGTAGGAAGTGCAGGTCACGGCCCGCAGTGGCGGGTCGGCGGAGGTCTGGAAAGGGCGACATAGGCGGCTGCGGCGGGTCCCGGTGGCTCGACCGTCGCAGTCTCCCCGGTGACCCGCAAGAGGCGGGTTGGGCGGACGGAGAGCCCGCCCCGGCAACGGTTCGCGGACGCGCCCAGTAGAGGCGGTCCCACCGATCGTCGGGTGATCCGGACTGGCAAGAGCCACGGGAGCAAAAGGATGCTCATCAACACGAAACGGTTTGGACCCTTGGAAGTGGACGGCGCCAGAATCATCACCTTCCAGAACGGACTGCTGGGGTTTCCTGGCCACCGGCGGTTCGCTCTGGTGCAGACGTCGCCGGACCCGGTCTTCTTCTGGTTGCAGTCGGTCGACGATCCGGGCCTGGCGTTCGTCGTCTGCGACCCGGTGGCGTTCGTGCCGGACTACCAGGTTCCGGTGCGGCGTGATGACCTGCAGACGCTGCAGATGGACGAGCTGAACGATTGCCAGGTGCTGGTGATCGTGAACAAGGTGAAGGGTCACCTGACGGCGAACCTGCTCGGTCCCCTGGTTATCGGGGCCGGCTCGCTGCTGGGCAAGCAGCTCGTCCTGTCGGACAAGCGGTACGACACGCGGCACCCGCTGGTGCCGGCGAGTACTGCGGAGCCGGTCGCCAAGACCGCCTAAAACGGAACGAACGGAGCGGTGTTGTGATGGGAACGTCGGTTATAATGAGTCTGAGCGAGTGGCCAGGGCAGCCTTCGCCAGCGCTGCGGCCCGCTGCCATGCCGGCAGTGCGGCCGGCCGACGATCGAACGTCCAACACCTGTCGGGTGACCTTCGCTGATCCGAGGACGCCCGCTGACAGACCAGGCATCGGCACAATCCAGGAAGGAGCCGCGGATGTTGGTGCTCTCAAGACAACGAGACGAATCGATCATCATCGGCGACAACGTGCAAATCACGGTCGTCGATATTCGGGGGGACAAGGTCCGGCTGGGAATTATCGCCCCCGCAGAGATACCCGTGCATCGCAAGGAAGTGTACGACGCCATTCAGCGCGAGAACCGCAAGGCTTCTGCCGTGGAGGCGGAGGATCTGGCCAAGGTGGCCGCACCCCCGCTGCGCAACGGCAAGAGAGCCCGATAAGCCGGCTCGCCACCACCCGTATCCTTCAACCGGTCTCCGAATTCAGAGGCAAAGCCACGAACCGTTCAAGGAGGATGGCCAATGGCTCGTATTAACTCGAACGTCGCTGCCGTTGTCGCACAACGGCACCTGAATACGTCGTACAGAACGCTCAACAGTACGCTCGAGCGCCTCAGCACCGGCCTGCGCATCAACCATGGCAAGGACGATCCGGCCGGTCTGATCGTGTCCGAGCATCTGCGGGCCGAGGTCGGCGCCGTCAGCAAGGCGATTACCAATACGCAACGCGCCGGGCTGATCATCGCCACCACGGAAGGGGCCCTCGACGAGGTCTCCAGCCTGCTCAGTGATATCCAGGGCCTGATCATCGAGGCCGCCAACGAGGGTGCCCTCTCGGAAGATGAGATCAAGGCCAACCAGTTGCAGATCGACTCCGCGATCTCCAGCATCGAGCGCATCGCGAACTCGACCACGTTCGCCGGCCGTTACCTGCTCAACGGCACGCTCGACTACGTGACCAGCGGTGTCTCCGTCGACAACGTCGTGCAACTGGCGATCAACGGTGCTCAGTTCGGCTCGCGTCCCTACGTGCCGGTCCGCGTTGACGTCACCACGTCCGCCCAGCACGCCGAGCTGTACTACCCCAATGGGGTGCTGACCAGCGCCGTCACGCTCGAAATCCAGGGCAACCTGGGGGTGACCACGCTCTCGTTCGGCTCGGGCACGACCGCGTCCATGATCGTCCAGGGCATCAATGCCGTGGCCGACTCGACCGGCGTGAACGCCGTCCTGTCGGCGGACCCGACGGCCGGGTTCTACATGCAGAGCGAGGGGCTGGGTAGCCGGCAGTTCGTGTCGGTCAAGGCCCTGCCCGGCGGCGGTCCCTTCGAGATGTTTGATGTTGACGGTTCCGCCTACACCCGGGACTACGGCCGGGATGCCGGGGCGGCCATCAACGGGGCCGAGTGCATCGGCGACGGCAACCGCCTGACGCTGAAGACCTCGACCCTCGACATCGAGCTGACCCTGGCGAACCACTTCGGCTTGGGCCAGACGGAGTTCGCCATCACCGAAGGCGGGGCCCTGTTCCAGGTCGGCCCGCGGGTGAACACGAACCTGCAGGTTAACATTGGCGTGCAGTCGATCGCCCCGTCGCGGCTGGGCAACGCCTCGCTGGGTTACCTGTCACAGGTGAAGACCGGCGAGGAGAATTCGCTCGTGGCCGGGGAGTACACGGCGGCCTCCCGCATCGTGGACGAGGCGATCCGGCAGGTGTCGATCCTGCGTGGCCGGCTGGGCGCGTTCGAACGGAACACGCTCCAGACGAACATGAACCAGCTCGGCATCACCATGGAGAATCTGGTCGCGGCGGAATCGACGATTCGCGACGCGGACTTCGCCTATGAGACGTCGCAACTGACGCGGAACCAGGTTCTGGTGAACGCCGGCACGGCTTCGCTGTCCATCGCGAACCAGACGCCGCAGATGGTGTTAAGCCTCCTGGGCGGCTAGGAGTGAGGGGCGCCGCCCATGGGCGCCCGATAAAAAGCTCGCTTCCCGCGGCGGGTACGCCGGCAGGGCCCCGGGTTGGCGGCAAAGGCCGCCCCGGGGCCCTGTGTGCATAGTGGCGCGGGTCTTTTAACTAAAGCCTCCTGCACGTCGGGACGATTCCTCAGTGTCAACAGGGAAACGTGGCCGGTCGGTCCGGTCGGCACCGCTTCGAGGATGAGGCAGTGGGCGGTGGCCCGCAGAGAACCCTGTAAGGCAACGCCAGGTTCGCCCTTGGAGGCGTCGTTCCATGAGCCGTATCAACACCAACATCCAGTCGCTCGTCGCACAGCGCGTCCTGGTTCACCAGACCAACGAGCTGAACACGTCGCTGTACCGGTTGAGCACAGGTTACCGCATCAACACGGGCAAGGACGACCCGGCGGGCCTGATCGCATCCGAAAACCTCCGCGCCGAAAAGACGGCTATTCAGTCCGCGCTGACCAACATCACGCGGGCCAATAACGTCGTCGCCTCGGCGGAGGGCGGACTGGTCGAGATCAACAAGCTCCTACTCGAACTGGAGGATCTCGTTGACCGCAGCGCCAACGAGGCCGGCATCAGTGTTGACGAGCGGGATGCGAACCAGCTCCAGATCGATACGATCCTCGATTCGATCAACCGCATCGCCAACAGCACGGAGTTTCAGGGGCGCAAGCTCCTCTCCGGCGACCTGGGCTATACGACGTCTGGGGTGGTGACGGCCAGTAACTACTTCCAGAACGTCACCATCAACGCCGCAAAGATCCCCAACGGCGGGTTCCGCACCGTCACCGTGCAGGTGACCGGTTCGGCCAACCTCGCCGAGCTGACCTTCGCCGGCACGGAGATCGTCGGCACCGGCTCGGGTAACTCGGTCACCTTCCAGGTCACGGGAGCCCTGGGGACCGAAGTGCTCACGTTCGGCTCCGGCACCTCGCTCTCCGAGGTCCAGACGGCGATCAACCAGAGCACCGGGCTCACCGGCGTGTCCGCCACCATCTCCGCGGACAGCAGCGGTCTGCGTATCAACAGCACGCAGTACGGCTCGTCGCAGTTCGTGCGGGTGAAGGTGCTGGACAACGGCGGCACGAATTTCGAGTCGAACCTCTCCATGGGCGACCAGGGCGACCATGTCGACGCCGGCCGGGATGCGTCGGTGAAGATCAACGGCGTCCAGGCGATCACGGACGGTTTGCAGGCCAGCATGCGGACGCAAGCCCTTAGTGTGGATATCACGCTGACGGCTGAGTTCGGTACGCTGGGCAACGACCCCGTCACTGCCACGGCGCTGAACCAGTACCGCGCGTTCGACATCACCGGCGGCGGGGCGGACTTCATGATCTCGCCGACGGCCGAACTGGCCGGCCTGGCCAGCCTGGGCATCCAGGCCGTGGACACCGGCTCGCTCGGTGACGGTCAGTGGGGCTTCCTGTCCTCAATCGCCACCGGTCAGACGAACTCGCTGTCCAGCGGGAACTACTCCACGGCTCAGACCATTCTGCGTGCGGCCCAGAGCTACGTGGCCCAGTTGCGCGGGCGGCTCGGCGCCTTCCAGAAGGACACGCTAGAGACGACGGCCAACTCGCTGCAGGTCACCCTCGAAAACACCGCGGCGGCCGAGTCAGTCATCCGCGACACCGACTTCGCCTCGGAGACCAGTGCCCTGACCAGGGCGCAGATCCTCCAGCAGTCGGCCACCAACGTCCTGCGGCTCGCCAACGCCGCCCCGCAGAACGCCCTGAACCTGCTCGGCTAGACGACGACCTCTGCCTCCTAGGGAACCTTCCGGCGACCCGCATGATGCGGGTCGCCTTTTTTTGTGGGTAGGTGGTTTGTGTCGCCCGATAATATCTACAGTAGAGGGGTCAAAAGGCGGGCCGCGCCTTCCGCTAATTGTTGGGTCAGCGTGCGCTGACGCACGTCACGCATCGAGACGGACCGGGCGCCCTTCACGAAACGCTCAATATAGGCCGAGAGCGTCCGGGTCACCGCCGCATCGTAGACGAGCGCGGTGACCTCGAAGTTCAGGCGGAAGCTGCGGACGTCCATGTTGGCCGAGCCGAGCATGCACCAGCGGTCATCGACGGTGACGAGCTTGGAGTGGAGCATGCCGCCGTCGTACTCGTGGATGTGGACGCCGACTTCGAGCAACTCGCCGTAGAAGCTGCGGCCGGCACACAGGACGATCGGCGAGTCGCTGCGGGTGGGCAGGACGAGTTCGACGGCGACGTCGCGGGCGCGGGCGTGGGCCAGTGCCATGCGTAGGCCGGGACCGGGCACGAAGTACGGCGTGGCGATGCGGATGGACTCTCGGGCCGAGCTGACCGCGGCGAAGACAACCTGTTCGAGCGGGCTGATGTTTTGGTCGGGGCCGGTGGGCAGGATCTGGACGACGGTGCGCCCGGGGTGCGACGGGGCGGCGAAGTAGGCCTCGCCGACGAGGTTCTCGCGCGTGGCGAAGAGCCAGTCCTCGGCGAAGGTCCGTTGCAGGAAGAGCGCCGCCGGCCCGCTGACGCGCACGTGCGTGTCGTACCAGGGGCTCAGTTGCCGAAGGCGGCCGCGATACTCGTCGCCGATGTTCTGACTGCCGAGGAAAGCGTGCTGGCCGTCGATGACGACGATCTTGCGGTGGTTACGCAGGTGCGGGCTCCAGCGCTTGCGCAGCGGATGAAGCGGCAGGTAGAAGGCCACCTGGGCGCCGGCGTCGGTGAGCGGTTTCGTGAAGCGCCGCCCCAGCCGCCAGCAGCCGACGGAATCCAGCAACAGCCGACATTCCACGCCGCTGCGCGCCTTCTGCACGAGCAGGTCGCGGAAGGCGAGGCCCGTCTCGTCCGGCCGCCAGATGTAGTATTCGAGATGGACGTGGTGGCGGGCCTGGCGGATGGCCTCTTCGAGGGCGCTGTAGGTGGCGTTGGCTTCTTCGTAGACTTCGACCTCGTTGCCGCGCGTGGGTGGCATCTGGGCCAGGCGCTGGCCGACGTGGGCGATGGCCCGCAGGTCCTCGGGCAGTTCGGGCGTGTGGTCCTGCCCGCCGGCGGCGACATACGAACGCGTCCAGTTCTCGAGCTGGGCGATGAGGTGGGCGATGCGGCGGCGCCGGCGGCGTGTGCGGCGGACGACGCGGTTCGAGCCCATCAGCCAGTACAACGCCATGCCCACGTATGGCAGGGCCAGCACGCCGAGGATCCAGGCGAGCATGGCCATCGGCTCTTTGCGCTGGCGCAGAACGGAAGCGATGACAAAGGGGATGAGCAGAACGTCGATGCCCAGCACGACGACCCAGAAGGGCGGCATGCGGACAGTTTCCGCCGCGGCCCGGCGGCTGTCAACGACGGGCGGCGGCGTGTCGCCGGGCGAGTCTAGCGTTCGGCCAGGGGCACGAACTTCCGGCGGGGTGGGCCGGTGTAGCGGCTGCGCGGGCGGATGATGCGGTTGTGCTCGGTCTGCTCGATGATGTGGGCACACCAGCCGCTGACCCGCGAGGCGACGAACAGCGGCGTGTAGATATCGATGGGCAGGCCGAGCAGGTAGTAGGCGAGGCCGCAGGGGAAGTCGAGGTTGGGGTGCAGGCCCTTCGCCTGCTGCACCGTGTCCTTGATGGCGTCGTAGACTTCGAGCCGCCAGCGCTCGTCGCGGGCGGCGGCCAGTTCGCCGAGGTGGCGCTCGAGAATGCGGGCCCGATGGTCGCCGTTTTTGTAGACGCGGTGGCCGAAGCCCATGATCTTGGTCTTGTCGGCCAAGGCCTGCGTGACCCAGGTGCGGGCTTCGGCAGCGCTGCCGAAGCGGTTGATCAGGCGAATGGCCGCCTCGTTGGCGCCACCGTGCAGCGGACCTTTGAGCGTGGCGATGGCGGCCACGACCGCCGAGTAGAGGTCGCTTTCCGTGCTGGTGCAGACGCGGGCGGCGAAGGTGGAGGCGTTGAACTCGTGCTCGGCGTAGAGGATGAGTGTGAGGTTGAGGGTGCGCTCGGCCAGCGGCGTGGGCTCGTGACCGAGGGTCAGGTAGAGCATCTGGCCGGCGTGGCTCAGGCCCGGCAGCGGAGCGAGCGGTGCCTGTCCGGCCAGCAGGCGGAGGCGGGCGCCGATGATCGCCGGTGTCTGGGCCAGCAGCCGCGCGGCCCGGCACAGGAGCACTTCGCGGCTGCTGCCCGAACAGGAATCATAATGGGCGGAGAGGCTCACGCCCGTGCGTAGGACGTCCATGCCCTCGATGTGCCGCGGGATGGCCCGCAGGGCCTCGATCACCGGCGGCGGCAGCTCGTAGTGCGAGGCCAGGCAGCGGCGGAAGAGCTTCAGCTCAGGCTCGGTTGGCAACTCGCCGTGCAGCAGCAGGTAGGCGCATTCCTCGAAGCTGGCGTGCTCGGCGAGGTCGGTGACGTCGTAGCCGCGGTAGGCGAGGCCGTCCTGCTCGACCGAGCAGATCGCCGTTTCGCCGGCGATCACGCCTTCGAGCCCCGGGTGGTACGCTTCGTTAGCCTTGTTCATGCACTGTCTCCAGGTGAACCGGCTCGCACCACCCCGTCGTATTCCAGCAGCTCGTACAGCTCCTGCCGCGTCTGCATGCGGTCCAGCATGTGCTGCTGTGTGCCCTGCCCCTTCAGCTCGCGCAGCGCCACTTCCATGGCCTTCATCGCCACGCGCTGGAGTGTGACGGGAAAGATCACCAGGCGATAACCCAGGTCGGCGAACTCGTCGACGGTCAGGTAGGGCGTGCGGCCGAACTCGGTCATGTTGGCCAACAGCGTCGCCGGCACGTCCCGGGCGAAGCGGGCGAACTCCTCGCGGGTCTCCAGGGCTTCGGGGAAGATGGCGTCGGCGCCGGAAGCGAGGTAGGCGTGGGCTCGCGTGACCGCCTCGTCGTACGAGCTGACGCCGCGAGCGTCCGTGCGGGCGATAATCATGAAGTCGGGATCGGGCCGGGCGGTGACGGCGGCGACGATCTTCGCGCAAAATTCGCCGGTCGGCACCAGCCGCTTGCCGGTCAGATGGCCGCAGCGCTTGGGGAACTCCTGGTCTTCGAGGTGCAGGCCGCTCAGCCCGGCGCGGGCGTATTCCTCAACCGTGCGGGCGGCGTTCTCCGGGCTGCCGAAGCCGGTGTCGGCGTCCATGATGATCGGCAGCGTGGTGACCGCGGCGCAGCGGGCGGCGTGAGAAACGGCCTCGGTCAGTGTGCTCAAGCCGATGTCCGGCACGCCGAGGACGCTGTTGGCCAGCACGGCGCCGGAGAGGTAGATGGCCTCGAAGCCGGCCTGCTCGATGGCCCGGGCGCTCAGGGCGTTGATGGCGCCGGGGAGCACGACGGTGTGATCACGGAGGGCGGCTCGCAGCCGCGCCGATCGGGAGTGCGTAGTGGCGGTCATCGGGGGCGACCTCGCTGGGCTAATCGGGCGGACACGGCGGCTAGGCGCGTTGCGGCAGCGGCACGTAGTGGCGTTCGGTCGGGCCGTTGTAGATCTGCCGCGGGCGGTAGATGCGTGCGCGCGGGCTCAGGTGCACCTCGCGCCAGTTGGCGATCCAGCCGGGCATGCGGCCGATGGCGAACATCACGGTGAACATGTTCAGCGGAATGCCGATGGCCCGCATGATGATACCGCTGTAGAAATCGACGTTCGGGTAGAGCTTGCGCTCGACGAAATACTCGTCCTTCAGGGCTGTCTCTTCGAGCTTGATGGCGATCTCGAGCAGCGGATCCTTGATACCGAGCTTGGCCAGCACCTTGTCCGCCGAGCGCTTGATGATCTGGGCCCGCGGGTCGAAGTTCTTGTAGACGCGGTGGCCGAAGCCCATCAGCCGCGCTCCGGACTCGCGGTCCTTGACGCGGGCGATGAATTTCTCGAGTGGCTCGCCGCTGTTGTGGATCTGGGTGAGCATCTCGATCACGGCGACGTTCGCGCCGCCGTGCAGCGGTCCCCACAGGGCGCAGACGCCCGCGGCCGTCGAGGCGTAGAGGTTTGCCTGGGCCGAGCCGACCATGCGCACCGTCGACGTCGAACAGTTCTGCTCGTGGTCGGCGTGCAGGATCAGGATCTGTTTGAGGGCTCGCACGACGTCCGGGTCCGGCGGGCATTCCTTGTTCGGCAGGCAGAACATCATGTGCAGGAAATTCGCCGTGTAGGACAGGTCCCACCGCGGATAGCTGAAGGGCAGGCCGCGCGACCGCCGGTAGCTCTGGGCGGCGATCGTCCGCACCTTGGACAGCAGGCGGGCCGCCGCCGGCATGAAGTGGGCGTCGTCCTCCGGCTCGGTCAGTTCCGGCTGGAAGCAGCCCATGGTGTTGATCATGGCCGAGAGGATGGCCATCGGCGGGGCGTCGGTGGGGAAGCCCTCGAAGTGATGCCGCATGTTCTCGTGCAGGAACATGTGGTCGGTCATCATCTGGCGGAAATCCTGGAGTTGGGCCGCGCTGGGCAGTTCGCCGAAGATCAGCAGGTACGCCGTCTCGACGAAAGAGGCCTCCTCGGCCAGCTCCTCGATCGGGTATCCGCGGTAGCGCAGGATGCCCCGCTCGCCGTCGATGAAGGTGATGTCGCTGATGCACGAGCCCGTGTTGCCGTAGCCGTCGTCGACGGTGATCAGCCCGGACTGCGCCCGCAGTTGGCTGACGTCCACGCCGCGTTCGTGCTCCGTGCCCACCACGACGGGTAGCTCGTACGTTTTGTCGCCGTCGATCAGTCGCGCCGTCTCGCCCATGGTCCGCCTCTGTGCTTGTTCCTGGCCGGACGTGCCGCAGCACGAGCCCGGCAACACCAGCCGCCTACCTCAACGTGGCGAACTCCAGCAATTCGCCAACGTCGTCCAGCTTCTCCAGTGACATGGCTCGGGCGATGATCTCGTCGGCGGTCGCCGGACTGACCACGTCCGCCGCCAGGCCCCGGAATTTGGCGATCACTTCGTCATCCGTCATTGGGTTTCCGGCGTGGCCGCGGGGGTATTTGACCAGTTTGGTCAACTCGCGCCCGTCCTGCATCGTGACGATCAGGCGGTTCGGGATCCCGTCGGGATACCCCGCGTTGCATTCGGCCGTCTCCACGATCTTGATCTTATCCAGCAGCTTCAGAGTTTCCGCGTCGCGTATTCTCTCCTCGCTGAAGGACTCCCGGCTGACGTCGCCGTCGAGCAGGGCACAGGCCACGCAGTAGCCCATGCTGTGGTCGGCAGTTTCGCGGCTGGTGGGCCGCCACTTCTCCGGCTCGCTGCCGATGATGCTGACGGCGGCCTCGAAACTCTCGATGAGGATGCTCTGAATTCGCCGCGCGTCGCCGACCTCGGGGCGCAATTGCAGCGCGGCATCGATCGCCGACTGGGAGTGGTACTCCGCCGGCCAGAACTTGATGTAGGTCTTGCGGATCATCCAGTCGTCCAGGCCGGCGGACCAGGCCAGGTTGAACGGACCGGTGATCATCTGGAAGAGCCCCTTCGGCCCTTCGAAGATCTCGTTCGGCCCAGTGAGGCCGCGGCGGGCCAGGTCGGCGGCGAACAGCCCGTTGCGGGCCGCGTTCGAGAAGGCGCAGGCCTTCCAGTCGGAAATTTGCCCGGTCCGCGTCTGCCGCGTGGCGAAGTTGCAGACGCCGGCCAGGCCGAGGGCGTGCACGGTCTGCTCGACGCTCAGTCCGTACAGCTTGCTGGCCAGCAGGGCGGTGGACAGGGCCCCGTAGCAGACGTGGTCCCAGCCGTGGGCCCGCAGCGACGCCGCATCACATAGGCGACACTGCAACTCGTAACCGAGGGCGATGGCGGTGATGAGCTCGCGGCCGCCGGCTCTCGCCGCCTGGGCTGCGGCCCACGCCGCCGGAATGTTGTCGCTCGGATGGGCCGGCTCGCGGCTGAGGTAGGTGTCGTTGAAGTCGAGGTAGCGGACGAGCGCGCCGTTGGCGAAGACAGCCAGGTCGGGCGTGGTGCGGTGCTTCGAGCCCAGCAGCGAGGCGCCGCCGGCGATGGGCACGCTCGTGGCCAGTTCGCGGGCGATCCGCCCCGGCCGGCTGGACCACGCGCCGAGGGCCGTGCCGATCGAGTCCAGCACGCGCCGTTTGACTTCGTGCACCACCGCCGGGCTCAAAGTGTCGAACCCAGCCGCCCGTGCTCGCTCGGCGAGCGTCTGCGCCAATGCCGCCATGTCTGTTGCCCCAGGAGAAGTTGCTCGGCCCGTCGCGGCATTCTGCCCGATCGGCCGGCGTCCCGCAACGGCTCCCGGCTCCGCCGGCATGTGACCCGGGCGGGCCTGCGGTAAAATGTCCCTATGGCCAGGAAACCCCGCGGGCGCAAGGTACGCGTCGATTTCCGCCAGAACCGGCAGGTTCGGCGGCGCTCCGACGATTGGACCCGCCAATTCCAGGACGAGGACCCGGCCGTCGAGGACACCCACCTCAGCGAATCCGTCCGCCCGAAGGGTGACCTCTCCCGGCGGCGCACGGTCATCATGGGCGAGGACGAGCTGCCTCTCGTCGACGAGCACCTGTGGCGGGCCGGCACCGTCACCAGCGTCCACGGCCTCATCTGCTACGTCGACGATGAGGGCGGTCGCGTGTGGGAATGCACCGTTCGCCGGGTGTTGCGCACGCTCGAAATCGAGCGCCGATCGCCGGTGGCCGTCGGCGACCGCGTGTGGTTCTCCGACCAGTCCGGGTCGGCGGGCGGCGAGCCGGTGGGCGTCATTGAGCGCGTACAGCCGCGGACCACGCGTCTCGACCGGCGCGATCGTCGCGGGCGGGCGCACACGATCGTTGCCAACGCGGATCAGCTCCTCATCACGGCCAGCATCGCCGAGCCGCAGCTCAAACCGCACCTCATCGACCGGTACATCGTCGCCGCCCTCCGTGGCAACCTCACGCCGATCGTGTGCGTCAACAAGATGGACTTGGCCGAGACGGCCGGCGGCGTGGATCCGGACGATCTGCTGATCTACACGCAGAGCGTGGGGCGGCCATCCGAAACCGATCCCGACGACGAGCCCGATCGGCAGTCGATCACGGTCGGGAGCGTTCTTGGTGAGTACCGGGCGCTCGGCTACCGCTGCATCTGCACGAGCACCGTAACCGGTTCCGGGGTCGACGAGCTGCGCGAGGCGTTACGCGGTCACGTTACCGGCGTAGCGGGCCAATCGGGCGTCGGGAAGAGCTCACTGCTCAACGCCGTCCAGCCCGGCCTGAAGCTGAAGGTCGCCGACGTCAGCCGCGACACGGAGAAGGGCCGGCACACGACGACACTGGCCCGCCTGCTGCGTCTGGAGGTCGGCGGCTACGTCGTCGACACGCCGGGCATCCGCTCATTCGACCTGTGGTCGATCCAGCCGGCGGAGTTTGAAGCGCTGTTCACCGAGTTCATCCCGCACGTGCCGCGCTGCCAGTTCAAAGACTGCCTGCATCGGAATGAGCGCGGCTGCGCGATCCGCGAGGCGGTCATCCAAGGCGCCATCAGTCGTCGGCGGTATCTCAGTTACCTCAAGATGCTGACCGAAGCGCGACGTTCGCCGGGCGAACGCGGTTGACAGGGGAGACGCCCGATAACACCCGATGATCTCCGTGCCGCGCGAACGCTGCGGGCTTTTGGTTGTCCGCTTGGCGACCGATCCCTACTATGGAACTGAGCCGTCACTGCGCTGGTTTCGGCCATTTCTCTAAGCCTTCGCCGAGGTAGTCATGACAGCTACGAAGATCACCGCCGCGCTCGCATTTGCTATTGTCCTTGCCGGTTTCGGGCTGCTGGCACAGGCCCAGGAAGCGATCGCCGGCGAGCAGTTGGAGCCGTCTGCGTTCGGGCGTTCGTACGTGGAGTCGATGCAGGCGGCGGTGGACCGCGATCGGTTGATGCCAATTCCGGAGAACAACCGGGCACGAAACGGGCGGCACGGCGAGTGGGTCGTGCCGTCGCGGGGCGCGACGACATTCCCGCATTCCGGTAGCCACAACGTCATTAACAAGTGGGGCGACACCCACATGGGCATCGGCTTCCCGCAGCTCGTCGACGTGCAGGGCGCATACTTCGCCGGCCAGGCGGGGCCGGGCGTCTGGACGACGGGCATTGTCGTCATTAGCTATCGCGATGGTCGCGAAGTGCAGCGGACGGAGCCGTTTCGCGGAATCGGTTCCGAGCCGGCGTGGCTGGCCATGAACCTGCAACGGGTGGACCGGATCGAGATCGTTGCCGAGCCCGTGGTCAATGGCGGCGGCTGGTACGGGATGGATGACCTGACGTACACGGTGGCGGCGGCAGAAGGCGCGCCGACGGTTGTGGTCGACTTCGACGACCTGGACTACGACACGAAGCTGAGCGGTTCGGGATACGCCGGCCTGACGTGGGAGGCGGGTTCCGGGGACTTCGGGACGGATGACGGCGTGCACGGGCCGATGATGCCGGTCGCTCCGGTCGAGGAGCCGGCAGGGGAGGAAGGCGGCCCGCGGGAGACGCCGCGAACGGTGCCGCGACCGCCCACGATGGTGACCTCGTACCAGGGTGTGATTCGCGGCGATGCGGGTTCGTTGAGCTATCCACCGGACACGGACGGAGCGGTGGGGCCGAACCACTACGTGATTACGGTGAACCGGAACTTCGCAGTGTACGACCGGGAGACGGGGCAGGAGCAGCTCAACATTCTGCTGGGGGCGTTTCTGCCGGGATCGAACGGCGATCCGCGTGTGCTCTTCGACCATCACAGCGGGCGGTGGATCGTGCTGGTGAGTGATTTCAACGCGACGGCGTCGATCTACCTGGCGGTGTCGCTGACGGACGATCCGCTCGGTGATTGGTTCAAGACGAGCTTCGTCACTGCCCAGGGCAGCGACACGGGTAACTGGCCGGACTACCCGACGCTGGGCGTGAACGACAGCATGATCGTGACGACGGCGTACATGGTCGGTGGGCCGGGGCACAGCGTGTTCGTAATCGACAAGGCGCCGCTGGTGGCGTCGCCGCCGAGCCTGGGCACGATAACGGCCTTCCGCGGGTTGCCGTGGGAGCGGGCGGTGCAGCCGGTGCACAAGTACGACACCGGTGGCGCGACGCTGCTCGTGTCGACCTCGGGCAACAACGCGTTGCACCTGCGGCGGATCGTGCCGCCGGCGAGCTCGCCGTCACTGATGGACCTCGGCACGATCTCAGTGTCGCACTTCTACGATCCGCCGGACGCGTCGGCTCTGGGTAGCTCGACGCCGCTCGACACGGTGGACGCGCGGTTGATGATGGCGGTGTTGCGGGGTGGGCGGCTGTGGACGGCGCACACGATCAGCCAGAGCGGGCGGCCGGCGTGCCGGTGGTACGAGCTGGAGCCGTCGGCCTTTCGCCTCGTGCAGTCGGGGACGATGGCCGACACGTGGTTGGGCTACTTCTTCCCGTCGATCATGGTCAACGCCGACGGGGACGTGGTGATGGGCTTCACCGGGTCTGACGCGAACCAGTACGCGGGCTGCTACGTCACGGGCCGGCGGGCGACGGATCCGCTCGGAACGATGGCGGCGCCGGTGCAGTACAAGGCGGGCACCGGTCCGCAGAACAACATCGACGGGAACGGGCGGAACCGCTGGGGTGACTACAGCTACACGACGCTGGACCCGGTGGAGCAGAAGACGTTCTACATGCTCCAGGAGTACGGGCACGCCGAGAACATCTGGGGCACGTACCTCGGCGTGTTCGCCTTCCACGCGGCGGGCGACATGAACTGCGATGGCTTGGTGAACAACTTCGACATCGCCCCGTTCGTGCTGGCCCTGACCAACCCGGAGGGTTACGCTGAGGCGTACCCGGGTTGCGATCCGCTGAATGGCGATTGCAGCGGCGACGGGTTGCTGAACAACTTCGATATCGCACCGTTCGTGGCGCTGCTGACCGGCGGTTGATCGCCCCGCCGGCCGGACGCCGCAGGGAGGCCGGTCGGCATGGAGATTCGTCGGGCGTATTCGGGGGCGCCGTGGGAAGGGGAGATCGGCTACTGCCGCGCGCTGCGTGCGGGGGATCACGTGTATGTCACGGGGACGGCGCCGGTCGGCGAGGACGGGAAGACCGTGGCGCCGAGCGATGCGTACGCCCAGGCGCGGCGCTGCCTCGAGATCATCGGCCGGGTATTGGCGGAGCTCGGGGCGGGTCCGGGTGATGTGGTGCGCACGCGGATGTTCGTCACCGACATCGAGCGCTGGGCGGAGTTCGGGCGGGCGCACCGCGAGTTCTTCGGCGAGCAGCGGCCGGCGACGACGATGGTGGAAGTGCGGCGGCTGATCGCTCCCGACATGCTGATCGAGATCGAAGCCGAGGCGCACTGCGGGCGCTGAGGCATACGCTGGGGGGATCAGGGGTGGTAGGGCGGGTTTCACCCAATGGTACTAACCTTGGTCTTGACAGAATAGAGTCCTCGCTGATCTAAGTTGGTTATTGAGCAAGACTTAGTCAGGAGGACTCGCCGATGTTCACGGATGAACACAGA
>JASFQK010000030.1:0-85254 GCA_050115495.1 Phycisphaerae bacterium | reverse complement strand
GGCGGACGCTGAATGGCGCGAAGCTTCTGCCGGACGTGATCGCCAGCGTCCGCTTCATCGACGGAGAAAAACCCGAGAAAGCCGCCGCCTGATCACGACGCCATCAACGACTTTTGACAATAGCTCTGGCAAGCGCTGTCCGAGGCCGATCGGCAATTCATCAGCATACTGGGCGCCGTCACGAACGCGATCGACGGAGAGCCGCCGCAATACCTCGAACCGCCGCCGCGGCTGGAACGCGTGCTGCGCCGGGCCAGCCGGGAGACGTTGTTTGGTGTTCTCGCCGAGTGCCTGTACCGACTGCTCGACGCGCCGGTGATGAAACGGTTGAAACGCCTTCGTCAACAGCGGAGCCGAGCGGCGGCGCGCCAGGCAGTCGGAAACGGCGAAGCTAAACGCCCGGGCCGTCAGAGTCGGGCGACATGACCGCGAGCATCGTTGCCGCGACGGCGGAATCGGCGGGACTGGCCCATTCCGTGGCGGGCACGACCTGTGCTGTGGCGGACACGGTTCGCCCTACGCCGGGGGCGGGGGACGGGGCCCGTAGCGTGGCGCGGCCTGCGGTGGGAGACGCGGCCGCGCCGCCGGACGTCTTGCTGGCGGCGCTGGCGCATGAACTGCGCCCGCATGGCGAGCTCGACTTGCACACGCTGACCTATCACCTCGAGCAGTCGGATGCGACGGCGGCGCATGGGTTCTGGCACGCCGCGATCAACGAGGCGCGGTCGTTCCTGGAGGGGCTCGTTGCCGGCGTCG
The DNA here is from genome assembly GCA_050115495.1 of Phycisphaerae bacterium. GTDB lineage: Bacteria > Planctomycetota > Phycisphaerae > UBA1845 > Fen-1342 > JAAYXS01. Next base: position 84,498 of record JASFQK010000030.1, on the reverse strand, counting down.
CCCAGGCGGTGGAACGCCGAACGCCGGGCAAGTCGCGGGTTCGTGTTCGTAACGGATCGCCGGTGTTCGTGGCGTTCAGCACGGATCGGGAGTTCCTGCTGGCGAGCGGGTTCACCGATGGGGACGAGAACGCCGTTCTGCTGTGTGCGTACAGTGTGGCGAGCGCGAAGGGCAGCCACGCCGGCGTAACGGACGAAGCCTGGGCCCGGCTGGTTCGGAGCGTGGTTTTCGCCGCCGGCGAGTACGTGGTGTCGCGCTATGCGGCGTGGAAGCGGGACGAACCCCCGGTTCTGGCGCCGCCGCCGAAACCCGCCTTCTGGCGGCGATGGTGGGGGAAGAAGGAGTAGGCCGGGCAAACGTGGCCCGCGCAATCCGCGACAGAATCCGCCAGAACACGACAGATTCCGCCAATCTCTCCCGCCGCTCCGTCACCACGCACATCCGTGATCTACACTTAACACAGACGACGGAGTGTGTGGCATGCCGAAGCGCAGCGCCGGCATGTTTTTCACGCCACGAGGAGAAGACATGCCGGCGCCTAAGGCTTCAGCATGCCACACTCCAAAGACGTCCGGTACGGAGCCCGGACGCTACAAACGGCCGGCACGGAGACCGGCCGCTACGGCTCACGGCTCGTAGCTGAAGGCTGACGGCTGATGGCTGAAGGCTTCCCCACAATGACCAACACGCGCCCGACCAGCTCAACTCGCCCCACAACCCCACACGGCCGCCTGCGCACCGCCAAGAGTCTCATTTACGGCGCGCGCCAGCATGAGCCCCTTGAGACTCTTGACGCGCATAACCTGCTTGTGGCCGTCAGGCGCCGCCGTCAGAAGCCTGCGATGATGCGTTGGCCGAATTCGCTGCAACTGACCTTCGTCGCACCCGTCATCAGACGGGCGAAATCGTACGTGACTTGCTTGCCGGCGATGGCCCGCTCCAGGCCGTGGACGATCAGGTCCGCCGCCTCCTGCCAGCCGAGATGCTCCAGCATCATCACGCCGGAGAGAATGACCGAACCGGGGTTCACCATGTCCTTGCCGGCGTACTTGGGCGCGGTGCCGTGGGTGGCCTCGAAGATGGCGTGGCCGGTTTCGTAGTTGATGTTGCCGCCGGGCGCGATGCCGATGCCGCCGACCTGGGCGGCCAGGGCGTCGGAAAGGTAGTCGCCGTTGAGGTTCAAGGTGGCGATGACGTCGAACTCGTTCGGCCGCGTGAGCACCTGCTGCAACGTGATGTCGGCGATGGCGTCCTTGACGATCAGCCGACCGGCCTTGATCGCCGCCTCCTGCTCGACGTTGGCGGCCTCTTCGCCGCGCTCGGCCTTGGTGCGTTCCCACTGGGCCCACGTGTAGGTGCGGTCGCCGAACTCCCGCTCCGCCAGGGCATAGCCCCAGTCGCGGAAGGCGCCCTCGGTGAACTTCATGATGTTGCCCTTGTGCACCAGGGTGACGTTGCGGCGGTGGTGCTGGAGGGCGTACTCGATGGCGGCCCGGACGAGCCGCTCGGTGCCAGGACGGGAGACGGGCTTGATGCCGATGCCTACGGCCTCCGGCGCGTCGCCGCCGAAGCGAATCTTCCTGGCGCGATCCGGAAACTCCTTCTGGAGGAAGGCGAGCATCTTTGCCGTATCCGGCTCGCCGGCGCGGAACTCGATGCCGGCGTAGATGTCCTCGGTGTTCTCGCGGAAGATCACCATGTCCACCTTCTCCGGCTGACAGACGGGCGAGGGCACGCCGGCGAAGTGCCGCACGGGCCGCAGGCAGACGAACAGGTCGAGCTGCTGGCGGAGGGCAACGTTGAGCGAGCGGATGCCGCCGCCGACGGGTGTGGTCAGCGGCCCCTTGATGCCGACGAGGTAGTCGCGGAAGGCCTCGACCGTTTCCTCGGGCAGCCAGTCGCCGGTGCGGTCAAAGGCGGCCTGGCCGGCGAAGACCTCGTACCACGAGATGGCCCGCCGACCGCCGTAGGCTTTCTGGACGGCGGCGTCGAAGACGGGCTGCGAGGCGTTCCAGATGTCGGGCCCAGTGCCGTCGCCGCGAATGAACGGGACGATGGGACGGTCCGGCACGTGGAGGTGTCCGTCGCGCTGCGAGATACGTTCCCCGGAAGGGGTAGAGTTGGGTTGCGAGTCCATTGTCTTGCTCCCGTCGGCCCACGGGACGCAGGTGGCGGCGGTACGTCGGCTTGGCCGCCTCGATCCCGGGTACTACAGCTCGCGCTTGCAGAAATACCAGTCGGTGTATTCGTAGCCGGCGTGCGGCCGCTGCTTCAGCTCTTCGGCGGTGGCCGGCGGCGGGACGATGACCTTGTCGCCCGGTTGCCAGCCCTCGGGCGTGACGACGCCGTGCTTCTCCACGACCTGCATGGCGGCCACGATGCGCAGCAACTCGCGCACCGAGCGGCCCACGCCGATGGGGTAGTACATCATCATGCGGAGCATGCCCTCCGGGTCGATGATGAACGAGGCTCGCACGGCGGCGGTCTCGGCGGCGCAGGGCTGGATCATGCCGTACATCGAGGCCACCCACATCGACGCGTCGTCGATGATGGCGAAGGGAATGTCGACGCCGAACTTCTCCTTGATGGCGGTTATCCAGGCTAGGTGCGAGAAGTTGCTGTCGACGGAGAGTCCGAGCAGGGCGCAGTCGAGGGCTTTGAACTCGTCGAAGGCGGCGGTGAAGGCGAGGAACTCGCTGGTACAGATGGGGGTGAAATCCGCCGGATGCGAGAAGAGCAGCAGCCAGTGGCCGCGATAGTCGGTGAGGCACTTGCGGCCGTGCGTCGTGTTGGCTTCGAAGAGGGGGGCGGGTTCGTTCATGCGCGGCGTCAGGCGCATGGCCTCGCTGTCGAGCACGCGGTCCTTGATCCGTACGGTCGTCATGCGCTCCTCCTCGCGATCCGCCAATCACGCCGGTCCGGCCGGTGAGGCCGGGGAGCCGGCGGGTTCGGGCGCCCGCGCACGATACTGCATTGTATGCGGCTTTGCCCCGTTCGGCAGCATCGGGCCGGCCGGCGGCACCCGGGTCGCCAGGGTGGAGTATAGCCGACGGCCGGGACAGCGGAAGCGCGGCGGGGGGCTTCCGGACGGGCGGGGTCGGCGGAGATGGGAAAGGTTCGCCGATCTTTGTGCGGGGCGGGGCGGATACGGGTAGAATCTGCGCGTGTTCGGGCCCCGGGTGCCCCCCGCCGGGTGCCCGGGCTAACAGGGATCGAGCATCCGAACCCGGTCATCGCCGGCGGAGACGGCGAGTGCTTCGTCGTTGCTGGGGCTGAACGGGCGTGGTGCATGGCGCCGAGAGGCTTGCCGGGGCCGAGGCAGGCTGCCCTGGGCGAAGAAAGGACGTTTTGTGCGCATTGCCTTGGTGAACCCCATCACGCGGCGGACGCAGGGCTACCACACGATCGGCACATATATCCCGCAGCTCGGCCTGCAAGTGCTCGCCCAGTTGGTGCCGGACGGGCACGAAGTGGACATCTTCGACGAGGTGTTCGGGCCGGAGGCGACCGATACGCAGCTTACACGCGACCGGTATGACCTGGTTGGCCTGACGGCGTACACGAGCGGGGCGACGCGGGCGTACGAGATCGCCGCGGCGTGCCGCCGGAAGGGTATTCCGACGATTATCGGCGGGCCGCACGCGTCGGCATGCCCGGACGAGGTGGCGCAGCATTTCGACTCGGTGGCAGTGGGGGAGTGCGACGATATTTGGCCAGAGATTGTGCGCGATGCGGCGGCGGGCCGGCTGGAGCCGTTCTACAAGGGCGGGCATCCTGACCTGGAGCGGCCGGATATCGGGAGGGCGGACCAGGCGCGACAGCCGGTCAACGGCCGGTACGACGTCGCCGCGATTCAGACGTCGCGCGGCTGTCCGTGCGGCTGCGAATACTGCTCGGTGACGAAGTTCAACGGACCGACGATTCGCCGGCGGCGGATCAGCGACATCCTCGACGAGTGGAATTGCACGCCGCGGAACTTCATCTTCGTCGTGGATGACAACTTCTTCGGCGTGGGCGAGAAGCACGCCGAGTGGGCCAAGGAGCTGCTGCGGGCCATCATTCGGCACGGGAAGCGCCGCCTGTGGTTCAGCCAGACGACGGTGAACATGGGCGACGATCCGGAGGGGTTGAAGCTGGCGTACAAGGCGGGTTGCCGCGGAATGCTCGTCGGCTTCGAGACGTTCAACGAGCAGTCGCTGAAGGACTACCACAAGGGCATCAACCGCAAGAATCTGGAGCGGTATCCGGAGTTGGTGAAGGGGTTTCACCGGGCGGGGATCGCCGTGTTCGGCGGGTTCATCATCGGCTCGGACGAGGATACGCCGGAGACGGCGGCCGATACGGCGTGGATGGCGGTGCAGATCGGGATCGACATCATTCAGATCACGAATCTGACGCCGCTGCCGGACACGCGGATGTACGAGCGGTTGCGTGACGAGGGGCGGCTATTGGCGACGGACTATCCGCGCGACTGGGAGCGGTACACGTTCGTGGAGACGGTGTATCAGCCGAAGCGTATGACGGCTCGCGAACTGGACGAGGCGATTTACGAACTGCGCTACGCGGCGGTCGAGCGGCCGTGGGTCATCAAGCGGGCGGTGCGCACGTTCTTCCGCACGCGGTCCATCAGCACGGCGCTGTTCGTGTACGGCATGAACCGCGGTTGGAAGCGCATGGGGCGCATCCAGGTGCCGCACGATGCGACGCGTTTCGGCGGGAAGCCGCAGCCGTCACCGCGGTACGCACGGGTGCTGGACTCGTTCGGGATGCATCTCTGGCCGAAACGCGTTGCGCGAGAGAGTTGAGAGAAGAGGCGTACTGGGGCGTGGTGGTCATTGTGGGGAAGCCGTCAGCCAGAAGTTGCAGGCCTTGAGCCTTGAGCCTTGAGCCGGACGCTACGTCAGTCGTTGGCGGGGCGGTCGGCGACGAGCTGCTCGGCGAGTGAACGCCGGGGGCGGGCGATGACCTTGTGCCGGCGGACGAACTTCTGCACGAACAGCGAGTTCGGCACCGTCGTACGCGTTCCGCCCTCCCCCCTCAACAGCGTGAACATGAAGTTGATATCGATGACCGTGCCGGCGATGCCGTCCGGCTGGATCTCGATCTCCTCGCCCACATTGAACGGCCGCCAGATGAGGATGATCAGCGTCGCCAGGATGTTGCTCAACACGCTCCAGACGGCGATGAAACCAACGGCCACCATAGCGAACAGCGCGGAGAGTGGCGCCCACAGCATTCCAACCGGCGCCCCCGCGAGGGCGATGACGAAGAACACTACGGCCGTCGTCAGCAGGCCGCGCGTCCAGCGACGAATCATGTTCGACGTGCTCTCCGGCAGTTGGCCCGAGGTTCGCAGAGCGAACAATGCCGTGAGCACCAGGCGGTCGACCACCAGGGCCGCGACGACTGCGGCCAGGAAGAACGCAATCTGTTGCCAGGTGAGTTGCCGGAGGTAACCGCGTCCGCCCCAGACGTGCACGATGAGGATGACGATGGCGGCCAGACCGACGAGGCGCAGGAGCGTCTTCAACATGCGCGGGGCCTGCGTGGCGGGCGTCCGCTGTTGTTGCAGACCGTCCAGCAGGTCGCACACGTACTCGACGGTGCCGAGAACGAGCACCAGGATGGCCAGGCTGCTGAGCACGCCGACGCATACGTATTCGACGAGCAGACCGTAGCCGATCACCTGGAGGATCAGGAGCGCCAGCACGCCGAGGAACAGCAGGGGATAGCCGGCGGCGAGCAGGGCGTGCCGCCAGGTTGCACCGCCGGCGGCGTCGGCGCCCATGACGCGCCGCCGGCGCAGCAGGAAGCCGGCGAGCAGAGCCAGCACGCCGCTCTTCCACAATTCCCACAGCAGCTGGCGTGTTCCAGGAGCGGTCGCGGCCGTGGTCAGAAACGCCAGTAGCGGCACGAGAACCAGCGTGAAGATCAACAGCGCTTCGCCCCAGCGGCGGTAGTGCCGGGCGACGACGTCGTCGCAGGGCATCACGCGCTGCCGCTCCTCCGGGTCAAACAGCCGGCGGAGCAGCACGAGCAGGGCATATACACCGAGCAATGAGCCGAGCACGGCGACGCCCGGCCAGCGTGTGCGCGGCGGCAGTTCGATCAGGGCTGCCGCCAGCCACGCGCCGAACGCAATACCCGCCACCACGCCGAGGTCCCGCAGCAACCGCCACCAGAGCAGATGCAGGCGGGCGCTGAACTGGCGGGCGGGGGTGCCGTCGGCGGGTTCGACCGTTTCGGCCGCCAGCCGGGCGCGAACGCCTTCGGCCTGAGTTCGGGCGGCGTGGCGGATGAACCAGCCGATGGCACCAGACACGATCAGCACGATGGCGGCCAGCAGCCAGTCGATGCCACCGACATTGCGGAGGTCGTCGCGGATGGCCTGAAGCTGGGCGCCGAGCTTCGTGCGGACGTCGTCGGGCGGTTCGAGCAGTTCGGCGAGCACGGCCGGCTTGTCGGCGTCGGCGGCGTGCCCGCCGCTGACGAGCTGCCCCCACTCGTGGCGCAGCAGCCCCCAGTCGAGGTCGGCCAGACCCGACTCGCGGCGGCCGAGGGCGATCCAGTAGAGCTTGTGCTCGGCGTCGGCGAGCGTGGCGACGTGGGCAGTGGTCTCCTCGACGGCCTGATCGAGGCGCTGGCGCAGATCCTGCGCTTCAGCGATCATGGCCTTCATCGACTCATCCATCTTCGAGCGCAGCGCCGTGGCCTCGGTTTCGATGCGCGTGCGCTCGGCGGAATCGACGGCTTGCAGGCGGTCGGACAGCGTGTTCTGCAACTGACGGAAGTGGTCGGTGGCTCGTTCGCGCACGGTCTGCATCTGGTGCAGCTCGTCGAGCGTCTCGGCCAGCAGCGTATGCAGGTGGGTTAGCTCGGCCTCGAAGCTGCGCTGCTCCTCCCGCACGTCGGCGCGCAAGGCGATGGTTTCCTGGCCGCTGCGCTGCGACAGGTCGCTGACGGCCTCGTTCCAGGTGGCGGCCGACAGGCTGATGCGCTCGTGCAGGCGGGTCAGGTCGTTGACGGTGAAGCGTTCCTGGAGGGCCTCGCGCCGCTCGCGGTTCTCGAAGAACGACAGCAGCAGGTCTTCCTTGAAGTACTGGAGGTCGAGCAAGGCCAGTTCGTGCGGGACGGTCGTCCGCGTCCGCTTGATCTTGATGATATCGAGCACGCTGCGGCGCTTGGCCTCGTTCAGCGCGGAGACGCGCTGCCGCAGTGTACCCACGTAGCGGCGCAGGGCTTCGAGCAGCCGCTCGTCCTGCTTCTGCAACAGCTCAGTCTGCTCCTGCTCGAAGGTCAGCGCCTGGCCGGTGAGCTCGACGGCGGCGATTTGCACGTCGAGTCGCCGGCGTTCGAGCGCGGACGATTCACGTTCGGCGGGGGCGGTGGTGGTGCCGGCGTCGATCGACGCTTGCAGCGTCTGCCGCGCGGTCCGCAGCCGCTCCAGTTCAGCCGTGAGGCGGGCACGCTGCTCCTTGAAGCCGGTGGTGAGCTGCGCCTGACGACGAGCGGCTAGCTCGTTGAGAGCGGCGAGCTCGCCGTCGTACTGTTTGTGCTCCGCCGTCACGCCGGCCAGCTCGTCTTCGCTCACGACCACGGGCGGCGGAGCGGCTTCGACGGCGGCGGTCTTGTTCTCGAGATCCTCGATCTTGCGGGCGACTTCCTGGACGCGCTGCTCGCCGGCGAGCGTGGTCAGGCTCTCCTGAAGGGCGGACAGCCGTTCGAGCTCGGTGAGATAAGCCTCCCATTCGCGATAGAGGGCGGCACGGGCGGCGAGAAGACGCTGCGCCGGTTCATCTGTTGGCTGCGTGGCCGGTTGCGTGGCGGCCTGCCAGTTCGCCATCCGCTCGCGGGCGAGGGCGGCGCGGGCGGCAGTGTCCTCGACGGTCTTGGGCGGTGCGAGCAGGAGGGGGTCCGTTGTGGCGGTGGGGCCGTTGGCCGGGGCGGACGCCGCCGACTCGGGCGGTTGCGCCGGCGAGGTGGCGACCAACAGGGCCCACAGACAGCAACAGGCGGTGGCAATGACGGATTTCATGGTCTTCTCCGTCAGGAGGTGACAAGTGAGTGCCAGCGGTGGCTTGTCCACCAAGGCGGTGGTCTTCCGGCGATCAACGTCGGCCACGGGGGGCCGACGCTACGGCTACGGCGGCGTCTGTCCGAGCCCCAAGCGGCAGCGCGGGGTCGCCCGCGCGACACGGCCCCGCTTCGGGACAAATCGTTTCCTGCCGGTCGCGGCTCGGATGGACTGCGCGCCAGGTGTTTCCCGCAATCGACGGCCGACATCCCGGCGCGCCGGGATCGGCCGCTACGGAAGACATTGGCCACGGGGGGCCAACGCTACGGGGCGCTCGGTACGGAGCCCGACCGCTACGGTGCTTCGGCTCAACATGGGGAGTCTACAGGAGATGCGCGGATGCGCCCACCGGTGACTGCGGCGCTATGCTACTCGCCGGCGAGCACTTCGATGAGGCGATTGAGATCGAAGAAGTTGACACGCTCATCGCCGGTCAGATCGCCGACGACGTTGATGTCGATCTCGGGAAAGCGCACGGCGAACTGCGCGGGATCGACGAGGGCGATGGCCATGAAGTGCAGATCGAGCGTCGTCAATTCGCCGTCGCCGTCGAGGTCGCCGGAGATCCAGCCGCGCAGGGCGTAGAGATAGCCGTCGATCGCGTGCCAGTAGAGCGTGCCGTCCGGGCCGACGGTGACGCCCTGCGGGCCGACCGCGGTGCCCGGCTGCCAGCCGGTGACGCGCGTGATCGTCGTGAGCGGGACCGTCCAGAGCGTGCGGCCTTCATCGTCGGCGTCGCGGATGCCGTAGAGCTGATGGTTAACGGGCCCGAGCACGTAGACGAGACGGTCGGCCGTGACGACGGCCTGCGGGTACGTGCGCACGGACGTGCCGAGCGGGACCTCCCATACTTTGGTCAGTCCGGACGTGGGCGGTTCGCCATGGGCGGCTTCGGGATCAAAGTCGACGGCGATGAGCTTGGCGCTGGTCTTGCCGTAGCCGTTGGCCGGAACGTAGAGCCGGGTCGTGCCGTCGAGTCGCTCGCGCAGGGCCGCGGTGCCGCCGTTGAGGTGACCGGCGAGCAACGGGAGGCTGCCGAGCAATTGCACGACGCCGCCGGCGTCCGGCTCGAAGGCGTAGAGCTTGCCCTGCGTCTGGTCGTCGGGTGTCTGCGTGCTCATGCCCTCGCCGATGAAAGCGCAGCCCGCGGCGTTGACCACCGGGCTGGGGGCGAGGCAGTAGTAATCGAGCGGCTGCTGCACGGTGACGTCGCCGGTCGCGGCGTCGAGCTGCCAGAACGTCTGGTTCTTGTAGGTGGCGGCGAAGAGCCAGTCGCCGTCGGGCGAGAGCGCCGGTGTGCCGCCGATGCGGGCACTACTCGTTGTGTCGGCGGCGGCGGACCACGTGATTTCGTATGTGTCGCCGAGGTCGGTGAGAGCGTAGTGCTGCCAGCCGAGCGTCTGATGCTCGCCCCCGACGATGATGAGTCCGTCGGGGGTGATGGTCGGGCTCGCCAGGGCGCGGCGGAGCGGGAACGTCCAGACGATCGTGCCGTGATCGCCCTCGTCGCGGATCTTGCAGAAGCCGTCGTACGGCGAGGTGTTGTCCCAGACGCCGACGTAGAGCGTGCCGTCGGCGGCGACGGCGGCGGTTTGCAGGATCGTGCCGGTGCCGTCGCCGAGCGTGAGCGTCCAGAGGAGCGTGCCGTCGACAGCGTCGACGGCGGACAGCTTCGAGTTGGGGCCACCGACGTACAGCCGGGTGTTGTCCGGGGAGAGAACGGGCGTGGCGTGGTTCTCGCCGGGCGTGGCGCCGACGGGCGGGCTCAACTGCGTGGCCCAGACGACGTGCATGTCGGCGGCGAAACCGGGCAACGGGACGCTGCCGGAGTTGCGGACGTCACGCTGGAATTTCGGCCACCACGAGTCGGGACTGAGCTGGGCGGCGGCAGGGACGGTTCCGAGAGCGGCGGCGACGAGGACCCACGCGGACAGTGAACGTCGTCGGCGTCGCGGAGCGGGTTGCTTCTGGTGCCGGGGGTTCGTGGCAGGCTCCTCCGTGAGCCGCTACGGGGCCCGGCGTGGTGCATGGCTCGCCGGGCTCGATGGGCCGGGGGCCTCGCCGGGTCAGCGTGCAGTTCTATGTGATTATCGGCGGTGGTCGGAGCGGGGCTTGAGCGGCAGGGCCGCACGCGGGGGGGGCGCAACAGACGCGGCGCCGGACGAACCCAAGGGGCCGACCGGCGCCGCGGTGGAATTCAAGCCCGATTCGCGGTGCCGCCTAGTTGTTGGGCGACGTGTTCGCGCGAATGCCGTCGAACGGCCAGCCGCGGTAGCCCGAGGTGGCAATGTAGCCAGCGGCATCGAAGAACAGCGAGCCGTTGGGGTTGTAGATCTGGATCAGAGCGCCGGGCGACGGGTAGCAGTCCGTTTGCCACGTGCGGCCACGACGCAGGAAGTAGGTCCAGTCAAACGCCCGCGTCACGTTCATCGCGCCGATCGTCACGCCGTCGAACTTCGAGAGCTGATCCACGCGGGTCATCTTTCCAGAGCCATCGCAGTAGGCGACGTTGTCCGACATCACGCGACGGTGCCAACCCTCAATGGGAACGAGCGTCGGATCTTCGCCGGACTCCTGGCGGCTGAAGTTGTAGAACAGCGGCTCGGAGTAGAGAACCGTCCGAGAGGGGTTGTCGACGGTCGAGGCCGCGTGGCCCCAGGCACTGACCGACACGGAGCCGGCGTCCTGGTTGCCCTGCGTCCAGCCCAGGCCGCACGTGTTGATGCGGTAGCCGTTGCCCAGCATGTCGTACAGCGGGATCTCGGCGCAATCGGGCGGGGCGTCCTGCACCCAACGGTCGTTGTCCGGATAGCCCTTGTCCGATGGGCAGTGGTACATCTCGAGCTTCTTCGAGTCCGCCTGGTCGATGTCGCCGTAGACGTACCGGTTGAGCGGACGCGTGTGGGCAGCCCAGATGCCATCCTCGTCCATCATGATTTCCGTGTTGCCGCCGTTGCCGGTGAACGGCTTGGTCGGCGTGCGGCCGCCGTAAGCGTACGGGGCGGCCGTGCGCCACGACCACTCGGCCCCGAAGCCCTGGGACGACGTGCTCGACACGTGCGAGATGTGCAGCGGGACGAGCTGCTCGCGTACGTCGTCGGCGGCGTAGGCGTGGGAGGCCTGGGCGATCGACTTGAGGTTCGACATGCACACGGCCTTCTTGCCCTGCTCGCGGGCCTGGCTCAGGCTGGGCAGCAGGATGGAGATGAGCAGCGCGATGATCGCCACGACCACCAGCAGCTCAATCAGGGTAAAGGCCTTCTTGCGAAACACAGGGGACATAATTTGCTCTCCTGAGGGAGCGGGCTCGGCTCCCTCAATTCCAGTGATTATTGCCGGCTCAGTTCGGCCGCGGGTTCCGGTATCCGGACCGGCTCAGCGTTGCTACGGAACCGAGATCACGTCGCCCCGGGGCTTCGTCCAACTGCAATCACAGACGCCCGTCTCGGGGTTCTCTATCTTTTTGCCTTCGCTCTTCAGCTTCAGCGCTTCTTCTTTGGTGTACTCGCGCGGCTCGTCCCACTGTGGGCAGTAGAGTTTGTAGACGGTGTTAGCGTCTCCCTGGTATTTCGCCTTCTCCGCCGCCTTGCTGCGCCACGACATCACCCAGTAGCCGCCGACGACGAGGACCAGCACAACGAGAGCAATAATCAGCTTGCTGTTCACCGCCGCGCCGCGTGTCCATCTATTCATCAGGTCCTCCGATGCAAGAATCGGCCCGTGTGAGGCACGGCGCCCTGACAACGGGGCCGCATCTCGGACACAAGACCTCTCCCAACTCCCAAGCCACCGGCACTCGCCGAAAGCGTGGTCCATTCCACTCGCTTCACGATATACGGTCGTCGTCGCGCCCGTTCAACGCCGGCCCGGCCGCCCGTGAGCATGACCAGTCCGCCGCAGAATCCTAGCGCACCGACAACATTCCCAATGGCTAGCATACGCTGCGCCCAGCGCGATTGCAAGTGGCGGCTGGCGTGCCACCTACGGCACGGAACGGCCCGCGGGGAAGGGGGCGTTACGAGTCGTGTGCGCCCGGCAGCGATACTTCCAGCACTTCCGCGGCCGCACCGATCTCGACCCGCGTCGCACCAGCTCCCGGTATCAGGATCGTGTCGCCCATGGAAAACGCTGTCTCAACCCCCTCTCGGCGCAGCGTGCCGGCGCCGGCGAGCACGATCCATATGACCATCGCGGGCCGGGAGAGCTCCAGATGCTCGCCGGCGCCGAAGCGGACACGCTCGATCTGAAACCGCTCGCAGGTCGTGATTCTGTCCGCGGTTGCGTACGCCCGGTCGCCACGGCGAAGCGGCTGGACGATCGCGGAATCCGGAACATCCATCCGCACGTTCGCGAGGGCCTGATCGAGGTGCAGCTCGCGGGGCTGACCATCCGTCCCGCGCCGGTCCCAGTCGTATAGACGATACGTAACGTCCGATGGGGTCTGGACTTCGGCCACGACGATGCCCGCGCCCAGGGCGTGGATCACGCCGCTGGGCAGGTAGTAGCAGTCGCCGACCTGCACCGGCCAGCGGCGGAGCAGCTCGGCTGAGCGGGGTGTGTTCGCTGCTTCGACGAGGTCGGCGTGGGTCACGCCCGGCCGGAGCCCGATGAACAGCTCGGCGCCCGGGTCGGCGGCGAGGACGTACCAGGCCTCGTGCTTGATGCCGGGTCGCCAGCGCGTCGGGTCGTCCTCAGGGGGCTTGGGGTGCACCTGCACGCTGAGGTTCTCTCGGGCGTCGAGGAACTTGATGAGAAGGGGGAAGCGGCCGTCCGCCCGAGCATCCGGGGGACAGAGAGCATTGTCCCAGGCATCGAGCAATTCGCTTAGCGAGCGGCCGGCCAGCGGGCCGCCGCGGACGCGAGACTCGTTTCCGGGAAGGCTCACGATCTCCCACGACTCGCCGATGGGCTCGTCGGGCGGGAGCGGTTTCCCGAACAGGTCGGCGAGTTGGCGGCCGCCCCAGGGTTTCGGCTTGAACAGCGACTCGAAGACGACGGGGATCGGCGGGGTGTTCATGGGTTGCCCTCCCGTGGTGTCGTGAAACGCAGATAGGGGCGCAGGGCGGCGACGCGTTTGGGGCCGAAACCGCGCACGGAGTCAAGATCGTCGGCGGCTGTGAACGCCGGTTGCGTTGTGCAGGATTCACGGTGTTCGATGATTCTCGCGGCCAGGGTCGGCCCGACGCCGGGCAGTAGGGCCAGTTCGTCGGCGGTGGCGGTGTTGGGGTCGAGCCGCAGCCGAACGTCGGCCGTGTCGGCAGGTTGACCGGCGTGGCTGCTTTGCCAATCGATAACGCCGGGAACGTGGGCCAGGCACAGCAGCAGGGCGACGCCGAGACTCACGCTGCCCCACGGTTGCCGATGCTGGCGTTGGGGCAGTTCGGAGGTCATTTCTTGGGAGCGGCCTGGAGTCGGCGGCGGAGCTCGGTGAGGGTCTCGAAGGCGGGTTTCGGACTGGCGTCCTCGCGGAAGACACCGCCGGTCGGAATGGCGCCGTTGTGGTGGTCCGTGAGCGTTTGCAGACAGACGCAGTCGACGTAGGGCTTCGACAGGGCGATTTCGCAGAATTCGTTGAGCCAAGTCGCCTGGGCCTCGTCGGTCCAGGGTTCGTGCCACTGGCCGCCGTGGCCGCAGCCGGGGGCGTCGTCGACGGAGGGCACGGCGACCGCGGTCACGTGCAGACGCTTGCCCAGATTGGCCAGCTTGTCGATGAGGGCGCTGATCTGAAGCGAGTCGCGGAGGTGATAGCCGTCGCTGTTGATGCCGAACAGGAATTGCAGGCCGAAGGCGTCGAAGCTCACGCCGCTTTGGGCCGCCATGTCCGCATAGAGCAGGGGCGGGATGGTGCGCTGGTTGCGGGCGAAGTACTCGCCCCAGGGCTGCGTCAGGTCGAGGATGATCTGGGCCCGCGGAGCCAGTTGGCGCACGGCGCCAGCGGCGGTCCGCGTGATCTCCATGATCTGTTCGAGACTGAACGAGAAGACGTTGTCCGCGTGCAGGCCGCTGGCGACGGTCCAGGTCTGGATCTTGTTGGCGTAGCGCTCGACGCAGCGGCGGACGTGCTCGTGGGCGTAGTCGCGGATCGTGTCGAAGTCGTTTTCCCAGATGTACATCCAGTCGGGGACGCTTTGCACGCCGAAGTTCAGCAGCGGGCCGCCGCGCATCGTGAGCTTGGCGTCGGCGCAGGCCTTGACCCATTCGTCGATTGGGCCGAACCGGACGTCCTGCTCTTTCGGCTGCACTTCGCGCCAGACGAAGGGGATACAGACGAAGTCGAAGGCGCTGCGCAGGTTGCCGTTGAGCTGATCGGAGGGCGTGCCCGGGGCGATCGCGGTGCCGAGGAACGGACTGGCGAAGCCGCCGCCCTGCTGCCGGCGATCGAGGAAGACGGCGGCGTGGAACTGGCACAGTCGTTCGCCGGCCCAGAGGCTCGATTGCAGCGACTCGTCGGCCAGACGGGCGGCAGTGCGGGGATCATCCGCGGCCTGGAGGGCCTCGATGAAGCGCTGGCGGGCCTGGTCGATCTGCTCGCTGATGTCCTCCATACCGCGATAGTCGAACAGCCCCCACTCCTCACGCTTCAGTGTGATGCGCATCAGGCGGTGCCGGGCCAATTCCAGGTTCAGAATGTACGGTTCATCCCGCGGCGGCAGGCGTGTCGTCTCCAGTTGCACCGTGCCGAACCCCTCGACCGGCCACAACAGCGAGAGGGCGACCGGGTCCGGCGTGCGCGGCTTGCAGCGGATCTCGCCCTTGCGCGTGGTCAACTCGCCGCGGACGGGGACGCCGTCGTTGCCGAGCAAATGCAGGCCGTGCAGCTTGCCGTCGGGCGGCTCGCCGTTGGGGGAGAAACACGCGAACTTCAGCACGGGCGCTAGCCTCCTGGCAAATGCAGAGCGTCTCCCGGCGGGTCCGGGGGCGCCGCGGCCCCGGGGCCGAGAAGCGCATCATAGGGCACGAGGCGGCCGGCGAAAAGCGGCCTGGAGATCGGCGGGGAGGGCGGCTCAGGGCTGGACAGTAACCGTTATCTGGTCCGTGGCGCTGGCGTAGCCGTCGGCGACGGTCAGCGTAAACTCCAGCGTGACGGTCTCGTCCAGGTCGGCAGGGGCGGTGAAACGGACGAGGGCGGAGAAGGGAGCAAGGAGCTCGACCTGGGGGCTGCCGCCGGACTGCCGCCAGAGGTAGGTCAGGGCGTCGCCGTCGGGGTCGGTGGAGTGGTTTCCGCTGAGGGTGACGGTCTGACCGGCGTTGACGGTCTGGTCATCGCCGGCGTTGGCCGTCGGGGCCTGGTTGTCCTCGGCCCGCTGGTTCTCGTCGTACGGATCGTTGATCTCCGGCACGGTTCCGGAGGTATCGTCGTCGGTGGTCTGGAGCGGGATGCACCCAGGGAGGCTGAGGGCAGTGGCGAGGGCGACGATCGCGGCGAGGCGTACGCGAGTGACGCAGAACATGTGCACCTCCGAGGTGAGAAGCTGGCGGGCCGAGCCTGCGTTCGGGCGAGCTTGGCGCTGCCGCCGGGGCACGTATATTGTACTGTGTCGTCGAACACTTCAGATGTCCTGTGTCCGGCATTGTTGCCGGTGCGTCCATGGCCGCCCGGCGGGCGGTGTCGGCTGTCGGTGACGGGGGCGGGTCCGGAACCGGTTCCGGGCCAGAGGCCAAGTCGGCGCCCGGCGCGGCGCAAGGAGGTCAGCCGGTGGCCAAGCAGGAAGAAGAGCTCAAGGCGTGCGAGTTGTGCGGGGCGACGATCTACCCCGAGCACATCAAGAAGGGCACGGCCGAAGTGTGGATGGGCAAGCTGCTGTGCAAACACTGCCTGGCCGAGCGGAAGCTGATCGCCACCGTCAATCCGGCGGCAGCCCTGGCCGACACGAACGACGCGCAGGAGCCGGAGGAACCCCTCGCGCTGGTGGAGGAGGAGGCCGACGCGCCGGCCAAACCCGCGACGCACATCCAGGCTTTCGGCGGTGGACCAAGCGGAGGAACGTCCTACGGGACGGCGGTGCGACCGGAGGCGAAGTTTCGCCGGCCGCTGCTGGCAGACTCGCCGCACGCGACGCGGTGCCGGACGTTCCACTGCAAACTGAACGATGCCTCGATCACACACATGAACGAGGTGATCAACGAGTGGGTGGACAGTCATCCGGACATCGAGATCAGATTCGCCTCGAACTGCGTGGGGACGGTGGAAGGGAAGTCGAGCTCGGAGCCGAATTTGTTTGTGACCGTGTTTTATTAGGGGGGCGCTGTAGCGGCCGACCTCCGTGTCGGCCGTCGGTTGGCGAAAGGGCCGGTATTGGTGGGCGAGCCATCGGTGGTGCCCGGCCCTTCGCGCGGTCGAAGAGCACTGCTCAAGAGCAGTGGCACACCGGATGTCGGTTGGCGAAAGGGTCGGCGCTGGTGGGCGAGCTGCCAATGGCACGCGGCGGTGCAGCAACCGGTCGCTGCCGCTCGCGGCTCGGATCGTGATGCGGTGGTGGTGCGAAGAGCAGTGGCACACCGGTGAGTTCTCTGGCTGTCGTAAGGAACTGTGATGAAGAGCGTGCGGTTTGTGGATGAGACGGGGGCTGTGCGGGTGGGGACGCCGGTTGATGGGGACCATGCCCGCATGCTGCTGTCCGCCGCTGGCGAGCCGCTGCGGTACGGTGATACACCGGTGCTCATCCAGCGTTACCTGCCGCCGGTGGAGCCGCCGAACATCTTCGCGATCGGGCGCAACTACCGGGCGCACGTGGAAGAGACGGGGGCGCGTCCGCCGGCGGCGCCGCTGATCTTCCAGAAGGCGACGACGGCGCTGAACGCGCACCGCCATTCGATCGTGCTGCCGGAGGCGGCGCCGGAGGAAGTCGATTTCGAGGCGGAGCTGGCGCTGGTCATCGGCCGCGCGGCGCGCGACGTGACGCCGGACGAGGCGCTGTCGTACGTGGCCGGCGTGACGTGTGCGAACGATGTATCGGCGCGCGATTGCCAGCGCAACGACAAGCAGTGGACGCGGGCCAAGGGTTTCGACACGTTCTGTCCGCTGGGGCCGTGGCTGGTCTCGCTGGACGAACTCGATCCGGAACATCGCGCGATTCGCAGTCGGCTGAACGGCCAGATCATGCAGGAATCCGACACGAGCCAGATGACATTCTCGTGCCGGGCGCTGATCAGCTACCTGTCGCAGCAGTTCACGCTGCTGCCGGGGACGGTGATTCTGACCGGGACGCCGGACGGCGTGGGTTTTGCGCGGCAGCCGCCGGTGTTTCTGCGGCCTGGTGATCGGATCGAGGTGGAGATTGACGGGATCGGCACGCTGGTAAACGATGTGACGCGTCGTGGAGCCGCCGGCGATTGCGGCTGAGGGTTGCTGTTCTTTTCCCGGCGGAGGGGGTACACTGGACGTTGGACTGGTGGGGAGTCCGGGCAAGTTAGTGGGCGCGCGGTGGTTCGTGGCGGGGTGAGGTCTTCTCTGGTTCGAGCCCGACCTCGAAGCGGCAGGCGGAGGTGCTCGTCGCGCCCCGCGGAGGGTCCTGTGCGGGATCGTCCGCCCCGGACACGTGTCTCTGGGAGAACAACCAGTGGAAAAGGATAGCGGCGTCGTGGAAGGCGTGCTGGAACTGGATCCTCAGACCGGCGGCTTTCTCCGCGATCCACAGCGCCACCTGAAGGTGCAACAGAGTGATCCGGCCGTGCCGGCCGACATGGTGCGCAAGCTGGGTCTGCGCGGGGGTGAATCGCTGACGGTTCGTCTCGAGCGGGCGGGCAACGGCCGGCGGGGGCGTATCACGAAGATCGAGCGCGTTCTGGACGTGCCGGTGGCAGACTGGATGCCGCCGAAGCCGCTGAATGACACGGTGGCCATCGATCCGGAGGAGCGGCTGCACTTCGATATGCCCGGCGGACCGCTGACCATGCGTGTCGTCGAGCTGTTCACGCCGATCGGCCGGGGGCAGCGCGGGCTGATCGTGGCCCCGCCGCGTACGGGCAAGACGATACTGCTGCAGCAGATGGCGCACGGGGTGGCCGCCAACCATCCCGAGGTCTACATGATCGTGCTGCTGATCGACGAGCGGCCGGAGGAGGTCACCGAGATGCGCCGTAACGTGCACGGCGAGGTGATCGCCTCGAGCAACGACGAGAGCGTGCAGTCGCACGTTCGCGTGGCGCGCCTGGTGATCGAGCGGGCCCGGCGGCTGGCCGAGATCGGCCGGCACATCGTCATTCTGCTCGACTCCATCACGCGGCTGGCCCGGGCGTTCAATGCCTTTGTGGGCACGAGTGGCCGAACGATGACTGGTGGGCTGGACATCCGCGCCTTGCAGGAGCCGAAGAAGATCTTCGGCTCGGCCCGCAACATCGAGGGCGGCGGCTCGCTGACGATCATCGCCTCGGCGCTGGTCGATACGGGCAGCCGGGCGGACGATTTCATTTTCCAGGAGTTCAAGGGCACGGGTAATATGGAACTCGTGCTCGATCGCGAACTGGCCAACCAGCGCATCTGGCCGGCCATGGATCTGAAGCAGTCGGGCACGCGGAAGGAAGAGAAGCTCCTGGACGAAGACGCTTTGAAGAAGATGCACATGCTCCGCCGGCAGCTCGACCCTTTGCCGCCCGCCAAGCAGATGCTGACGCTGCTGGAGCGGATGGGTGGCACGGACAGCCTGGCGGCGTTCCTGAGCGGCCTGCGCGGCTGAGTGACGGCGCGCTGCGTCGCTGGCTGACCCATTCCGGAGTACGGCTTCTGTGATCCTCGGTATCTTGTCGGACACACACGGCCAGGGGCGGGCCGCCAGTGCCGCTCTGGCCGTTCTGCGGCGGGCCGGGGCGGAAGCGTTCGTGCATTGCGGCGATGTGGGCGGGACAGCGGTTCTGGACGAGCTGGCCGGCTCGCAGGCGTGGTTTGTGCGGGGCAATACAGATGAGCCCGGGCCGATGGTGTTCGAGTACGGGCGCAGTCTGGGGCTCGGCGTGCCGACCGAGGTGCCGTTGCGGATCGAGGTGGACGGCCGAACGCTCATCGTCTTTCACGGGCACGAGCTGCGGTTCTCGTGGCTGCTCGACCTGCTTCACGCGGGCAAGACGGACAAGCTGCAATCGGCGCTGAACGGTGTGGACTACGTGCTGAGCGGGCACACGCACGCGCCGCACGATGTGCGCGTCGGCAGCGTGCGGTTCATCAATCCCGGGGCGATCTACCGGGCGCGGGTGCCGAGCGTGGCGACGCTCGACCTGGGCCACGACGTGTTGCGCTTCTGGGAGGTCAATCCGGAGCGCGGCGGGCGCGAACCGGCGTTGCGGGAGTTGTCCCCCGAGCGCTTGGTGTAGGGTGGGGTGGGGAAAGAGGTAACGGGCCGCTCCCCCCGAGAGAGCGGCCCGCTTGTGACCTCGAGTTAATGCTGCAACGGCTCTACCTTCATAAACGTCATTTGGACCGGTATCTAACGCAGTTTCTCGCGGTTTGTTTCGGGTGGCTTCCTGGGTTGGTATTATCGGGCCATGGTGGGGGTGGTTTCAGGTGTTCACCTCAGGCGCGGCGCCGTCCAGGCGTGGTATGCTGGCCGGCTGGCGGCGTGGTCGGCGTTGCTGCGGAGCAAGAGGCCTGATGTCGGAGACGGAGGACATCCCGGAATCCACCGCTGAACGCGAGGAGCGCGTCGGTCGTGTGTTGAACGAGTATCTCGACCGCCGATCGCAGGGTGAGGCGGCGGACGAGGCGGCGTTGCTGGCTGCGCATCCGGATCTGGCGGAGGAGCTGCGCGAGCATCTGGCGCTACTGGCCGACCTGCGGCCGTCGACGGGGAAGATTGGGGCGCTGGTGATGCAGGGGGTGCTGCGGCGGTCGGCCGATCCGCAGTACGCGGCGTCGCTGGGGCCGTATCAGATTATCGCGCACATGGGCGGCGGGGGGATGGGCGTCGTGTTGCGGGCGTATGAGCCGAGCCTCGGCCGGCAGGTTGCACTGAAGGTGCTGCGGCCGGAGCTGGCCGAGGATGAGCGGGCGGTGGCCCGTTTTCAACGGGAGGCGCAGGCGGCTGCCGGCCTGCGTCATCCGAACATCGTGACGGTGCATGCCGTCGGCGAAGACAGCGGCGTGCACTACATGGCGATGGAGTGCATCGCGGGCATCACACTGACGGAGGCCGTTCGGCAGTGCGGGTCGCGGCCGGCGGCGTGGGTGCGCGAGTGGTTCGCCGAGCTGCTCGCCGGGTTGGGGGCGGCGCACGCGGCGGGGTTGATCCACCGCGATGTCAAGTCGTCGAACATTCTGCTCGATGGGTGGGCGGCGGGGACCGTGCCGGCGGCGGATGGGGGGTTACCGGCGCACGTGAAGATCGCCGATTTTGGACTGGCCCGGATGCGCGATGCGCAGACCCGGATGACGTGCACGGACTCCGTGCTGGGGACGCCTGATTACATGAGCCCGGAGCAGGCGCGCGGCGACGAGAACGTCGACCATCGCGCGGATCTGTATTCGGCGGGGGTGGTGCTGTACGAGATGCTCACCGGCCGAACGCCGTTTCGCACCGGAACGCCGACGGCGACGCTGCACCGCATTCTGCACCAGGAACCGGAGCATCCGTGCCGGGTGGAGGGGCGTGCCGATCAGCATCTGGCGCGGTTGTCGCTGCGCCTGATGGCCAAGCGGCCGGAAGATCGGTTCGCGTCGGCGGAGGAGACGCTGGCGGCACTGACGGGCGGTGGGCGAGTGGCGCTGCGTGCGCAGCGGCGCCGGTTCGTGCGGCGGTTGATTGGCGGCGTGTGCGCCGTGTTGCTGCTCATTGGCGGCGGCTGGTGGGCACAGCGCGAGCGGCGGGCGAGCACTACGGAGCCGGTGTCGGTCGTGTGGGTGGACGAGAAGCGGCCCCACGTGGTGCTGGCCCGGTATGGCGTCGCGGGGTCGGAACGCGTATTCCACGAGTTCCCGGCGCCGGGAGCGGAGGTCGGTGCCGTCACGCTGGTGACGGGCGAGTCACCGGGGCGGAAGCTCGTGGTGGCTGGGTTGTCGGCGCCGGCGGCGGGGGCGGGGCTGTATGGGTTTGACGCCGACAGCGGAGCGGAAGTGTGGCAGCAGCGTTTATCGTTCGATTGGCGCTGGCCGGATTGTGCGCCCCCGACCGCGGTGAAGTATACGCTTTTGACGGCGGCGGATCTCGACGGGCGGGCCGGTGACGAGGTGATCGCCGTCGCGCGGGACCCGTACGAGTATCCGACGCGTCTGTCGATCCTCGATGGCCGGACGGGAGCTGTGCGGGCGACGTTCTGGCATGCGGGTGAGTTGTCGTTCGTGCAGGTGGTGCCGGATTACTTCGGTCCGAGTCGGCCGGCGATCGCGGCGGCGGGGTTGAACAACAAGCTGGATGGGTACTTCGAGCCACGGCGGGGCGATCCGCCGCCGGTGACGCGGGCGGATTTCGTCGGCGTGGCGATGGTGCTGGATCCGAGCGATCTGGAAGGCGTTGGGCCGCCGTTGGCGGCGCGGCTGCCGGAGCTGGCGCCGGCGCACGTGCACGCCTATGGCTTCCTGGATTGTCCGGTGTCGAGCTGGACGGCGTTGGCGCCCGAGCGGGTGGAGGGGCCACGACTTCCGCTGCCGGGTGAGCGGACGAGCATCAGCGGTCTGGAGGTGATCGCCGATGCCCGTGGCGAGTTGCGACCGTGGTTTGCGGTGAACCTGTCGCACGGGGCGGACGTACGGGGGCCGGGGATACTGATCGTTGATCGGCACCTCGATGTGCAGCAGTTCGTCGTGTCGAGCGCGGCGCGGGCGGGTCTGGATGAGCGGTACTGGCGCGAGCATTGGCATGTGCTTGTTCGGGAGGGGCGAGAGGTGCCGAGTGTGTCAGAGCCGTGAGGGACGGAGAAGCCGCGGCGTCTTTGCCTCGTTACCTTGCCGATTCGCCTGATTACGCTTGAGCACGGTGCATTAGAAGCGGATCAGGTAGTCGGTCAGGGAGACCATCAGGCGACGGAGGGCCTTCAGGCCGCGGTGGCAGGCCATGTGCACGGCGGGTTCGGTCTTGTCGAGGTGGCGGGCGACGTCGGCGACGGACCAGCCTTCGAGATAACGCAGGCGGATCACCTCGCGTTGCTCGTGGCTCAGGCGGGCCAGGCTGGACATCAGGGCGCCCACAGCCTCATCGCGAGCCAGGTGGTGACTGGGCGTCGTGTCGGCGCCGATCAGGCGGTGACACAGGTCGGGATAGGACGTCGCCGCGCCGGCGTCGCTTATCTCGCGGGCGACATCGCGCTTTCGGCGGCCGGCGGCGCGCTGCGCATCGTGTAGCTTGCTGAGCACAATCGTCTCGAGCCATCCATGGAAGCCGGCCGGCCCGTCGAAGCGCTGCTCGTTGAGTTTCGTGAACGAGGCGACGTATGCCTGCTGGAGCACGTCATCGGGGTCGATGCGCCGGCGGAGCTGCGCGTCGATCTGTGACTCGACCAACCGTCGCAACGGCTGGTGATAGTGGACGACGAGCTGCTGCCACGCTTCGAGGTCGCCTTGCTGAAGGCGCGCGACCGCCTGTACCCGCCCGTGTTCGTTCATCGTCACTCATCATCGCACGCCGGCTCACCGTCGCCAAGTGTAGCACGATCCATCGGTGACTGGGAGCGTGTGCGCCGGCCGTCGCCGACACGGGCGACAGTGCGTGCGAAGTCAAGGATATTTGTGCCGAAAATCGTGGGAAACAGCGGTGTCTTCGCGGACGGGAGCGCCTAATTTCCGCTTTGGAATCGACCGATGCTATGACTATACTTGTCACAGCAGGACTGGAACGGACCAACCCCTGCGGTGTTCGACACGGGAGACGACGTTTGCGAGGACCGATACGCTGGAATCAGGGAGGCCGGGCAGGCAGAGCTCCGGCGGAGGCGCCTCAGAGCGTTTGGTCAGAGTCGCCGACGGCCACCCACCTAGTTTACTAGGTTCCAGCAAACCTCTCCCACCGGCAATGGCGGAGGTTGTTCCAGATAAAGCAGCGGGTGTCGCGCCGCGGTGCGCCTGACACCCGCTCGCTTTTTTTTGCGCGACGAGGAGCGGCGGGTGGAACGCGCCTTACGGGTCAGGGGGCTGGCGGCCACGTGAATTGCAGAACGACGTAGGCGATATCCGTCGCCGCAATTGCCGCCAGCAGCAGCCAGAATCCGCCAGCCAGCAACAGCGAGCAACACTTGTGGCGGATGGTCGCCACGGGCAGGGCGGCCAGGACAGCGGCGCTGGTCAGACTGCTGAGGGCGAAGGCGGCCTTCATCGCCGCGAAGTGGGGTAGTCGGAGCGTCTGCACCAGCGGCACGCTCAGGGCGAACAGAGCGTGGACGAGGATGAGGGCGAAGCGGAAGTCGCGCCGGGCGCGCAGCGCTGCCAGCACCAGGCCGCATAGCACGGCGAGCGTCAGCGGTGCGCCGGCGATGTACGCCACCACGGCGACGCGGCGGAAGCCGGGCGGTACCTCATCGTCGGCGTAGCTGAGAAGCATGTCCCACCGGTTGCCGTTCCACGCGGGCTCGGCCGTGGCGCAGCGGTCCCAGAGTCGGGACCACGGCGGGTAGGGGCCGAGCGTCGTGTTGAAACCCTCGTAGTCGAACCAGAGGCGGGCGTAGAGCTGTGTCCAGAAGCTGTCGACGTGGGTCACGTGGACCCACGGGTGAGTGAGCAGGTCGCGGCAGCGCAACGACGCAAAGCTGGTCTGCCCGATCGAGCCCGGTGGCTGATAACGCATGGGCGTTTCGGGGAACATCTCGAAGTTGTCGACGTGCGGGTGCTCGTAGATCCACACGTTGCGGGCCACCAGCCAGATGCCGAGAGCGAAGGCGGCGGCCGCGGTCAGCAGAAGCGGGCGCGTCAGCTCGCGGCGCGGCGGCGTTGTGCCCCGTACACGCGTGAAGAGCCAGATCAGCAGAAGAATGGCGGCGACCGTTACCCAGCCGTAGCCCTTGCACAGCACCGCGGTGCCGGCAGCCAGACCGGTCAGCACGCAGCCACGCGTCGGCCAGCCGGCGGCGTGCGTTCGTAAGGCGGCGTACACGGCCAGCGACGCTGCCAGGTAGGTCAGGGCGTCGTTCGTGGCCATCGCCGACATGTAGACGTGTCGCGGCAGAAACGCCACGAAGGCGAGTCCGAGGGCTTCGTGGCGGGTCAGTTCCGGGAAGCGGCGGAGGATGAGCCGGCAGACCCACAGCGTCGCGCAACCGGCGAGGAATGAGACGATCTGGAGGGCGCGGCGGGCGGCCTGCTCGGCGGTGTCCGGGGCGCCCATGGCTGCCGCAATGCTGCGGGCGAGGGCGGCCGGGCCGGCGGAAATCACGTAGTAGAGCGGTGGCTGGTAGCACTCCCAGCAGTCGGCGGCGCTGGGCAGCACACCCTTGTCGAGCATGATGCGCACGGGTTCGTAGTGGTCGTCGTAGGCCCGGTCGGGCGGGATCGCGAGCGCCAGGGCGAGGCGCAGGGCCACGCCTGCCGCGAGGATTGCGCAGACCAGGCCGCGGTGGAGACGATCCATGTGAGCAGAGTAGCGGGCGGTGGTGAGGGGGTACAGTGAGGGGAAGGGGCAGAGGGGCCAAGGAGCAAAGGAGCAAGGGAGCAGAGGGGCAAAAGGGGGGCGGGCGGGGCGTTTCTGGCGGGACGAAGACACTGCTCACAGAGCAGTGGCACAGTGGGCGTGGCGTGGGCGTCACGGAAAGGCGGCACTGGTGGGCAAGCCACCAGTGGCACCCGGCACCCGGCAAGCCACCGGTGGCACCGGGGGGAACGTCGGAAGGTGTACGGTGCACGCGCGGGCGGGGGATGGGGCGGTTACAATCCGCCCGCCATGACCGACCCCGCACCCGTACCGTCCCGTCCGCCCGCCTGGGACCGGGCGGCGCTGCGCGATCCGCACGGCCAGCAGGACAAGGCGCAGCGCGTGCAGGCGATGTTCAACGCCATCGCCGGCGGGTACGAGCGGGTGAACACGCTGGCGACGTTCGGGCGCGATGCGGTGTGGCGCCGGCGGACGGTGGCCGCCGCTTGCGTCCAGTCCACGGACGAAGTGCTCGACGTGGCCTGTGGCACGGGGGACATGATCCGGGCGTTCGCCCACGGCTCGCCGCCGCCGGCGCGGCTGATCGGAGTGGACTTCGCCCGGGAGATGCTGGACCGCGGCGACTACACGGGCCTGGATGTGCCCGTGGAGCTCATCGAGGCGGACGCACTGCAACTGCCGCTGGCGAATGAATCGGTGGACGTGGTCAGTTGCGCGTTCGGGGTGCGGAACTTCCAGGACTTGCAGGCCGGGCTCGAAGAGATGTACCGGGTGCTGCGGACGGGCGGCCGGGTGCTGATCCTGGAGTTCGCGCCGCCGGCGGGGCGGGTGCTGCGGTGGGTGTATGGCGTGTATTGCCGGGTCGTGCTGCCGTGGCTGGGGCGGTGGGTGGCCGGCGACCACGTCGGGGCGTACTGCTACCTGACACGGTCGATGGAAACGTTCGAGCCGCCGGAGATCATGATGCGGCGGCTGACCGATGTGGGTTTCCGCCGGGTGACGGCACAGCGGATGAATATGGGGGGCGTGGTGCTGTACTGGGGGGAGAAGAACCGCCGTGAAAAGAACAGGAGCTGAGATGGGTCGCTGGTTGCTGGTGTGCGGCGTGGCGGTCGTGGTGGAGGGGCTGGCCGGCTGCACCGCCGATCGGGAGACGAAGGGTGGACTGGTTCTCGCCGACTACATCGCACCCGAAGCACTGCCCGATGCGTGGCGCACGCGGGCAGAGCGCACGGACTACGCCGAGACGGGACGGTACGACGAGATCGTGGATTTCTGCCGGCGGCTGGGAGTGACGTCGCCGTACGCGTGCTGCACGACGTTCGGCCTTAGTGCGGCGGGACGACCGCTGCCACTGCTGATTCTCTCACGCGATGGGGCGTTTACGCCCGAAGCGGCGGCGGCCACGGATAAGCTGATCGTGCTGGTGCAGAACTGCATCCACCCGGGCGAGTGCGCCGGCAAGGACGCCAGCCTGGCGCTGGCCCGCGATATTCTCATCACGGGTGAACAGCGCGAGCTGCTCGACCACGTCATCCTGGTCATCATGCCGATCTTCAACGCCGACGGGCACGAGCGTTTCGGTCCGCACAGCCGGATCAACCAGAACGGCCCGCGGGAGATGGGCTGGCGGGTCACGGCGACGAATCTGAACCTCAACCGCGACTACACGAAGGCGGACGCGGTCGAGATGCGTTGCTGGCTGCGCTGCTGGCGGCAGTGGCAGCCGGACATGCTGATCGACAACCACACGACCAACGGCGCCGATCACCGATACGACCTGTTCTACGCCATCGATAGCGGGCCGGCGGTCGATGCGGAGCTGGCGGCATGGATCGACGGGACGCTCCTGCCGGCGGTGCTGTCGCCGCTCGCGGACGAAGGGCACCTCGTGTTGCCGTACTCGGGTCTACGCGATGCGGGTGATCCGGGGCAGGGCGTGCAGGCAGTGGTGTCGTTCGGGCCGCGCTTCTCGACGGGCTATGGGGCGATGTGCAATCGGCCGACGCTGCTGCTCGAGGCGCACGCCTTCAAGAGCTACGAACGGCGCGTGCGCGTAACGTACGACTTCATGTGGCACGTGCTGCGCGAACTCAACCGCGATCCGGCGGCGCTGCGCCGGGTGTGCAGTGCGGCGGATGACCGCACCTGCCGGCAGCTCGGGGCGGGTGAGGATGGGCAGCTTGTGCTTACGCAGGCCCGCTCGGACGAGTCGGAACCGATCATCTACCACGGGTACGAGATACGCCGGCGGAATAGCGAGATCACCGGCGGGCAGGTGCTCGAATACGGCGATGCGCCCGTGGACGTCGAGACGCGGCTCTATCAGCAGGCGCGGGCCGAGCGGACCGTCGCGCCGCCGGCAGCGTATCTGGTGCCGGCGGAATGGGGCGACGTCATCGCCCGCCTGCGCTGGCACGGTGTGCTGTTGTTCCGGCTGCGGCACGCTGCGCGGCTGGAAGTAGAGACGTACCGTTTCGAGCACGTCGAGCTGGCGGCGCGATCGTACGAGGGGCGGCAGCGGCCGAGCTACGAGGTGCGTTCGGAGCGGAGTACGGAGGACTATGATGCTGGCGCGGTGTTCGTCGTGCCCATGGATCAGCCGCGGGCGCGGCTGGTTGGCACGCTGCTCGAGCCGGCGTCGCCTGACTCGCTGGTGGCCTGGGGGCTGATGAACGCGATCTTCGAGCAGAAGGAGTACTGCGCGGGTTTCGTCATGGAGCCGATCGCCCAGCGGATGCGGGCGGAGGATCCGGCGCTGGCGGCGGAATTCGCCGAGCGGCTGGCGACGGATGAGAAGTTCGCCGCCGACGGGTCGGCCCGGTTGGACTTCTTCTATCGCCGGTCACCGTATTGGGACGAGCGGCTGAACGTGTATCCGATCGTGCGGCTGCCGGACCGCGAGGCGCTGGCGCGTCTGCGGGCCGAGGCGCAGCGCTGACGTACGTTTCCAGGAGTCTCGGGAATGACCGGTTTCCCCCTGCCGTTTGCGACGAATCTGGCCAGCCTGCCGCTGCTGAGCGAGGCGGAGACGCGCTCGATCTGTGCGGAGAATCCGACGGGGGAGAAGGGCGGCGGGGCGCGGGCCGTGCCGGGGCCGAGCGATTGTGCGTCGGGCCTGGGGCCGGGCTGGAAGGTGCGGCCGTGCATCGACCTGGAGCCGGGGCAGACGGTGGTGCTGGCCGACATCGCCGGCGCGGGGCTGATTCAGCACATCTGGATCACCGCCGACGTGAAGACGTACCGCGATTGCAATCTGCGCATGTACTGGGACGGCGAGGCGACGCCGTCGATCGAAGTGCCGCTGGGCGATTTCTTCGCGTGCGGCCACGCGCTGCGGACGAAGGTGAACTCGCTGCCGGTCGCGGTGAATCCGGCCGGTGGCTTTAACTGCTACTGGCCGATGCCGTTTCGGCAGGGGGCGCGGATCACGATCGAGAGCCAGCACCGCGAGCGCATTCGCGGGTTCTTCTATCAGATCACGTACGCGCTGTGCGAGGTTCCCGCCGGCGCCGCGTACCTGCACGCGCAGTGGCGGCGTTCGCTGACGCAGCGGGAGCATCCGGAGCATACGCTGCTCGACGGTGTCAGCGGGGCCGGCCATTACGTCGGCACGTACCTCGCCTGGACGCAGTTATCCAACGGCTGGTGGGGCGAGGGCGAAGTCAAGTTCTACATTGACGACGATGCGCAGCATCCGACGATCTGCGGCACGGGCACCGAGGATTACTTCGGCGGCGCGTGGGGGTTCGGCGGACCGGACGGGCGCGAGGAGCCCTACTCGACGCCGTACCTGGGCCTGCCGCTCGTCCGGCACGAGCCGAATGAAGTGCCGAAGTACGGGTTGTACCGCTGGCACATCATGGACCCGATCCGGTTTCGGCAACGGCTGCGCGTCACCGTGCAGGCGCTGGGCTGGTGGCCGAACGGGAAGTTTCAGCCGCTGACGGACGATATCGCGTCGACGGCATACTGGTACCAAGTCGAGCCACACGCTGCCTTCCCGGCGATTCCGCCGGTGGAGCAGCGCTGGCCGCGCTAGCGCGTCACATCTACTGAAGCGAGCGGCGGGTGTTACGGCCGGCCGACGCGTCGCTTCATGGCGACCAGACCCAACACGGTCATGAAGAACGGCAGGCCGCCGAAGTTCCCGCAACGGGGCAGGACCGTGCTGCCGTCGGTACCCGGCTCGTCCTCCTCCGTGGCCAGCAGGATGGAGACCTCGTCCTGGTCGGTCAGGCTGCTCTCCTGATTGATGGTGGCGATGTCGAGCAGGTCGTCGTCGTCGAGGTCTGCGACCACGAGGCCGACGGGGCCACCGCCGACGTTGAAGTTGTCGGGGGCGTCGAACGTACCGTCGCCGTCGCCGAGGAGGACGCTGACGTTGTCGCCTTCGCGGTTGGCGGTGACGAGGTCGAGCATGTTGTCATCGTCCATGTCGGCCACGACGAGGTCGGTCGGGGCGTTGCCGGCGGCGGTGGCGGCGAGCACGGTGAAGGCGCCGGCGCCGTTGTTGAGCAGGACGTTGATGGTGTCGTCCGTGCGGTTGGCGACGGCGAGGTCGACGTAGGCGTCATCGTTGAGCAGGGCGGCCGCGATGGCCTCGGGATCGCCGCCGACGTCGTAGAGGACGTAGGCCCCAAAGTCGCCGGTGCCATCATTGAAGAGCACGTCGACCTGGTTGCGGGCAGCGAGGCTGACAGCGATGTCGTTGTCGCCGTCGCCGTCGAAGTCGCCGATGGCGGTGCCGTTGGGCTCGGAGCGGGAGGGGCCGTCCTGGAAGGAGACGACGACGTCCAGGGCCATCGTGAACGTGGCGTTGGCGTCGCCGTCGTTGAAGAAGACGGTGATGGTGTCGGCCTGCTCGTTGGCGACGACGAGGTCGAGGCCGCTCTGGCCGTCGACGTCGCCGGCGGTGATGTGCACGGGGCCGTTACCGGTCAAGTAGCGCTCTTCGGCGCCAAAGGCACCGGTCCCGTCACCCAGCAGGACGGCAACCTCGTCATCGGCGAGGAGCACGATGGCCAGATCGAGGTGGCCGTCGTCGTTCAGATCGGCGGCGACGGCGGCGGCGGGACGGCGGCGCAGGTCGATGCTGTCGGCGATGGTGAAGCCGCCGTTGCCGTTGTTGGCGAGGATGACGACGGGGTCGCCGACGAGGTCGAGGTTGGTGCTGGTGACGACGAGATCGATGTCGCCGTCTTCGTCGAAGTCGCCGGCGGCGATGGCGGCGCCTTCGAACGTCTGCGTGCCGTCACCGGCGGCGACGTCCACCGCGGTGGCGAAGTTCACCTGGCCGAAGGCGAAGGGGGCGAGGGCCAATACAACGGCCAGCGAGAAGAGCTTGCCTGCGTGCATGACGATCCTCCTTTGCGTGCGATAGTTGAATGCACCGCGGAAACCGAGCTTGGTTTGTCCCGCACCACGGTCCGCGGTGAACGTGAGACTCCCGGACCGAAGACGCAATTCTCGCCCTCGGCCGCAGCGGGGTCAACCGGTGCGAGTGGCTACAGGCGGTACGGGGCCCGCTTCGGGCGGTCCAGCCAGCGGGCGGCGGCCTCGTCGCCGATGATCTCCTGCTTCGCGGGGTCCCACTTCACCGGGCGGCCGAGCCACCAGGCGATGTTGCCCAGGTGGCACACCGTGACGGAGCTGGCGCCGATCGCGACATCGCAGATGGGTCGGCGGCGGGCGCGGATGCAGCGGAGCCAGTCCTGATGGTGGCCGGGGCTTTCGTAGAGATGCACCTCATTGGGGGTGATAGGCGAGCGGGCGATCGTGTCGGGCCACGTGGTGAGGTGATCGCGGTTGACCTCGAGGCGGCCCTCGGTGCCGACGAAGAGCACGCCGTCGGCGCCGCCGTGGAAGACCTGCACGCCGCTGGCGTAGTGGTACGTGAGGGGTGTGCCACGCTGCTCGTCGGGCGGGACGATCTCGACGGGGCCGCTGCCGTCCATGCCGAGACCCCACTGGGCGATGTCGAAGTGGTGGGCGCCCCAGTCGGTCATCTTTCCGCCGGAGTAGTCACGGATGCGGCGCCAGCCGTCCTCGTAGTACGAGCCGCAGCGCAGCTTGTTGTAGGGGACCCAGGGGGCGGGGCCGAGCCAGCGGTCGTAGTCGAAGCCGTCGGGGACTGGCTCGGCGGGCAGGGGGATGTCCTGCGAAGGCGGACCGACGTCGACGTGCACACTGCGGATCTCGCCGAGGCGGCCGCTGCGCACCAGTTCGCAGGCGAAGCGGAAGCGGGCATCGGAGCGCTGCTGGCTGCCGGTTTGGAAGATGGTGTCGTAGCGGTGGGCGGCGCGGACCATCTCCTGCGCTTCGTGGATGGTGAGAGAAAGCGGCTTTTCGCAGTAGACGTCCTTGCCGGCACGGCAGGCGGCGATGGCGATGATGGCGTGCCAGTGCTCGGGTACGGCGATCACCACGGCGTCGATGTCTGCCCGCTCGATGATCCGCTCGTACTCGTTGTACGCGGCGCAGCCGGCGTGGTGGCTGTCCCGGCGGGCGGCGCCGTAGTGCTGGTCGACCTTCCGCTGGGCCTCGTCGCGGGCGCTGCGGTCTACGTCGCAGACGGCGACGAGCTGCACGTCGCCATCGCCGAGCAGCAGGTCGAGGTGGGCGCGGCCCATCTTCTTGAGGCCGATGAGGCCGAGCGTGATGCGCTCCGAGGGGGCTCGGCGGCCCGCGTGGCCGAGGGCGGTGGCCGGCACGAGCAGCGGGGCGGTGGCGAGCAGGCCGGCTTGCTGGAGGAAACGGCGGCGCGAGAGCGTGTTGGTCCGTTTCATGGCGTTCCTACTGGTCTTCGGCGGCGGCAGGCAGCGGTGCGATCCAGATGTTGCGGTAACGGATGCGGTTGCCGTGGTCCTGGAGCAGGAGGGGGGCGTCGCCCGGGGCTTCCGGCTGGCCGGTGCCGGTGTTCTGTGGGATCTCGACGTTGTCGTGGATGCGGGTGCCGTTTTGGTAGACGGTCAGGCGCGCCGGAGAGCGTTTCTCGCCATTGGGCTGGCAGCGCGGGGCGCGGAAGGTGATGTCGTAGGTCTGCCACTGGCCGGCGGGGAGGGCCATGTTCATGTCCGGGGCCTTGACGCCGTAGATGGCGCCGCAGTTGTCGAGAGCGGGCTCCTGGCCGGCGGAGTTGAGGACCTGCACCTCGTAGCGGCTCTGGAGGTAGACGCCGCTGTTGCCGTTGGCTTGTCCGGTCTGGCCGTTGTCGTCGGTGCAGAACTCGACGTGCAGGCGGCAATCGCCGAACGGGCGGCGGGTGATGATGCTGCCGGTGCCGGGCTCGATTTCGAGGGCGCCGTCGTGGAACTTCCAGCCGATGGTCTGGCCGGGTCGGTCGGGATGTTGCCACGCGGAGAGATCGCCGCCGGCGTCGAGCAGGACGATGGCGCCGGCGGGGGGCGTGCGGTCGGGGATGCCGAGATCCTGGATGCGGAGTTTGCGCCAGCGGACTTCGAGCGGCTCGGTCGACGTTGTGCCGTGCACCTGGAGGGCGATGAAGCCGGTGCGGGTCAGGTCGTCGGTTAGGTCGGCGGCGGGTACGCCGTTGAGCCAGGTCTGCATGCGCGGGCCACGGGCGACGATACGCAAGGCGTTCCATTCGTTTTGTCGAAAGGCCTGGCGGGCGGCTTCGTTTTTCTCGAGGTCGCAGAGCCAGCCGCGGCGGCTTTCGTCGTAGATGCCCGCCGACCAGGCGCGGTCCGACGGGTCGATCTCGACCTGGTAGCCGTGCACGACGCCGTGGCGATAGCCGGGCACGCTGTTGCTGCGGATCTGGACGCCGGAGTTGAGCCGCGGATCGACCTTGAATTCGAGTTCGAGGATGAAGTCGCCGTAGAGTTGGTCGGTGCAGAGGAAGGTGTTGGGCGTGTTGGGGACAGTTTGGCCGATGATCTCGCCGTCGTCGACGCGGTACGTGGCTCCGCCGCCGCGCTGGGTCCAGCCGTCCAGCGTGTCGCCGTGGAGAAGGGGTGTCCAGGTGCCTTCGGCCGGCTGGGTGGTCTGGGCGGGTGTGCAGCAGCAGCCGAGGGCGAGCAGGGCCAGCGTCACGGCGAGGCGGTAAGCGGTCATGCGGTGTCTCCGGGAGGGTGGCCGTGTTCGAGCGGCCGGCGTCGAGCGGGTCAGCGATCCGCTGGGCGCCCGCGTCTCGCTATGCGCATTGGAACGCCTGGGGCGGGGGTGTTCAAGCGAGGCGGGTAGCAGGTGGTATGTTGTATAATCGCGCGGTGGGTGGCCGCGGCGCTGGACGACGGAGCACGGCACGTGACGAACCGGAGAGATCGCGGTACAGCGGCTGCGCAGGTTGCTCCGCCGGCGGGCGGGCGACGGTGGTCGGGGTGGGCCGTGTGGCTGGCGGGCGCGTGGCTCGTTCTGCTGACGTTCGCCGTGTACGGCAACGCACTGGCTAACCCCTTCCTCACGGACGACAAACTGGCGATTCTGCGCGATGCACGCGTGCAAGAGGGGCGGCTCGGGGCGCTCGTCACCGGTGCGTACTGGAACGAGCCGGACGCCGATCTGTTGTATCGCCCGCTGGTGAGCCTGAGCTACGGGCTGAACTGGGCGGTGAGCGAGGCGCCGTGGACGTTCCGCCTGCCGAACCTGCTGCTGCACGCCGGCGTCGGGCTGTTGCTGTTCCTGTGGGGGCGGGCGCTGCTGGGGTCGGCGTGGGCGGCACTGGCTGGGGCGAGCGTGTTCATCGTTCACCCGATCCACGCCGATGCGCTCAATCCGATCGTTGGACGGGCGGATCTGGCGGCGGCGCTGTTCGGTCTCGCCGCGGTCTGGCTCTGGTGGCAGGATGGGGCGGCGGGTCGAAGCGGTTGGCGCCGACCGGTCGTGGCGACGGTGTGTTTTGCCGCCGGCGCGTTGTGCAAAGAGAGCGTCCTCGTGCTACCGGGCGTGGTCCTGCTGATGGATATCGCCCGGCCGCGCGTGGAGCAGATACGCCGAGCGGCGGGGTGGTGGCGGCTGCGCCTGTGGCGTTGCTATCTGCCGCTTCTTGGCGGCGTCGCGCTCGTATTGGCGGCGCGTTGGGCGGCACTTGGGACGCTGCAACGGCCGGCGACCGCCATCAACATCGTCGACAACGTGATCGCCCATCCTGACTATCACCTGGAGCCGGGAGAAAGTGCTGGATTGGCGCGTTGGGGCACGCCGCTGGCGGTTTTTGGCAAGGCGGTTGGCCTGCTCGCTTGGCCGCGGCCGCTGAGCTGGGACTATTCGTACGCCGCCATCGACACCGTTCGGCGATGGAGCGATCCGCGGCTGGCGTGGGGGGCGGATTGCCTGGTCGTGATGCTGGGGCTAATGGCGGTTTCGTGGTTTCGCCGGCGGGTGGTGCTGGTTGCGTTGGGGACGCTGTTGATCACGTACAGCATCGTCTCGAATACGTACATCGTCATCGGCACGATCTTCGCCGAGCGGCTGCTGTATTTGCCGAGCGTCGGCTGGTGCCTGCTGGCGGGGGTGATCGTGCAGGGTGCTGTGCGCATGCTGTCGAAAAAGGGGACAGGCACCGCGCCAGGTGCATCGTCCGGCGATGGGCAGGGTCTGCGGCGCGCAGCCGGTCCCCTTTTTCGACCGGCGTCCATCGCGCTGCTGGCGGCGGTTTGTGGCGTCGGCATCTTCTGCGCGGTTCTGACGGTGCAGCGCAACGGCGAGTTCCATTCCACGGCGCGGCTGAATCTCGTGGACGCACTGCGGCAGCCGCGTTCGGCCCGGCTGTGGGCATCGGTGGCGGCGGATGCGTACAACGCGGAGCATTTCGGCGAGGCCGTCGCGGACGCCGAACGGGCGCTGGCTATCTGTCCCGAGTACAGCACACCATGGCGCACGGCGGGGCTGGCGCACTGGCGAGCCGGCGAGCAAGACACGGCGCTGGAGTGCCTCGCGCGCTACTTCAAGCTCGGCGGCGTGCACGACGAACAGGGGCAGGTCGCACTGGCGGACATCTGCACGCAGCGCGGCGATCACCGCACGGCCATCGCGTTGCTGGAGGAATACGTCGCGACGCCCGGTCATGAGCATGCCGCCGCCGCCCGCAACAATCTGGCGTGGAGCCTGCTGACAGCGCAGCCGCCGGAGCTGCGCGATCCGGTGCGGGCGTTGCCATACGCCGAGCAGGCGATCACCATCGCTCCGGGGCAGGCGGACTACATCGACACGTACATCACGGCGCTCATGGCCCTCGACCGGCGTGACGACGCCCAGCGGGAGTTGGAGCGGCTATTGCCGACGGTTCAGGCCGGCGATCCGTTCCGCGGCGTGCTGCTGGAGAAGCATGCGGCGCTGACCGAACAGCCGTAACAGCCCGCCGAAAAAGGGGACAGGCACCGAGCTCCGCGCGGTTTCCGAGGCCGGGCAGGGTCTTCCGGCTCGGAGCTAGTCCCCTTTTTCGACGGGCTGTCGGAGCCGAGGATGCGGGTTGCGTTCCCGGCCGCCGCATGCTGTAGTTCGCCACCAAGATCACACGATGTCCGAGCCGCCCGCCACATCCCGACCCGATCCGTCATCGCCGCCGCCGGCGAACACGCTGGCTATGCGGGCTATGGAGGGGGACGAGCAGGCGTTCGAGGAACTGCATCGTCGGCTGGGCGGCGGGTTGAGCCGGTTCATTCAGCGGCGCGTGGGCGGCCGGGCGGAACTCGTCGAAGAGCTGAGCCAGATGACGTGGGTCGAGGTCTGGCGGGCGCTGCACGGCGGGCGGTACGACCCGGAGCGGGCCCGCATCACGACGTTCGTGTACGCCATCGGCTACAAGATGGTGCTGCGGCACCTGCGGGCGGCGGGTCGGCCGGCGGAGACGCGGCTGAGCGTCGATGACGTCGCCGACGCGTTGTACGGGTCGCGGCTGCCGGAGGAGGCCCTGCATTTCAGCGAGCTGCTGGACGCCGTCCAGGACTGCCTCCATCGGATGCGGACGTCCCATAGTCTGACGGCGGAGGAGCGGGCGGTTCTGGCGGGTCTGGCTGAGGGGGAATCGGAGCGGGCCCTGGGCCGGCGGCTGGGGGCGGCGGCGAGCACCATCAACGTGCGGAAGAAAGTAGCCCTGGAGAAAATGCGTAAGTGCTTGGCGGATAAAGGATTTACGGAGGAGTTGGTCGAGCGCGGGCTCGCCTGGGGTGAACAAGGGGGTGAGTAGCCGGGGCATTGGCCCGGAGGTATCCGTTCGTGAAGGACAGCGGGCTGGAAAACCTGATCCGCCTGGCGGTGGAAAGCGACGGTCCGGATGACCTCGCCGCGGCCAGTTCGCGCACGCCGGCCTGCCTGACGATGGGCCGGCTGGGCAGCTTGGTGCGGGCGGGTCTGACGCCGACGCGGGAGGAGTGGCGCCATCTGTCGCGCTGCCGACTGTGCCGCGCCCGGTATGAGGCTTTCCAGATTGCCGAGAACATCGCGCGGCCGCAGGCACGGTCGGCGTGGCGTTTGACGCGCGGGCGGTGGGTGATGGGGACGGCGGTGGCGGCGGCGGCGATGGCGGCCGTGTACGTCCTGCAACTGCGCTACAGCGTGCCCGACGTGCAGCCGCGACCGGTCGGTGAACGCTGTGTGGCGCCGCTGAACCTGGATCAG
Organism: Phycisphaerae bacterium; assembly: GCA_050115495.1. GTDB lineage: Bacteria > Planctomycetota > Phycisphaerae > UBA1845 > Fen-1342 > JAAYXS01. The sequence continues at coordinate 48,342 of JASFQK010000030.1, read as the reverse complement.
GCGGCGTGCGTGCCGATTCTGCTGTGCCACGATCCTGAGGCCGAGGACGGCGAGGATACGGGGCTGGCTCGCTTCCGGACGGTGTCAGAGGAAACGTGTTACGTCGTGGCCCTGTTTCGGGCTTGCGACGAAGGTTGTCGCTGCCTGGGGTGGGAGCTGTTCGAGTGGGATTCCCACGGACACACGATGGCGGCGCTCAGCCCGGACCAAACGCTAGAGATTGCGCTCAGCCTCGCCGACGCCTCCCCGGTGGGGCAGATCCTGGTGCTGGCTTCATCGGGCGACCCGGAGGACCTGCCGGGCTCGCCCGACGAGGCGGCGCAACTGCTCGCTTGCCTGGACGACGTGGCCACGACCGGCTGCACGGACGAGGACATGTCCGCGTACGCGTCGGCGGTGCACGCTTGCCTGCCCGAGAACGTCACGCTGGTGCAGCAGACGTTCTTCTCGCCGTGAAGACCTGCTGATCGTCAAGCCGGATATGAAGGAGGAGTCTCCCGCGCCGTCTGATCCAGGCCCCCACGGCGCGGGAGACTCAGTGCGGACTGCTCACGCCTGTGCGCACGCGGCTGTGGGTATCAGCGGCGACGCAGCATGGCGAGGCTTGACAGTCCAAGGAGGAGGAGGGAGGTCGGTTCGGGGGTCGCGACTACTTCCAGATAGGGCTCCAGCCCCGGCGTACCACCGTGGGTGTGACTCTCGAAGTACCCTATGCTGGGGGCACCGGTACCCTCATGCACATCGCACAGAATGAAGTCGTAGAACTCCCAGTTCACGTAGTCCGGATCGGCGTAGCGGCGGACGAGTTCGGTGACGTCCCACTCGATCCAGCCGATATCGTTCGGATTGCCGACGGTCGCCCTGGCGTACACGGTGCTCGTCAGCTCGGGCTGGTCGTTCCAGGTCGGGCCGTGCCAGGACCAGTCGGATGTGGAGCCACGCACGCCGACGGTACGGCCGGCGGCGTCGCCGGACGTGTTGAACTGGTATATGTGCAGCGTGGCCGACTCGATGAGCTGCGTGTCCTGAGGCAACTCGTCGTCCGGGATCACGAAGCCGATGTAGGTCCGCACGGCACGGTTGCGATCGGGGCCACTGCCCATGCGCAGCTCGTGCGAGGTGGCGAAGCAGGCGTCGGGAAGGGCGCTGTCCACGTACGTGTCGTTCCAGGGGTAGTAGATCCGGGGATTGTCGGCGAGGGCGGCGCTCGCCGCGGCCAGTAGCACACCTACGATCAGGAGGGGAGCGTATGTTTTCATCACGGTTATCCTTGAGTGAGAGCCAGACATCATTACTCATCCATCACGGTGGGCGTGCAGCGGGCGGCCCGCCGCACGCAACCAACCGCTACCGCCGGCGGAGAGCCAACAACCCGCCCACGGCCAGCAGAGAGACTGCCGCCGGCTCGGGAACGGCAGTGGAGCACTGGACAACGAGCTGGGGGCGGAGTTCCGGGTTGCCGAGGTACTCGTTACTGTGGAAGTAGCCAACGCGGGGAGCGCCGTATGTTTCGAAGCTGACGCGGAACGACCAGCCGTAGTTGGGGTACTCGCCGCTGGCCTGGGCCCGGACGAGGTCAGTCACGTCCCACTCGACCCAGTCGACCAGCCCCTGAGGGTATTGCCAGGTGTCACCAACTTCGGCGACGGCCCATGTCGTTGTGTAGTCGTGCAAGGGCTGCGTGTTCCAGGTAATGCCCGTTTCGGTCCAGGAACTGGTGCAGCCGTAGATGTAGCAGTCTCTGGGACCGCCCGTGTTCGGAGCGTGCTGATAGGCGCGGAAGACGGCGGACTGAATCAGGCTCGGATTACTGGGCAGTGAGGTTAGATCGAACTGGAGGTAGCCACGGATGGTCCCGGCGCCGGCGGGGGCTGCCTCGCCCAGCAGGAAGCTGTCCAGTTGGCCGTAGTTGGTCGTGGGTGTGGCGCTGTACACGAACGTGTCCTTGGTGGGGCTCAGCGCGATGCTGTCCGCCAAAGCGTTGGCGGTGAAGAGCATTGCCGCCAGGGCCAGGGCGGTGAGGGTCGCGATGCGTTTCATGGTTCTTCCTCCTCGAAAATACGTGGCGCGGAGACGTACTACGCTTCTGCTCACGCGCCTTACGAACGCCGCCGGGCGAAGGCGGCGAATGAGGCCAGAGCGAGTGCCGCAAGGCTGCCTGGCTCGGGCACGGTTTCGATCGTCAACTGGAAGTTCTCGTTGTTGTTGAAGATGTACTCGGTGCTCCAGACCGTGCCGAGCGACGGCGTGCCGAGGCCTTCGCTGAGATCGCATAGCGCGAGGCCGCAGTTCGGCAGTGCGCCGCTGGCCTGGGCGCGGATGAGGTCGGTCACGTCCCAGGTGATCCAGCCACCATCCTGGTTCGTGCCGACGACCTCCGTCGCCCAGACCGTGGAAGCATCGACTGTGGGCTGCGTGTTCCAGGTCACGGAAGCCTCGTCCCACGTGCTTGTGACGCGGTATACGCCGACGGTCCGGCCGGCGCTGCCGCCCTGAACCTGGAATTGACAGGCGTGCAACGTGGCCGAGGCGATCATGCCGGGATTCGTCGGTAGGTCACCGTAATCGAAACAGAGCAGGTCCCGTATCGTGCCGCTGCCGCCGGCGGCGGCCATGCCGACGTGGAGCCAGTTGTCCTGGCCGAAGTTCTCGGCCGGCTGGCTGCTATCGACGTAGGTGTCCATGTACGCGGTGCGTACGATCGTCTCGGCCGGCGCGGCGGACACCAGCGCCAGGGTCAGCGTCAGGCCGAGGATGAGAGCGAAGCGGGGCATTTCAGTGTCCTTTGCCAGTTGTCTGTGCTGGCCGGCGCGAGAGGCCGTACCGTTGCGGTCGAACGACGTTAGCTCCGCCGCCGCAGGGCGAGGGCGCCCAGCGCGATCAGGGCCAGTGAGGCCGGCTCGGGCGTCGGCGTGCCAGTGACCATGAACGCTGAGTCGTAGTAGTAGTCACGCCACTCGGTGTCGTAGTCACCCCACTGGATCCAGTCGGTGCCAAGGCTCATGTAGTCATCCCAGCCGCCGGCGGGATTCCGCCAGGCGGGCTCGTCCAGCAATCTGGTCTCGGTGGCGACGTGCCCCTCCAGGCCGTAGGTGGTGTCGACGAGGGGGGTCAGGCCGATCCAGTACTGCCCCGGCGTCAGCGTGATGTCCAGGCTATCCGCGGTGATCTTGAGAACGCAGTAGTAGCCGCTGACTTCGGTCGCCGTGACCGGGACGAGCGTGCCGTCGCGCGGGTCGAACGTGTTGGACGGCACGAGGCCGTCTTTGGGGATGATGTTCAGGCGAGCTTGACTGATGTCGGACCAGTCGCTGGTGAAGTTGGTCATATACGTGGATACGGTTTCGATGTTCCAGCCGGTTTCGCCGACCTCGACATCGTCGACGACGTAGCTGGAGTACTCCTCGTCGTTACCGACGTTCTCCTCTTCATACGCCGCGAAGGCGTCGGTGTAGAGGTCGCTCTGGTCCCACAGCACGTCACCGAAGACCGTGCCGGCACAGAACACTACCGCGACTAGGGGGATCAACTTGTGCGTCATGACTCACTCCTCCGGAGGCGGCCGGTGGCCGCGGGGTCGGCGGCGGTCGGACGTGTCGCCCACACTGACGACGGCACCGCAAGCGTCTGATCGCCGCAGTTTCACGGTATCGGGATTCACATGAAATTTCAACCTAATTTTCGCACGAATATTCGTTTTCATGGTAGAATGCAGGCATGAGTGAGTCTGGCCCGATTTTGGACCTTGTGTACAATCGCCGCATGACGGGTCTAAACACGCGGAATGCACGCGCGGGCGCTCCACCTGAGTATCACTTCGAAAGGGATGCGGAGGAGGTGCTGACGCGTCTCCGAGCCGCCATCAGTCGCCTTGTGTCCGCGTCGCCGGCGGCCATCAAACGGGCGACCGATCTCCAGCGCGTTCTTGAGGTGCGTACGTCCCTTGCCTGGCAGGTCTTCCGGCTGGCCACTGCCAAGGATCCGTTCGATGCCGTCCCGCACATCCCGCAGGCGGAATCGATGGGCAAGCTCTTCGAGGCGGCGCGGCGAAAGGGATTCCGGGCCGAGGTGATCGATGAGGCGGCGAACACGTACGAGGCATTCGACCGCTTCGTTCAGCACCATGCCGGCGACCGCGGCACCTTCGATGCGATGATCGCCGCGCTCGGCGGCCAAGCGGGTGAGCAGATCAGTTTCAAGCAGCGGCGGGCGGCGTTTCGCGCCAATGCGAGCTTGTGGGGATTCCAGGCGGCCACCATGTACCGCTGCACGATTTACCAGCATGACGCGGGGGCGAAGACCAGCGATGGCATGGCGATGCGTGGCGTGCTGGGACTGCGCGCCAACCGCCGCATTCAGTCCTTGCCGGTGGCCTTCCGGCACGCGCTGGTCGAGCGCAGCCACTCGATGTGCGTGGGTGAGGTTGATCGGAGCCCGTGGCTGCTGACGGATTTCTGCAGCGATCCGCCACCCAGTATGTCCGTCGAGCGGGAGGGTGACTATCTGACGGAAGCGCTGCACATGCTCGGCGTGGGGCGGACTGCTCGCGTGGACTTCTTCATGGCAACGACGCTGCACAACGTGGTCGTCCGGCGCGAGCAGCTCAGCGCCGGCGGTGGCACGTTCATCACGATGCCGTGCGAGGAGCTGGTCATGGATCTGCTCGTTCCGCACGGCGTATATGACCCGTCATTGGTGAAGACACACACGTATGGCTACTCACTGCTTCCGGATCGGGCCATGCGGAGTGAACTCGCGTACGCGATGCCGAGCCAGGAGACGGTAACCTATCTGGGTACGCCGCTGGATGCCCTGCATGATCCGGTCGTGCCGCGTTGCCCGGAGATGGTGCGGCACGTGCTGAGCGAGGTTGGCTGGGAGCGGACCGAGTTTGATATCTTCCGGTGTCGGGCCAGCTATCCGATCCTGCATACGGTCGTCGATATCCGCACATATGCGCCTATTCCGAAGGAGTAGGCGGGTCGATGGGGGGAGTGGTGCGGGGGTATCGTCCCGCCGGAACCACGTTGAAGCGTGCCGCGGCTGAGCGGTCCGCGCGTGAACAAGCCGCAGGCGGCACGTTGAGTGCGCCGCCTGCGGCTTGTTGATGTCATCGAGACGTTCTGCGAGCGGCTAGTCGGCCAGGTAGGCCATCTCACCGTGCAGGCTGGCGTCGAGGCCGGTCTCCTCTTCCTGCTTCGTCACGCGCACGGTGACCAAGGCATTGATCGCGGCCAGCATGACCCAGGAGAACAGGAAGCAGTACACGCCGACGATCGCGACGACGATGATCTGTGTGAGGATGAAGCCGCCGCGGCCGCCGGCGGTCTCCAGGCTGCTGGTGACCATGGGGTTCACAGTCTCGGAGGCGAAGAAGCCGAGCATGACGACGCCGATGGTTCCGCCGACGCCGTGCACGCCCCAGACGTCGAGGGCGTCGTCCCAGTGGAGCTTGTTCTTGAGGGCGACGGCACCGTAGCAGACGGCGCCGGCGACGATACCGATGATCATGGCACTCATGGGCGTGACGAAGCCGGCTGCCGGCGTGATGGTGGCCAGGCCGGCCACAGCGCCCGTGAGCAGGCCGACAAACTTGGGCTTGCGCTCGAGGACCCAGGCGATGGCCAGCCAGGTGATCGCGGCGAACGAGGCGGCGATGTCGGTGTTGATGAAGGCCGTGACGGTGATGGCGTCGACAGCGAGCTCGCTGCCGGCGTTGAAGCCGTACCAGCCGAACCACAGCAGGCCGGTGCCGAGAGCGACCAGCGGGATGCTGTGCGGGCCGGAGTCGACCGAGCCGCGTTTGCCGACGAAGAATACCGAGGCCAGGGCCGCCATGCCCGCGCTGGCGTGGACCACGATACCGCCGGCGAAGTCGAGCACGCCGTATTTGGCCGCCAGCAGGCCGCCGCCCCAGACCATGTGGACGAGTGGGAAGTAGACGAGGAACAGCCACAGCGTAAGGAAGATCATGTAGGCGCTGAAGCGGACGCGGTTGGCGAAGGCGCCCGTGATCAGGGCGGGAGTGATGATGGCGAACATCATCTGGTAGGCCACGAACACGAAGAGCGGGATGAGGCCGGCGGCGAACGGTGTGTTCAGGTCGACGCCGTTCAGGAAGGCCAGCTTGAAGTTGCCGATCAGGCCGGCGAAGTCGGTGCCCTCCGCCATCGTGCCGCTGAAGCAGAGCGAGTAGCCGCAGATGAACCACAGCACGGTGGTCCAGCCCAGCGAGACGAAGCTCTGCGTCATGATCGTCAGGGTGTGCTTACGCCCGACGAGGCCGCCGTAGAAGAAGGCCAGCCCGGGGGTCATCAGCATGACCAGGCTGGTCGCCACGAGCATGAAGCCCGTGCTGCCGGTGTCGAATTCCGCCAGGGTCATCACGTATGTCTCCTTATCTTGAATGAGGCACAGGGAAGATTCCGCAGGATTATGGCTGATCCGGTCTTACACACGGTTTGCCGCGACGTATTCGGCGGAGCGATTGGCCGGCGCCCCCGCACGATCCTCCTCGCCGGGGTTCGGGGTGGTGGGATACGGTTTGCCTGTGCCCGGCCGGGACACAGGCCGGCCACATCTCCGCTCAGGGTCGGCGGCAGTATAGCCACGTACTGCCGCCGCCCCAACGGAATCTTAATCACGGAGCGCCGTGGGACCGGCGCCGAGTGGACTGTGAATCCGGAACGTGTGACGAAGAGGCCGGGTCCGGACTGGTCTCCACGAGTTCTCGGTCGTTGTGGCCGGTGCCGCGCGGTGCGGGCTCTACGGCGGTCACTTCGTCTCGGGCTTCCGTTCGGTCGTTACGCGCCGCGTCTCGCGGAGCCAGGCGGCATGTTCGGTCGACACGTGCTCCTCCACACGCTCCGCCAGCAATGTCAACCGCTCCTGCTCGGACAGATCGCGGTAGGGTCCGGCCGCCGAAAGGCACAGGAATTTCTCGTGTTTCAGGTGCTCAGCGGTGGAGCGATACCTCATCCACAGCGTGGAATACTGAAAGACGTGCTGCACGCCCTCCAGGATCGCGATCAGCGCCCCGGCCACCGACGTGAGCCACTCGGCGACGAGCGGGAGGTGGCTGAAAATCGGTATGGCGACCGCGAGGACGATCTGCACAAGCTTCAGCCATTTGTACCTCTTCTGGCAATGCATGCTCTTGCGGTGGTACCACCCGAATTGATCCTCCAGCCGCAGCCACGCCGGATGACTCCTGGCTTTGTCGGAGAGGGCGAGTTCTGGTTTCGCTGGTTGCGGGTGGTTGGCCGCGGATGACATCGTGGTTCTCCCGTTTGCCTGCTGGGCAATGACGGTCTTAACGCGAATGTGTTAAGGTCACAGCCTCGGCATCAGCCAGTGGCACAAGTCTATCGCGAGCTTTCGTGGGCTGAGCAGCGTAAACGTCTTGTGCGACCGGGCCAGGGTCGCCGATGGAGCCCGCTCGTTCGGCGGCTGGAACGTGACCCGGATGAGCTGGCGGCTCGGGCCGCGGCCGGGTAGCCATTCGGCCTTCGTCCAGTTCGCCGTGCTGCCGAGGGACTCTCGTGCCGTGGCGCGGCGTCCATCCGGCGAGAACGGCCTTCGCGTCGTCGAGCCCCTCACGCAGGAGGCGCCCCAGCATGGCCTGACGGGGCAGACCGGCGGGCGTCGTCTCCGCCGAGAAGGCGGTCGGCAGAGCCAGTTGGTCCCACCACACGGCGACCTCGCGGCGGAACGAAGGCGGCGACGCGCTTCACGGTGCCCAGCGTACGGGCGCGATGCGGTTCCGTCCACGGTGGCGCGCACGGCACGTGGGCCGATTCGCCGGCGCGGACCGTCGAGACAGCAACAACTCGGCAGGTCCGAGAAGATTGTTCGCTGGGCTGGCTTGTTATGGTATAATGATGACGGTTGAGTTGCAGTATGCGACGTGTGTGTCTGCTGGTCTCGGCCGGCGGATGACCAGGGATGTTCGTCTCCAGTTCACGTCACGATGGCACCCGCAACTCGCTCGCTGGGGTGGGTGGCGGCGCCGCTGTTCGTGCGTGGTGGCTCGATGTGGGCGGGAGACGCAAGTCACAAGCGCAGGAGGAGAGAACAATGCGCGTACCGGTAATCGTCGCGATCGTCTTGATGCTGGGCATGGGTGTGGCGGCGGGGGATGTGTACTTCGAGGTCACCGGGCACGGCGAAGCGCCGGACGGGAACACGAGCGACTTCCCGTTTTTCTATGACGGCTACTTCGACGTCTACGTCTGGGGTGGCGGCGCGGATGACGCGCTCGGGCTGGCCGAGTTCGACATCGTGCTGGGCGACGGTGAGGTGACGTTCCACGAACTGGGCATCGTCGACCCGGGCGGGTTGTTCGGTGGTGAGACAGATGCCGGCACGATCCAGAGCGACCGCATCAACGACGTGCTCGTTGCCGAGGTGCCCCCGGCGTTCGAGCCACTGCCGCAGAGCGCGGGCGAAGCGCTGCTGCTATACAGCAACTTCCACATGTACTTCGACGGCTACGTCGACGTCAGTGTCGAGGACATCCTGACCAACACCGGCTCGAGCCCGACGATCCATTCCATCGGCGTGGAAACGACGCCGGAGCCGGGGGCGCTGTTGCTGCTGGCTGTCGGCGTGCTGACCGTTCGTCGGCGGTAGAGGGCGAGCGTCGACGCCCGTCGGGAGGGGGGATTGACTACGCGCCTCACCGTTTGCGTGGCAGCGTTCGCCGCGGACGCTGCGTAGAGTCCCGGTGCGCGCAGATCATGGCGAAGTAACGACTCCGGGACTCAGCGACCATCAACGCGGTGATGTCTTGTGGAGTTTGTGTTATTCGGGTGGCTCGTGGCGTGTTAAGATGAACGAAAGCACGCGCAGCACCGGACGTCGAGGGCCGGCACACGCCCGGCGTCATTCACTTCACGCGTTGCAGAAAGGAGCGGGAAAATGAGTCGTTTGATTAGCGCCCGCCTCGTGGGCTTGTTCGCGGTCGTCTTGTTGGCCGCGGGCGTCGCGTCCGGCGGCGACTGGGAAGATGAGTCCTTCATCACCCAGGATCCGGTCGTGCAGTACGTCACGCGGGTCGCGACCGGGCCGGATGATGCGCTCTACGTGCTCTGGCTTGACTGGACCGACTGGGAAGACACCAAGATCACGTTGATGATGAGCCCCGACAAGGGCGAAACGTGGAACGGCCCGTGGATCGCCTTCGACGGAATGCCCTATGACAACGCGGCCATCTGCGCCAACGAACAGGGCCTGCACTTGCTGTTCACCGAGTACTTCGAGGATGAAGAGGAAGAGTACAAGTGGCTCTACTGCGCCAACAGCACAGATGGCGGCGAGACCTTCGCCGAACCGGTGCGGGTGGGAGAGCGCGACAACATCGAGGCGGTTGACGCCTTCACGTACGGCGACGTGCTCTTCGTCTACGCCCAGAACATGGACTGGGAGTTCGAGATCATCTACAGCTACCTGTACGTCAGCCGTGACGGCGGTGGGACCTGGGAGGAGAAGCCGCTGCTGCCCTGGGACACGGTCGAGCACCCGACGTTCGCAGTGGTTGACGGCGTTATTCACATGGCCTTCGGGCGCTACGAGTTTGCCCCGCGCATCCGGTATTGCCGAAGCACCGACGACGGGGATACGTGGACCACGCCGGTGGCGGTTTCTCAGGGCGCTGGACCGCACGCGCAGCTCGCCCAGATTGCCGTCGCCGATGAGGCGCTCGTTGTGGCCTGGGAAGACGATCGCAGCAACTACTTCAACATCGTGTACTCGCGAAGCACCGACGACGGCGCGACGTGGAGCAGCGACCTGCAACTGAACGACACGTTCTACGGCGCGCGGCCGAAGCTGCTGACCGACGAGGAGGGCCTGCACGCCGTCTGGTGCCAGTACCACGGCGACAGCGGCTGGCCGGCCAGTTGGAGCAGTGCCGATTACGGCATCATCCGGTACAAGTTCAGTGACGACTCGGGATTGACGTGGGGGGACGAGTTCCGCGTTTCTCAAAACGAGCACATCGACCCCATGGATCTGCCTCAGCAGGGGGCGAGCTACGTCAGACTGGGTGAGTATGACACCGGCTTCTGTGCCGTCTGGCAGGACAAGCGCGACGGCAACATCGATCTCTACATGCGCAACAACCTCGGGCCGCCGGCGCTGGGTGACCTGAACTGCGACGGGATCGTGAACAACTTCGACATCCGGGCGTTCGTCCTGGCCCTGACCGATGAAGCGGGCTACGCGGACGCCTACCCCGATTGCGACCGCGACCTGGCGGACGTCAACGGCGACGGGGCCGTGAACAACTTCGACATCTCGCCGTTCGTGGACCTGCTCACCGGCGGGTAACCGGCGGCGGCGACGCTGGCGGCCGGGCGGTTCGTGCCCGGCCGCCTGCGCTCCCCACTCCTGATTGTCCGCTGTGTGGGGGACTGCGGCGACCGTGCGCCGCCCCGATGGGTGCTGATTCGCGCTCGGCGGCGCCCATTCTGCTCGATTCTGGCGGATTCTGCGCGCCGCTGGCGGATTCTGCGCTCCAGTGACGGATTATCACCCGGAGCGCTGGGCATCACACACTTCTTTTCCGCCGGCGGTCGGCGGCCGCGCTCCATCAGCTCTGCTATGGAGGACAGGCAGATGAGCGTGACACGATACTCGCGGTTGGCGATGGGCTTTGCGGTGGGGGTGGGCGTGCTTCTGGTGGCGGGTGCGGCGGTATCGCCGGTGCGGGACGCGTCGCCGGCGGTGAGCGCGTCGATCGCCGTGTCGGCGAGCCCGGGCACGGAGTACGTGCTGTCGCCGGAGAGCATCTTCGCCGAGGGTTGCCTGGGCAGCGAGGCCGGCAAGCAGGGCTGCATGTGCCCGTTGCTGGCGGCGCTCGAGTTCACGGGCAGCTTCACGCTGACGCCGAACCACCACACGCCGCCGGGTCACCGGGCCTATGACGTGACCGTCGCCGACTGGTTCTTCTCGTTCGCCGGCGAGGAGAACGAAGTCACGGGCACGGGCTACTACGACCGCTGGACCGACTCACAGGGCGACCGCTGGCACATCATGACGCTCGACCTGGTCATCTACGGCGAAGAGGTCCACCTCTCGACCGGCATTCTCGAAGACCTCGAACCCGGCGACGACCTCCCGCCGACACTCGACCTCGCCCTGGAGAGCGATACCGAGTGCTTCGGGTACTTCATCGTGCTGTACGCCGCGCAGTAGCGGGCAGGTGACCGTGCTGTAGCGGCTGCGTCGGCTGGTTGTAGCGGCCGACCTCCGTGTCGGCCGTCGCGTTGCGTAGCGGCACCCGGCGCGCCGGGATGTCGGCCGTCTTTGGCTGACGCTGCCTCCGGGGCACTGGTGGACAAGCCACCAGTGGCACCCGGCGACTGACCGTCTGTGGTCGCGCAGAGCACATCACACGCCAGGAACGCTTGTAGCGTCGTCCCCCCCGTGGGCGACGTTGTTTGCGGGCAACGCCTCACTCGCGACGACGCGCCCCGCCACCGATGTTGCTACCCTACTTCCCGGCCTCTGCCTGCGCGCGGTAGCGCGCGAGAGTCTTCCGCACAAGCTTCACGGTTGGGTGCGCGTCTTTGAAGTGCTTGAGGAGAATGCCCAGCGCCTTCGTCTCCCATTCCGCTGCACCCGCAAAGTCCTTCTCTGCCGCGAGGACCCCTGCCAGGTTATGGTAACGGATAGCGAGGTCGGGATGGTCCGGTGTGAACTGCTTGAGTTGGATTCCGATGGCCTTCTCCGCGCTCGTCCTCGCGCCAACGAGGTCGTTGAGGTCCTTCTGTATGACCGCGAGGTTGGAGTAGCGTGTCGCGAGTTTGGGGTGATCTGCAGCGAAGTGCCTGAGTTCGATCGCGATGGCCCTCTCCGTGTTCTCCCGCGCGGAGTTGAGGTCGCCCTGAGCATGCTGGATCATTGCGAGGTTGGAGAAGCCAGTGGAGAGCGACGGATGGTCCGGGGCGAAGTGCTTGAGTTTGATCGCGATGGCCTTCTCCATGTTCTCCCGCGCGGCGTTCAGGTCACCCTGGTTTCTCTGGATCAGCGCGAGGTTGGAGAAGCTGGTGGCGAGTGCGGGATGGTCCGGGGCGAAGTGCTTGAGTTCGATCGCGATAGCCTTCTCCATGTTCTCGCGTGCGGCGTTCAGATCGCCCTGCTGGTATTGGATCGTCGCGAGGTTGCTGTAGCCGGCTGCGACGTTGGCGTGGTGTGGTCCAGAGACCTTCTGGGCGATCGCGACGCCCCTCTCCGTGTTCTGCCGGGCGGCGTCGAAGCGGCCGAGGTTATTCAGAAAAAGGCCGGTCTGGTTCGCCAGATACCCCGCATCCTCGGTTCCGGCGAGTTTGTCTGCGTGTTCCACGACCGCTGTGGCGTGAGCGGCGTAGCGGTCCATTTCGGCCCAACGCCGGTACTCGTCTGGATCGGCGAAGTGCTTCGTCATCACGCCGACCAGTGCAGCCAGCGCCTCTCGCCGGGCCGTGTCAGCCAGCTTCGCTCGCATGACCGATTGCGTCAGCCGGTGGATGCTCACGGCTTCGTCACACTTCACGATCGAGACGTTGTGCAACTCCCGCAGAGCCTTCTTCGCCTCAGCCAGCGGCAAGCCGGCGGCGTCGGCCAGGAGGTCGGCCGGGATGCTGCTTGGATGACAGAAGGCCGCCAGCTCCAGTAACCGCGCGGCCGGCGTGTTTGCGAACGTCGGCAGGTGCAGGCTCAGCGATGCCGCCACCTTGTGCCGGTAGCCGGTACCCAACTCCTCGTTCGGTTCGCCTTCCTCGAACGGGTCGTTCAGCGTCCCGACTTCGGCTTCCTGGAGCTGTGTCAGGAGTTCGGCTGGCGTGGGTGGTGGCGGTTGCGACAAGCGTGCACCGGCGACAGCCACTGCCAGGGCGTGACAGCCCAGGTGGTCGACGATCGCCTTCAGCGTCGGGCGGTGCTCGGCGGTACGCAGGTCCTCGCGGCCCGACGTCAGTAGCTTGATCGCGTCCTCGCGGTCGAGCACTTCGAGTTCCAGCTTGCCGGCGACGGCCGGCGGGATGTCTCGCCGCCGAGTCGTGATGAGCACACGGGCCGGCGACTGGAGGGCGAATCGCTTGGCCTGTTCGGCGGATTGGATGTTGTCCAGCACCAACAGGTGCTTCTCGCCGCTCAGGAAGTTGACGAGGGCGATGCGGATCTGGTTCGGAGAATGGTCGTGGACGGCGTCGTCACCCAGCAACCGTTCGGCCAGCCGGGCGGTGGCTGCCTCGATGGCTGCCTCCGACGCATCCAACCACCAGCGCCCGTCCCACTCGTCGGCAAACTCAAACACGTACTGCTTGGCCAACTCGCTCTTGCCGATGCCGCCTTCGCCAACGATAGCCTGCGTGATCTGGGTCGAGCCGACGGTGAGCATCTTGTGGAGTCTGGCCAGCTCCTCCGTGCGGCCGACGAAGTTCTGGTTCTGGCTGATGCCCGCGGCGGCGAGATTGTCGGCGGCTTCGCACCGGAGCGTGCTCCAGAGTCGGGCGTGTATCTCGCGGTGGTCGTTGGCGAGGTCGCACAGGTCGCCCCAGTACCGGATCTCGACTGGGAAGGCGCCGGCGGCCTGGCGTCTCTTGGAGTACTTCAGCACTTCCTGCTGCAACTTCTTCGATTCATCGGTCGTCGCGAAGATGAGGACGGCTGGCGGCGAGTCGAGCTTCCTCGCCTTCTTCACATCCGCCTTGATCTCGTCCATCGTCAACGGCGAGCCGGTGTTGCGCATCTTGCACTGGACGGCCACGGAGCGCTTGTCCTGGTCGCAGCCCAGGATGTCGATACCGTGCTGCGGACGTCCTCGGCCACGGAACCGGTCCCAATTGCTTCCGCCGAAGTGCGTGCGGAAGAGGATGAGGCACCAGCGCTCGAACAGATCCTCCGTCGAGGGCTTTGGAAACAGAAGACTGGTTGGCGTTGTTGGCTGCATCCCGCCGATACCCCTCGGTGGCGTTGCCAGATGCGACAGTAGGCGCCATTGTAGCACAGCCGCCGCCAGAACGGCACAGCGTTCCCCCGAGGCTCAGCCTGTACAGAGTGCCCCCCGCAGCGCCGACTTGTCGCCACGGCACCCGTCCGGCCGGCGGTTATGGCTTTCGCCGGCCGTTCGACCGTGTCTTCGGCGATGCGCCCTAGAAGTCGCTGAGGTCGCCCGCGTCTTCGTATTCGCTGCTGCTGTTGGAAGACGCCGCACCGCCGAAACCGCCCGACTTGGCAGCCGGCAGCTTCTGCGGCTTCGGCGCGACGGCCTTCGGCTTCGCTGCCGTGAATGATGGCTCCCGCGTCGCCTGACCCTGCCCCATGATCGATCGCAGGTCGGCGACGATGGCGTTTAGCTTCTTCGACTGCGCACTGAGCTCTTCGGACGCGGAAGCGGACTCTTCCGCGTTGGCCGCGTTCTGCTGCGTGATGTGATCCAACTGCGACACGGCGACGTTGAGCTGCTCGACGGCCTGGGCCTGCTCGCCGGAAGCCTCCGAGATGCCGCCGAGCAATCCCGCCGCCGTCGTCACGTCGCGGGCGATGGCGCGCAGGGCCTCCGCGGCCGAATTGGACACCTCCGTGCCTGCGCGGGCGCGGCTGACCGAGCCTTCGATCAGGGCGGTCGTTTCGCCGGCGGCGCCGGCGGCCCGCTGGGCGAGGTTACGCACTTCTTCGGCGACGACGGCGAAGCCCTTGCCGTGCTCGCCGGCCCGGGCGGCCTCGACGGCGGCGTTGAGGGCCAGCAGGTTCGTCTGGAAGGCGATCTCCTCGATGACCTTGATGATCTTCCCGATCTGCGAGGACGACTCGTTGATCGCCGCCATCGCCTGGTTTAGCTCGTCCATCGTCTGGTCGCCGGTCTCGGCGTTTGTGCGGGCCTGCGCCGCCGACTCGTTGGCCTGTCTGGCGTGCTCGGCGTTCGTGCGGGTCATCGCCGCCATCTCCTGGAGCGAGGCGGACGTCTCTTCGAGCGACGAAGCCTGCGTACTGGCCCCTTCGGCGAGCTGTTGGGCGGAGCTGGCGAACTGGGCCGCGGCACCGTTCACGCGTTCGGCCCCGGTGGAGAGGGCCGAGACGACCCGCTGGAGCGTGCGCGAGAGACTGCGCCCGATAACGAAGCCAATCGCCGGAACGATGATCGCCACGAGGCCGCCGATAACGAGGAACAGCGTCGTGGCGCTGGCTGCCCGGTGTTGGGCATCATGGCCATCCGCTACGGCGGCGGCCTTCCGCTGGTCGACGGTCTGGCGCCGGGCGTCGATCGCCGTCTGCTTCGCCGCGACGGCGGCTATGACGGCGTCGATGTCTTTCTGCTGCAATCCCTGCAACTGGTCCAGCAGCCCTCGGGCGGAGTCGAAGGCCGCCGCGGACTCGCCGGCCAGGTCCGACTCGACCGTCCCGCCGGCGGCCTGCTCGACCGCGCGGCGCGAGACCGTCCGCCATTTGCTGAACTCGGTCGTGAACTTGGCGTACAGGTCGCGCGTGGCCTGTGAATTGAAGAGTTCCGAAGCCTTCTTCACACGCGTCTCGGCCTGCTCGATGTTCTCGGCGTTGGCCGTGTCGGCGGCGGCGAACGCGTCCCCCTCCGCCGTCTGACTGGCGCGCTCGGCGATGAGCGCCTGGTGCATGTCGCGATCGGCCTCCAGCATCAACTGCATGCTGTGGTCCAGGTTGTGCACGAGGGGCAGATCGCGATCGACTACGGGGAGCAACTGCTCGGTGATCAGCGGCGCGATCTCGCCGTCGATCAGGCCGACGAATTGCCGGTTGACGATATCGTCGAGCTTCTGGCTCGCATTACGCAGCGTCCACGCGCCTGCCAACACCAGACCGACGACTGCCATCACGGGAATGGCGACCATGACCGTGGTCTTCTGATTCAGACTCATCTCGGACCTTCCTGCTCGGTGATCGCTTGCGGCGAAGGACTTGTCGTGCGGCGCTCTCGCGCAACGTGTCACTCCATCTTCATCGGTCCAGTGGAGAGGTATCGCCAGTCAACGCCGCGCAGCGACAGACAACGACGATTCCGATCTGGTTCCTCGGGCTTTGCACAAATCCTCCGGCTTGTCCCTTCCAGCCGGAGTGACGGGAGACGTGCCCACGCGGAAGTCCGTCGCGATGAGGCGGTTGGCGTCGGTGATGGAGAGCAGGCCGCCGACGGGAAGACGGGCGTCAGCCGTGCCGGATCTTCAGGGCCAGGATGGAAGTGGCCAGAACGAGCGTGACGGCGTTGGCCAGAATGATGGGCAGGTCGCTCATCAGCAGCCCGTATATGAGCCACAGCGTGGTGCCGACGCAGAGGATGATGAACATGCCGAGCGACACGTCTTTCGTGTGTCGCGTTCGCCAGCTTTTGACCACCTGGGGCGTGAAGGCGGCGGTGGTCAGCGTGCCGGCCAGGATGCCGAGTATCGTGATAGCACTCATGGGGGTCCAGCGTACACGGGCGGGGGGAAGCGTGGCAATACGCGCCGCGCTTCCGCCCGCGAGTGCGGCGTCAGTCGCCTGTGAAGGCGGTTTGGAAGGTAGCGAAGTCGGCCAGGTCGGCGTCGCCGTCCCAGTCGATGTCGGCCCAGGGCGTCTCACAGCCGGGCAGGTTGTCCGGACCGGCCAGGCAGGTGACGAAGAGATCGAGGTCGTCGAGGTTAACGGTGCCGTCGCCGTTCACGTCCCCGGGGGGCGGGGCGACATTGGCGATGCGGAAACCGATCTCCTCATCCTCGACGATGTTCCACAGGCGGAGCGGGGAGTCCGGCCGCAGGTGGCTGTCGTAGGAGCCGTACGACCCGCCGCGGCAGGTTCGATCGGACCAGTTGTAGGGCTCCTCGGTCCACTCCCACACGTTGCCGGCTTGGTCGAAGGTGCGGTAGGGGCTGAATGAGTTCTCGAACTCGCCGACGCGCGTGCGCCAGCTCGGCGAGCCGAGCGTGAATCCGTCCTGGAAGAAGTTGGCGTTGTTGCCCGGATCCGGGCTCACGATGTCGTTGCTGGGCAGGTTGTCGTGTCCGGTGGGATAGTCGTAGTAGTGATCGGTCGGGCCGTCATTGTAGTGGTAGGCCGCCTTGTACCACTCATCGGCCGAGGGTAGTACGAAGATCGCCTGGGGAGCGCGGGTGACCGTCTGCAACTCGATGACCTCCACGGCGCCGTTGACGAAGTACGAGCCGTCCTCGGTCGTGGTCAGGTCCTGTGGGCCGTGCGGCTTGCCGTTGGTCAGCCAGTTGGCGAAGCGGACGGCGTCGCCCCAGGAGACGTAGTTTACCGGGCGGTTCACCCACGCGGCGCTCACCTGGTACGTGTACGCGCCGGGCGCGCCGAGCCGCTCGATCTTGCAGCCCATCGCATTGTCCCACATCTCCGGGTTGTACAGCCCGTAGGTGTCGTCCGCTGCGACGGCGTTGAGGAACTCGCAGTACTGGCCCGCCGTGATCTCGGTCTCGCCGATCTGGTAGGTGTACGGGACCGCACCGACGCCGGCGGCGTCGGTGCGCAGATCGGGCAGGTTGCCCGGGTTGCCGACCGGCAGGAGCCGCAGCGGGAGCGGCTCGGAGCCACCGCTCGTGGAATACACGCGGAAGGCCAGGTCGCGGCCCTCGATCGGCGTCCAGTAGGGCATGTTGAGCGCGGGGAAGCCCTGCGTGGCGACGGCGAGGGTCTGATCGCTGGCCGTGCTGCTGCGACCCCATTGCGGGTTGGTGACGTTGACGGAGACGATCTCGAGCCAGTAGCGCGTCTGTGACTGGAGGATCGGCTCCGATCCCGGCGGGAACATGTAGTCGAACTGGTAGATGTTGCTGCCGACCAGCACGGTGCTGATGTCCTCGATCGGCACGTCGATGGCGATGGCGGCCGTCGGACGCGGGTTGTCCAGGCCGGCGCCGGTCGGCTGATCGCCATCGTCGGCGTAGAAGTTGATCTCAAACGCGGTGGCGTTGCCCGGCGGCCCGGGGTTGAAGAACTGGCCCCACCACTGCACGGAGACGATGGCGCACTCCTGCCCCGCGGGCGAGCACGCCCCGCAGATGAAGTCGTCGGCGGCACCGGCCCGGAACGGGTAGACCTCGTCGCGCTGCGAGGCGTGGACGGCGGTCGAGAGGATGCCGCTGGGGATGTTGTCCCAGATGCAGTCTCGCGACGTGGGCGGGCCGATGCGTACCGTGGCTTCTGCGGAAGTCGTCTGGCGGTTGGTCGAGTCGGGGGTGATGAAGAGCGGGGCGGCGAGGATCACGAGAGCGGCGAGCGCGGTCATGGTCAGCACCTCGGAAGAGAAAGCACGCCCGGCGAACGGACAAAACGGCTCCGCCGAATCGCCGGGCGTGTGGGGGGGCGATGCGGGAGACGCTGTTCGGGATCGCCGGCGGGCGTGGTCCCGAACGCGCCGCCCACCCGGGCCTAGCGCCTGCGCAGGAACAGGGCGCCGAGGGACAATAGCGCGATGGCCCCGGGTTCGGGGACCATCGTGCCGACGTACAAGTGGTCGAGCCAGCCGTAGGCGTAGCTGGGGTCATCCACGCCGACGTGCGTGAAGCTGGTGATCGGCACGTCGCTCGTGAAGCCGCGGAAGCCAAGCCCCATGAACTGCTCGACCGTACCATCGCTGAGCGTGATGACGTTCATTTGGTCAGTGCCGTGCATGAAGCGCTTCGTGCAGAAGTTGGCACCGAGGGCGGTGACAGGGGCGCCGGTGAAGACGATTTCGAGGGTGCCGTCGACCCAGTTGGCCGAGAGGCATGGGGCGGCGGGGTCGCCCTCACTACGGGCGGCGACGCCGCCGTCGGCCTGGGCGAGGAAGTCGAAGCCGTTGGCGCCCGGGGCGTCCCAGGTCTCGCCGCTGACGAGGGTGTCAAAGTCTTCGAGATAGTAGTTGGACGCGATGACCGACAGGAAGTCCGCCTCGGTGTCATAGACGGTGGCGGCGTTGGCAGAGATGGCCAGGGCGATGATGGCCGTGATGAGACATGCACACTTCATGACGCTCCTCCTCGGTCGGCCGGAACCCGCTACGAGCGGGTACTGACACTCCTCCGTTCGATGTGGCGCGCGTCCGCAGGCGCTGTGGAGGTCGCCGGCCGAACTACGGTTCACGCGGCGCGCGGCTCGTTAAGAGCCGATCATAATCATCTCCAAAGGTAATGTCCAGAGAATCTCTTTGATATAACGTAACAACCTGAAAACAATTGATTTATGATGCTACCATGAGTGTTAATACGCCCTTGTGTTTCGGCCTGTTCGCGGGTACAATCTTCACATGCCCACGACAGTCGATAATGCCAACGCCGCCAACCTCTCCCCATTTGAGGCCAAGGCCCGCGAAGTGCTCTCCCGCGTGCGGGCCGCTCTCGCCGAGGTCATCGCCTCGCTAGTCGGGCATCACGACGTGCGGGCGGCGGACCTGGTGCAGTCCATCGGCGTCGATTCCCGGCTGGCGTGGAAGTTCGTGAAAGTCCTCGAGCCCAGGGATCCGCTACGGGCCATGAAGTACGTGCCGGGCGAACGCGGGATTCGGCTGTTCCTGCGGGCTGCGGCCCGAGGCAAGGCCCCACGCCCCGCTGTCGACGAGGCCCGCCGGGCGTTCGCGGATCTCCAGGCGTTCATGCAGTCGGAAGCGGGCAGCCGCAAGCTGTTCGACATGATAGTCAACGGGCACACCCGTGCGGCGGACATCGACGTCGGGCTGGAGCAGCGCAAGACCGCCTACGAAGCGAACAGCTACATCTGGGGCGTCCAGGCCCGCATGCAGGTGCACACCTACCTGATCCAACCGTCCGGCGACGGCGAGACGATCGACGCCGCCGTGATTCGCGGCTTCGTCGACCTGCGACGCGTGCGGCCGCAGGTCCCCTGGCGCATCTCGCGTTTCTACACGATCGACGACGCCGGCGAGGTGCGCGGTGAGTTTCCGCGAGAGCCGATCGATCCGGGGGCGGCGCAGCTCGATGTGCCGTTGGTGACCGGGTTCTGCTCACAACCGCTGCCGACCGTGCGGCGCTGCGTCGGCCCGTTCGGCATCATCGACAACGTGCTCGCCGAGTCGGGCGTCAGCAAAGCGCAGTCGGTGACGTGCCTCACCGGCGAGGTCATCCGCCGGGCGGAGCCGTGCTATCCGGACGAGCGGCACGGCGGGTTGGGCACGAAGGCTCCGCTGCGGACGCCGGCCAAGCTCGTCGTGATGGACGTATTTCTGAACCGGGAGTTGTTTGGGGAGATCTCGCCGGGATTGCGGCTGGCGAGCGACATGTTCACGGAGAACCTGGGGACGCACTACACGGAGGCTGATCTGCTGCCAATCGCGGCACGCGTGGAGCGGCTATCGTGCCGGCCGGACGTTCCACCGATTCGCGAGATGGGCCGCTACCGCGAGCTGATCAGCTACTGCTGCGAGCGCCTCGGCTGGAAGACGGCGGACTTCGACTGCTACCGCGTGCGTCTGGCCTTTCCGCCCGTTCCGGCGGCGTTGCTGGTGGACGTCCCGCTGCCGACCCGCACGTAATGCCGCCGCCTTCAGAGCAATCCCGTCCCGGGCACGAGCCGGCACGCCGCGTCATGGATTGCCGGCGGGCCTGCCCCGGGACGACGGTCAGCTGCGGCGCCTGGCCAGTCGGCCGCGTGATGTTGAGGCCCGTGTTACGCGCTGAGGCAGGCGGTTGGCGGAATCGCTGTAACACATTGCTGTTAAGCAGGTTGTCGCGAACCGACTCATAGTGGCCGGGTGAGACCAGGAGGAGCACGTCGTTCTGCGTTCTGTTCAACCTGAACACTTCTGTCTACACTCCTGCCGGGTGAAGCGCTTCTGACCTCACCCGGAGAACCGAGTGCGGATGCTATGGCCCGGCCGAGGCACCACGTACTGGACGGTGCTGAGTTCGAGGCGGTCCTTGACAGCCTCGACGAGGGCATCGTCACGCTCGACGACCACGGCAACGTGATCGGTATCAACAGCGCTGCCTGCCGGCTCCTGGAGATCTCCAAAGCGGAAGCGTTGAGCCACGGATGCCCCTGCCTCCTCGGCGAGGAGATCTGCGCCCCGGGATCCCGTCTGAGGGAGTCGATCGCCAAGAGGCAACCGACCCACTTCGACGAGGTGACCGTCGAAACGCACGCCGGGCAACGAAGGGTCTTCGCGATGCGCAGCGTCGTTTTTCGCGAAGGTGAGCGGGAAGCAAGGGGCGGCGTCGTGATCTTCCGTGACGTGACCGAGTTGGTCAGCCTGCGGCGTGACCTCGGCGAGCGCTATCGGCTTCACAACATCATGGGCAAGAGCAAGGCGATCCAGGACGTGTTCGAGCTGGTCGAGGAGGTCGCGGATTCGAACGCGACGGTTCTGGTCGAGGGGGACACCGGTACGGGCAAGGAGCTGGTTGCGCGCGCCATTCACCATTTGGGCCCCAGAGGCGCCGGGCCGTTCGTGCCCGTGAACTGCTCCGCTCTGTCGGAGAGCCTGCTCGAAAGCGAGTTGTTCGGACACACCCGCGGTGCGTTTACAGGAGCTTCCCGCGACAAGCGAGGCCGCTTCGAAACGGCGTCCGGCGGCACGATCTTCCTCGATGAGATCGGCGATATATCCGCCAACATTCAGATCAAGCTGTTGCGCGTGCTTCAAGAGCGAACGATCGAGCGCGTGGGGGACGAGCGGCCGATCGCGGTCGACATTCGAGTGATCGCCGCGACCAACCGGCCGCTCATGGAGTTGGTATCCTCCGGCGACTTCCGACAGGACTTGTACTACCGCCTGCGGGTTGTGCCGATCCGGCTGCCGAAGCTCAGTGAACGGCGCGCTGATATCCCGCTTTTGGCCCAGCATTTCGTCGAGAGGTTCCGCGAACGCACCGGGAGAGAGATCGACGGGCTCGACGAAGACGCTTTGGCGCTTGTGCTCGATCACCCCTGGCCGGGCAACGTGCGCGAACTGGAGAACGCTATCGAGTATGCGTTCGTCAAAGCGCGCCGGGGCCTCATTCGTCCCAGGCACCTGCCGCCCGAACTGCTGCGGCGCGAAGGCCTCGTTGCGGAGCCGCTGGCCAAGGACCCACCGGCTTCGTCACGAGCGCGCGGCCGGTCGGACGTATTGCCCGAACGAGTGCGAGAGGTCCTGGCAGCGGCAGGCTGGAACATCGCCAAGGCGGCTCGCCGACTTGGCATTAGCAGAACCACGCTGTACAAACGGATGTCGGAGTTCGGAATCCACGAACCGCGCGAGTAGTCGTCCTACCGGGCAGCATTCTCCGCGATCGTTACGACATAAGACCCGAGGGTTGAGCCTGCGGTGTGAACACTTCTGTTCAATCCGCCGCGTAGTCGTACGTTGCGCGACCGGCCCAGCCGTGCTCTCGCGGTGCGGCCTCTGCTGTAACTCACTGATTACTAAATGTTTACATCCACCTCGCGGCGAAGGCTGCGAGCTCGGCGCGCGCATTGCAGAACAGGCTGCGTAGTGTGCTCGCGGCGGACGCTTTAGCGACGGCGACACCCGTACAGACGAGCAGGGAGCTTTCCGCAGATGGTAACGTCAGATGTACTCGTGATCGGCGGCGGACCAGCCGGAATCACGTTCAGCCGGACCCTCAGGAAGCTGCGGCTAGAGACCAGCATCACGATGCTCAGGCCGGAAGAGCACTCGATGGTTTACTGCGCTATCCCCTACGCGATTGAGGGGCTCTTCGAACACGAGAGGGTGTACAAGAAGGACTCGCTTGTCACCGACGTCGGTGTCAACCTCGTACGTACTCACGCCGTCAACGTCAACTTCGATGACAAGGAGGTGACCGGCTCGGATGGAACCGTCTTTCGCTACAAGACACTCTTCCTCGCAACGGGCGCCGTCCCGGTCAGACCTTCAATCCCCGGCGCGACCGCCCGGAACGTCTTCACCATAAAGACCCAAGGCGACATGCTCGCCCTGATTGGCCGCGTCCAGGCACGGGCCAGGAGAGTAGCAGTAATCGGCGCCGGCGCCATCGGCATCGAGCAGGCCCAAGCCTACCGACAGAAGGGGCTCGACACGCACCTCGTCGATATCGCCAACCACGTTCTGCCGAACATGATCGACGAAGACATGGCGATGCCCCTGCACGACGTTCTCGTCGAGAAGGGCATCCATCTCAGACTGGGCGTCGGCGTCGAGAAGATGGAGACCGTCGAGAAGCAGGTCTGCCAGGTCAGACTGACCAACGGTGACACAATCGACATTGACCCGGAAAGAGACTTCGTCTGTCTCAGTGTAGGCATGAAGCCCGACGTCGGCCTGTTTGAGCACCCGAAGCTCGCAGTTGAGCGTGATGGGATTGTCGTCGATGCACGCATGCGTACCAGCCTCCCCGACGTGTACGCGGCCGGCGACAATTGCCATTTCCATTCCGCCATCGATGGCAAGCCGGTCGGTGGGAAGCTGGCCACCAATGCCGTTCCCATGGCGAAAGTGGCTGCCCGCAACGTCGCCGGGATTGCCGACGAATACCTGGGCTTCCTGAACGGCGCTGCCACGTGCGCCTTCCAGTATCGCGTGGGCGCTACCGGCTTTACCGAGGAGCTTGCGCGGCAACGCGGCTTCGAGGTGGTGGGCGGCCACGGCTCAACGACCAGCCTGTTCCCCATGATGCCAGGTGCCACCAAACTGAAAGTCAAGATCGTTGCTGACGCACAATCCGAACGTGTCCTCGGCGGGCAGGTTCTCAGCGAAACCCCCACGACCGACAAGGTGGACACGATCACTCTGGCGATTCAGCAGGGCCTGACGCTGGAACAGCTTGCCAGGCTCAGCTACAGCGCCCAACCCTGGCAGAGTTTCTTCCCCGCGCGCAACGCTATCGTGGAGGCTTGCGAGGAGGCGCTCGGACTCCTCGCCGCGCAAGCGTGACGTGCGCTTCCGTGGAACTCGGCGGTCACCGTCGTGACCTTGATCATTGGTTGAAGCCCGAACCGGGCCGAGCTTCGCACGACCCGGACAGGCATTCCGGCTCAGGCACAGGAACGCGAAGCGAAACGCCAGGAGACAACGTTGCAGTCCAGCACGAAACGCGCCGCGAACCGTTCCTTGCTCAGGCGCCTGCTGGCGGCTCCCGCCCTGGTTCCGGTCATGTTGGTTGCCGCTCTTGCCCTGACCCAACTTCGGGAGGGCCCGGTGTGAGGGGAACGCGCCGGCTCGGTCGAGTGCACCAACAACGTCGAAGTCTCGTCGCTCCGCAGCACCGAGGGCGCGAGTGGTTCCACTGATTCACGTGAGGTCATCATGACGCAACATCTGAACAAGGCGGAATTCCTGCAGAAAGTCTTCAATTTCGAACAGAACAGGGAATGGCGGTTTGAGGGTGACGTGCCATGCATCGTCGATTTCTACGCGGACTGGTGCGCGCCGTGCAAGGTCCTGGCGCCCGTCCTGGACGAGTTGGTCCAGGAATACGACGGGAAAATCCGCATCTACAAGGTGGATACAGGTGTTGAGCGCGAGCTGGCCGCCGTGTTCGGCATCCGGAGCATTCCGACGATGCTCTTTGTGCCAAGCAGTGGCAAGCCTCAGATGGTGACCGGGGCATTGCCCAAGGGAACGATCAAGCAGGCTATTCGCGACGTTCTTGGTGTGGAAGAGCCCTGAGTCGAGTGTGGCTCCCCGGCCTGATGCCTGGTGGTCAGACACAGGCCAGTTCGGGTGCAACGGACCACGGACAACCCTGATTACAGGCGAGTGAGTGCAAACCGACGACAGGAGAGGTACGGATGGGATTCTGGGACAGGTTCTTTCGGCCACGGCCGCCGGAAGCGGCAAGGAAGCTCGATCGCAACGACCCCTGCTGGTGCGGCAGCGGGAAGAAATACAAGAAGTGTCACTACGAGGAGGACCGCAAGTATTTCGCGCAACGCGAGAGCGACATTTGCACAGGACCCATATGAGGCCGGTAGACGGCGTGAGTTTCACGTCCTCGGCTGGAGGACGGCGGACTGTGACTGCTACCGCGTGCGGCTGGCGTTTCCGCCCGTTCCGGCGGCGTTGCTGGTGGACGTCCCGCTGCCCAGCCGCGCCTGACGGCGCCATCCTCAGACCAGTTCGGCACCGGGTATAAGCCGGCAGAGGGCGGTGTGCACGATCTGGGGTTCATGTTCCGGGAGGACGACCAGCTTGAGCGCCTTTCCGTCCGAGCGGGTGATCGTGAGCCGGGGGCCGCGCACGCCGTGCCCGGAGAACTTTTTCTTCTGCGTGATGGTCACGCCGTCGATGTCCATCGGAAGCAGGCGGAAGTTGCGTTTGTCGGCTTCGAGGAACTCGGCGCCGTCGGGGTCGAGCGCATCGTAGAACTGCTCGCGCTCCTCTCGCTTGCGCAGCCAGCGGTTGACCAGCGGCCTGGCCAGGAAGCTCAGCAGGCCGAGCGTGACGACCAGGACCTGCTGTGCTGATTCCCGGCTGTGGAACTGACCAGCGACCCAGGCCCCGCAGATCGCCTGCCGCGTGATGAAGATGCGGTACAGACGGTCAGAGGTCAGCGTGTTTGGTTGGAGTGCGTAGAAAGACGACAGTTCGGGTGTCGGTTCCATGTCGTTGTGCTCGTCGGCAAACGGCTCGCCGCCCGCTCGCGTCCGCCGCTGGTTAGAATCGCGGGCCTCGACGTGCGGGCAGGCGGCCCACTTCCCATCATAGGATACAGCGCGCCGCACCGGTCGTTCCAGCCCACGATGTGGGTCTATCTCCAGCGCGACTGGCGTGAGTGTGTATATCGCTGTGGAGTTCGAGTCTGCCTGCAGAACGGGACTCGCTGGGCGTGTCACGTGAGTCAGGCGGCACTTGTGCTTGCCGACCCGCGTTGCGGCAGTAAGCTACATGCAGCGGAAGAGGGATTACCGACCAACGTCGCGCCGGGGCCACATCTCTCGATTCGTATGGGGCGCGCCGGTCCGGCACGGAGGAGCCTTCTGACATGGTGAACTGGGGCCGATTCTGGGGTGGGGGGAAGCTGTCTCTGCCGCAGCGCTGGGCGCTCGCCGCGGGCGCGTGTTGTGCGGTGCCTCACGGCGACAGGCTGGACTGTCTGCCGCGGTGCGTCTTCGACGCGCAAGAGGCGCGGACCTCCCTGGCGGAATGGTGGGGTGCGCACAACCGAGAGGGCTGCCTTCGCCAGATTGATTGGCTGGAGAACGAAGGCCACAACGCTCATTTCTCCGTACTTCATCGGCAATTGTGTGGGCTCGAACAGGACGGATTCGAGACTCTCGTGCAGGACCTCTCGGCCGAGGCCATGCAGCAGGCGCACTTCGTGTGGGTCAACCTGGACGAGTTCAAGGATGGCCATATCGTTGCCTGGGACCTGGCGCGTCTGATCGATGTGGTTCGTTTCGGTGTCACGGCCGAGTACCTCCGTGAGGCGGAATCCTGGCCGCTCATCCTGCGGGTTGCCGAGCGGATACAAGGGGCCTATCGCTCCTGGGATGAACTGGGGCGGAACTTCGCGCTTGGCGCCGTCTACTGGTTGAAGGGCGTCGACTCCCGTCCGGACGTTGCCGAGGGGGTGAAGTGGCTGTTGACCCAGGCGGAAAGCCCCTGGCGGCAGCTCGCGTGGTCAACGCCGTTGAAGTAGCGTCAGTACGGGAACGTCTCCACGTAAGAACGATGCGTGCACCAGGCCAAGGGGACCCAGGAGCCGCGCGGTTGACTTCAACTGGTGAGTGCACCGACGAGAGATGTGTTCAATCGAGCTTCCGGTACGGAAGCGCCGATGACGAACGCATCGCCGTCGAGTTTCTCTCGTTTGCGAGTCTACCGAGGACCTTCGCCGACGGGATACGGCCCGTTGACGTCGGGCGGGCGACGTTTGTTGATTCTCCAGGCTTCCCACAGGGCGATGCCCACGAACAGGATCACGGACGGCGATTCGATGGCGAGGATAACGGGCAGAACAAACATCAGCATGATCACCGAGGCCAGCACCAACAGGATCTCGGTGGCTGTGAGGGGCTCGTCGTCGGCGCTGGCGGCCGACGTCGGCTGGCTCTCCGTCTGCTCGTCCGCCTCGGCCGACTCCACTGTCGAATCGTCCTCTCCGAACGGCGAGGGTTCGTGCGAGGCGTCGCCGAGCGCCGGTTCATCCTCTCCCTCCAACACCCTCTGCTCGAACGCCTCGGGGTCCTCCATATACTCGCGCACGACAAGCAGGGTGTACGACAGGCCCATCGCGCAGTAGGTCATGAGTATCGCCAGAACCTGATATCGCCGGCCGCCGCGGCAACGTGAGCCTAGCCAGACGGCGCCCCCGACGAGCAGACCGGTCAGCAGCGCGATCCAGCCGATCTCGTGGTTGGTCCAGACCGCCACCGCGAAGTAGAAGACCGCCGCCAACACGCTGGCCAGCCCGCCCAGGACGAGCGCCCCGAAAGCCCGTGACAACCTCGAGCCGGACGTCGAGCGGAGTTGAGCATCTTCCCCACACGTTGCGCACAGCGTACGGCCTTTGGCCAGGTAATACGCGTCGGTGATGGACCGCCCGCAGCCGGTGCACGTCGCCTCCTCTGCGGCCATGGCGGGTGCGGCGACTGGCGGGCCGGGGGGAGGTTCTGCCGCGGGAGCGGTCCCGCGCGTCGGCAGGTTCATGTATCGTTGCTTGTAGTCGACCGTCGCGTAATCGGTCGGCAGGCCCAGCTCACGCAACTGGGTCCGGGCCCGGCGCCTCATCATGGCGCGGCCGATTGTGGCGACGGGCCACAGGTAACGCGTGATGCTAAGCAGGCAGCCCTTCAGGGTGTTGCGATACACCTGCTCGTTGGCGTCGAGCCGCATCCAGCCCGCGTCAACGGCGTTCCGGAAGTCCTTGAGTGCTCCTCTGCGCAGCGCGGCTGCGTGTTGGTCCGGAGCGGGCACCGGCTTTCTGGCAAGGCCGCTGTGCCGCGCGGTCGCCTCGTGCACGCGGTACAGCTCCGCCAGGCTGGCCATCCCGGGGATTCGCCGGACAGTGTGTCCACGCCGAGCGGGGAGGCCCGGGATCTCATCCGTGTTACTGGTGTCCAGTTCCGTGTCGTCAACGAACTCGCAGCCGAACTCGACGGTGTAATTCTGCGTGGTGATCGCGGGCGTTGCCTGGCCGAAGACTGCCATCGCGGCGGCTACATCGCGCGAAGAGGCTCGCTCGAAGACGGTGATGTAGCCGGTCATCCCCGCGAATGTGCCCGTGTTGATGACGTAGGCTGCCGGAGTGAAGCCCAGGGGAGCCAGTTCAGCCCCCACGTCCTGCGAGAACGCGTGGACCGCCTCGGGGATCCGCGGGTCGTCCGGTGGCACGTTTTCAAACTCGGGTTCGGCCGCGACCCTGATCTTCCGGCCCACAACGATCGGCAGCACGATGTAATAGCCGATCGCCAGCAGTAACCCTATTCCGATCAGTCCGTACACCTGAGACTCCCCAGAAGTTCCCTCGCTTCTGCCCTCGGTCGCGGTGCCCGCGGCGATGCCGTTGCCCCGGGCCCGTCGTCTGGGTTAGGTGCCTACCTCGGTGGCCACGGCTTGTCGACGCCGTACGCTGCCCGCTGACGGGCATCGTTGAACATGGGCGGCGTGACGATGTTCAGGACACGCAGGTGTCCCGTCCGATCGAATTCCACCTGCCATTCCACGTCGCCCAGTTCGTAGAAGAGCAGGATTTCACCCTTGTCGGCGTCACGCCAGTACGGCTCGCCGAAGCGCTCGCGCCATTCCCCTTCCCGGGTCTCCGCCGACAAGGTGAACGTCTGGCCCGCGTGCACGGCCTCGCCCGAGAAGGGCGTGCAGCGCAGCCCCTTCACCTCCACGAAGAAGATGATGAATCCGCTGACCGCCCGTTCGTCCACGTCGATCGTGAAGCCGTGTTTGTCGTACGAGTATTGCTCATCGCGGGTCGCATGCCGGTTTTCCGGTGGGCCGAGACGGGCGATCTCGTCGGCCGAGTCCCCTAGCGCAATGCCGCACAGGCTCGGCCGATCGAGATCCAACACGTGGGCGACCGCCGGGTCGGCCACCCAGTCTGCGGACGGGTCCTTTCCACCAAACAGCCAGTCCCACAGTGGCACGTGCGACTCCTTGATTCGACCGGCGGGTCACCGAGGCCCAAACCAGTGTGTTGGGAGTGTCTGGTTCGTGGTCGCCGCGATCCCCACACCCGGTGAGCGGTTGCTCCCCTCGGCTTTCGCCGAACATCCTGCAGGCTGCGATCCAGCCGGCGTTACCGAATCGCGTCGGGCAGAGGCGTTGCGGCGATCAGCTCTTCGCTGGCTATGTACCGCAACGCCTCCGCCGACGAGCCATGTCGCCGGACACTTTGCACAACCTGGCTGCTTACTGCAATTGCTTGTACTCGTCGAGCGTCTTCTGGAGCGACTCCTTCATCGCCGGATTGTCCTCGCACAACGCGACGGCCTGCGTCTGGAGTTCGATGGCCTTCGCCTTGTCGCCCTTCAGCCAGTAGCAGCGGGCGAGCGTGTCGACGATGGAGGCGTCCTTGGACTCGGTCAGTTCGACGGCCCGCTCGGCGGCCTTGAAGGCGAGGGGCAGATCGGGCTTCATGATCGCGGCCTCGGGGTCGACGATCGACCAGGCGATGCTGTTCAGTGCGGAGGCATTGTCGTTGAACGGCCCCGCGACGAGCCGAGCCGCGATGGCGTAGGCCTGGTCGTATTCCTTCGCGTATATCAGCACGTGGAACTTCTGCATGTCCACGCCGGCCGGGTCCGCGTCGGGCAAGAGCTTCCCCGCTTCGTCGATTTTGGCCAAGCCTTCGTCGATCTTGCCGGCCTCGACGAGCGCGCGGGCCTCGGTCATCAACGCGACGTACTGGCCGTAGGCCTTCTCCCACGCCGCCTGGCGCTCCTGCTCTTCCTTGCACGCCGCAATCGCCTTCGCTATGTCGAACGTGCCGTCGACGAGCTGCTGGAGCGTCTCCTCGAAACGCGGATTCTGCGGGTGGCCGATATAGCCAATCTTCCCGTCGGTGGTGACGATGAACGCGGTCGGGATGCCGTTCTCGTTGGCGGCCTTCATATAGGCCGTGTCCATCTTCTTCGCCGCGCCGTCGTAAGCGACGGTATAGCCCATCTTCTCGTCGTTCTTCTTGACGAACTCCTGCACTTTGGCGAGGGTCTTCTCGGAATACTCTTTGTCCTCCCAGATGTTCACGCTGACGAAAGTGACCTTGTCCTTGAACTTCTTCTGAAGCTCGGTCAGATGGGGCATGCCGGCTCGGCACGGACCGCACCAGGTGGACCAGAATTCGATGACGTAGCTGTGGCCCGGCTTGAACGCCTCGACCGCGTCACCTTTCAGGAACTTCTCGACCTGCACGGGCGGCGCCGGATCACCGACCGTCAGCCTAGCGGGCTGCGTCGTAGCCTCGTCGGGCGTCGCTTCCTTCTCCTGGGCGGTTGCCGCCGCCGACAGACCGAGGTCGACGAGGACGGTGCCGATCGCGAACAACATCGCGCGATTGCGCAACAACATGGCTGGACCCTCTGTAAGTCGGCGCCGGACTCGTGCGACATGCACGACACTCCCGCCCGGCAGCCGGCGGTATGATACCCGCGGGTCTGACGAATACACAGGCCAGCCGGTCGCGCGCACGAGACCCGGAAACCAACCGCGTCTGACGCCAACGCCGACGTCTGCTCCCCAGTTAACAACCCGTGCGGCCTCGCCGCCACGGTTACAGACTCCGATCCAGCCTCCGATACTGAATCGCCTCGGACAGGTGCGTCGCTGATACGTTCTTCTCGCCCGCCAGGTCGGCGATGGTGCGGGCGACGCGGAGGACCTTGTCGTGGGCGCGGGCGCTGAGGCCGAGCTCGCCGACGGCCTGGCGCAGAATACGCTCGCCATCGGCGTCGATGGCGGCGTGCTTGCGCAGCTCGCGCGAGGTCATGCGGCCGTTTGTCGTCGTGCCGCCGGCGAAACGCTCACGCTGGACCACCTGGGCCCGGGCAGCCTGCTCACGCATGGTGGCGCTGTCCGTGCCCGGCTGCATGTCGCGCAGGGCCGCTACCGGCACTGCGGGCACCTCGATGTGAATGTCGATCCGCTCCAGCAACGGGCCGGAGATGCGGGCCAGGTAGCGGTCGATCTGCGGGGCGGAGCACTTGCACGGCCGCCGGGGATCGGTGAAGTAGCCGCACGGGCAGGGGTTCATCGCCGCCACGAGCAGGAAATCCGCCGGGAAGCAGACGGCGCTGTGGGCGCGGGCGATGGTGACGACGCCGTCCTCCATGACCTGGCGGAGCGATTCGAGCACGCTGCGGGTGAACTCGGGCAATTCGTCGAGGAAGAGCACGCCGTGATGGGCGGCGGAGATCTCGCCGGCGGAGGGCACCGTTCCGCCGCCGACGAGGGCCGGAATGCTGATCGAGTGGTGCGGCTGGCGGACGGGCCGCGTGGCCATGAGGCTGGCCTGGCTCGGCAGCCGGCCCGACGCCGAGTAGATCCGCGTGGTTTCGAGCGATTCGGCCAGCGTCATCGGCGGCAGGATCGTCGGCAGCCGCTTGGCCAGCATCGTCTTGCCCGTTCCCGGCGGCCCGATCATCAGCACGTTGTGTCGGCCGGCGGCGGCGATGAGCAGAGCCCGTTTCACGTGTTCCTGCCCGCGGACGTCGGAGAAGTCGACGTCGTACTTCGCCGCCCGAGCGAACAGGGCGTCCAGGTCGACCGATGTCGGTTCAAGCGGCAACTCGCCGGCGAGGTAGCTCACCGCCTGCGTCAGCGAGTCGATGCCGTAGACCTCGATGCCGTCGACGACCGCCGCTTCCTCGGCGTTATCTCGTGGCACAACGAGCCCGCGGAAGCCGCGCTCGCGGGCGAGCATGGCCAGCGACAGGGCCCCCTTGATCGGCCGCACACGCCCGTCGAGGGCCAGTTCGCCGGCGATCAAGTGCTCGTCGATGACGTCGCTGCGCAACTGATCGTCGGCCAGCAGCCAGCCGAGGGCGATGGGCAGGTCGAAGGCGGGGCCTTCCTTGCGGATGTCGGCGGGGGCGAGGTTGATGGTGGTGCGCGTCCGCGGCTTGACGAACCCCGAATTCTGCAGGGCGGCGCGGATGCGATCGAGGCTCTCCTTCACCGCCGAGTCCGGCAGGCCGACGAGCGCCGGAGCGGCGAAGCCCCGCCCGGCGACGTCCACCTCCACCTCACAAGGAACGGCCTCGATGCCCTGCAGAGCCATGCTGTGTAATCGGGCAAACATAGTCGGAATTCTACTGGCGGGTGGGGCGGCTTGCTACGGCGGCAATTGCGAGCCTGTCCGCCGAGCGCAATCGTCCGCGTCCGGTCGGCTCAATGGCCAGCTAACGTGGATTCGTCGCTGCTGAAGCCGAGGAGCACAACACGCGCGCAAGTCGTTCGTCATCGAAAAAGACGGAATAAACCGAAGTGACGCGGTTGTTCACAAAGGAAAGGGGGACAACCTGACGGCCCGGGCGTTCACCAGGTCTTCTGCACTCGATCGGGTTCCGTAACCGTTTGCCACGTCAGCAGGTTACGGTGATTTTCCGCGTGCGATCTGCAAGGGCCGGGCCGATTCTGCGACCAATCAGCGGCGGTCGCGCGCAAGTCCGCGGGGCCGTGCTGGACACGACAGCGTCACATCATCACAGAGGAGAGCAGAATGTCATTCCGCATGAGCCATGTCACGCCGTTCCTGGCGGTACTCGCTGCAACAGCGATCATCCCCTCCGCGTGGGCCGAACAGGCCATCTTCGGCGAACCGCAGTACTGGGGCTTTTCGGGCGGCTTCGGAACCGTTCCTGGCGATTTCGACGGCGACGGCGACGTCGACCTCTTCACCGTTCAACCCGCGCGCTACGACAGCTTCGGCCAGCTCATCTACCCGGGCGACTACAAGATCAGCTTCAACACCGACGGCCAGGGATCGTTCAGCACGCAGACGCTGATCGATTCGTCGGGCGCGCACACCGTGTTCGCCGTCGACCTCAACGACGACGGCGCGCTGGACGTGATCGACGACGACATCGGCGTCATGCTCGGCAACGGCGACGGCACGTTCGGGCCGATCAACGAATACTCCAACGGCCACGGTACGAGCTTCGCCCTCGGCTTCGGCGACATGGACAACGACGGCGACATCGACATCGTCGCGCCCAACAACGGACCGGTCCTGCTCAACAACGGCGACGGCACGTTCTACACCGAGTTCGTTAGCAGCGACGTCGCCGGCGGCATCGGCGTCGGCGTCGGCGACGTCGATGAGGACGGCGTCCTCGACATCGTCTCCGTCGACGGCTACGACCCCGTCATTACGGTGCAGCTCGGCCTCGGCGACGGACACGGCAACCCGGGTCCGCCGTACACGGTCAACATCGGTCAGACCGAGCCGTTCGACATGGCGCTGACGGACATGAACAACGACGGCCATCTCGACGTGGTCACGCTCAACGACGGCAGCGAAACCGTCACGGTCATCCTCGGTAACGGCGACGGCACGTTCGGCACGCCCGCGACCTACGAGCCCCACGAGCCGGCGTATTACGTCGTCGAGGTGTTCAAGGTCGCCGACGTCACCGGCGACGGCGCACCCGAGGTGGCCGTCACGAGCACCGTCTACGGCGACGCGGAGAGCCATCAGGAGACCGGCCTGCTGCTCAACGACGGCGCGGGTGGGCTTTCGCTCCATCAGACGATCGCTCGGTTCGGCCAGCTCGGCGAGAACATCGTCGCGGCCGACCTGAATGACGACGGCAACACCGATCTCGCCAACGCCACCCACCTGCTGTTCAATCAGCTTCCCGCGTCGGTCGGCATGGGCGTGCAGCCGCTCGACGACTTCTTCTCGATCGGGCCGTACAGCGGTCCGTTCGACCCGCCGACCAAGGCGTACACGCTGACCAACAACGAGCCCTTCCCGATCGAGTACAGCGCCGGCGCGGACGCCGACTGGATCACGATCGACAACACGGGCGGGATGATCCCGGCGGGCGGGAGCGTCGACGTTACCGTTAGCCTCAACGAGAACGCGGCGTCACTGCCGCACGGCGATTACGAGGCGACGGTCTCGCTCGTTAATCTCACCAACCATCACGGTGACCGCGTGCGGGACGTCACACTGCAAATCGGCATTCCCCACGTCATCTACTCGTTTCCGTTGGATTCCGATCCCGGCTGGCAGACCGAAGGGCAGTGGGCGTTTGGCCAGCCGACCGGCCACGGCGGCGCGCACGGCTCGCCCGATCCCACGAGCGGGTACACCGGACCGAACGTGTACGGCTACAACCTGAACGGCGACTACCCCGGCAACCTGTGGTACACGAGTCTCACGACCGGCGCGCTGGACTGCTCGAACCTGAGTCACGTGACGCTGCGGTTCCAGCGCTGGCTCGGCGTACGCGATCAACCCGACAGCGCCTACGTCCGCCTGAGCACCGACGGCGACTTCTTCCTGACCATTTGGTTTAACCAGGACGAAGTCTACGACAGCGACTGGCAGCTCGTGGAGTACGACATCTCCGGCTTCGCCGACGGCAAGTCGACCGTGTACATCCAGTGGACCATGGGGCCGACCTATCTCGGTGGCGCCTGCGGCTGGAATATCGACGACGTCGAGATTCTGGGCGTCGAGCCAGGCGCGCTGCTCTCCGGCGATCTGAACTGCGACGGAGCGGTCGACAACTTCGACATCAGCGCGTTTGTGCTGGCGCTGACGAACCCCGCCGCTTACCAAGCGGCCTACCCGGACTGTGATCGACTGAACGCCGACGTCAACGGGGACGGCTTCATCGACAACTTCGATATCAACCCGTTCATCGAACTGCTGACCGGCGGCAAGTAGAACCAAAGTTCCCGTGGACTTGCCGCGAGGCCGGCTGCCGGGTCAGGTTCGGCAGCCGGCCCGCCGCCGAACTGGCCCGCGTCGACTCGATCGGTTCGGCCAGCGTCCTCGGCGGCAGGATCGTCGCCAGGCGCGTGGCCAGCGTTGTCTCGCCCGTTCCAGGTCATTGCTCTATCACCATTCGGCGGCCGAGACGGAGTCCGGCCGCCGCGGGGTCCGCTGTAGCCTATTCAGCCGACAGTGCGTGCGGTCGTTCGTGTTTGTTAAGCCGAGAATCAGGTTATCACGTCGGTACGAAGCCAGAATCTGCGCGCGCCAGCGGAAGCCAACAATGAATAGTGCTTGGGTCGTTGGGCGGGCGGGAATCTTCTTCACATCCGTGTCAATGCACATCTTCGTGGCATAGGAGGAAAGGGATGAACCGCGTGTTAGTTGCGGCCCTGGTGCTCGCTCTCTGCGCGAGTGCTCTGGGCAATTGGAACGACGGCTTCGAGCCCTATACGCTCGGGCCGATCGACGGGCAGGGCGGCTGGCAGGGCTGGGGTGGCGACTCCGGCGCGACCGGCTTCGTCACGGATCTGATGGCCCGCACGGGAACCCAGTCGCAGGAGGTCTACGCCAACTCGGATTCGGTGCACCAGTACTCGGGGTATACAGAGGGCCAGTGGGTCTACACGGCCTACCAGTACATTCCAAGCGATCTCGTCGGCAATCAGCACTTCATCTTGCTGAACAACTACTCAGACCCGTCCGGGCCGTTCAATTGGTCTGTGCAGATCAGTTTCGATCCGACCACCGGGAACCTCTCGGCGGATTGCGGTTCGTCCACGCCGGTCGTGATGCCCTACGTGGCGGATCAGTGGATCGCGATCGAAGCGTACATCGACCTGGATGCCGACTGGGTGCAGGTGTACTACAACGGGACGCTGCTGGACGACCCCGCTCTGGCAGGGGAAGGCTACCAGTGGACCACCGGCGTGTTCGGCGGTGACACCGACGGTCTGCTGAACATCGCGGCAGTCGACCTGTACGCCGGCGCGCCGCAGACGCCCGAGTCGACCTCCGTCTACTACGACGACATGTCGTTGGTTCCGGAGCCGGCGACGGTCGTGCTGTTGCTGGGTGTGGTGGCCGTGTTGCGACGGCGCTAAGCCGCCCAGGCCAGACAGAGACAGACATATCCCTCATCCCGCGGCGCAACGGCGGCGGAGCCGCAGTTGCGCCGTGGAGGAGGGGACACGTCGGGCTATTGCCGCCTTCGGCGGTCAATGCTCTCGGGGGGTTGTGTGTCATAACGACTCGGTCAGCCCGCGGACGTCCGCGGAATCCCTGATGATGTGCCAAAACCAGACGACCCAGCCGCTTGTGGGCGACCGGGTCGCTGGTGTCTGAACACTGGCAGACGGCGTCGGCGGGGGACGGCGGCGGCGATGCCGAAGTTCGCCGAGCCACACGCGCTACGCCCGCCGACAGATCGGGGAACGCTACGAGTTAGCGCCGCCGGAGCGCGAAGAATCCGGCCACCGCGAGCAGGGCGAGGGCGCTGGGCTCGGGGACGATCGCGAACGAAATGCGGTAGATCTCGTCGTCCGCGCAGAACTGGCGGTCGAACGTGTACCCCGCCGCGGTCGTCAGACCGTTGAACATGTCGAGGTCCATGTAGTCGTGCGCGATGAGTTCATCGTCCGGCGTGTGGTCGGCGGCACTGGAGCCAACCAGAAACGCCGCGCCGAAGACGCCGTCGACCTCGGTGCCGGCGTCCCAAACGTCGCTACCGTAGAGCGAGATACTCGTCAGGTTGAGCTGGCCCGCCCCGTCGAAGAGCTCGTATGCCATCGGCGAGTCGTTGCCGATGAAGTAGTCGTTGCTGGGCACCACCATCGCGCCGAAAGAGAAGTAGCGATTCATGGTGGGGTCCACCGTGAAATCGGTCGAGGCGGACTGGCCGGGCGTGAGGGGGCCGGGCGGATTCGGCACGACCTGGCCGAGCGTGGCGTCAGGCTCGGCGGCCATGAACGCGGGGAACCAGTCGACCGGGTTGCCGAACTCGGCGATGTTCTGGATCGCGGAGCCGGCGAGGCTGCCCGCATCGAACGCGTCGTACGTGCCGTTGCCGAACCCGACGCTGAGCGGCGAGTACGTGACGCTGTTGGCAGGGGCGAGGTTCTGGACCGTCACGCGGACCTGCACATCGTCGGCTAGGGCGGCGGTGGTGAACAAGGCACTCAGCAGGCCCGTGCAGACGACCAAACGAGTCTTGCGCATTCTTTTTCTCCTCTACCGTGGAGATGCAGTGAATTGAGACCGCGGATGACGTCACCCGCGTGCCACTTGCGTTCGGTTGTTGGTCGAACGAAACGGGTAATCCTGACAGAAAAAGTGCGATTTCTTGGGCCGGCGGTGGCGGAACCGCGCACGGGGCCTGGATCGGGGCGGCTACGCCGGGCGGTCGGTGTGATTCAGGGCTTCTGCAATGCGTCGGTGATACGCTGGCGGGCGGAGTCGGCGAGTTTCGGGCCGGGGCCCGGCTCCTCTCGGCGGAGGGCGGTGCCCATCGCCCGCAGGCCGCGGCGGAGGGCGCCTAACTGCTGGCGATACCGGCGGCACGACGTGCAGTAGAGGATATGGAGGCGGTAGGCGAAGCGCTTCGACCAGGGGAGCTGCTGATCGAACGATGCGGAAATGAGCGCGGTCATATCGCGGCAGGGGCGGTTCAGGTCTTGCAGGAATTCGAGCAGGCGGCGCATGGTGGCTCTCAAGCCTCGCGTCTGAACCAGTTGGACTCCAGGCAGCGTCGCAACCGCGTGCGGGCGCGATGGAGCAATGTCCAGAAATTCGTCGGCGTCACGTCGAGCACCTCACAGATTTCCTCCGATGAGGTGTCCTCGAGCTCGCGCTGGCAAAACGCGAACATGGCCTGCGGCGACAGAAGCTTCAGGCACAGGGCGAGCACATCCCAGAACTCCCGGTTCTCGGCCGCTGCGTCGGGGCTGCGTCCCCAGCGCTTGGGCCCGTTACGCCAGGTGCCCTTGTCCGTGAAGGTCTCGCTCAGGATGGCGGCCATGGCGTCCGAGTTCACGGGGTCCCGCTGGCCGCGGCGCAACTGATCGATCAGCTTGTGCTTCAGGATGCCGATCAGCCAGGTGCGCTCGCTCGACTGCCCTTCGAATTGCCTTCTGGCTTGAAGTGCGGCGAGGAGCGTCTCCTGGACCAGGTCCTCCGCCTGTGTTGCATCGCCGATGTGCAGCAGCGCATATCGGTACAGAGCGTCACCGTGCCGGTCGACCCAGGCGAGCGGATCGGACGGTGGACCGGGTGGCGTCGTTCCGGCGGCAGTTCGCTCGGCGGGTTCCGCGGCGTGCCTCCTTTTTGCATCAACGGCGACGGGATTGTAGCGGCAACCGGCGCGACATACACATTAGTCGTTCGCCGGGCGCGTTCCTGACAATGTCTTCGCAGAACAATAACACATTAGCGGCGGGATCGCCGCGGCGGTTGCGGGAGCGCGTTTCGAGAAGGCTCAGTCCACCGGTCCATCGAACGACCAGGGCCGTTTGCCATGCGTCCATAGCGGCGGGGCCGTGCGCAGGGCTTGCTCGATCGCCTGCCGCCGGCTCTCGTTCGCGGCGAAAAGGAACGCGGCGCTGCGATCGCCGAGCGGCACGACCGTCCGCTCTGGCTGCTTCCGGCACCGGGCGTATTCGGCGAGGAACTCGTCGCGGTCGGTGGGGGTGTCCCAGACCGTGATCCACAACGCGCACAGGTCCTGCGGTGCCGTTTCGAGCGGCTCTTCGACCGCCGCTGCGGTCAGCAGGTACAGTCGATCGCCGCCCCAGCCCTCGGCCGCCTCGTTCGTCCACGTGTCCGGCATCATCAGCATGATCGGGTTGACCCGCTGATCGGCCGGCCGCGTCAGGAGGGCACACATCAACTCGCCGACGGTGTCGCGGTGCACGATGTGCAATGACAGGCCGGATAGCAGCTTTTCCATGGTGGCATCGTCGGCGACGACGGGCTCGTCGCGCTGCGCATCGTCCCAGTACTTCTCCGCGTGGATGATCTGTTCGGACGAGCGCGGCAGGTTCGTCAGCGCGGCGCGCACCGTTTCCGCCACGCTCGCCGGGCCGTCCGGATTCATGAAGGCGGACATGTCGCCGCGCAGCAGGAACCGAATGCCGCACGGGAACCGCGCCATGAACGACCGCACGAACGCCGGCGCCGCGAACAGCGCCCGCATCTGCTCCATCTCGGCCGCGTCGGCCCGGGCGGCGGCCGCCAGGTCGTACTTGCCGCTGCGCTGAGCTCGGCACTTGAACCGTTCCTGAAGTGTGACGGCCGAACCTTCCACGATCGCCATGACGGCGAAGCTCTCATCGCTGGAGATGTCGTCCCGCATCATCGTGTGCAGGTCGAAGTACTGGTCATCCAGGGCGTGCACGAGTTCGTGGGCGATCACGCCGTGCAGGTGCAACGAGTTGATGTCCATGCCCGGCCGATCCACGACTTTCAGCGTCTTCGTCTCATCGTCGTAGATGCCGGGGACAAACGCGGTCATCACCTCCTCGAACACGGCGGCGGGGTCGCAGTCCGGCGGAATCACGCCGATCATCTTGAGCGCCGCTTCGGATCGGGCCTGCTCGCCCCAGCCACCGGCGTCATCGTGAGTATCGCGGTCCATGAACGCCCGCAGCTCGTCGAGCGTGCAGACCGCGACGTTCACCGGCCGCTTGAACCGCCAACCGCGCAGGTCCTCGACTTCGTGCTCCAGTCGGCGGACGACCTTGGCGAGTTCCTCGTCGTTTGCTGGCTGGGAGTCCTGTCCGCGGGCCGAGCACGCGGCGAGCACACCGATCACGGCGACCATGCCGACCCAACTCATCTTCGTCATGTGGCGGTTCACTGCCGAGTTCGCCTCCGTTTTCCTATGGGTTGTGTCGCCGGCCGTACCGCCGCGAACCGGGCGAGGAGCTTCTGCTGCCCCGGGGCGGTCGCGGCGTGGAAGAACGGTTGCTGTTCGAGCAGCCGCCGGAGCCGGGGCGGGAACCCGGGCTGACGGCTGAGGGCGGCGACGTTGTGAAACACGTGTTCGCGCAGCAGCCCGACGTGCGTGATGCACGAGAGGTACAGGCTGCTGGTCCAGATGGCCTGGTGG
This sequence comes from Phycisphaerae bacterium, assembly GCA_050115495.1. Lineage (GTDB taxonomy): Bacteria > Planctomycetota > Phycisphaerae > UBA1845 > Fen-1342 > JAAYXS01. The sequence goes on along the minus strand of JASFQK010000030.1, from coordinate 8,433 downwards.
ACGCTCGACAGGTCGGTGTGAAACAGGGCGAGCAGCATCTCCTGGCTATCCACGACGACGTTGAGCTGCTCGCTGGTCCAGTTGGCGAGGATCTCGTCGCTGCCGTGGGCCTGCACGACGCGAGCCCCGGGGATCCGCCGTGGCTCGTACGTCTGCACGTGAACTTCGACGCCGCGCTGCACCGCTGCTCGTATCGCCGGCAGGACGGCCTGAAGCGCACGCGGGAAGGCGTCGACGAGGGCGATGACGCGGCTACGGTCCAGCATGGCCCGGCAGCGTTCGAGCACGAGCGCCGGCGATTGCAGGTCGTACACGCGCTCGTCCTGGTCGGCGGGCCGCAGGTTGGCGAGCAGCCGGGCGGCCTGTCGCGTGCGGTCCAGCAGCGTGTGTTCGAGCTGACCGAGGAACTCCGCCGGCGACGTGGGCCGGCACAGCCGCCGGGCACCTTCGTCGACGGCGACGGCGCCCTTGCGGGCCAGGGCGTCGATGGCCTTGTACACGTTGGCGGTAGGGCGGCCGAGGGCCTTGGCCACGCGATAGCCGGTGACCGCCTCGCGCCGCTGCAAGAGGAACGTGTAGACCTCGGCCTCGAGCCGATTGAGCCCGAGCGATCGCAGCAGTTCCGGTGCCTGCTCTTCAGGACGCATGGGCATAGTATAACACGATGCTACTACGAACCCACCCGCCGGCCTGTCAGAACTTGTCGCCGGTCCGACGGCCAGGCTCCGTGCCGCCCGCCCCGTAGCGTCCGACCTCCGTACCGGACGTCTTTGGCGAGCCGTCAGCCCTGAGCCTTGAGCCGGAGTGTGGCATGCTGAAGCCGAAGGCGCCGGCATGTAGCGTCGGCCCCCCGTGGCCGACGTCGAACGTGACAAGCGCCACGCCCGCGCCATCCATCCGAGCCGGGACCGGCAGGGAACGGCTTGTCGCCAAGCGCCGCCGTGTCGCGCGATCAACCCGTCGCTACCGCTCAGGGCTCGGACAGGCGGCACCGTGGCCGACGTCGGATGCCTCGCTTCGCCGTCTCAATTGTCAAACCGCCACAAACCCGCCGCTCGTGCCGCGGTGCGGACGGCGGTCAGTTCGGCGGCGGTCGGCCGGCGACTGATGTCTGGGAAACGGTCTGCCGCGACCTCGTTCTCCGGGCGGTATTGCCCCATCAAGTTCACGAACGTGTTCGGCGAGACGTCCGTCGCCAGCCACTGGCAGATCGCGGCGCTCTCCGCCGTCAGGCCGGGCATTACCAGGTGCCGCAGCAGCAGTCCGCGACAGGCGACGCCAGTTGGCGACAGATGGAGATCGCCGACCTGCCGGTGCATTTCGCGAATCGCCGCCCGAGCCATATCCGGGTAGTCGCCGGCGTGGATGAGCCGGGCGGCCGTCGCCGACTCCCACAGCTTGAAGTCCGGCATGTAGATGTCGATCAGGCCGTCGAGGAGGGTAAGCGACTCCGGCGCATCGTACGCGCTCGTGTTGTACACCACCGGCACGCGCAGCCCGCCGTCGATCGCCAGCACGAGGGCCTCGACCACCTGTGGCACGACGTGCTCGGGCGTGACCAGGTTCACGTTGTGGCAGTCGGCTTCCTGGAGGCTCAGCATCAGCTCGGCCAGTTGCGGCGGATCGAGCTCCTGGCCGTTGGGGCGTTGCGAGATGTCCCAGTTCTGACAGAACACGCAGTGCAGGTTGCAGCCGGAGAAGAAGATCGTGCCCGAGCCGTGCGTGCCGCGGAGGCAGCTCTCCTCGCCGAAATGGGCGAACGCGGAGGCGACGCGTGCCCGCCGACCGACGCCGCAGAAGCCGGTCTCGCCAGCCGATCGGTCGACGCCGCAGCGCTGCGGACACGCCCGGCAGCAGCGCAGCTCGGCCCGGGCGCGTTCGGCTCGTTGCGGCAGTGTCGCCGCCACGTCGGGCCGCAGGTACGCCGGCCGGTGGTCGTGCAGGATGAACGTGTCTTCGTGTGGCATGGTCGCGGTCCGGGCTCGTCGGGTCCCGTGCATTGTACTGCCCGGCCGGCTTGCCGTAGGTTGTGCGCCTTGAGCCGGCCGCGACAGGCCGGCGAGCTTCGCCGGAGACCGGCCGGCGTCCAGCCGATAGGAAGCGTATGAGCACGCTCGTCGAAGAGCCCGTGGTGCTCGCTGTCGGGGCCCATCCCGGCGATGCGGAGATGCTCTGTGCCGGCACGCTGGCCCTGCTGCGGCAACGCGGCTGGCGTGTGGCCGTTGCGTCGCTCACCGTGGGTGAATGTGGCGGCGGCGAGCTGCCCGCCGACACGCAGGCCGCTCTTCGCCGGGACGAGGGCTGGGCCGCGGCGGCGCTGCTCGAGGGCGAGTGGTACTGCCTGGACGGCGGCGACCTCGCCGTGGCGTACAGCGACGAGTGGTGCCGGCGGGCGACGGCGCTGATCCGCCAGATCCGGCCGGCGGTCGTCTTCACACACGGGCCGCTCGACCCTTCGCCCGACCACGACGAGACCGGTCGTATCTTCCGGCAGGCCTGCCTCGCAGCGCCAGCGAAAAACTACCGCGTCGCCGGCGGCCACAACTCGGCCGAGCCTACCGGCCGCAGGCCGCACCTGTACCACGTCGATCCGCCGGCGCTGTGCGACGTGTCCGGCCGGCCGGTCGAGCCCGGGCTGATCGTGGACATCTCGGCGACGTTCGACATGAAGACGAAGATGCTGGCCCGGCACGCCACCGCCTCGCCACGAACGACCGGTTTCGCCGACGTCGAGCAGCTCTGCGACGCGACCCGCGCTTGGAACCAGCAGCGCGGCCAGCGCATCGGCAGCCGTTTCGGCGAAGGCTTCCGCCAGCACCGCGCTCCCGGTTACCCCGCGGCCGATTTGCTCCGCCAGGTCCTCGGGCCGCTAGCGCACGAGATCAACTGAGGCAACCCCTTCGGCTGCGCTCAGGGTGATGAGGCAACGAAGCGTTGCTTGCCCAGCCGATTCGAGCTCAGTCGTCCGAGCGGAGCTTCCTGTCGACTTCCTCCACGGCGAAGCTGATTGACGAGACGTGGGGGCGCTTGTTAGGGCAATACTCGTCCGAGCTCTGGCTGGTTACCTGACCCTCGAAGTCGAAGTCCATGATCCGGCCCGTGACGGTGATGAACTTCGCAGCCTTGACCTTCTCGAAGTCCACGCCGTTCGCCGGGATCACGCAGGATATGGCGATTGTCTCGTAACGGTCCTTGACCGATTTGACGCCTCGTTCAAACTGCTCCCGCCTCGACTTGGCAAGTTGCCCGGTGAGCTTTCTCATGAACGCGTTGTGTTTCTTCTGGGCGGCTTTGCTGATGTAGCTCTTCCAGTTGCGCTGGAACGGGCGCCACTCGCCCCGGACGGCGATGCCCTTCTCCGCCATCGACACGCGCGTGGGCGTGAACTTGAGTTCGTATCGCTTCTCCAGCAGCGGCCCGGCTTTGATTCGCCGGACGAACTCCAGCGCCAGCTTCTTCGACCGCGGCCAGTTCACTTGCATATGCTCCGGCACGCGCTGGCCCTCGGCGAGCAGGGTGGACAGGCCATAGCTGATTTGCGCCGTGCTGTCGTCTCCCTCGCGGGCGTACGTCGACGCGAGATCGCTGTTCACGCTCTTAACGAACTGGACCGCCTTCTGCGGCCGCCCACGCGACGGCGACTCCGCCGACTCCGCTGTCTCTTCCGCCTCTTCCGTTTCGGCCGGCTGCGATTCTGCCGGCGGCTGTGCGTGCGGGGCCGCCGCTGGCGGCTGTGATAGTCGCGTCACGGTCGGCGACGTTGGCGACAGTGCGGCCCACTCCTTCTCCGCGATATGCCCGACCGCTCCGACCCACACCGCGGCCACACACAACGGCGCAAACCACCACGTATCCATACCGCTGGCCTCCCGGTTTCCCTCAACGCCGCTCGCCGGCGGGTCCGCCACCCGCCCCCTCACCGCGAGCCGTAACGCCAGTGTAGCGACCCGCCGTCTGCTCGCCATCCGGCGACGGGCACTGGTCAGCTGGCTGGAGGCCGGAGCCTTGGCTCGGATTCTCCCTCCCCAGCGTGTTCTGTCCCCCGTTTATCGGTCCTTCGATGGGAGCCAGGCATTTCGCACGCGCGCGTAGCCGGGAACAGCGGCCCGTCGCCCCGTCTTTCGTGTCGGGTACGGCACGTAAACCATTCAAGGCCAGTGTGTTAGAGCGAATCGTCTTTCCGCGGCGCTGACGAGAGAAGCAATCGGTTGGTTTTACAACCCGTTGCTTGACATATAAACTAGATGTCATAAAATGGCGCCGTTTGGTTACTCGTTCGTGCCTCTAATTGGCACTGATAGGGTTGGGATTTCTGTTTTCTCGCGGACGAGAGGAGGAGAAGAATGAAGGTGTGGGCAGGTACCGTTTTGGCGATTGCACTGGTCGTCAACTGCGTGGGTGCGGCCAGCGCGGCGTACGAGGACTGCGTGTGGGCCGACTCGGTGGAGGGTTGGACGGGCAGCATCATGTGTTTCGGTGGGGAGTTGATGAGTTCGGAGACCACGTGGTGGCTGACGGGCGCGCCGGACGCAGACCAGAGCGATCCGCCCAACGGCTACGCCTGGGATGCGGAGGATAATGATTACGTTGCTGGCTGGAAGATGCCCCCGGCCAGTGACTCGTTCACGGTCAAGTTCGACACACTCGTCCAGGACGGTGCCGGCGATGACGTGCTCGTCGTGGGGTACTTCGGGCCTAACTACGGGTCGTCGGTGCAGGCCAGCTCGGACGGGACCAACTTCACGGAAATTGGCACGATTGGCGGGGGGCAGCCGGGCTACCTGGAGGATTGCTGGTTTGATCTGGGCGGACTAGCGGACGTTCAGTACATCCGCGTGGAACGCGTCAGCACTTCCTCTTTGAGCGGCGGATTCGTTGACGCGATCGGGGCTGTACCGGAGCCGAGCAGCACGCTATTGCTGCTTCCCGGCATCCTGTTCGCCGTCAGGCGCCGGGGTTAGGCCGGGGCGCGGCTATTTGAGGGGACATTCACGGGCTTCGGGGTGCCGTACTCGGCACCCCGGAGTTGCGTGGGTGCCTGGGCCTGCCGCACGCTGCTGGCTGGGTGGAACTCCGGAATGGGGAAGGAGCAGGCGGGCGGTGGCGAGGAATGGCAGGGGCTTGCCAAGGCAGTCGCTGGCTGCGTGCTTGGCGATTACTGGTGGGAGGTTCGAAGCATGTGTCGAGTTCTTGTCACGCTCGGTGCAGTCGCGATGGTGGCGGGTGCCCTGGCTGAGGATACGACCCTGCACTTCACGTTGTTGACGTGGGACAACTCGCAGGCGACGCCAGAGTTGCCGTCGGCGGTCGGTCGGAAGCCAGCCCAATCATCACAATCCTGCGACTGGTTGGTCTTTACGGGGGACGACTACCCGTATGCGTCCGGGTGGAATCCTCTCGGAGCGCTCAGCCACAACTTCGCCGATCCGAGCGGTGTTGGCGGTTCGTCGTTCGTGATGGCCCCTTCGCTTTCCGGGGAGGCAGCCTTGACGATGGCGCTTTCGTATGCGGACGCCGATTCGTGGAATGTCCAGGTTGTTCAGCAGTGCTACGTCGGGCAGGCAACGACCGTTGCGCAGATGAACCAGGCCCTGGTTGCAGAGGGCGACCCGGCTACGCAGGAGCCGCAATACAACGTTGATGGGCTTCCCAACGGCGGAACATGGGAGAGGGCTGCGGCTGGCAACTGGTCGATCAGTTACCTGCTCGACTTCTACCTGGCAACCAACACCGACGGCAATCCCGATCCCAACGATATCGACGCCACGTTCAATGATCGGCCGCAGAGTGGATATCTCATTCCGGTGACCGAGCTGACGGAGGCGGGGATGGCCGCGGTCGAACTGGACGATCCGGCGGGCTTCTTCGATGGGGACTTCGAGCAGTACCTGCTGGAGGAGATCGCCCCGCGTTTGCCGACGGAGGCCACTTGTCTGCTCGTCATCCAGATGGAGAAGAGCAATCCCGTCTATACAGACAGCGATGTGTCAATCACGCTGAACAGCCTGATCGGGAACACGACGATCGCCTACACGGTGGACCCGTTGCCCGGCATGCTCGGCGACCTTGACGGCGACGGCGATGTCGACGTGGACGATGTTGTCGTTTTCGCCGGTTGCCTCGATGGTCCGGGCGTTTCGGTCGGCCCCGACTGCGAGGCGGCTGACCTGCATGGGGGCGACGACGATGTGGATCTGGCCGACTTCAGCGTCCTTCAGGCGGCGTGTACGGGCGGCTGATCTCGTGATCTCGGTGGCAGCCTGTGTCGTCGAGGTGTGGACCGTTGAAAGGAGGAGGCTTGCCTGATGACGTCTGCCGGTCAGCCGACGGAGGGGCTGATGCGTAGCGGATACGCAGGACGGGCAGCGGCGTTCACACTGATCGAACTGCTGGTGGTCGTTGCGATCGTGGCCATCCTGATGAGCGTCTTGGTGCCATCTCTTCAGCAGGCGAGAGAGCAAGCCAAGGCGGTTGTATGTCAAAGCAACCTGCGACAGATCATGGTTGGCTTCTTCTGCTACACCGGCGAGCATAACGGAGTCGTGCCCGTGGCGACGGGGCATGAACTCGGCGGCCGGAAAGGGCGGATGGACCTGGAAGACGAAGATTGGGCGCCTGCCGTCATGTTCGGCGGCGGTCTGCCCGCGGAGGAGCGGCTCCTCAACCCGTATGTAGCCGATTCATACGAGCTATTCCGGTGTCCGTGTGACAAGGGTGAGCCGATCTACTGGATCGAGAACGCGCGTTACCCGCCGAACCTGACGGCGCATGAGCTCTATGGGACCAGCTATTTCTACGCCTCCGGATACAACCGCGGGATGGGCGTGCTCATGCCGATGGGGCTGGCCAAGCTGGTCGGGCTGGATTTCTGCTACGGCGACTTCGCGGAGACTCCCCTGCCCAACGCCGAGCCGCTCCGGGTAACCTTCTTCCCGTATCCGAGCAGGAAAGTGGTGATCGGCGATCTGCCGATTCACCGGACCATGCCGTCCATCGCGGCCCATCCGAAGGCGCACTGGCACAAGCGCGGGCGGGGGCATGTCTGGGCGAACGCCGCCTTCCTGGATGGGCACGCGCAGTTGATCCGGGTATTCCCCTTTGATGTCGGTGAGTACCCCGAGTGGGAGGGGGTTACGACGATGCCCAACCTATCGAATCCATACCACTGATGAAGCGTCACGCGAAAATCCTGTTGTTGTCACTCGTGATCGTCGGGGCGATCGCGTTCCATGTCGTTCGGCACGTGCGCGAGACGTCCTTCGACGAAGCGGCGCACCGCGACACCACACACCTGAGAACCGAGAAAGTCACCTGGGAAGCGACGGGCGCGGGATGTGTCGTCAGAGGCGTGCTGGTCAATGAGGACGCCCGCTCGGCATCGTCCGTCGTCCTGCTCGTCCAGTTGCTGGACGAGGCAGGCGCCGTGCAGGCCGCGAATCCCATGGTCGAGGTGCTCGACGTGCCGCCGCAAGGGGACAGGGAATTCGAGGTGTTTCTCCCGGCGAAGAGTGTTCCTCCGAACGCGACGGTTGTTGTGAAGGCCGTCGTGGTTTGTTGGGAGGAGTAGGCGGATAGGAAGATCGCTATTGCGGGGAGGGGCTAACGGGGAGGACGTCGGGGGGGAAGTCGGGTTCACAGGTCCCGCCGGAGCATGTGGGGCGGCTGTGCACGCCAGTTACGGATTCATCCGACCGCATCCGGCGGGCACGGCTCGCCCTGCGTGCTCGCCAGCGGCCTGTGGGCGTGGCAGAGAGCCGGCGATAGCGACCCCGCGCCGTGTGGCCGGGGAGGCTTGTTCAGTTGTCAAAGATCCGCTCCGGTGCTGCGCTGAGTGACCGCGAGGGTGCGGTTCCGTGCAGGCAGCCGTGTCCTGGCGTTCGCCGATGCGAGCGGCGTCCTCTGAGCACCAGTGCCGTGTTCACCGAAGTGAACGGTCGCCGGCGGTCGACGTCCGACACGGAGGTCGGACGAAGACGTCCGGTGCAGAGCCCGGACGCCACAGACGGCCGGCACGGAGACCGGCCGCTACGGGCCGACGCTCGGCAAGGTGCTCCGCCGACGCACGGGTCACGAGACGATCGGTCTTCGCGGTTTGGTCGCCGACCACACGGGGTTAGCCGTGCTACAACGTTTCGATCGGCGTCCTGGCTCCGAAGACCGAGGGTCCGTCAAGGCGGGCCCGGGAACTGCGTGAGCACGTGAAAGATAGACGCGCTTCGGGAGAGAAGCAAAGGGGAATCCTAGGAATGCTAGGTTCTGGCGCGTTCTGGCGGATTCTGGCGCGGATTGGCGGGCTGGCGGGCACGGGCCGCCCTACGTTTGTCGATTCGCACGTTTGCGGCGGGTTGATCTCCTGGTGGAGGTGGAGGGCGGTGGGGCAGGTTGTCGGCGGGGCAGGAGGGTGGCGAGGAGGCGGGGGAGCCAGGCGCGCGG